>JBHEMM010000001.1:0-21398 GCA_046262595.1 Vulcanimicrobiaceae bacterium
CTGCCTTAATGATATCGGTCAAGGCCATCCGGGGCAACCGTTAATAATACGGGCCTTTATTCCGAGCTTCGTCTCAGCCGGCACGGCGCCGAAGCACCCGTAGCGCGTGTAGTGTTAACTTGACGATATGTCGCTTATACCGTACTATAAGTCGGTGAAACGTGACACCCAAATGACTTTGCGCGAAAAACAGATCGCCCGCCGCTATACAATCCAACTGGCCGGACTTATGGCGTTGTACGTCGTCGTGCTGCTCGCGAGCATCCGTACACTCCAGACCCACCACTTCGGCCCGGTGCTGCAGGCGCTGGTTGCGGCGACCCCGGCGCTGCCGATGTTCGGCGTCGTTGCGGCAGTGATTCAGTTCATGCTGGGCATCGACGAACTGCAGCGCCAGATCCATTTGGAGGCGCTCGCGATAGCCGCCGGCATCACGGCAGCGCTTGCGATGACGTACACGTTCCTCGAAGGTGCCGGCCTGCCGCATTCGCAGGCGTGGTGGGCCTTCGCGTGCGTCGATATCATCTGGGCGGTCTCGCTTCCGTTCGTCAAACGCCGGTACGCTTGATGAAGAACCGCATTCGCGTCCTGCGTGCCGAACGGGAGTGGTCGCAAGCCGAGGTCGCGGAACGGCTCGGGATTGCGCGCCAGACCGTCAATGCGCTTGAAACGGGAAAATACGCACCGAGCCTGCCGCTCGCGTTCAAAATTGCAAAATTGTTTCAAACGCCTGTCGATCGCGTGTTCGACGCGGAACCGGCGAACGAGTAACAAACGCCTGGCCGCCGCGGCAAAACGACGCGGCGCACGCGCGCGTTACGAGAGTGAAAACCTTTTTGCCGTGAAAGGGTCATGAAGAAAAGGAGGCAGGGCGTCCTCTCGCCCAACCCCCTACCAAGAACTCGCATGACAGCAACAGAACTTTCCTCCACGCCGGAGATCGAACGTCAAACCCGGCAAATTTTCGAACGGATCGAGCACATCATTCCGCGCGTCGAATGGCCCGTGCACGCACCCTACGTTGCGGAAATCAACCGCCTCAAACGCGAACGCAACGCGGTCATCCTGGCGCACAACTATCAAGTTCCGGAGATCTTCCACACGGTTGCCGACATCGTCGGCGATTCGCTCGGCCTAGCGGTGGAAGCAGCGCAAACCAGCGCGGACGTGATCGTGCTGTGCGGTGTTCACTTCATGGCGGAAACCGCGAAGCTCGTCAACCCGGAAAAGACCGTTCTCGTGCCCGACCTGCGCGCCGGCTGTTCGCTCGCGGAATCCATCACCGGCGCCGACGTACGCCTGCTGCGCGAAAAATATCCCGGCGTGCCCGTCGTCACGTACGTGAACACCTCGGCCGAAGTGAAAGCGGAGTCAGACGTGTGCGTGACCAGCGGCAACGCCGTGAAGATCGTCAACGCGCTCGACGTGCCGCGCGTCATCTTTCTGCCCGACGAATATCTCGCCAAGTACGTGGCAACGCAGACCTCCACGGAAATCATCGCATGGAAAGGCCACTGCGAGGTGCACGAGCGTTTCACCGGAGCGCAAATCCGCGCGTACCGCGATCACGATCCCTCGCTTGTCGTGCTCGCGCATCCGGAATGCCCGCCCGGCGTTCTTTCTGAAGCCGACTTTGTGGGCTCGACCTCGGGGATGATCCGTTACGTGGACGAACAGCGGCCCTCGCGCGTCGTCATGATCACCGAGTGTTCGATGGCGAGCAACGTTTCGGCAAGCTTCCCCAGCGTGGAGTTCGTGCGCCCCTGCAACCTGTGTCCGCACATGAAGCGCAACACGCTGCCGAAGATTCTGCATTCGCTGCAGATGATGCAGCACGAAGTGACGATCGATCCTGCCGTCGCCGTGCGCGCACGCGCCGCCGTCGATCGCATGCTCGCGTTCTCCCGGGGCTGACGTGAACGCCGAACGCGCTGCCGTCATTGTCGGCGCCGGTATCGGCGGCCTTACCGCAGCGCTCAAACTCGCGCCGATGCGCGTCACGGTGCTTTCAAAAACAGCGCTCGGCAGCGGCGCCGCTTCAGAATGGGCGCAAGGCGGCATTGCCGCCGCAATGGGTGCCGACGATTCTCCGCATCTGCATCAGATCGACACGCAGCGCGCGGGCGCCGGGCTTTCCGATGAAGCGATTGTCGAAATTCTGACGCGAGATGCACCGGCGCGCGTTGAAGAACTGCTCGAACTCGGCGCGAGCTTCGATCGCACGGCCAGCGGCGCGCTCGCGCTCGGACGCGAGGCGGCGCACAACCGGCGCCGCATCGTCAAAGCGGGCGGCGATGCGACGGGTCACGAGATCTTGAAAACCCTCATTGCGGCGGTTCGCGCAACGCCTTCCATCGAAGTGCTCGAAAACGCCGTCGCGGACGATCTCATTGTGCACGGCGGCGCCGTGCACGGCGTGTTCGCGCACGATGCACTGACGAAGGAAAGCTTTGCGCTCAGCGCGCGTGCAACCGTCCTTGCGGCCGGCGGAATCGGACGACTCTACCGGTACACGACAAATCCGCTGCAATCCACGGGGGACGGCATCGCCATGGCAGCGCGGGCCGGCGCCGTTGTGAGCGATATGGAGTTCGTGCAGTTCCATCCCACGGCGCTTGCGGCGCTGCGCGATCCGCTTGCGCTCGTGACGGAAGCGATCCGCGGTGAAGGCGCGATCCTTCGCGACGATTTAGGCGAGCGTTTCATGCTCGAGGAACACCCTGATGCGGAACTCGCACCGCGCGATGTCGTCGCCCGGAGCATTTTTTTTCAGCAGCGTGCCGGCCGGACCGTCGGTTTGGACGCGCGCGAAACGATCGGCGATCGCTTTCCCGAAAAGTTTCCGACGGTATTTGCGGCGTGCATGGATGCCGGCGTCGATCCGCGCCGCGTTGCGATTCCTGTGACGCCCGCAGCACACTACCACATGGGCGGCATCGCCGTTGACGAATGGGGACGCTCGAGTTTGCCCGGCCTTTGGGCGTGCGGTGAGACCAGCGCGACGGGCGTGCATGGCGCGAACCGTTTAGCGAGCAATTCGCTGCTCGAAGCGCTCGTGTACGGATCGCGCGTGGCCTGCGATGTGAGCGGCTCGCTCGCGGCGCGCGTGCAGCCGCCGTCCCAAACGAACGCGTTCGCGCCGCCCGCCTCCGACGCGGCGCAAGCTGTTGCGGATCTGCGCGCGGTGATGTACGCGAACGTCGGACTCGTGCGCAACGCGCAAGGCTTGGGCACCGCGCTGCGGCGGATCCGCGATCTGCAAGCGGCGCAGCCGGTGCATGACGGCGAACTGCGCAACCTTCTGACGGTTGCGCAGCTCGTCACACAAGCCGCACTCGCACGCAAGGAAAGCCGCGGCAGCCACTACCGCAGCGATTATCCGCAGACGAGCACCGCCTTCGCGAAACGATCGTTCACCACGCTGGGCGTCGTTGCTTAATCCGCCGCCGCGCCTGATCGCCGAACCGGTCGTGCGCGCCGCGCTGCTGGAGGATATCGGCCACGGCAGCGACCTGACGACGGACGCAATCGTTCCTGCCGGGCTGCAGGCCCGCGGGCGGATCGTCGCGCGCAAACCCGGCACCATCGCCGGCTTGGAGGCCGCAGTACTCGCCTTCGAACTGCTGGATCGCGATGCGAACGTTACGGTCCACGTCCGCGACGGCGAGCTCGCGAGCGCCGGCGCACCGGTTGCCGTTATTGCGTGCGCGGCGCGCGCGCTTCTCACCGGCGAGCGTACGGCGCTGAACATTGCATGCCGGCTCTCGGGCATTGCAACCGCAACGCGCGCGCTCGTCGACGCGGTCGCCGGCTCGCGCGCAAAGATCGTCTGCACGCGAAAGACCACTCCCGGTTTGCGCGCGCTCGAGAAATATGCGGTGCGCTGCGGCGGCGGTTTCAACCACCGCTTCGGACTTGACGACGCGGTCCTCATCAAAGACAACCACTTGGCACTGGCCGGCTCCGTGCGGGCGGCGGTTGATGCCGTGCGCAAAAGCTGCGGCCACATGGTCAAGGTCCAAGTCGAAGTGGACACGCTCGAACAACTCGAGCAAGCCTTGGAGTGCGGCGTCGACGCCGTGCTGCTCGACAACATGCACGGCGCCGGACTGGAGCGCGCCGTTGCTATGGCCGGGGGACGCGTGCTTACCGAGGCCTCAGGCTCCATCACTCCCGAGCGTGCCGCGGCGGTGGCACGGACCGGCGTGGACCTGATCTCCTCGGGCTGGCTTACCCACAGCGCTCCCGCGCTGGATTTGGGATTGGACGTCGAAGAATAGCGCGCTATGGAAACGCGCAGAGCACCCGAAAAGGCCCCCGCCGCCACCGCCTACGACGCCGACACACCGCAAGCGCTGGTCGATTTCATGTCGACGGGCTGGACCGACGCGGCAATCACCGTGGCGCATATTCCGCACGCCGATCAATATCGACGCCGCCGCGACGCGCTTTCGAGCGCGTATCCGGGCGAATACCTCGTCGTCCCGTCCGGAACGGAACGCGTGCGCGCGAACGACACGACCTTTCGGTTCCGCACCGCGAGCGACTTTGCGTATTTGGCGGGCCCGGGCGAACCCGACGGCATGCTGGTGCTCGAACCGCGTGAGAGCGGCGGTCATGCATCGCTGCTGTTCGTCTTGCCGCACAACCGCGGCAAGGCCGAGTTCTTCACGGATCGCGTGCACGGCGAGCTGTGGGTCGGCCGGCATCGCGGCGTGGATGAAAGTCAAATCTACTACGGCGTGGATGCGTGCCGTCCGAGCACGGAGATCGAAACGTACCTCGACGATCTGCGCATCCGCGGCGCGAAGGTGCGCCATGCGGACGAGGATGCCGAGTTTGCCACGCACGTGAGCGAGATGCGCCTAATCAAGGACTCCGTGGAGATTGCGGAGCTGCGCACGTGCGTGCAGATCACCAAGCGCGCGTTCGAGGATGTCATCGGCATCATGGGAGCCGCTTCTTCGGAACGGGAAGTCGAGGCGGCATTTTGGCGGCGCGCGCGCATGGAAGCGAACGACGTCGGTTATTTGACGATAGCGGCGTGCGGCGAACATGCGTGCACGCTGCACTGGACGCAAAACCACGGCAGCGTGCGGCGCGGCGATCTGCTGCTGCTTGATGCGGGCGTTGAAGTCGAATCGCTCTACACCGCCGATGTCACGCGTACGCTTCCGGTGAACGGAACGTTTTCGCCCGAGCAGCGCAAAGTCTACGATCTCGTTTACGAAGCGCAGAAAGCGGCATTCGCGCAAGTGAAACCGGGCAACGACTTTCTCGCGCCGAACAATGCCGCCATGCGTGTCCTGACGCAGGGTTTGATCGATCTCGGCATCTTAAAATGCTCGCTCGAGGAAGCGCTCGATCCGGCCAGGATGTACCATAAACGGTATACGCTGCACGGCGTGAGCCATATGTTGGGCATCGACGTGCACGACTGCGCGAAGGCGCGCCGCGAGAACTACCGCTACGGCAAACTGCGGGCCGGCATGGTGCTCACCGTGGAGCCGGGCCTGTATTTTCAGCCCGACGACGCCACCGTTCCACCGGCGCTTCGCGGTATAGGCGTGCGCATCGAAGACGACGTCGCCGTCACCGAAGACGGTCATGAGAACCTTTCGGCCATTCTTCCCTCAGCTGCCGCCGAAGTGGAAGCGTGGATCGCGTCTATCGCGACCAAGTCCTCGAAGTAGAGCCGACCGGTATTGAATTCGTCGCCGCGCAGCAGCGGCACGGTTCTGCGCGTTCGCTATTCGGTTTATGGTTCTCCGCCAACGCCGAAATAGCGACGTGGATGGTCGGCGTTTTCGCCGTTGCGTTGTACGGAACGAGCTTGCGGGGCGCCGCAATCGGCCTTATCGCCGGAAATTTGCTCGGCTTCGCGCTGCTCGGCGTCCTCGCGACGTTCGGGCCAGCCTACGGCGTGCCGCAGATGGTCGCCTCGCGTCTTGCGTTCGGACGTTATGCCAATGCGGTTCCGGCGGCGCTAAGTTTTCTTGCGGGCGTCGGCTGGTTCGCCATCAACACCGTCTTCGGCGCGTATGCGCTGCAAACGATCGTGCATCTGCCCTATGCGGCGGCGCTTGCCGTCATGCTGGCCGGGCAGATCGTTCTTGCCGTTTACGGTTACAACCTGATCCACCGGTTTGAAGCGCTCAGCGCGCTGCTGCTCGCCGGGGGCTTTGCACTTTTGGGCTTTGCGACGTTTGCACGCGCCGATTGGCATGCGGGCTTCAACTCGCACGCGTTGCTCGCAGGCGGCGGCGAAGCGGGCGGCATCGTCCTTGCCAGTGCGCTGGGCTTTTCGTATGCAACGGGCTGGGTGCCGTGCGCGTCGGATTATTCGCGCTATCTTCCCGAAACGGCGAGCCGGCGCGCGATCTGGTGGTATGCGTTCCTGGGCTGCGTCGTGCCGTGCATAGCGCTCGAGATCATCGGCGCGGCCACCGTAACGGCGGTGCGGGGAACGGCGCTTGGCGATGCAAGCCCGACGCAAGCCATCGCAGCACTTCTGGGCAACACCGCGATATCGACGCCGGTGCTGCTCGCAGTCGTTCTGGGAACGCTCACCGCGAACTGCATGAACCTGTACTCCGGCGCGATGGCAGCTCTCGTCGTGCACTTTCCGCGCGGCGATCGAACAGCCTCACTCCTGCTGGGCTGCGCGTTCGGTGCGGCCACGGCCTCGCTTTTTCTGCTGGCGCACACCGGCGCTGCGCTCGCAGGCGGCCTGGGCGCGCTGGTGTTCGCCGTGGTCGCCGCCGCAGGAACCGTGCGCATGCAGCGCTGGTTCGCCGCCGTCGTCGTCGGCATCATCGGCGCGGCGATCGCGTCGGGCGGCGGTCATCCCGATGAAACGGCAAAGGTGTACACCAATTTTTTGCTGCTGCTCTCGTACTGGGCGTCGCCGTGGGCTGCAACGGTGCTCGTCGATCATCTGCAGCGGCGCGGTTTGCCGGGCGATTTGGCGTGCCTTCCGGCCGTACGCTCGGGCATGTACGCGTGGCTGCTGGGCCTCGCGGCTTCGATCCCGTTTTGGAATCAAGCGTGGTTCACCGGACCGTTCGCGCACGCATACCCGCAATTCGGCGACCTTTCGTACTACGTCGGCTTCGCCGCCGCCGCCCTTGTCATGGTGTTGTTCAACGATGCTCGACGTCTCGCACGTACGTAAGGAGTTCGGCGCCGTGCGCGCCGTTCGAGACGTTTCGTTCGGCATTCCGGCCGGCTCGACGTTCGGTCTGCTCGGGCCGAACGGTGCCGGGAAAACCACGACCATGCGCATGATCGCCGGCATCTATGCTCCAGACGGCGGCAGCGTAACGTGGAACGGGCAGCGCATAACGAACGCCGTGCGCCGGCGCTTCGGCTACATGCCGGAAGAACGCGGCCTGTACGGTAAAATGAAAGTGCGCGAGCAGATCGAGTATTTCGGGCGCCTGCACGGGCTGACCGATCCCGGCGTCCGGGCGCGATCGGATGATTGGATCGGGCGGTTGGGGCTGGGCACCTACGCGCTGCGTCCGTGTGCGGAGCTCTCGAAAGGCAATCAGCAGAAAGTGCAGATCGCGTGCGCAGCGGTGCACGATCCCGAACTGCTCATTCTCGATGAGCCGTTTTCCGGGTTGGATCCGGTCAACGCCGACATGCTGCTCGAAACGCTCGCTGCGCTCAAGGCGCACGGCACGACGCTCGTGCTTTCGAGTCATCAGATGTGGCAGCTGGAGGGCCTGTGCGATACGTTCTGCATCATCACCGGGGGCGAAAACCGCACCGGCGGCACGCTCGCGCAATTGCGCGCGCAGTGGCCGACGCGCATCATCAAGGTCGAGCCGTCATCGGCAAGCGTGCGTTCCGTCCTGCAGGCGATTCCCGGAGCGCGCGCCATCGCGTCCGAAGGCGGCGCGGCGCTCTATGAGGTTCCGGCTGCGACGGTGCTCGGGCCTTTGCTGCGCAGGCTGGTTCAAACGGAGGCGATGACGCGCTTCGAAGCGATCGAGCCGGCGCTGCACGACATTTACATCCGCGCCATTTCGAGCGCACGCGCATGAACGAGTTCGTAACCGTTTTCTCCGCAGAGGTCATGCGCCGTCTCAAGAGCCGCTCGTTCTTGATCGGCCTGATGATCGGGGCAGTGGGTATTCTGGTGATGCTGCGGCTGCCGTCTTATATGGACTCGTTCGCGAACGACTCCTATAAAGTGGTGTTGGCGGGCGATAGCGCGACGATCGCCGCTGCGCGGCCGCTGCTAGGCAAAGACTTCAACATCACCGCCATGCGGCCGGGCCTGGTCGCACCGACCGAGCGCGACATCGACGATGACGGCCGCGCGTCGGCCGTCATCGTTTTAACGCGTGCGCCTCGCGGCATCCGCGTGGTGGTCTATGCTCGGGATCCGGGCAGCGTGAGCGCGGTGAAACTCCGGCGCGACCTGCTCCCGCTCCACGCCGCGCTTGCGACGAATCTTTCACTCAAGCAGGTCAGCGACCTGATCCGCATGCCGGTCACCGTCCGGCCGCTCGGCTCGAAATTCGGAACGGCGCAACAGGCGGAGCAGGCGCGAGGCGTCGCCTACGTGCTGCTTTTCGTGTTGTATCTGCTGATCGTGCTCAACAGTCAGTTGATCATGACCTCGGTTGCGGAAGAAAAAACCAGCCGCATCGCCGAGCTTCTCGTCGCGTCCGTCGATCCGCGCGCACTGCTCGCCGGAAAGATTGCGGCATCCGCACTCTTGGCGATCGTGCAGATGGCGGTGTGGATCGCAGTCGGCTTCATTGCTGGTTCTCATGCCTCCATCGCGGCAGGCGCGGAACGCGGCGCGGACGCCGCTTCATTCGCAACCGCCGGAATTGCGCCGGCCGACATTGCGGTCTTCGGAGTATTTTTTCTAATGGGCTATCTGCAGATGGCGGTCATGTTCGCGGCAATCGGTTCGCTCATCAATCGCACGGAAGACATCGGCAGCATCGGCGGTCCATTTTTCATCCCCGTCATCGCCGCGCTCATTATCGCGACGACCGCACTTTCCGTGCCCGACGCGCCGGTCGTCATCGTCACGAGCTTCGTGCCGCTCATCGCACCGTTCGTCATGTTCGCGCGACTGGTCGTGAGTTCCGTACCGGTGTGGCAGATTGCGCTCTCGTTCGCGATCAACGCGGCGGCAATCTATTTCTTCGCGATTCTAGGCGGAAAGATCTACCGCATCGGCATGCTGCTGTACGGCCGTCCGCCGAAGCTGATGCAGTTGCTGCGCGCGCTCCGCGGCTAAGCGCCGGCTTTACGTTACGGTTAGCTTTTTCACGAGCGTCTGCTGCGAGACGCCCTGGCTCACGCTCGCGACGAGGTAATACGTTCCGGGCGCGCTTGGTGCGGTGATCGTCATCGCCATCTGGCCGTCCGCGATGTCGCCCGTCTCGACGGAGTTGCCGCCGGCATCGTTGAGCGCGATCGTCGTATCGCCGCGCGCGCCCGCAATGGACACCGTAATACTTTGCCCCGCAGCCGCCGATGACGCCGACAAACTGAGCGTCGCCGATGAAGCGGCGCCCGGCGGTGCCGGTGCGCGCGGTGCGCTGTCCTGAACCAGAGCTCCCGGAAGAACGGTCACCGCGAGGCTCGCAACGGCATCGAGTCCGCCGCTGCGCGCGCGCATAACGGCGCGCAATTGCCGGCCGGCGGTTCCCTCGGGGAGGGTCATGATCGTCGAACCATCGGACGAAATCGGCGCCTTCGCCCACAACCGGCCGGACTCGTCGATGAGCCAGATGTCGCCGTCTTGCGCGTTCGTCGCATAGTTCAGTGCGATCGTCCCGCCGGCGTGTATTGCGTGCGTCGCGACCGAAAACTCCGAGATACGCGGCGCCTGCGCGCCGGTTTTCGCTTGGGCCGCATGCCGAGCCGCCGCGGCGATCGCGATGTGCTGTAGGGAGCTGCGGCGACCGAATGGCCCCGCAAGATTCACACTGAGCACGACGCCGCTGCCCGCGCTGCTCGGAACGTTGAAGCGCAGCGTGCCTTCATGCTCGCTCAACAGACCGGCCGCGAGTTGGCGCCCGTCATTGGTGCGCAGAGCGTATTGCATCGAAGCCCAGCCGGCGAACGCGTACGGCACTTCAACGGGAGATCCCGCAAAAACGCGCGACGGGGCAGCAAGCATTCCCATGCGCGGCGTTGCCGACGCCGCTGCAAACGATGCGCCCAGCGTGAACGCAAGCGCGCCGGCGGCGCTGGCGAGCCACGGAAATGCGCGCGGCTGGCGCATGGGCCCCGGCGCCTCCAGCGTAAAGGAAATGTCTTCGCCTCGAACCTCGACGACGGCACGATCGAAGCGCCCGATCTGATCCATGCGCACCGGAAGGAGCGTCTCGCAGCGCGAGAACGGCGCGACGTGCACGTCGAGCGGATACGCCGGGACCACTTCGCCGCGCAGACGCACGCAGGTCATACGTGCGCGCAGCGCCCGCGCGCTTGCGTTGTCGATGCGCAAAGCATAGCTCGCCGTGCCGGCGCGCATATCGGAACCGGCCAATGCCAGATAGCCCTCGACGTTGCCGCCGGTGGCCGCAAGTTGAGCGCGCGTACCGTATAACGCCGCGCGGCCCGCGCGCGGCTCCTGCACCGCGAGCGCATAGGGCGAAGGCATCAGTTACACGACCCGTTGTTGTTCGGAGGCAGCGGCGGCGGTGTGGATCCGTCGGGAATCGGCGTGGGCAAAACAGCGGTGCCGCTTGCCGTGAGGGCTTCGCTCACCCGCGCCCGCACTTCCGTGCTGCACCACAGAATAATGCCCGGATATGCTGCGTGCACGATCGTCGCGGACGTGCTCGCCGTCGCGAATCCGTTTCCCAGTGCCTGCTGCAGATACGGCGGCACGTCGACGCCGGCAGTAACGTTAACGTTTGTCGTTGCCCAGAAATGCGAAGCGACGAACTGCGCGCCGCCGAAGCCTAGGGCCCCCGCGGTGCAGCTCGTGCTTTTCGCCACATCGGAATCCGGCTGCCAGAACGGCGCGGCCGTCGACCCCGGCATGGGGCCGGCTCCGGCGAGAATGGCCGGGTCGGGCGTCGGGCATGACGGCAGCGAACCGTTTAGGCTTTGGTAGATGTTGGCAGCGGAATAGTTGCCCGAGATCGCGTTGAACGAGGCGATGCCGCCGTAGCGCAGCGCCAAATCGGCGCGCTCGGCAACGACGGCGTAGCGCGCGAAGTAAATGATGGCGAACAACGCAAAGAGCGCGATGGGCATTGCAATGGCAAACTCGAGGAGCGTCTGGCCGCGCCGGTAATGATTCAGCTGCATGAGAAATTTCCCGAAGCGTTCGTGGCAAACGGATGGATCGCACCGGCGATATACCAATTCAGGTTAACGTTCAAGCCGCTGAAGTCGACGGCATAAGCGCTGTCGGCTCTATCGTCGGACCAGTACTCGGTCGGCTGATAGACGGATCCCGTCGAAGGATTGGTTGCCGAGCCAGGCTTGAACGCTTCGGTGGAGGCCGGAACGATGGCTGCGGCAGCGCGGCCGACGAGCTTATACGACCCGGCGTTCCCGAGATTCAACAGCGCCGATCCCCAATAGCCGATCTTCTTGCAAGCGATCAAGTCGATCGCATTGTATCCGCCCCCGGAAAGGGCGCCGCTGGAAGCATTCGTCGCGAGCGACGTGATTTTGAATTGGCACGCATAATCGCTGGGCGAGGCGCACCACCCGCCGTTCTGCAGCAGTGAGAGCGCCTTGGACTGATCCGTCGTTTGACCGGCCTGTGAGAAGTTGTTCGCTTGGTCGAGCAGATGAATTCCGTCGGTGTACGCCTGTAAGGCCGCACTGTATTCCGACTGGAGTTCGACATAATCGGCATTGCATTTCATGCCGCTCATATCGCACCCCCCGGCGCCGTACAGTAAATCGAGCATCGCCTGATTGATCGCACGCAGGCGGTACTCGTCGACCGTCACCGCATAAAACATGACGTTGTACTCGTTGTACGTGTTCGCTTGGACGGAAAGAATCCCGGAAGCGGCGGAGTCGGCGGTCGTCTGAGCGCGAAACTGCCAGAGCACCGCGTTCGCGTAATTCGAGAGAAAAAACAGTGCCGAGAGCGTGATCAGCACGCCGATCACCCAGAACGGCATCGTCTGTCCGCGCTGCGATTCTACGTGCATTTGCTTCCGGTATCCCAGCCGTAAACGGCCGCCTCGTCCGAGTTGCTCGTGTACACGTCCAAGTTCGATTTTTGAATATTCGAATAACCGCCCGGGAGCGGCGCGTAGTGGTTAAAGGACTGCCCGATGCGGGAGTAGATCTTTTGGCGGCAGCGCCATTGCGCAAACGGGCCGTTGTTGCCGTTTCCGTTCGTGATGATGTCGGGGGAGCCCAGAAGTCCGATGCTGTAGTTCGATGGGAACGTACACGTGGTCCCCGGCGGAGCGCAGTAATTCAGCAGAACCGATCCCGGCGAACTGAAGGCATACATCGACGCCGTCGCGTTTGCACCCGCAGCCTGGTACTCCACATCTTTGCCTTGCACGGTGTAGGCGGCGGACAAACCGGGAAGCAGCGAAAAGCCGCTCACCGTCGCGGTGACAAGCGTCGGATCCATCTTCGGTGCCGGGCTCGGCGTGCTGAAATTCGCGTCGCCGAATTGCGTGAAGACAGTCTTTGCAGTGGTGATCGAATTGCCGCCCGGGTTTGAGGCTGCATCGTGCGAGGCGACGAACGCGGCGCCGTCGGCTGCTATCTGCGTATAACCGATGATCGCCATTTGTCCGGCTCCCAAAACAATAATGAGTGCAACCGAGATGCTCAGCGCCGTTTCAACCAGCGCGGCGCCGCGCGAAAAACGGATCATGGCGGTGAAACTCCCAGGTTTGAGAGATTGGTCGTCATCGTGTTCAAGCCGCTTCCACCGCTGCTCGCGATGGCGTAACCAATACCGAGCAGCGGGAGCGCGATGGCGGCGGCGACGATGGCGTACTCGACCATCGCGTTTCCCGCGTCGTCGCCTGCCAGCATCCGGAACAATTGCCGGAGGAACACTCCAATCACGGCGTTATCGGGTGATGACCTGCGGCGTCATGATAAAGACGACGTCAGATTGATTGTTCTGATACGCTGTGGATTGAAAAAGCTGGCCCAGAATCGGGATGGAGCTGAGCAGCGGGATCTTTTGGATGAGCCGCGTCTCCAAATGGCGCACCATGCCGCCCATGATGATCGACTCGCCCGGCTGCGTGATGACGTCGGTGGAAAGTTTGCTTTCCTTGAGCGCCGGTATGATGAAGCCGTTCTGCTGGATGCCGTCTTGAAAGTCAAGATCCGAGATGTCGGGTGTGATCTTGGCTTCAACGGCGCCGTTGCCCAAAAGCGTCGGCGTCACGTTAAGCTGAACGCCGAAGGGCTGATACTGGATCGCCGTCTGTCCCAAACCCGTCGAATACGGAATCGGGAATTGGCCGCCCACCAGGAACGTCGCGTTGTTGCCCGGCGTCGTCACCAAGTCGGGCGACGAGAGCACGCGCGCATGGCCTTCGTTTAAGAGCAGATTCAGCGTTGGTGCCAGCGTGATGGAGCGAAAGAACGCGCCGACTCTAAGTGCCTGCCCCGGGCCCACCGGGCTTTCAACCACGGGAAACGACGGCTGGCCGATCGTGTAATTGCTGGGTGAGGTGAACGTCGCCGACTGGAGCTGGACGCCCAGGCTGCTTTGCGCAGTGTGATCCACTTCGAGCACGTATACTTTGATATCGATCTGGCTATTCTGGTCGGTCGCCATGCGGTTGATGAGGTCGCCTTTTGCGGCAAGAAAGTTGCCCGCCAAGCCTTTCGCTCGCTCAAGCACGGCCTGTGCCGTGACGGTGTCGCGCACGTGACCGCTGACGATGACGTTGCCTTTGCCGTCCACGTCAACGCGCACGTCCTGCGCGCCCGGCAGCGAGGCGAGGTCCTTCTGCAGTTCGCCCAGCGGATGCGCCACGGTGACCGCGTTCACCACCGTGTATTTCTGTTCGCGCGCATAAGCGTCGAATTTACTTAAGATGGCGCTGAGCTGTTCGTAATGGGCGCCGTCGGCGACCGTGCCGCGCACGACCACGGAGTTGCGGAAGCTGATAACCTGGACGCCCTTTTCATCAATAGAGCTGCGCAGCATCTGCGCGAGGTCGTCCATGCTCTGCTCGGTGACCGTGATTTCGTAGGTGGCGCGATGGCCGTCTTCCCAAACGAAGACGGTGGTATGACCAGGCGCCTTCCCGTTGATGACGAGCTGCGTCGTCCCGATGGGCAGCACGCCGGCGATGCGGCCGTCTCCGACTGCCACCCGCGAGAGGCCGGGGGTCTGCAGAATCACCGACTGCCCGGACTGCACGGAGAGCAGCACGGCCACGTCGGCAGCGCGCGTGGGCGCGCTCCAGGCGGCAGCCGTCAAAACCGCTGTCAGCGCGAGTGCGAAAAATCGTTTGGACATCAAGAGCCGCCTCCCGGAAACCGGAAATCAGGGCTTCATTATCGCATAGTTAGATACGTTAACACGTCAACAATCAATAGACGTTATGCAAAGAATGCGTACAATCAGCCGTTTTTGTCTTGCACGCGTACCCGGCGCGGTGCGATGATTGCGCCACCGAAAGGACACGATGCAAATGCGGTTTACGGCGTTTATCACGGCTCTGGCACTGGCATTTCCCGCGGTTTGCGCTGCGGCGTCACCCATTCGGACGGGCAGCGCGCTCGCGCAAGCCGGCGGCACGGCGCAAGGTCAAATAACCCTGGAGGCTCGACAACTGCAGGGCGCCGAGGCCATCGACGTAAGCGGAAGCGCGCCGCCCGGATCCGCGGTCACCATCACGTTGACCGCCCTCATCTCCCCCGACGTTCCCACGGTGCTCGTATCACGGCACGACACCCTCGCCGACGTCAACGGACGCTTTGGGGCCGTAATCCCCATCGCGTCCGCCTACGAACGAGGCATCATCCTCAAAGTGATCGCCACGTCCGCAACCGGTGCGGCTTCCGCGCAAGCGCAGCTCACCACGAGCGCACCTAATGCGGGCGCTTCGGTCCCCCTCGATCACTAATCTTTGCTCACCTACGGAAGGAACCACTTATGAAGAACCTCTTCGCCATGCTTCGCAACGACGACGGCGCCACGATGGTCGAGTACGGCATCATGGTCGCGCTCATCGCTGCCGTCTGCATCGTTCTGATCTCCACGCTCGGCGGCAAAGTCAATACGGCTTTCGCCAGCGTCAACTCGAACATCTAACCGGGAACACGTTGCAACACTTTGCCGGGGCTGCTCTCCCCTATCAGCCCCGGCAAATTCCCTTGCGCAAACCGATGGCTGCGATGCTCGATCTCATGCACGATGAAAACGCCGCGACGATGGTTGAATACGCCATCATGGCGGCGCTTATCGCTGCCGTGTGTCTTGCACTCGTGCTCAGCGTCGGCGCAAAAACCCGCAACGAATATTCAGCGTTCAATGCCCTATATTAGCGCGCATCACATGCAAGCCGCCTTCGTTTTGGTGGTCGCCGCAGCAGCGGCGGGCGCCGTTTTCGACGTACGCACGCGACGCATTCCAAACGCTCTCGCCGCCGGACTTTTCGCTGCCGGCTTAGCGGTAAACGCGCTTGCCGGCATGCATTTTGCGGCGCTCGACCTGCTGATCGCGGCCGGCGTGCTGCTGGCCGGAACGGCGGCGTTTTCGCTAAAGCTTATCGGCGGCGGCGACGTCAAGCTGCTCGCGGCCGCTGCTGGAACGCTCGCGTATCCGGCCGGCATCGTTTTCATTCTTTTCACGTTTTTGAGCGGAGGCGCGATCGCCGTCTTGGTCGCGCTCGCGCGCGGCACGGCGCGCGCAACGTTCGCCAACGTCCGGGGCATCGCACTGCCGCTCCTCGCCGGCGTTCAGCCGGCGCGGCTGCAAGGCGGTACATCCATGCCGTATGCGCTGGCAATCTGCGCGGGCGCGGTCATCGCGTTCGCCACTAACGGCCTCGTGCCGCATTTGAGGTTTTAATGCTCGCCACGATGACTACTCGCCGCACGACGCTCATTGTCGCACTGGTTTTGGCTTTGGGAACGGGCTGGCTGACACTCAGCTATCTCTCCAACTTGCAACGTCAAACCAATGCGAATACCGCACCCATCCGGGTGATTGTGGCCGGGCAAGAGATTCCCGCGCGCGTTCCGATTACCGAGGCGATGCTCGGCGCCGTCTCACGTCCGGCCAACGCCGTCGATCCGAATACGATTACCGACCCGCGTCAAGTCGTAGGATCGCTCTCGCTCATCACCATTCCCGCAGGGGCGAGCTTGACCGGCGCGATGATCGGCCACCCGAGCGACGTCGGCCTGACCGTACGATTGAAGCCGGGGTTGCGCGCGGTCAGCATTTCCATCGATAAGGTCAAGGGCATCTCGGGTCTCGTGCAGCCGGGCGACTTCGTGGATGTCATCGCGCAGGCACCGAAGTCGGGGGCGGCGCCGCCGCCCGCCGCGACGATTTTGCGCGGCGTACGCGTTCTTTCGATCGGTGACGATCTCGAATCGAGCTCGGCCACGCCCTCGCCGCAAGAACAGCTCGCGACAACCGTTACGCTCGAGGTGACGCCGAAGCAAGCGAACCTCCTTGTCATGGCCGATCTCAACACATCGCTGCGTTTGGCGCTCCGTTCCCCCAAAGAACCGTTGAATTCCCAGCCGACCGAAGTGCTCCATTTCGATCAAGGCCAGAGCTCTTCCGGCGGCGGCGGCGGCGGCATTCCCGCTGCTGGTCCTTCACAAGCCCTTGCCGACGCGGCATTGCTCAAGGCGATCACGAGTAACGACGCCCCGCCGCGCGCTCCCGCTGCGGCTCGCGCTCCCGCCGCCGGCGCGCAATCCGGTGCCGTGACCGTCATTGACGGAGATCACTACACCGGAACGCCTCAACAATGAGCGCCCCCTTTTTCGCCTTCGTGAACGCGAAGGGCGGATCCGGCGCGACGACCGTGTGCGCGGAGCTCGCGAAGAGTATGCGGCACGGGAAAAAAGTGCTCGCCGTGGATGGCGATCTCTCCGGCCGGCGGAACCTCGCCATCCTGCTTGACGCCGTGCGCGCGCTGGACGGCAAGCGCGAAGGCAACCGCCGGATCGGCATGATTGACGTCAACGGCTTGACCGTTGTGGAGATGGCGCCGTCATTCGATTCGGTCTTTACCATCAATAAAGATGAAGTGGAATCGCTTGCCGCCTCGTTCTGGAACGACGCCGGCTGCGGCTTGCTCGACATTCCGATTCCGTTTGCCGCGCCCGTGCGGGCGTTCGTCGTGCGCACGACGCGTTTCGTCATCGTCGCGGAACCCACGCTGCTCGGTATCGCCTCCGCGGGCACGATGCTGGCCGAGCTGAAAAACTTCGGAATTCCGCTGACCCGCATCGTGCTGCTCTCCAATGCGCGCGACGCGCAAATAACGGTGACGCGCAGCGAGATCGAGCGCGTGCTTGGCATTAAAGTGATTGCCGAGCTTCCGCCGATGACCGACCGCAGCTACGGCAAGGCGCTCGCCATTCTCGAAAAAGTGCTCGGGCAGATCGCCTCCGAGCCCGAGCTTGACAATGTCTTTCCTTCCGCCAAAGGCCTCACACAAGACCGCCGATGGGCCGGCGCGCGGAGCGACGAGCAAGACGCTGCGTCCGGCGATGCGCCCTCGCATTTCGTTCAAACCCCGCAGGACGAAGCGTCACATGAAAAGCTCAAGCTGCTCATCCACGAGTCGCTCGCGCGCAACATCAATTTAATCGAAGCGAGCGCCGCCAGCAGCGACAGCGCGAAGCTCGCCGAACTGCGCGCAAAGATCGACGAGGTCGCCCAGCAGCTCCTGAGCGAAAAAAACGCCGAAGAAAAAACGTCCGCGAACATGAGCGCCGAAGAGCTGGCGCACATCAAAGAAGAGATCGTGAACGAATCGCTGGGTTTAGGCCCGCTCGAAGACTTGATGGCCGACACCGCGGTCACCGAGATCATGGTTAACGGACCGAAAATGATCTACGTGGAACGCGCCGGCCGCGTGGCGCAAACGGGGAAACGTTTCACGTCCGCAAAACAGCTGCGCCTGGTCATCGAGCGGATCATCGCGCCCCTTGGGCGCCGTTTGGACGAATCGGTTCCGATGGTGGACGCGCGCCTGCCCGACGGTTCGCGCGTGAACGCGATCATCGAACCGCTGGCGATCGACGGCGCGACGCTGACGATCCGCCGCTTCGGCAAAAAACGCATGACGGCGCAAGACCTGATCGACAAAGGGTCGGCAACCGAAGAGATGCTCGATTTCATGCGCGCATGCATCGAAGCACGGCTCAACATCGTCATCAGCGGCGGCACGGGTTCGGGAAAGACGACGTTTCTAAACATCCTCTCGGGTTACATTCCCTCACACGAACGCATCATCACCGTCGAAGACGCGGCCGAGCTGTTCCTGAACCAGCCGCATGTCGTGCGATTGGAAACGCGCCCGGCAAACCTCGAAGGCGCGGGCGAAATCCGCATCCGCGATTTGGTCCGCAACTCGCTGCGCATGCGTCCGGATCGCATCGTGGTCGGCGAATGCCGCGGCGGCGAAGCGCTTGACATGCTCCAGGCAATGAACACCGGTCACGACGGATCGCTTACGACGGCGCACGCAAATACGCCGCGCGACGCACTCTCGCGGCTGGAAACCATGGTCATGATGGCCGGCTTCGACCTGCCGGTGCGCGCGATCCGCGAGCAGATTGCCAGCGCTGTGGATATGATCATTCAAATCGCACGCATGCGCGACGGCAGCCGCAAAATCACCTCGATCAGCGAAATCGTCGGCATGGAAGGCGAGGTGGTAACGATGCAGGAGGTCGTGCGCTTCACGCAAGAGGGTATGACGGCGGACAACAAGGTCGCCGGCGAATTTCAATTCACGGGCGTTCAGCCGCAAGCGCTGCAGCGCTTCGACGAATACGGCGTGCACTTCGACGTGCGCAAGCTGACCACCATGGCTTCTGCGAGCGCGTTATGGTAAGCAGCACCAGCGTTTTTCACAAACTCAATTCCGGCAACGATACCGCCGGCGAGGCCCGCGCCCGGAGGTTCGCCGATCTGCTGGACCGTGCGGGCATCGAACAGCAGCCCGCGCAGATGCTCGCGCTTGCCATCGGGTTCGCCCTGTTCCTGTGGTTTGCGGCGCTCTTCGTGATGCGCCCCGGCTTGCTGGCGGGTGTTGCGCTGCTTCCGCTGTGCGCCGGCGTTGCGGCGGGCGGCTTTTACTTTTACGTCAACATGAAGGTGCGCAAACGGCTCGATCAGTTCACGACGCAGTTGGAGATGGCGCTGCGGCTTATCGCAAGCGGCGTACGCATCGGTCTGGGACTGCGCCAGGCGCTTGCGATGGTCATCGAAGAGATGCCGAACCCGGCGAAACACGAATATCTGCGCGTGATCGGGCAAACGAACATCGGCGTGAGCGTTTACGACGCGCTGGACAGTTTAGCGAAACGCATGCCTAGCAATGAAACGCTGATGATGGCGCGCGCGATCCGCATTCAATCGCAGACCGGCGGCGACTTGGGAAAAATCCTGGAGCACCTCGCATCGACGATCAAAGAGCGTCGCCGCATTCAGCGCAAAATTCGCGCGCTCACCGCGGAAGGGCGTGCGAGCGCCGGCATTCTCTCGGGATTGCCGCCGTTCTTGGGCGGGTTCATCTCGCTCACCGAACCGCAGATGGGTCATGCGCTCTTCTTTACCGCGCCCGGCCACGTCGCGCTGGCCATCGTTTGCGTGCTCGAAGGTCTGGGCGTTTTCTTCCTGGCACGCATGCTGAAGATGGATGTCTGATGCCGCACGTTCCTATCGTCATCGTCTTGATCGTCGCGCTCGGCGGCGGCGCCGTCTTTTTATTCGCGCTCTCGGCGATTCCGCAGAAAAGTCCGCTCAAGAAAACCCTTGAAGAACTCGAAGCGCGCGGATTCCAGCGCGACTCGCGTAACGTCAAAGCGTTCGAAAAAATGTTTTCCGCCGAACGGCGCGGACGGCTCAAACGCAAACTTCTGGAAGCCGGCTGGTACAGCGTAACGCCGGCGCAGATGGGCCTGCGCGTGGCGGCGGGCGGTCTGTTCGGATTTGTTTTTAGCGCCGGCATCCTTGCGATGCTGCACCTCAAACCCGCGCTGACGATCGTCTTGACGCTGGTCGTCACGGGCGTCGGCGCATTCCTCCCTTTCTCGTCACTCGATAAGGCCGCGCAGGCACGCAAGAATCAGGTGCAAAAAGCGCTGCCCGACTTTTTGGACATGGTCGCAACCACGGTGCAGGCGGGCCTTTCCATCAATCAGTCGCTCGCGTACGCAATCGATGCGGCGCCGGGCGCCCTGGGGGAGGAGATCAAATCGGCGCTCTCGGAGATCCGGTTGGGGCGCGCGCGTTCTGACGCGCTTCGCGCCGCGGCCGATCGCCTGCAGCAGCAGCAGTTTGCAACGACGGTAACGGCAATCACGCAGGCGGAACGGCTCGGAACGAATATTTCGAAAGTGCTCAACGAACTGGCCGAAGACGTGCGCAATCACCGGATCATGCTGGTGGAGGAGCACGCTGCAAAACTTCCCGTGAAGATGGTGTTTCCCATGGCGCTCTTCATGCTGCCCGCGCTGTTCGTCATCATCTTCGGCGCTCTCGCGGCAAACTACATGTCGCAGCCAAAGCAATGATGCATGCGTTCGTTACTCCCGCCGTTCTGTTCGGCGCGTTCTTTTTCGCCGCCGCAGCGTACCTGGGCGTCATCTTGGGCAACACGTTTGCCGACCGGCTGCCCGCGCTCGCCGACGGCCCTGCACCGCACGACGTGCCGCTTCCCGCGCTGCTCGCCGTGAGCGCGCTCATCGGCGCAATCGTCATCGCGTTTTCTGCTCAGAGCTCGCAGATCCTCATGATTGCGATCGTCTGCGTCTGTCTTGCGGCCATTTGGGTCACCGACGCGCGCCGCGGAATCGTTCCGGACGTCTTTACGCTCGGACCGCTCGCGATCGTTTTGGCGGTCGGACTGTGGAAGCACGAATGGCTGCTGTTCCTCTCGGCGGCGGTGCCGTTCGTTCCGTTCGCGTTTGCCGCGACGCTCTCAAAGGGACGCGGCATGGGCTGGGGCGACGTAAAGCTCGTGGCGCTGGGCGGCGCCGTACTGGGCGCGCAGCTCTCGGTCCTCGCGTTCGCGCTTGCTTGTCTGGCGGCGGTCGCAATCAATTATTCGCGCGGCCGCCGGCGCGGCATCATCGCGTTCGCGCCCTATTTAGCCACGTCGATCGCCCTGGCGCTTCCGCTCGGCATGTTTTTGGCCGCTTGGCGGTAAGCGCGTTGGGGCACTTGAAAAATACGACGACATCCGAGATCATCG
>JBHEMM010000001.1:21408-42115 GCA_046262595.1 Vulcanimicrobiaceae bacterium
ATTCCTGGTGGCAGCGGTTCGCGGGTTTCATTCCGCGCGCGTCCGTCGAACCGGACGATGGCTTATGGTTCCGCGACTGCTGGGCGATTCACACGCTGGCGATGCGCGCGCACATCGACGTGATTTTCCTCGATGCAGATGACCGCGTGCTGCGCACGCAGCGTAACGTGCCGCTCCACCACCCGTTTATCTCGTGCGTCGGCGCGCGTGCGGTTATCGAACTCGGCGCCGGCGCGCTCGACGGCCGCGACGTCCTCGTCGGCGACAAACTGGCGCTGGAATGATGCGCGCGTGAACGGGCGCTTTGGCGCATGCATCGTCGCCTTCGCCGTGGCATCGGCACTTGTAAGCGGCGGCCCCATGCTTCCGGAATTTCTGCTGCAATTGCACGATCCCAATCTGTTGGGAGGCCCGCTGTTCGCCGCGGCACTGCACACCTTCGGATGGGCATTCGTGGCGGCTTTGTGCGCAGTTCTTGCCGGATGCGCGGTTCTGCTGGCTGCATGGCGCACGCGGGCACGCGGAGCGACCGACTGGAACGCCGCACTTGCCGCAGCGCTCATCGGACTGTGCATGAGCGGACGCGCTGGCGTAAGTCTGGATCCGATCGGTTGGCTGTGCGCGGCCGGATGCGCCCTGCTGCTCGAACGCGACGACGATCGTTCCAGCATTGCGCTCATCGCTCTGATGCTTGCGTGGGCAGCGCTGCAAGGCGGCGCCACGCTCGGATCGATCTTGATCTTATGCGCGGTCATCGGACGCGTGACGGACGAAGGGGTCTTCGACGCCCGCTTCCGCCGGCGCATCGCGTTTCTCGCGCCTGCGCTGGTCGCCGGGCTGCTGCAGCTGCATTCCTGGCCGTGGCACGGGTACGGCGCGCATGCGCTTTATTTAGACGCGCTCAAAGAAGGCGCGCAGCGCGATCGCCTCTGGAGCGCAGACATCTCCGCGTCGGCGCTTGGATTCGCCGGGGTTCTAACGGTTGCCGCCTGGTACGGCCTGCGCCGGCGCGGCCGCATGATGGACGCCGTAACGTTCTTCGCGCTGCTCGTGCTCACGCTCATCGATGCGCGCACGCTGCCCTATTTCGGCATCGTTGCGGCCCCGGCGGCGGTCGACGCACTCGCAAGTTACTACGTACTCGCGCGCAGTTCGCCGCGCGGCGGTGCGTTGCGCTATGCCCCGGCCGCCCTTGCCGCGTGCGCCGTATTCATCGCGGCCATCGCGGTAACCGAACCCAAGGTCACCATGTGGCCGCGCGCGTACGGACAGCCGGCCGCGCTGCTCTCGTTTTTGCACTCGCAGCGCACCACGCAGCGCATTCTCTGCACGCATCCGCGCTGGTGTGACGGACTGCATGAAATTCTTCCGCGTGCGCAAAGCGTCGCCGACGATCGAGCCGGCATCATTTCGCGCTATGCGCTCCACGTGGAAGCCGTCGTTTCCAATGCGTCACCGGGATGGCGCCAAACGATCGAACGCGATCGCGTGAATACCGTTATCGCATCGGCGGACGACAGCATCGTGGGTTTGCTCAAAGCCGAGGGATGGAGCGTGCGCGCGTGGGACGAAGGGCGCGTCCTCGTCCAGCCGGGCCGGCTATGAGAATCGCGTTTGCCATCGTCGCGCTTTTCTTTTCGCGCATGCTCGTCGCCGCATGGTTTTATCCGGGCAACGACGCGGATTTGGGTTGGCAAAGCTGGCTTGGGTCGCGCATTCTCTCGCAGCATCACATCCCATCGCGTTTGGGAACCGAGACGTTCACGTCCACGGGCTCGCCCTGGGTTGCCCAAGAATGGGCGTTCAGCACGGCCGTGGCCTGGTCGTACGCGCACCACGCGTACCCTTGGCTCGCGCTGCTTACCGCTCTGGCCGCCGCGGCGGCGATCCTGATCGTCGGCTACCGCGCGAAGCGGCGCGGCGCGTCGACGATCGCCATTGCGCTGGTCACCGTATGCACCGGTGCGGCGATGCTCCAAGCCTTCGGTGCTCGCGCGCAGATCTTCGGCTGGCTCTGTCTTTCGCTGCTGCTGCTCGTGCTGGATGCGGAATCGCCTTGGGCATACCTGGCCATACCGATCGTTGCAGTGTGGGCGAATCTGCACGCCAGCGCGGTGCTCGCGCCGGTGCTGGTTGGCGCCTGGGCGCTGGGCACGCTTATCGAGGACCGCGCGTGGACGCCGCGCGTCGCGCGCAACATGCTCACTGCCGCCGGGTGCGTGCTCGCCATCTGCATGACGCCGCTTTTAGGAGAGCTTCCGCGCTATGCGCTCTCGCTGCAGACCAGCCCCATACGCAGCACGATCGCGGAGTGGCAGCCGAGCGATATCGTTGATTTCGCGCTCTACGGCGGTGCGCTTCCGCTTATCGCGCTGTGTGCATATTTCGGCATCGCTGCGCCGCGGGAACGCTGGCGGGACGGCATGCTGTTCGCGTTGACGGCGCCGATGGCGTTCATGGCGATGCGTCACGTGCCGATTTGCGCGATCACCATAGCGCCGATGGCGGCGAGCCGGCTGAGCAGCGTGCTGGGACCGTATGCGCGCGTCAACGTGGTGTTGAATGAATCGATCAGCCGAGCCGCGATCGGTTTCGCCGCGATCGCATGCTCGGCTGCGATCGCGCTAAACCTGCTGCACGTCCCCGCCATATCGGGCGCGAAACTGCCGCGGCAGGCGATGACGGCACTTGCCGGCGTACGGGGCACGCACAACCTCTACTGCGAGGATTTTGCGTGGTGCAGCTTGGCGCTCCCGCACCGCAACGTGCGTACGTTCGTCGACGGACGCTGCGACCCGTTTCCCAAGCAAGTGTGGGATGACTACGTCGCAATCGAGCATTTGCGCCCGCAATGGCGCGCCATCCTCGAGCACTACAACGTCAACGCGATTCTCGCCAGGCCGGGACGCCCGCTCGCGCAGGCCCTTGCGCTACAACCCGGCTGGCGCTCGATCTATAAGCGCGGCGGTTACCAGATCTTTCTTCGCGGCGGCATACGCACCGCACGCAGTTAGCGCCGCGAGGCCCAGCCACGTCGGCGCTTTAGCCAGCCACCACACTGCACCGCCGCTCGCGCCCTGCGTGCGGATGTAATGTGCCCAAGCGCTCTGCGCCAGAGCCCCGGAGCTTGCGCCGCCGCCAAGGTGCTGCACTTGCGGACCGAACAGCACGGCGATGACGAGCAGAGCGCACGCATAGAGAAGCGCGGCAGCTGCGCTGCGTAGGCCGGCGTCCGCACTGCGCATCAAACCGCTGGCAGCCGCGTAAACCGTAAGCAATCCCGCCGGAACTGCCAGGAGCGGTTCGCCGATCATCCATTGCCACGGCACGCACAGGAGCATGACGGCGGCGACGTACCACGCGCGAGCGGGGGGCAAGCTGTGCGCGTACAGCAGCAGCGCCGCCGGGAACGCAAGCGTAATCTCCGAGTAATGCATGAACGGGCCGCCCGCGACGGAGAAAGCGCACGGTATCGCAACGAGCATGGCGGCGTCGCGCCTACGCCGCGCCAGCACCGCCGCGCAAGCGATTCCTGCAACCGCCGCGGCGGCGTAACCGAGATTGCCCAGCGCCAATGCCGCGCGATCGCCGGCACCGGCAGCATGCGCCATCCACGTCAAGCCGTATTGCGCGATATATCCAATCTCCGATCGCGCATGCGCCGGCAGCACGCCGGTGAAGTACTCGAGCGCAGCAACGCGGCCGGTGAGCGCCACGTCGAGCGCGAGGAGCGCCGCGCCGCACACGAGCAGCGGCAGACGCGAGCGCGGCGAGAAAAGCATTACGGCGACCAACGCCGGCAGGAGCACGTGCGGCAGTATCGCCGCAACGGACAGCCACAAGGCACACAGCCAGAAGCGCTGCGCCCGCAGCGCCAGGGCGGCGGCGCAAACCGCCGCCAAAGCGATCGACGCGACTTCGCCCAACGCCGTAACGGCAATGGCATACGCGCTGCCCGTTATCGTGAGCGCGATCCACAGCGGCACCGAACTCAGGCGCGAGAGCAGCACGGCGCTCGCAGCGCCGGTTACGAGCAACAGCACCAGCCACAGCAGCGAGGACGCAACGTACGGCAGGAGCGCGAACGGTGCGAAAAGAGCGAATGCGTAGCCCGGGAAAGGAACCGGTGCCGTTACGCCGCCTGCCGTATGATGCAAGCCGAACGGCTGTGCGAGCGCTTCACAGCGTGCGATCGACGCAGCGGCATAAGGATTTAGACCGTGCAAAACCGCCGCGCCGCCGCAATAAAATGCGTGGAAGTCGCCGAAGATCTGCGCGCGCCCGCCCAGCACGATCAATTGCAGCGCGAGAAGGGTGCACGCGGCAACCGCGGCGGCAGCTGCTGCCCGCGCGCTACCCGCCGGCGCGTTTGCGCCGGTGATCATCGAGCGATGCGGTTGAAGTCCGGTATTGCGGTGCGATGCGTCCGAGCATCTTCACCAGACCGTTGGCATCGGGACGCAACTTTTGAACCGCGTACGCATACTCGGACGCGCTCTTCATGTCTCCGGCGTCGAAACAACTCTGCGCGAGCCGCTCGAGCAGCATGACGTACCGGTCTTCCAGCATTCCGCCGTACTCGAGGAACCAGTGCTCGGGCGCATCGCCGTCGAGCAGCCGGCCTCCGTAGAGTTCCTCCGCGGCGCGGTAATGCACGGCGGCTTCCAGCACGTCCCCACGCTCGAAGCACGAGTCACCGTCCGTCACGTGCGCCGTGAAGCGGCGCACGTCTGCCACGACGTTGGAAAGATCGATGCTGACGTCCGGATCGGCGCGGAAATACCGATCGACGCACGCGTAGCCGACGATCGCCGCCACCGCTTTGCGGATATTGCTGCACGCGGTGCGCACGCTCTGCGCGGCGAGCTGGTGATCGGTATCGGGCCAGAACGTTTTCGCAAGGTCGGTGCGGCTCGCGGATCCGTTGGGCTGCAGCATCAGGTACTTGACGATCTGCTGATCGCGCCGGCGCATCCACTTCACTTCCTGACCTTGGATCTGCGCATCAAAACGCCCGAACATGCGCACGATCAGCGGCGAAAGCCTCGCGCTCGGCGAGAGGCGCACGCGCCCGCGCAATTGCCGCAGCGGACGGTACGGGCGGTAACCCGCATCGTCGGAGATGACGAAAAGCCCCTGCATTTCAAGACGGTGCAGCCGTTCTTGATCTTCGACCGTCGCGCCGGCGATTAAACTGCGCACCAGCGCCCGATCTTCTTCACCCGCGCGGTCGAGATCCGCGGCGACAAACTCCGTGAACACCTGGCCGTAACGCCCGCGCCAATGTTCGTACGCGTCGCTCAGGGAGCGGCCGTCTTCCGACGCGGCGCGCACCGCACCGCTTACGACGATCGCCCAGCCTTCGCTTTCTTCCAGCAAACGCGATATCTCCAGATGGGTGCACGGAACGCCGCACGTCTCGGCCAGGATCTCCGTTTCGGCGGAATCGAACGCCAAGCGGCGGTAGTCACAGAGCACCGCCATGCCGCGCGCGACCCACGTCTTCGCGTCGAGTGCTTCTCGCGAGCGCGAGGTGTAGATGAACGTGAGCAGTTCGGGCGCGTCTTCCACGAGACGGCGCAGGAGCGCAATCGTTTCCGGCGCGCCGTTGTCGACGTCGTCGATCGCGAGCTCGGTGGGGACGGTCACGGCGCTGCGCAGCGTTTGGACGAGCTCGTCGTAGGCCGCGGGCAGGTGCGGCAGCCCAAGCGCTTTGGCGATGGCATCGTAAAGCGCGGCGGCATTGCAGCCGAGCGGCAGCGCGCAATAGGCGGCGTCAACCGTGCTATTGGGCAAGTATTTTAAAAGAAGGGTCGTTTTTCCCGAACCGGCTGCAGCGACGAGCAAACGAAGCGGGGTGGAAACGTGCGTTCCCAGCCATCGCTCCAGTCGCGCGCGCCGCACCGTTGAGGGTGCCACCCGAGGCCAAGTGCGCGTTCGAATCATAATGTTGTAGTAGGGATATCGGCCCCGCCCGGGCTTCGCGTTAGCAGCTTGCTCGCGCTCGAACGTTTGTTCGCGGCCCTTAAGCGCCGATAACCTTCTTTGAAGATGCTTCGCGCCGGTGAGGAATCGTCGAACGCATACTGTCCGAAAAACGACGCGCATGCCGCCGCGGCCACCGCGCCGGCACGATCAACGGAACAAGCTCGCGCCGACACGAAACGCTTGACATATGCCGCTGGTGTTCGTTCCCACGCCGCTGGGCAACCTTCGCGACATCACGCTGCGCGCGCTTGACGTTCTGAGCGAATGTTCGCTCCTGGTCGCCGAAGATTCGCGCGTGGCGCGTAAGCTGCTTTCCGCGCTGGAGCTGCCCGGCAAAGAGATTTGGACGTATCACGACCATAATGCGCGCGGAGCGACCGCAAACATCTTAGACCGCGCTCGCGAAGAAACCGTTGCCGTCGTCACGGACGCGGGAACGCCGGGCATCTCCGATCCCGGAATGGAACTGGTCGCCGCGGCCCGGCAAGCCGGTGTTGCACTTGAAGTGCTTCCCGGCGCCAGTGCGCTCATTGGCGCCGCGGTGCTTTCCGGCTTTGCGCTGCGGCGTTTTATCTTCGAAGGCTTTCCGCCGCGCACCGCGGGCGCACGCAGGCGCGCGTTCGCGCAGAGCTTCGCTTTATCGGTGACCAGTATCTGGTACGAGTCGCCGCAGCGCATTCTCGCGGCGCTCGCCGACGTGCATGCCGTCGATCCGCGCGCGCGGGTCTTCTTGCTGCGCGAATATACGAAGCAGTTCGAGGAGCAGATCAGCGGCACCGCGCAAGAAGTCGCTGCGCAACTCGAGCAGCCGGTGCGCGGTGAAGTTGCGTTCGCCGTCCTTCCGGCGCAGCGAGACGCGCCCGCTCCCGAGGAAAAAGACATCGATGAAGCGATCGATGCGGCACTCGTGCAAGGGCAAAGTGTCGCCGACGCCGCAAAAATGCTGAGCGAACGGGGCCTTGGAGAACGGCGCAGCCTCTACGCGCGCATAAGCGGACGAAAGCATCTGCGCAAGGAAGGCGCAGACCCGGGGCGATAGATAGCCGCTGTATGGCCCGCCCGTTTTACGTCACGACGCCGATCTATTATATCAGCGGCAATCCGCACATCGGCCATGCCTATACGACCGTCGTCGCGGACGTGCTTGCTCGCGCGGCGCGTGTGTCCGGGCCGGCATATTTCCTGACGGGAACGGACGAACACGGCCAAAAGGTGGCCGACGCCGCCGCCGCCGCAGGCAAATCGCCGCAGCAATGGTGCGACGATCTGATCGCGCGCTGGCAATCGCTGTTCGCGCAATATGAAGTACACTACGACGACTTCATCCGCACGACGCAAGAACGGCACACGCGCGTCGTGCAGCAGCTGTTCGAGCGTCTGCGCGAGAACGGCGACGTCTACTTGGGCAAATACGAGGGCTGGTACTGCGTTCAGGACGAGACGTTTTGGCTCGAGTCCAAACTCGTTGAAGGCAAATGTCCGACATGCGGCCGTCCCGTGCAATGGCTCTCCGAAGACGACTGGTTCTTTCGTCTTTCAAAGTACACGCAGCGCTTAAAACAGCACTATCTCGATCATCCCGACTGGGTGCGCCCACGCGCAGTTTACAACGAAATGCTCGCGTTGCTCGACGAGGGGCTGGACGATCTTTCGATCTCGCGCACGAACCTGGCATGGGGCATTCCGGTTCCGCAGGGTGAGGGCGTGATCTACGTCTGGTTCGATGCGCTCATCAATTATATCTCGGCGCTCGGATGGCCCGGCGGCGAGAAGTTCAAGATGTATTGGCCCGCATCCGTGCAATTGATCGGCAAAGAAATCGCCCGCTTTCATACGCTGATTTGGCCGGCGATGCTGTGGGGAATCGGCGAGGAAGCGCCGCAGATGGTGTACGCGCACGGCTGGATCACCGTTGAAGGCCAGAAGATCGGGAAAAGCCTCGGGAACGCCGTCGATCCGTTTGCACTCGCGCAACGCTTCGGCGCCGATGCGATTCGCTATTTTTTGCTGCGCGAAGCGCCGTTCGGAAGCGACTTTTCTTATTCGGAAGAAAAGATCGTGCAGCGCTACAACAGCGATTTGGGCAACGATCTCGGCAATCTGCTGCGGCGTTCTTTGGCAATGCTCGAAAAGTACCGCAGCGGTTTGGTGCCGCAGGCGGCGGATGAGGCGGTCTTCGGCTTGCAGTTCGCCGGCCTTGGCGCGCGCGTGGGTGCGCTGATTGGTAATCTGCAGTTTCGCGACGCGCTCGAAGCGATCTGGGAGCTCGTGACGACGCTCAACCGTTCGATCGAAGAACACAAACCGTGGGTGCTGTACAAAGAGGGCAGCGTGCTCCGGCTGGACGCGCTGCTTTACGATCTGTGCGAAGGCTTGCGCTGGCTCTCGGTGCTCCTCGCGCCGTTTATGCCCGCACGCTCGCAGGCGATGCGGCGGCAGCTCGGGCTGGACGATGAAGACGCGCGTGCGTGGGATGAATCGCTCGTTTGGGGCGGCATTGCGCCCGGCACGCAAACCGCTCCGGCCGAGCCGCTCTTTCCGCGCATCGAAACGGGTGCCGCATCGCCGTGAACGCAGGCCGCAAGGCTGTTTACGGCGTGATCCGGTTCGGCGCGCTTTTCGCAACGGCGCTTCTCTTCGCGTTCAATGCACGCACGATTGCAGCGATTCTTGCCGGCCACTGGGCCGAGTGCATCGTCCTGCTCGGATTTTTCTGCCTGCTGCTCGCGCTCGGCGTGCCGTTCATCGCCTTTCCGCAGTTCGGCCACCGCGACTCCACCGACGGACAGATCACGCTCGATCTGCCCGTTTTTGCGCTGACGTTCGCGATCTTCGGCTGGACGATCACCGCTCTGCTCTCGTTTTTGGCCTATACGATCGCTATTGCAACGGGACGGCAATACAAATTTCGCGAGCGCATCTTAATCGCGGCGACGCGCGTGCCGTTTTGGGCGATCGCCGGTGCGGCCGCCGCGGCGCTGCACGTACCGCTCCAGCATGAAGGTGCCGCCGGGTTCGCCTGGTTCGTGGGCTTCAACACTGCATGGGCGTTCGCGTTTATCGTGCTGTGGTTCGATCCGCTCACCGCTATCCGTACGGGACGTCCCGTCTATAAATTGTGGTCCATGCATGTCCGCGATCTCACGCTCTGGGCGATCGTGGCCGCACAGATGCTTTGGGCGTACGTTTCGACGGTTGTTTATTTGCACGCCGGCCCGGCGTTCGGCGTGGCGACATTCCTGCCCGTCGGGCTGCTTGCAGTGGCGTTGCGCGCTCTGCATCACGAACGATTAGCCGCGCACCGTATGGCGCTCGCGCGCGACGCCGTATGGAATCTGCTGCAAGCGCGCGACCCCGCCGCACAGATCAATTCCATTCTTGCCTCGGTGCACGGCGACGCACCGCTCGAAACGCTCCAGATTTACGCACGTTTGCGCACGGAGGACCGGCCCTCGCCGCTCGCATCGGTCGGTCCCTGGCCGGGAGAGGAACGTATGCCGCTCGTGCGCCGCGCGCTGCTCGAGCTGCACGCGCACAACAAAGATTGCGTTACGGTGCGCGACGATGAAGGCGCTGTGACGGCGTACGGCGTGCGCGCCGGCAGACTGCTCGGATCGCTCGTCGTCCACCGCCCGCACGGCGCGCCGGCGCGCGTTCCGCCGCGGCGGTATGCCGGCGTCGCCGAAGAGCTGGCGCCGCTGCTGCGCGACGTGCGTTCCGTCGTCGCGGCGCACGACGCGGCATCGATCGACAGCCTTACGGGATTGCTTAACCGCGCGAGCATTATGCGCATTCTGCGCGATCACATCGCCAACGTCGGCCCCGGCGGCGGCTGCGCCGTGCTGCTGCTTGACATCGACAACTTCAAATCGGTGAACGACCGGTTGGGACATCTGGCGGGCGATCAATGTTTGCGCGTCGTCGCCGAAACGCTTGCGCGCAATGTGCGGCCCGCGGATCGTGCGGGACGCATCGGCGGCGAAGAGTTCCTGGTCGTCATGCCGCTTTCGAGCGCGCCCGCCGCTTTGAGCGCCGGCGAGCGGCTGCGGCGCGCCGTCGAAGCCTCCGGCGCCCAGTACGCCGACGGGTCGCCCGTCACCGCATCGATCGGCGTCGCTGCCGCAAGCGTGGCCGACAGCATGGAATCGGTCTTGGAGCGGGCGGACCGCGCACTTTACCAAGCCAAGAATATGGGCCGGAACCGGGTCATCGAGATCGCGGGATAGCTTCGTTGTTTATCGATAGCCACGCCCACCTTCACGACAAAGCGTTCGATGACGACCGTGAGGCAGTTGCGGCGCGCATGCGCGAGGCGGGCGTGCACACCGCCGTGCTCGTCGGCTGCGATGTGGCAGACTCGGCGCGCGCGCGCGAAGCGGCGCACCTGCTCGGCGTTTTTGCAAGCGCCGGCATTCATCCGCACGAAGCCAAGCACGCGCCGGAGGATTTGGAAGCCGCGTTTGCCCCGCTCCTCGCGGACGCGCGCGTGATCGCAATCGGGGAAGCGGGGCTCGACTACCACTACGATCACAGTCCGCGCGACGCGCAGCAGCAGGTGCTGCGCGCACAGATCGCTTTGGCGCGCAAACGCGATCTGCCGATCATTTTTCACCATCGAGACGCTTTCGCCGACTTCCAGAAGATTTTGCGCGAGGCGCTCGCGCCGCAAACACGCGGCGTCGTTCATTGCTTCAGCGGCGACACGGAGCAAGCGCTCGCGTACAGCCGCGAATTCGGGCTCTACCTAGGAATCGGCGGCGTCATCACGTTCAAAACTGCCGACGCGATCCGCGAAGCCGTGCGCGCGGCCGGCCTGGAGCGCCTGGTGCTTGAAACGGATTGTCCGTACTTGGCTCCGGCTCCACACCGCGGAAAACGCAACGAGCCGGCGTTTATTCCGGCGATCGCCGCCCGCCTGGCGCAACTGCTGGACGTCAGCCTCGATGAAGTGCGTTCCGTGACTACGCGCAACGCGTGCGCGCTCTTCCGCATCTAGGCCAGCGCCTTCGCCTTCGCCCAATTCGCCGCAAAGCGTTCGCGCAGCGGACGCACGAGCGCCGGCGCGGCGGTGCGCAGTCCCCAGTCGATTTGATCGCCTTTCGTGCCGGCAAACGATGCATTCGCCGAACCCGTCCACGCGCGCGCGCCGTCCACGATCGCCATTTTTTCATTCGATGCGCCGGCCCGGACGCGCACGCCGGCGCGTTCGAGCAGCGCCAGCTCGTGACGGCTTCGCGGCGAAACGACGCGCTGCGCGACAATTAGGCGGCAGCGCACGTGCGCCAACGCCAATGTTCTCAACGCTTGAAAGACTTGAGGCGAACTCCCGAACGACTCCGTCTCCACATCGACGGTGCGCGCGTGCCGGGCGCCCGACAAGAGCCTCGTCTGCGCCGCCTCTGCATCGCGTTTATCGGTCCAAAACGAACGCCCGGCCGTCGCGAGGCCCTCGAGCGCCGCCCGGCGCACGGCTTGCACATCCGCCGGCTTGTCGTCGCGCACGATGAAGTCGGGCGGATGGTCGGGCCAGTTCCGGTCATCCAAATACACGGCGGAGTCGCAGATCAAGGCTTTCATATGAAGCGGGAGCTGGGCGGAACCGGCCCCGTCCACGAGTGCGGCGTCTGCTCCCGCCGCTTTCAACGCGCGCACGGTGCGCAGATTCATCGCCTGCAGACGGCCGGCGGCGTCCTTATAAGGGCGGCCTTCCAGCCGCACGCTCACGCGCGTGCCGCGCCGCAGCGCATCGAAGACCCCGTTCAAGACGGCGCCCCGGCCCAGGATGTACGCCGTGAGAACGACGGATCGGGAGCGGCGGAGCGCGTCGAGCGCCTGAGCCTGCGTTGCTGCGCTTATCATGCAACTCCATCACACGCGCGGAATGAACGCCTAGCCGCGGCGCGAAAGCCATGATTGCCAGGATGATGACCACCGACAAAGGCGCGTTCGTGCGCGAAATGTTCGCCCAAATTGCACCGCGCTACGACGCCGCGAACCGCATTATCAGCGCCGGCCTCGACGAGGGATGGCGCAAGCGCGCCATCGCGCTACTGCGCCCGCCGCACAGCGGAAACGTCGCCGACCTGTGCTGCGGCACCGGAGATCTGGTCCTGCACTTGCTGCGCACCGACCCGACGCTGCACGTGACCGGCGTCGACTTCTGTGCGCCCATGCTCGACGCGGCACGCGCCCGCGCCCGAGGACGAGCGCATTTCCTCGAAGGCGACGTGATGGCGCTGCCCTTCGCGGACGCTTCGTACGACGGGGCAATTATGGGCTTCGCGATGCGCAACGTCGTCGACATCGACGCGACGCTGCGCGAGGCGCGCCGCATCTTGCGGCCCGGTGCGCGCTTCGTCAACCTCGATATGAGTAAAGCTCCCAACCGCGTTTGGAAAGCACTGTTCGACGCGTACTTCTACCGCATCGTTCCGATCATCGGCGGCATCGTCGGCGGCTCGCGCGCCGCCTATACGTACCTGCCGAACTCGCTGACGAATCATCCGAACGCCGCCCAATTGCGCGATCGCTTCTGCGCCGCCGGTTTCCGCGATGCGAACTACGTGCCTTTGATGGGCGGCGCGGTTGCCGTGCACTACGGGACCGCTTGATGCTGGACAAGGTCTCGGAACGGGCCGACTCCACTCTTTACGCCCTCGTCGAAGATTTTTTCCGCACGCAATTCACCACCGACAATCCGCTGATCACCGAGGCGATCAAACGCATGCTGGCTGCGGGCGGAAAGCGCGTGCGTCCGCGCATCACCTTGCTCGCGGCCGACGCGGGTGGCTCGGACGCCCAAGAGCATTTGCCGCTGGCGGCGTACATGGAACTCATTCACGTGGCGACGCTCATTCATGATGACGTGGTGGACAGCGCGGCGACCCGCCGCGGCGTGAATGCGACCGCCGTTGACTACGGCAACCGCATCAGCGTGCTCGCCGGCGATTACCTCTTCGCCTGGATCTTCAAAAACGTCACCGCGCAGTACCCGCACCCCGTGCCGAACATTCTTTCAGCAACGCTCGCGGAGATCTGTGACGGCGAGGTGCTGCAGCTGCGCGCGATGGGCAATCTGCAGCTTCCGCTCGCGGCGTACATTGACATCGTGATGAAAAAAACGGCGTCTCTGTTTGCGGCGTCTGCGGAGTGCGGGGCGATCATGAGCGGCGCAGGTTCGCGCCTGGTGAAAGCGCTGCGCGATTTCGGCATGTACTACGGCATTGCGTTTCAGATGAAAGACGATCTGCTTGACGTCACCGCCCAGGCCGCCGTTTTGGGCAAGCCCGTGGGCAACGATCTGCGCGAGCGCAAGATGACAATTCCGTTAATTCTCGCGCTTTCGAACGCGGGAAGCGATGCGCGCGGCGCTGTCGAGCGCTATTATAGCGGCGCAGCCTCGCAGCCGCCGGACGCCGTCATCGAGGTGATCCGCGCCTGCGGCGGTTTGGATGGGACCCGCGAACAGATCGCGCAGTACGCCGAGCGCGCTAAGCAATCTCTGAGCGTCCTCGAGGCCACCAAAGCGCAAGCCGAGCTGTGCCGCCTGGCCGCAGAATTAACGGAAAGTTAGGAGCACCCATGACCCTTCACCCGATTCTGGCTCTCTGGGACAGCCCGATGGTCATCGGCATCGTCGTCATTGCCGCCGTCGTGCTGTTCGGGGCCGAGCGCCTCCCCAAATTGGCGCGCAGCGCCGGGCAGGCGAAAAAAGAATTTATCGCCGGCCAAGCGGACGCCGATGAAGCCGCCGACCGCGCCCGCGAACAGGCGCGTTTGCGCGCCCAGACGCGCGCTGCCGATCCGATGGATAACGTTTCCATGAACAATGCGGCGGGCGTCGGCGAGAACGTTCCTCCTCCGACACCCGGCAAAGGTACACTTGGCAGTTAACGCGGGCGAGGCGTGGGATCAAAAAGAAATGAGTTTTACGGAGCACCTTCGGGAGCTCCGTAAACGCCTGCTCGTTGCCGTGGCGACGGTGCTCGCCCTATCGGTGGTCATGTTCGTGCCGATGCCGGCGATCATCGATTTCCTCAAAGACCGCTACTTCGGCAACGTCGCTTTGCACGCGTTCGGCCCGGCCGACGTCATCTTCGCCGAAGTGAAGTTTTCCATCTATGCCGCGATCGTGCTGGGATTGCCCGTCCTGCTGTACCAGTTATGGATGTTCGTCGTGCCCGCATTTCATCCGCGCACACGGCGCATGGTGTATGCGTTCGTCGCTCCCTCGTTTTTGCTCTCGCTCGCGGGCATCGCGTTCGCGCATTTCCTGGTGCTTCCGCGCGTCGTGGGCTCGCTGCTGCGCATCACGAGCCACGTTGCCACGCCCACGTTCGGCGTCGAGTCGACACTCAATTTCGTCTTCCTCATCATGGTCGCGTTCGCGCTGATCTTTCAAACGCCGATCGTCATGATCGGCCTCGCGCGCATCGGCATCGTGAACGCATCGTTTTTGAAAAAGAACCGCCGGTATTTTTTCTTCGGATTTTTGGTGTTCGGCGGCGTTATCTCGCCGGACGGTAATCCTCTGACGATGGCCATGATGGCGCTTCCGATGTATGCGCTCTACGAGATCAGTCTTTGGATCATCATCGTGCTGGAGAAGTCGTGGCGCGCGCAGGCGGCGGCGGCGTAAGCTGCACCGGCAATGACCGCCCTGGAACGTTCCTACGCGTGGTTCGTGCGCACGTTCAGCAACGTGCTCTTTGCGGTATGCCTGCTGCTCGTCTGGGCACTGTTTACGCTCCTGGGCGTCGTCGTCGCGCAAGGCAAGGACCCCGACGAGTATTTCAGCTCGTATGCGCCGCCCATCGCCCACGCAATTCTGCGCTTGCATGTAGACAACATCTACCACGCGCCGTACTACGTCGGCATCATCGCCTTGATACTGCTCTCGCTCGCGGTGTGCACGTTCAAGCGGGTCATTCCGGCGCGCCTGCCGGCGTTGCGGCCGGTGACCGTCGACAAGATACCGCTCAATGCAAGCATCGAGGTTCCTCTGCCGGCCGCGCAAGCGCGGGAGCTCCTGGAGCGGTTCTTCGCCAAGCGCGGATGGCAACTGCGCAAGCGCGAGTTTGCGGGAACCGAGTGGACGTTCGCGGACAAGCACAATTGGGCGCGCCGCGGGGTGTTGGTCGCGCATATCGGCTTCGTCATTATCGCAGCCGGAACGAGCGTGTATTGGGCCAAGGGCTTCGATGGCGAAACGCCGCTAGCCGTCGGCCAAACCGCCGCCGTGCCGCATTCGGATTCGACGCTCCGCTTGGACGCGTTTCACTTTAAGGTGCAGCCGATCATGACCAAAAGCGGCATGGTGTATCAGCCCATCGATTACGTTTCAAAGGTCACCGTCACCGGCGCAAGCGGCGGCGTAAAACACGAAACGATCCGCGTGAATCAGCCGATCGACATCGGCGGCACGCTGTTCTATCAATCGAGTTACGGATTCGCCGTGCGCTTCAACGTCGCGCATAACGGCACGGCGGACCAGGCGCTTTCCCGGAAGACGTACTTGATGGGCGACGTCATTACGCTTCCCGGATCCGGACGGCAGATCGCGTTCGCCCAGTTCGTGCCGACGGTCGACCGGCAGACCGGAGAGCCCTCGGCGGACCCGCGTGTGAACGATCCCGCCGTCGCGCTGCAGGTTGCGGACAATGGCCAGAGCGCAGGCGCGGCGCTCGTACCGTTCAAGACCTGGATCGACGTCGGCGACGGCTGGCGCATCACCCCGCGCGAGTACGTGATGGTGAGCGGCCTGCAGTACCGGTACGATCCCGGCGTCGAACTTGTCGGCATCGGCGCGTTCGTACTGCTGGCGGGCCTCGTCATCTCATTTTACTTCTTGCCGGCGCGCGTATACGCGACGGTCGGCGGCAGCGGTTCGGCCAGCGTCGTGGGTTTGGCGGCAACGACGGTCAAGGGATACGATATCTTCGAGAAACAGTTCGGCGATTTGATTGCCGAGTTCCGGAAAGCGATCTGACATGCAACATCACTCTTTACCGCTCGACGGCGTGCTGCTGATCGTCGCGATCGGCGCGTACGTCGTTTCCGCTTTGGCGCTTGCGGTCTATTTCTTCTCGCGCGAAGCATGGCTTAAACATTTTGGCGCGCCCCTCGCAATCGTCGGCTGCCTGGCGCAGTTCGCCCAGCTGATTGTGCGCTTCGAGCTCACGCATATCTGGCCGCTGCTCAATCTGTACGGTTCGCTCTCGCTCTTCGCAGCGGTATCCGTTGCGATCTTCATCGTTTTCGCGTTCCGCTACGACATGTGGTTTGCGGGCGGCATCGTTGTGGGTCTTGCCGCGTTGTTCTTGGCGTACGGCGCGACGTGGTACGAAGGCACGATGCCGGCAGTTCCGTCGCTGCAGTCCTACTGGGCAAAGATCCACGTTCCGCTCGTCGTATCCTCGTACTCCGCGTTCATGGTCGCCTTCGCGCTGAGCGTCGTGTATTTGATCAAGTATTACTTTGAATCTTCGCTTGCGGCGGCTCCCGCAGCCGCCGGCGCCGGCGGTGCAACGCTCGGCGTGCGCTTCGATACGCCCAATATCGCCGCCGCGGCGGGCGGCGGAAACCGCACGGCGCTTTGGCTCAACACCCTTCCGAGCCTCGCACAGTTGGATATTCTCATCTATCGCGTCGTAGCGGTCGGCTTGCCGCTCCTCACGCTGGGCGTTATCACGGGTGCGATGTGGGCGCATGAAGCATGGGGCGCCTACTGGCAGTGGGATCCCAAGGAGACCGCCGCGCTCTTCTCCTGGATTGTCTACGCAATCTACATGCACTTGCACACGCGCAAGGAGTTTCGCGGGGTAAACAGCGCGTGGATCGCGGCCGCGGGATTTTTGAGTATCATGTTCTGCTACTTCGGCGTGAACTTGTGGATCAGCGGCCTGCACAGTTATAAAATGTAAGGCAAATCAGAGTTCGGACGCTTGCCATGAGTTGCGCCGGCACTGGGTACGTGTAGCGCATTATGGAACGCAACGATGAGACGCAGACGCGCTCGCAGCGCATGCAACCGGAAACCGGCGAGCTTGACGCGGACGCGGTAGGCGGACGCGCGGGCGATGAGACCGCCGAACTGGACGACGAAGACGAAGACGAAGACGAAGACGAAGAGGAAGACGAGGAGTCCGAAGGCGACGGTTCGCCGGGACTCGCCAACGAAGCGGACAGCGGCACGGACTAACGGACATGCATGACAACGAGCTTCGTGACCCCGACAAGAACGCGCGGGGCAATCAAACGGACCCCGCAGCCGACGAAGAACGCGAAGCAGCGCAGCCGGACGGCGAAGAAAGCCGTTCGGAACTGGGCGCCGGAGAGTAACTCCGGCGCTTTTTCTTTTGCCGCGCCGGCGCCGCTTGCGAGGAAGGTCGGCGCTGCAGGCGAGAGGGCGGACGTAGAATCGGTGTGAAACACAGGCCTCTTTAAAGCTGCCCACGCGGAGAATGCATTTGTCCAGTCAGGCCCACCGCCCGGGCGCCCAACAACCTGCGCCGCAGGCGCAGACCGGGCATCCGCCCATCAAAAGCGCCTACGATCAGCCTCAGACCCACGAAGAGATCACCCGCCGCACGTTCATGGCGAACTTTACGCTGGCGATCGGCGGCGTCATCGGCCTGGGCCTGGCGATCCCCATCGTCGGTTCCCTCGTTCCCGACACGGGTGCGGGCGGTGCGGCGTGGTCGCCGCTGGACGAGAAAGGCTGGAAAGATCTGCAGACGGCGACCGACAAGCCGGTGCAGATCTCGCTCAACCTGAGCGCGAAAGATGCGTATCTGCCCGAGCAGACGACGGCCACGACGGTATGGGGCATCAAAGTCAAGGACCCCTCGAAGTTTCAGGCGGCGCGCACGGATCTGTTCGCACCGGGCGGCAAAGACAAACTTCCCTATCAAATCGTGACCATGGGCTTCGTCATCTTCAGCCCGATTTGTCCGCACTTGGGCTGCCACTACAACTACGATGCTGCTGCGAATAAATTTGCGTGCCCGTGTCACGGTTCCCAGTTCGATCGCGACGGCGCGCACATCGCCGGCCCGGCGGCGCGCGGCTTAGATCCGCTTCCGCTCAAGAATCAGACGGGCAAAGCGCAAGTGGAGTGGATCCGCTACAAGCCGACGGTTGCCGATCGCATCGTCATCTCGTACACCAGTTAAAGGATTACAGCACCGATGCTAAATTGGCTCGAGCGGCGCACCGGCTTTGTAAGCATGACCAAAGGCTTTCTGACCGAGGATATTCCCGGCGGAGCGAGTTACTGGTACGTGTTCGGCAGCGCGACGTTGTTCGCGGTGATCCTGCAGATCGTCACCGGCATCTTTCTTACGTTCTTCTACGCGCCTTCGGCGATGACGGCGTGGGAATCGACGCGTTCCATCTATCAGCATCCGCTGCAGCACGCCGTGCTGAGCATCCACTATTGGGGCGCGTCCGCGATGATCGCGCTGGTCTTCCTGCATATGCTGCAATGCGTCATTTGGGGCGCATATAAATCGCCGCGCGAGCTGCAGTGGGTGGTCGGCGTTCTTCTCCTGCTCGTAACGATGGTGCTCGGTCTGACGGGTTATCTGCTCCCATGGGACATGGACGCATACTTCGCATCGCAGGTCGCGATCAACCTCACGCTGACCGTTCCCGTGCTCGGCGGTTTCATCCAGCAGTTTACGCAAGACGGAACGACGATGGGTACGCTGACCATCAACCGTTTCTTCGGGCTGCACGTGTGGCTCATGCCTGCCGCACTGCTTGCGCTGGTCGGGGCGCATCTGGCGATCTTCCGCTGGAATGGGCCCGCCGGTCCGCCCGTCGAGGATCCCCGGCCGCTTAAAAGCGGGCGGTTCTGGCCGGACCAAATGTTCATGGACGGCTTTGCCTCACTCATCGTCTTCATTCTGATCCTCGCGCTGGCGTCGTTTGCGCCGCCGTTTTTGGATGCGAAGGCCGACCCCTCGAACGCAACGTTCATTCCGTATCCGGCGTGGTATTTCTTGGATCTCTTCCAGTTGCTCAACCTGGTTCCGGGCAACTTCGAAGTGATCGGCGCCATCGTGATACCGGGCGTTGCTACGGCGCTCATTCTGCTCTTGCCGTGGATCGATCGCGCGACGACGCGCACGTTCGGCTCACGCAAACCGATCATGTGGATGGTGGGCGGGGCGCTTGCGGTCATGTGGGGCTTGACGGTTTGGGGCCAAGTTTCCATCATGGGCAAAGAGGCGCTCGCGCCGCCGAGCGCGCCGGAGTCGCAGATTCTGGCAGCGCAAGAAACGGCGAACATCAATTCGGCGGGCGGCGGTTCCCAGCCACCGAGCAGCGGCGCTTCCATGACGCCTTCGGCCAAGCGCGGACAAGCGATCTATACGCAAAAGTGTGCGAGCTGCCACGGCACGGCCGGTGCGGGCGTCCCCGGGGCGTTTCCGCCGCTCGCGGGCAACGATTACGTCACGGGTAACCCCAAAGACGTCATCGCGACGATTCTGAACGGCAAAAACGGCCCGTTGACCGTTGCGGGTAAGGGCTATAACGGCCAGATGCCGGCGTGGAAATCAATTCTCTCCAATAAAGACGTCGCCGACGTTGCCACCTACATCCGCAGCTCGCTGGGCTCCAACACGGCCGGTGCGGTCAGCGTTAAAGACGTTAACGCCCTCAAGCAATGAGCGCCGCAATTCAGGCGGCCCGCCCGCACCGTTTCGTATAAAGGTACAGCGTGTCTGCCGCCCAGCTGGCGATTGCCGCCGGGCGCAGCTGCGCCTGCGGAAGATAAGCGCCGGTTTTCGCGATGAGAAACGTGCGGCCCGGCCGGCAAATCGCCGCGCGCCCGGCCGTGCGGCCCTTTAAGATGAAGATGCCGGGACGGGTGTAAAACATCAGCGCGTTGCCGCCGGCGGCGTCGATAATCGCCACGCGATCCTGCGGCCCGCGGCGCGCATCGATCGCACGCGCGAGATGCGGAATGGGTTTGAGCGCTTCGGCCTGCGGGAGCATCAGCAATCCGACGAGCGCCATCGCCGCGATCATGGCTGCGCCCAGAACGTACGGTGCAAGCACGCGCCGCGCTGCATCACGCCACAGCAGCGCGAATGCCGCAACGCTTCCGGCGAACAGCGCGATCCCCAAATAGCGAAGATCGATCGACATTGCCGAAACCGCACCGGTCAATTTGTTTTGACGCGAGAACAGCGCGATCGCAATGCCGAGCAAAAGAATGAACGCCGGAACAGCCGCGGTGGAGAGCAGCAGCGACCGGCTGCGCGCCCGGGCGACGGCATCTTTGAAATACAGCGCCGTGAGGATCGCGAGCGCCGGCATCTCCAACGCGATGTAATTGGGCAACTTCGTTTTCGCAAAGCTGAAAAACACCAGCGGCACCACGGCCCACACTAAAGCGAGCCGCAGCAGCCGGGCATCACGCTCGCGCACGCGGCGAAGCGCAAACGCGAGCGCCGCGGGCAGAAAAGCGATCCAGGGAAAAAAGCCCAGAATGAGCGCGGGAACGTAGTACCAGAACGGTCCGCTCTGGTTTTCGATCGTTCCGGTGAAACGGCCGATGGTGTAATAGCCGATCAGTTGAGCGACGCTTTGCGAGCCCGCCGCATGGGCGAGCGCCGCAAACCACGGCAGGACGATGCAGCCGAACAGGAGGACGCCCCCCGCCCACCATTGCCACGAAGCAAAGCGCACGCCGGCGCTGCGCCGCTCC
>JBHEMM010000001.1:42125-53988 GCA_046262595.1 Vulcanimicrobiaceae bacterium
CCCTTAGCGAGGGTCCCGAACGCGCATGCAACGCAGCCGGCAACGGCATAACCGCCGCGGCCCGTCTCCAGCGCGCGGTACCACCACAGAATCGCGAGCGTAACGCATAAATCCAGCAGCGCGTCCATCACTGCCAGGCGGCCGAGAACGGCTTGCAGCAGGCACGTCGAAAGCACGATGCCCGCGTACGCGGCCGCGCGTTCGCCGCCGCTGCGGACAACGGCGTATGCCGTCGCTGCCGCCATGGCGATGGTCGCGACCGCCGAGGGCAAGCGCAGCGCGAACGCGTTCAATCCAAGAACTTTAATGAAAAGCGCGCCGATCCAGAAATAGAGCGGCGGCTGAACGAACCACGGCGCATTGTTCTGATGCATCACGATCCAATCGCCCCGCAGCACGATTTCCCGGGCGACCTCACCGTAGGTCGTCTCGCTGTTGTCCCAGAGCGTCCCGCTCCAAAGGCCGGGCAGCGTGGCCAGAGCGCCGGCGGCCGCGGCGATGAGGGCGGCGCGCGTGGGCTTTTGCATCGGGCGGGTTTTTGGGCGTAGCTAAGGCGAAGTCATGCCCGATGCACCATTTCGCCCCGAGCGGGCAGGACGTCGCCGTCTGCGCGTCGCGCGCAAGCGCTTTGGCCATGACGCAAACACGGACGATAGCCGCCAAGGTGGCGCAGTCCGGCATTGCCAGCACCATTTTGAACGTGACGACAACGGGCGACCGCAACCAAACCCAATCGTTCGCACAGATCGGCTCGGAAAATATTTTTGTCAAAGAGCTCGAAACGGCGCTGCGCGACGGGCGGGCACAGTATGCCGTGCACTCATGCAAGGATTTGCCGAGCACCTTGCCGCCCGATATGCAGATCGCCGCGATCTCGCAGCGCGACGATCCGCGCGACGTCTTCTGCAGCGAACGGTACGAGCGTTTCGCCGACTTGCCGCGCAACGCAATTGTCGGAACATCGAGCGTGCGCCGGCGCGCGCAACTCGCCGCGCTGCGCGCCGACCTGCGATACGACGATCTGCGCGGTAACGTCGACACGCGCCTTCGCAAGTTGCGCGAAGGGCCGTACGACGCGATCGTGCTTGCGAGCGCCGGATTACGCCGTTTGGGCGCGCGCGCGAGCTTCATGGTGCCGTTCGATGTGACGGAGGTCGTCCCGGCCGCCGGACAAGGCGCGCTCGCGCTCGAAACGCTCGCGGGCGCGCCGATTGCGGCTCGGCTGCGCCAAGCGGTGAACGACGAACGCAGCGAGCGCGCGGTCCTGTGCGAGCGCGCAGCGCTGGCCGCACTGCGCGGCGGATGTCAGGCGCCTATCGGCATTCACGCTTTCTACGACGGAGAATCGCTCGTGGCGCTCGGCGCAATTGCGGCGCAGCCCGGCGCACCCGTGCTCTTCGAGCGCGTGCAGGGCAACGCGGCAGACGGCAGCGCAGCGCGCGCGCTCGGCGAAGCGTTGGCCGGCAGGATGACATGCGGCAGATAAAACGCCCGCGCCGTCTGCGCCGCACGCCGGCATTGCGCGCGATGGTGCGCGAGAACCGCGTGCACCTGGCGCAGCTCGTGCAGCCGCTTTTCGTCGTTGCGAACGGTGCAGATGCAGGACCGATCGCCTCGATGCCCGGCATCCGCCGCTTTACCGCGGATAACGTCGTACAGGAAGTCGGCGTGCTTGATGCGCTCGGCGTGCACAGCGTCCTGCTGTTCGGCATTCCGCAAACGAAGGACGCTCAAGCGGGTGCGAACGCCGATCCGGACGGCGTCGTGCAGAATGCGATCCGCGCCATCAAACGCGCGTTCCCGCACATCACCGTCATCGCCGACCTGTGCAATTGCGAGTACACCGATCACGGGCATTGCGGCATTCTCACGCCCCAGGGCGACGTCGACAACGACCTGACGATCGAGATGCTTACCCGCACGGCGCTTACGTACGCGCAAGCGGGTGTCGACGTTATCGCACCGAGCGATATGATGGACGGACGCGTCGGCGCCATTCGCGCGGCGCTCGACAGCGCAGCTTTTGAAACGACGGCAATCATGGCGTACAGCGCGAAGTACGCCTCGGCGTTTTACGGGCCGTTCCGCGAAGCGGCAGGATCGGCGCCGCAGTTCGGCGACCGCCGCACGTATCAGATGGACGCGCCGAACGTTCGTGAAGCGATGCGGCAAATCGCGCTCGATATCGAGCAAGGCGCCGATATCGTCATGGTGAAGCCCGGCCTCGCGTACCTCGACGTGGTGCGCGCGGCGCGCGAGCGCTTTGACGTTCCGCTCGCAGCGTATAACGTTAGCGGCGAATATTCGATGATCAAGGCTGCGGCGCAGGCCGGCTGGATCGACGAAGAACCGGCGGTGAGCGAAACGCTTGCGGCGTTCGTACGCGCCGGCGCCGACATCATCATCACGTACTTTGCTAAGGAGTATGCGGCGCGATGCTCGGCGTCTTGATCCTCGCGGGCGGCGCCGCGCGGCGCTTTCCCGGAAAATTGCAAACGGAATTCCGGGGCGAGCCGCTCGTGCTGCGCGTTTTCCGCAACGTGCGAGCGGCCGGACCGGTGTACCTTGCGGCAAACCGCACGTTCCCGCCCGCAATTGACGCCGCGCTGGAGTGCCCCGTGATCGTCGACCGCTGGCCTGATCGCGGCCCGCTTGCAGCCATTCATACGGCTTTAGGTCAGATGAACGAGGACCGCGCATTCATCGTGAGCGCCGACATGCCGTTCGTCAACGCGGCGGTTGCCGCGGAGCTGCAGTCGCATTGGCAAGAACCCCTTGACGGCGTTGTGCCGGTCGACGCTTCCGGCGCGCTGCAGCCGCTGTGCGCCGTCTATTCGCGCCACGCGCTGCTCGAGGCAACGGGCGCGGCCTTAACTGCCGGCTCGAGCGCGGTGAAGGCCGCACTCGAGCGCATGCGCATCACCTGCGTCCGTCTTGGCGACGAACGCGCGCTCGCTGGCGTGAACACGCCGGAGGAATTCGTTGCGGTTAGAACGTTCGATCTCGGCATTCGCCCGCGCGCGTAACATTATCGCCGGCGGCGTCAATTCGCCGGTTCGCGCTTTCCGGGCCGTGGGCGGCTCACCCGTGTTCATGCAGCGCGGCAGCGGCGCATATCTTTGCGACATCGACGGCCACGAGTACGTCGACTACGTGCTTTCGTGGGGCCCGCTGATCTTGGGGCACGCGCATCCGGCGGTGGTCAAAGCGATCGCACAGGCGGCGCAGCGCGGCAGCTCGTTCGGCACGCCGACCGAAGCGGAATCGGAGCTCGGCGAACTGATCCGTTCGATGGTTCCCTCGATCGAGCGCATCCGCTTCACGTCGAGCGGCACGGAAGCGGCGATGAGCGCCGTGCGCCTCGCGCGCGGGTACACCGGCCGCGAGAAGATCGTGAAGTTTGCCGGATGTTATCACGGTCACGGCGACGCGTTTCTTATCTCCACGGGAAGCGGTGCGCTCACCAACGGTACGCCGGACTCGCCCGGCGTCACGCAGGGCGTCGCGCGCGACACGATCGTTCTTCCGTTCAACGACGCGTTGGCCGTTGCTAACGCCTTCGGTGCAAATCCGGCGCAGATCGCCGCAGTGATCGTCGAGCCGTATGCCGGCAACATGGGATTCGTGCCGGCAAAGCCGGCATATCTGCAGACGCTTCGCAATCTGTGCACGCAGCACGGCGCCCTGCTGATCTTCGATGAAGTGATGACCGGTTTTCGCGTGGCGCGCGGCGGCGTGCAGGAACGCGAAGGCGTTACGCCCGATCTCACGACGCTCGGAAAAGTGATTGGCGGCGGTCTGCCCGTCGGCGCGTTCGGCGGCCGGACCGACGTGATGAACGCGCTCTCGCCGGACGGCGCCGTCTATCAAGCCGGAACGCTTTCGGGCAATCCGCTCGCCATGGCCGCCGGGATTGCGACGCTAAAGATAATCGCTGAGGATGCAACGCTCTACGACCGGCTTGAAGTGCTCACCCGTTTGCTGTGCGAGGGCTTGCACGAAGTATTCCTCAAACACGGCGTGCCGCATCAGAGCCGGTACTGCGGCTCGATGTTCGGAACGTTCTTCAGCGAGAGGGCCGTTACGGATCTGCACAGCGCGATGACGAGCGACGTTGCCTTTTACGGGAGATTCTTTCACGCCATGCTCGATCGCGGGATCTACCTTGCGCCCGCACAGTTCGAAGCCGCCTTCGTATCCGTCGCGCATACCACCCGGGACATCGAGCAGACCATTGCCGCGGCGGACGAGGCACTCGCTGCGATAAAACCGTTAGTGGCGGCCGCTTCCCCGGCCCTAGGATTGGAAGCGTAATGCCCCTCTTGTGCTTGGGCCTCTCGCATCAGACCGCTCCGCTGGACGTGCGCGAGAGCCACGCATTCCCCGCCGAAGCGATGGAAGCCGCGCTGGTCGCGCTGCATGATTACGAGGCCGTGCATGAAGCCGCCATGCTGCAAACGTGCGGCCGTTTGGAGATCTACGCCGACGTCACCGACTTCGAAGCCGGCGCCTCCCAGATCAAAGCGTTTCTTCTCAATTTCCGCCATGGCGCCGTGGAGTACGATCTCGAGTCGTATCTATACACGCTGCTGGGGCATGAGGCGGTCGAACATCTTTTCCGCGTGAGCACCGGCCTCGATTCGATGCTGATCGGCGAAGCGGAGATTTTAGGTCAAGTTAAGGACGCGTTCATTGCCGCGCAGCGCGCGGACTCTCTGGGAAAAACGCTGCACCGCTTGTTTTGCGAAGCGATGAGCGCCGGCAAGGCTGCGCGATCGCAAACCCGCATCGGCGACGAATCGGCATCGGTTGCAACCGCGGCGATCGAAGTGGCAGCAGCGCACTTCGGCACGCTGGACGATCGCAACGTCGTCATTATCGGCGCCGGGAAAATGGGACGCACCGCCGCTAAGCGCTTGCGCGGCGAGGGGACGCAAAATCTCATTGTAACGAGCCGCACCGTTAAAAGTGCGCAGGAAGCCGTCGGCGAAGCGGGCTTCGGCCATGCCGTGGAGCTCGCCGGCATGCTGGACGCATTGCAGTCGGCCGACATCGTGCTCACGGCAACCGGCTCATCGCACTTCGTGCTCACGCCGCAGATCGTGCAGACGGCGATGCAGCGCCGCTCGGGGCATCCGCTGCTCGTGATCGACATCGCCGTGCCGCGCGACGTGCATCCCGGCGTCGCGAACGTGGCGGGCGTCACGCTGGTTGACGTGGACGGCTTAAAGTCGCGCGTGCACGAGAAGCTCGAAGTGCGCCGCGAGGCGATCCCGCACGTCGAAGAGATCATCGCGGAGTACATCGAGCGGTTCGCCCAATGGTATCAATCGCGCGTCGCAGTTCCCGTCATCGCATCGCTCACGAAAAAAGCTGAAGCGATCCGCGCCGCCGAGCTCGAGCGTCTTTTCGCGCGCTGTCCGGAACTCTCGGAACGGGAGAAAATGCTCGTGACGGGCATGTCCATGACGATCATTTCGCGCCTTCTGCACACCGCCGTGACGAAGATCCGCGACAAAGCGCTGACGGACCACTCCGAGGCGCTCGCCCACGTGCGTCTGCTCGACGAGCTGTTCGAGCTTGGCGTTGGACCGGAGTAACCCGCTTCAAGGAAAGCGCGTGCTGGTTACGCGGGCCGCGCACCAAACCGCGGCCTTTGCCCGCGCGCTCGAACAAGCCGGCGCCGTGCCCGTCGCCGCTCCGCTGGTCGCTTTCGGACCGCCCGACGACGTGCAAGCCGCCGCATATGCCGCGTATCACGCTTCGCAGTACGCTTGGATCGTGTTCACCAGCGCCAACGCCGTGGACGCGTTTTTCGACCTCTTGGACGCGCGACGCGAAGATGCGCGTTTTTTGGCGCAGGCTAAGATAGCGGCTGTCGGAACCGCAACCGCCGCAGCGCTGCGCGCGCGAAACATCTATGCCGATCTGGTTCCGCGCACGTTCGTCGCCGAGGCGCTCGCCGACGCGCTCATCGCGGCCGCAAAGCCCGGCGCGCGGCTCTTGCTCTTCCGCGCACAAGAAGGGCGCGATGTCTTGCCGGATGCGCTGCGTGCTGCGGGTTTCGCCGTCGACGTTATCGCCGGATATAAAACGTTCGGCGTGCACGATCCCGAGCTTGCGCAAAAAGTGGCGCAGTGCGACATCCTTACGTTCACCAGCCCCTCGGCGGTCGCTGCGTTTTGCGAAAACCTCGGCGGTTCCATCGAAGCGGCACGCGGAAAGACGATCGCGTGCATCGGCCCGATGACGGCGCAAGCGGCGCGGGAGCACGGCTTAGCGGTAGGCGTCGTTGCCGCGGCGTTCACCGCGGACGGCCTGCGCGACGCACTTCGAAACGCAGGCATGTGAGCGCGCGAGCGCGGCGCAACATCGCGGGGCTCACGCCGGCCGGCGCCGTTGCCGCAGCGGCGGTCGGCGCAAGTGCGCTTGCGGGCGGCTCCTGGCGTTATGCCGCCGTCCTTTTAGCATTCTTCCTCTCGTCCATGCTGCTCTCGCGCGCCGGACATGCGAGGAAGCTGCAGCTGACCGGCGCGGGCAAGCACGGGGCGGCGCGCAACGCCTGGCAAGTCTTGGCAAACGGCGGACCGGCTGCGGCATGCGCCCTCGCCGCGCTCACGACCAAATCGCCGCTGTTCGCGACGGCGTTTGCCGGCTCGTTCGCCGCAGCATGCGCCGATACGTGGGGCACGGAGATCGGCACGCTCCTGCCCGCGCGCCCGGTCTCCATCCTGACGCTCAAACGCGTTGCCGCCGGTTTATCGGGCGGTGTAACGCTGGCAGGTACGCTCGCGGAGCTCGCGGGCGCGGTCTTTACCGGCGTGGTCGCGCAAGCGTGCGGCGTGGCGCCCTGGTGGATCGTCGCCGCCGGCGGCTTTGCAGGCGCGCTTGCCGACTCGGTGGCCGGGGCGAGCGTGCAGGAACTGCGTTATTGCGACCATTGCAAGCGCGCGTGCGAAACGAATCCGCACGCGTGCGGCAGCGCGACGCACCTGATCCGCGGCGCCTCACGCTTCGGCAACGATGCGGTGAACCTGGTGTGCACGGTAACCGGCGCCGGCGGGGCGGCGGCTATTGCGGCTGCGTTTCGCTAGCGCCTGCGTCGCGTCCGGTTGCCGTCTTCGCGCCGTACGTGTTTTCCAAGTAGGGAACGATCGTGTCGTCGTCGTCCAGAACCACGTCGCCGTCGACCAAAACCGGGATGCCCGTCTGTCCGGAGATCTGCTGCACGATCTGCCGCCGGCTATGCGCCTCAGGGACGTTGACGATTTTGTAGTTCAGGAGCAGGTCCGTAAGCTTGGCGCGCACGCGAGCACAGTAGGGGCACCACTCGGCCTGGTATAAAACGATATTTGTGTCACGCACGGACGCTCGATCTCCTTAAAACGATGATGGGACCGTTACCTTTCGGGCTGGAAGAACGGCTGCTTGAGCGGGCATTGCTTGCATCGCTGGCACTGCATCTGCTCTTCGCCGTTGTCCTTCCCATCTGGACGCCGCTGCAACCGCACGGGCTGCTGCCCGTCGAAAGCATTTCCTTCGCGCGCGTGATGCGCGCGCAAATCGAGCGCCCCGCCCGCGCTGCATTGCCCGTCGCGGTGCCCGCGACGCACCGGCGTTCGGCGCACGTAACGTTCGAGCGCAAGAAGAGCGAACTCGCCGCAAAAGCGCGCGCGCGGCATTCGCGCCCGCTGCTTCACGCGGGGCCTGCCGGCCAAACGGTTGCGGCAGCGCCGAAAAAAGCGTCCGCGCAGACCGCCGCACCGCTGCTCGCGCGCGCTCCCTCAAGCGTTGCGCCCGTCGCGGCGGCGCACGGCGTACAGTCCTCCGCAAAACCGGATGCAGCGGTGGACACGCGAACGATCACCAGCGCGGGCACATCCGACCGGGGCGGCGTCATGCCCTTCGGAGCGGAGCAGACGCCCGTTCTCGATCCGGCGGTGCGCGCACAGCTCGCCCAGATGGCTCGCGCACACGTTACGCTCTCGGTCACCGTGGGCGAAGATGGAAAAACGAAATTCGTGAAGTTCGATCCGCCGCTCGACGCGCAGACGGAGCGCGCGATGCAAAACGTGCTGGCTCAAGCGACGTGGGATGCCGCAGTGTGCGGCGGCGGCGTCAGCTGCGAAGGCGTCGCGACGATCAAACTATAGTATCGACTGCCCTAAACCCGAACAGATAAGTCCCACGGCGAGCGCCGCTGTTTGGTTGCGCGTGTCGAGAATGGGATTGATTTCAACCATTTCGATCGATCCCAGCTGTCCGGATTCGTAGAGCATCTCCATGGCCAAGTGCGCCTCGCGGAAGCTCAAGCCGCCTTTGACCGGCGTGCCGGTTCCCGGTGCTTCGCTCGGGTCGATGCCGTCCATGTCGAACGACATGTGAATCGAGCCGCCGCCGCTTCCGGCAATACCAATCGCGCGCTGCATGACCACGGTCATTCCCAAGCGGTCCACGTCGCTCATCGTAAATGCCGAAACGCCCCATTCGCGCAAGTTATTTTTTTCGATCGCGTCGATGTCGCGCAATCCGATCTGCACGGTGCGTTTGGGATCGGCGAAGCCGTTCTGCAGCGCAAAGTGCAGCGGCATGCCGTGAACGTTCCCTGAGTGCGAAGATTCCGGACTATTGATGTCGCTGTGCGCATCGACCCAGACGAGACCAGGCACCTGTCCGCGCGCCCGGGTGAGCCCTTCAAGCGTCCCCATCGCTATCGAATGATCGCCGCCGAGCACGATCGGGAAGCCGCTCGAATTCACCGCATGTTCGACCTCCGAAGCGAGCTGCGCGCATACCGTCGTGATGATGTCGAAGTATTTCGCCTTTTGATCGCCGTGCCCGAACTCTTCGCGCAGCGGCACTTGAAGATTGCCGTGGTCGTAGATCTCCGCAATCGCCAAGCGGCGCAGCTTCTCGTCGAGCCGTGCGTACCGTACGGCATATGGGCCCATATCGACGCCCCGGCGGCTCGCGCCTAAATCCATCGGTACGCCGATGATGTCGACGCGCTTGACGCTGCGCGGTTCTGCTGCGGTGCTCACGGCGCCGACGTTTCTTCGATGCGCTCGTGCGCGTCCTTCGTCAGAACCGGTTTTGCCTCGTCGCGGCTCACCGAGCCCGGAATCAGGCGCAGCAAAAAGACCCGCATAACGCCGGCGACCGGTACGGCGACGAACATGCCGAGCACGCCGTAGAGCTCGCCCCCGATCAGTATGGCGAGCAGCACAGCGCTGGGACTGAGTTTGATCGTGCGGCTCACGATGTTGGGAGCGATCACATGGCCTTCGAGCTGGTTCGCGACCACGAACACGATGGCAACTTTGATGAGCAGCGGTCCGCCCCCCGAGACCAGCGCAATGGTGATTGCCGGAACGGCGGCAATCACGGGACCGATGTACGGAATGAAGTCCAGTACGGCCGCCAGCGCCGCGATAACGATTGCGTACGGCTCGCCGACGGAAAGCAGGCCGATGCCAATCAGCAAGCCGACACTCGCGCCGACCAGGAGTTGTCCACGGATGAATCCGCCGATGACTTGTTCGAGTTCGCCCAGCACGTCGAGGGTTTGATCGCGGTGCGCCGGCGGAATGAATCCGATGAAGAACCGTTTGATCGTTTCCGAGTCGTTCAGCAGGTAGGCGCCAAGCACCGGGATCGCAATGCACGTGCCCAGAAACGCCGCTGTGCCGACGAGGACCGAGAGCGCGTTGCCGAATGCCGCGGCGCCGTGCTTTTGCACCCACAGCGGCACCGTGATGGGCAGCCGCGCCAACTGCTGACGCACGAACGGGGGCGAGTGCGCGAGCAGCTTGTTATTCGGATCGCTCACAAACGCCGCGATCCTGCCCTGTATCGATGGCCAGTCGTGCGAAAGGTTTACGACCTCATTGTCGATCGCCGGTATCAGGTACATCAAACCGATGACGACGAGCGCGGCGATGCACGCATACACCATCAAGATCGCCACGATGAGCGGAAGGCGCTGGTTCAACCAGCGTACGACCGGATACACGAGATACGCAAAAAAGATGGCGCCGACGATGACGACGAAGATCGCGCCGATGCGTTCGATGAAGTGCAGCAGCGCGCCGAGGATCAACGCTATGAGCACGACGGAAAAAAGCAGCTTCCACGCGAAGTCCAGCCGACGCTCCGTAAGCCACTGATACGGCTCTTCTTCCGCGCCGCGGGCGGCGGCGGCCCTGACCGCATCGCGCTGCGCCTCCACTTCGAGTCCGACGAACGACGCCTTCGCCGGCGTGCGGTAGCGCAAGTAGCGTGACCACACACGCGCGCAACCGCGCACGAGCGAGCGGAACCCTTGCAGCGGCCCCCCCGAGTAGCCGTCGTCGAGGTCGATCAAATACATCAGCAGGCCATGCCGCTTGGAAAGATTCTCGCTCCAGCGCCGCGCAAGGCGCAGGCTGTCTTCGCTGCGTGCCTGCAGAGCGGCGAGCACTTTGCCGTCGTCGCCGCCGCTGCGGCGGACGATGCCGGTGAAGTCCTTATGCGTCACGCCGAGGGCGCGCAGCAGGCCGCGGTCGATCGGGCTTTGCCCGTAGAGATAGTCGCCCAGCGTACCGGCAATTGCCGAACGCGTCTTATCGATCATTCGCGGAAGCCAGACGATGCCGCCCAGTTCTTCCGACCACCGGCGAGGGGCCTGCGCGCGCAGATCCTTGGCTTGCATGTCGGCCACATTCTAAGCATACCCCGACAAGGCTTCTTTGCGCGCAGATGCGTACAATCGAGCGATGATGCGACGGGCCGGCCTCATTGCGCTCGCATTCTCGTGCGCGCTCGCGCTCGCGGGCTGTTTGCGGCAGCATCCCCATCCGCAAGCCGGACAGCTCACCTTAGCCATGGTTACGGACGTCGGCGGCTTGGGCGATAAATCGTTTAACGACTCCGCGTACCACGGTCTGCTGGCAGCGCGGGACGGCTTGCACGCGTACATCAAAGTGCTGCAGTCCAAATCCGCCGCGGATTACCAGCCGAATCTCACGGTGCTCAGCGAAGCCCGCTTCGGCATGATCTACGCCATTGGGTTTCTGATGAGCGACGACGTCAGCCAAGTCGCCGCGCAGTTTCCGCAGCAGCGCTTCACGATTGTGGATGCAGTGGTGCCGCAGCGCAACGTCGTTTCGGTCACGTTCAAAGAACAGGACGGATCGTTTCTGGCCGGTGCACTGGCAGCGATGGTAAGCACGACGCACCATCTCGCCTTCATCGGGGGCGTCGACATTCCGCTGATCCGCAAGTTTGAAGCGGGCTACATCGCCGGCGCGCGTGAAGTCGACCCTTCGGTAAAAGTGGACGTGAAGTACGCCGGCTCGTTCGACGACGTCGCGACCGGCAAAGAACTCGCGAATCTGTTGTACAACGGCGGCGCCGACATCATCTACACCGCGGCAGGCAAGGTGGGCTTGGGAGCGATCGACGCAGTACGCACGCGTCCGCGCGGCTTCTACATCATCGGAGTGGATAACGATCAAGACGCGATGGCTCCGGGGAAGATCCTCACCTCGGTCGTAAAGCATGTGGACATTGCGGTGTTCCGCGTTGCGAAGAGCTTGCAAAGCGGCCATCCGCTCTCCGGACACGCCGTGCTCGGTCTACAAGACGGCGGCGTCTCGCTCACCGGGTTCCGCTACACGCGCGATGCGGTCACGCCGGCGCGCAGACGGCGGCTGGCGCAACTGCAGAACGCAATCGTTTCGGGACGCATTCCGGTTCCGTACACGCGCGAAGGGCTGGCAACGTGGAAACCGGTAACGCTCTAACGCTGCGCGGCATCCGCAAGACGTATCCGGGCGTCGTTGCGGTGGACGGCGCGGATTTGGACGTTGCAGCGGGCGAGATC
>JBHEMM010000001.1:53998-79852 GCA_046262595.1 Vulcanimicrobiaceae bacterium
CGTTCGGCACCGTGCGTCCCGACGCCGGCACCGTTAGCGCTTCGGGCAACGTCGGTTTAGTGCATCAGCATTTCGAGCTCGTGGGACGTCTGCGCGTCTGGCAGAACGTTTTGCTCGGGCGCGAGCCGCGCCGGGGATGGCGCATCGACGTGCGCGATGCGCGCGAACGCGTGCTCGAATTAGCGCAGAACAACGCGCTCACAATCGATCCCGACGCCTTCGTGGACGACCTGCCCGTGGGCGTGCAGCAGCGCGTCGAACTGCTGCGGGAGCTGGAGCGTAACCCGGCCGTGCTGCTTTTGGACGAACCCACAGCCGCGTTGGCGCCCGCCGAGATCGCGGCCTTTTTCGCGACGGTCGCGCAGCTGGCACGCCGGGGTACCGCCGTCTTGATCATCACGCATAAACTGCAGGAAGTGCTCGCGTACACCTCGCGCGTGAGCGTCATGCGCCACGGAAAAATCATCGCGCGCTTCGAGACCGCGAAGACCAGCGCCGACGAGATCGCTCGCGCGATGGTCGGCGGCGATTTGCCTGCCCTCGCGAAGGCGGCACCTTCGCGCGGCGGCGTCGCGCTGCGCGTGCAGAACCTTAGCGCCGGCGCAGGCAGCACGGCGGCGCACGATCTTTCGTTCGAGGTGCGTGCCGGCGAAATCGTCGGCATCGCGGGCGTCGAGGGCAACGGGCAAACGGCGCTTGGCGACGCGCTGGCCTGCATGATTCCGTACGAGGGCAGCATTGAACGCAGCGGCCGGGCCGGCATCATTCCGCAAGACCGTCAGCGCGAGGCGCTCGTGCTCGATTGGAGCATCGTGGAGAACGTGGTGCTCGGACGTCAGCACCTTGCGGCAAACCGCAAAGGCATGCTGCTGGACGGCGCCGCCGCGCGCGCGAACGCGAACGCGGTGATCGAACGCCTGGACGTGCGCGCGGCTTCGCCGGATGTTGCGGTGAAGACGCTCTCGGGCGGCAATCAGCAGAAAGTCGTCGTCGGCCGCGCTTTGCTCGACGAGCCGCCGATCATCTTGGCGTATCAGCCCACGCGCGGCATCGACGTCGGCGCGGCGGCGCTGGTGCAGTCGCGCCTCATCGAAGCGCGCAACGCGGGTGCGGCAATCGTCTTGGTGTCGTTCGAACTCGACGAGCTGCTCGCGCTCTCGGATCGCATTCTTGTTTTTTACCGCGGAACGATCGCCGGAACGTTTGCACGCGGCGAATTCGATCGCGGAAAGATCGGCGAATTGATGGCGGGGTCGAAAGCATGAGATCGCTGCGCGCACTGGTCTTGGCGTTCGCTTTGGCGGCGCTCGCGATGCTGATTGCGGGCGTAAGCCCCGTCGACGGCTTTTGGGCGCTGTTCGTCGGCGCGCTCGGCGGCCGGCAGCAGATCGCCGAAACGCTCGTGCAAACGACCGCGCTGTTATTTCCCGCCCTGGGCATCACACTCGCATTTCGCGCGGGCTTGTTCAACATCGGCGCGGAGGGCCAACTGATCGTCGGCGGCTTAGCGGCAGGAGCGTTGGGCGCGCACTTCAGCGGGCCGGCCTTTTTTGCGGTGCCCGCGCTGCTCGTTGTGGGATGCATCGGCGGCGGAGTGTGGGGCGGCATTGCAGGCTGGCTGCGCGCGCGCTTTCATGCCAGCGAGATCATATCGACGCTGATGCTCAACTTCGTCGCGTTTTCATTTGCGAACTATCTGGTCTCCGGGCCGCTGCGCACCTCAAGCGCCGCGGGTGCGGAAACCGCCATCCTGCCAGCCGCATCGTCCTTACCGCTGCTTATTCCGGGCACGCGCCTATCGATCGCTTTGCTGATCGCGCTCGCCGCCGCGCTGCTGCTCCGCTGGATCTTCACGCGCACCGTTTTCGGCTTCGAACTGCGCGCAGCCGGCGCTGCACCCGAAGCGGCGCGGCGCGGCGGCGTCAACATGCCGCGCATGACCTTGCTTGCTATGACGTTCTCGGGTGCCATTGCCGGTCTCGGCGGCGCGACGCTCGTAACCGGCGTGCTGCACCGCTTCAATACGCAGCTTTCTCCGGGCTACGGTTACACCGCAATCGCGGTTGCGCTCGTCGGCGATCTCAATCCGCTCTGGGTGTGCGTTGCCGCGTTCGGCTTCGGCATTTTGGAAGCCGGCGGTTTGGCGATGCAAGCCCTCGCCGACGTGCCGAAGGATTCCATTCACATCATCGAGGGCCTCATCATTCTCGTGCTCGCGGCGCGGCGGTACGTGGCGACGCGCACGCAGAGCGCGCCCGTATGAGCGGGGGCGCGGCGCTGGCCGCCACGCTCATCACCCTCACGCTGATCAAAGCTGCGCCCATCGTCTATGCGGCGCTTGGCGGTGTGATCTCCGAGCGGTCGGGCGTCATCAACATCGGGCTGGAAGGCATGATGATCGCGGGCGCGTTCGCGGCGGTGTACGTTTCCGGAGCAAGCGGGAGCCCGCTGCTCGGAATGCTTTGCGGCATCGGGGCGGGAGCGTTGTTCGGCCTGATCCTCGGCATTGCGGCGACGCGTTTTAAAGTAGACCAGATTGTCGCCGGAACCGGCATCAATCTTGTCGCCGCCGGCGCGGCGGCATTCGCGCTTACGCTAATCTACAACCAGCCCGGTTCGAGCCCGCAAGTGCCCGCACTGGGCAACGCGGTGTGGTGGCTCGTCGCGTTTGCATTCGTCTGTGCGCTCGCGCTGCACGGCGCGCTCTACGCCACGCCGTGGGGATTGCGCGTGCGTGCTTGCGGCGAAAATCCCCAGGCGGTCAAAGATGCTGCGCTCGATCCTTTGCGCCTGCGCGTGCAAGCGGTTCTTTTGAGCGGTGCGCTTGCCGGTCTGGGCGGCGCTTTTCTTTCGATCGGCGAGGTCAACATCTTCTCCGACGGCATGACCGCAGGCCGCGGCTTCATCGCGCTTGCCGCCGTGATCTTCGGCCGCTGGACTCCGTGGGGCGCCACGGGAGCGGCAATCTTCTTCGGTTTCTTCGAAGCGCTCGAATACGTGCTGCAAGGACGGATCGGCTGGCTCCCGAGCGATGCCATGCAGGCGGTGCCCTACGTAGCCGCGCTCGTTGCGATCGCGGGCATCGTGGGCAAAGTGCGCGCGCCGGCTGCGGACGGCGTTCCGTACTGACCGCCCCTTGTGTAAAGCCGCCGGATAGCCGATAGTAAAAGAAATGCGGATAGCCCTTGCGCTCGCGTTCGTTATCGCGCAAATGCAGTTACCGTTTCCACTTGCGCATCTGCAAGCGACGCTGGCAATCGCCGCCTCCCGCGCGCCCGGCGTCACGGGTGTGGCCGTGCGCGATCTGGGCAGCGCCTACGTTTCCGGATACAACATGCATCAAGTGATGCCGGCCGCATCGACGATAAAGATCCCGATCATGGTTGAAGTGTTCCGTCAAATGGAAGAAGGCAATTTCGATCTGAACCGGCGCGTCGAACTGCTCGAGGGCGATCGTGATTGGGGCTCGGGCGCGATCGCCGGCTCGCCGGTGGGATCGAGCTACGCCGTTTCGGCGCTGCTCACGCAGATGATCACCGTGAGCGACAACACGGCTGCCAATATGCTGATTCGCCTCGTCGGACGGCGCCACATCAATCAGACGATGCAGCGGCTGGGCCTCGACCACACGATGCTCACCGACTCAATCCATACCGAAGGCTGGAGTGTGCGCTTGACGCTGCGCACCACGCCGTCGGACATGGTGGGCCTGCTGGCCAAGATGGCGAAGAAGCAGTTGGTGGACCGCTGGTCCTCACAGCAGATGATCGATATCCTGGAACATCAAGAGATCAATACGCTGCTTCCCGAACCGCTGCCGGCGATACCGATAGCGCACAAGACCGGTTCGTTCGACGACACGCTCAACGACGTTGGAATTGTCTATGCCGACCAGCCCTACGTCATCGCGGTTCTCACCACCAATTTGTCGTCGCTGCCGGCGGGGCGCCAGTTCATCCGGCGCGTTTCGAAGATGGCCTACAGCAATTTTCAGGCACTGGCGCGGCTGCGCGCGAGCGGCTTACTCGATGCGCAGCCCGAACCGCAGACAACGGCCCCGGCGGACGGCGGCAGTCAAGGCGACGCCTCGATGTGGGCAACGCCGCAACCCTCCCCCTCGGCCTCGCCTTAAACGCCTCGCGCTAGGCGGTCACCTTTTGTGGCGTAAACTCGCGTGAGCCAATGCTCGTAACGCGACTCTTGTGCGCGAACGGCGCGTTCGTAGAACCGCGACAGATTCTGCGTCACCGGACCCATCGTTCCGTCGCCGACGGTGCGGCGATCCACCGAACTGACGTGCACCACGCCGACTGCCGTGCCGGTGAAAAAAATTTCGTCCGCAGCATACAGCTCGCTGCGATCGATCGAACGCTCGATGATGTCCAGACCGAATTGCGCCGTTGCGATTTCGATGATCGAGCGGCGCGTGCAGCCCTCTAGGATATTCTGCGAGGGATCCGGTGTGTACAGCTTGCCGGCTTTGACGATGAACAGATTCTCTGCCGATCCTTCGGCGACGTGCCCGTCGTGCGAGAGCATGATCGCCTCGTCGAATCCGTTCGCGATCGCTTCGCTTTTCGCCAGCGCACTGTTGACGTAGAGGCCGGTAATCTTCGCGCGCGGAGGCGCCGCGGAATCGTCGGCGCGCCGCCACGAACTTACGCCGGATTTGAGGCCCACGGAGGCATCGAAGTACCGCGTGAACGGGATCGGGATAATGGCCAGCGCATCCGGCACGCCGTGCAGGCGCACGCCGACGTCTTCGGCGGATTTATAGATGCACGGACGGATGTAGATGTCGGTTTCAAAGCCGTTGCGGGTAACGAGCTGGACCGTGACGTCTATCAATTCGTTGACCGTGAGCGGCAGCTCCATCAAAAGGATCTTCGCGGAGATCGCCAGGCGCTCGTAATGCTGGCGCAGCTGCACTAAGAACAGCTGCGACTGCTCGGGCACCCAATAGCCGCGAATGCCTTCAAAGCACCCCGTGCCGTACTGCAGACCGTGGGTGAGCAGCCCCACTTTCGCGTCCTCGTACGCGCAGAATTTTCCGCCGGCAAAGACCGTGATTCGACTCAGATTCATGACGGCCAGATTCCGGCGGCGCGAGCCGATTCCCGGGGGTGCCGCCAAATCGCGGTAGAAACGACGCACCATGAAACGCCGCATCGCCATGCTGATGGCCCTCGCCCTGCTCGCCGCGCCCGCCGTGATCGCGGCCGGCGGTCCCGTCACGCTGCCAACGGGCTGGCGGCTGCAGCCGCCGCAGGGAGCGCGCGTGGCTCTGGGCACGATGCCGCAAGGGATCGCACTCTCACCCGACGGCACGATGCTAGCGGTCGTCGAGTCCGGCGTCGATCCGGCGGCCCTTCGCATCTTCGAGGTGCCTTCGCTGCATTTGCTTGCGAACGTGCAGTTACCGGGCGCGTTCGGCGCGCCGGTTTGGAACGGAAACGCTTCAATCCTCGTCGCCGGCGCGAACGCAGACGCGGTTTTCACCGTCTCGCCCCGCACGCTTGCTGCGGCCGCCGGCGCGCCGCCGAAAACACCGCTGGCCAAGGATTCGTGGCCTGCTGCCGTTGCCGTGCAAACCGGCGGCGCATCGCCGGTGATTGCAAGTGCAAACGACGGGGACGGTACGGCGACGATCGGCAGTGTCAGCGTTCCGGTCGGCGCGCATCCCAGCGCCGTAGCGTTCTCTAAAAGCGGCGCGGTGCTCTACGTTGCCGTCCGCGGCACGAACGAAGTGGTTGCGATCGACGCCGCTTCGAAAACGATCGGCGCGCGAATTCCGGTCGGCCTTCATCCCGGCGCGCTCGCGCTTTCGGCCGACGGCAACGCGCTCTACGTCGCGGAGAGCGACGACGATAGCGTCGGCGTGATCGATACCGCGACGAACCGGCGCATGGGCGGCATCGACGTCGGCTTGCACGCGCCGCGGCTGCGCGGTAACGGTGCCTCGCCGAATGCGCTGCTGGTGCACGGCGGCGATCTATTCGTTTCGCTGGGCGCGCAAAACAGCGTTGCGCTCGTGCGCGGGGGACGTGTCGTGGAACGCATTCCCGCCGGGTGGTATCCGACGGGCCTGGCGCTCGGCAGTGACGGCACGCTGTATATCGCAAACGGGCGCGGTGAGGGCGCACCGGCGAACCCCGCATTCGATCCGCTCAAGCGCGGTTCGCCCGGCTATGTCGGATCGCTGAACACCGGGTCGCTTCGCGCTATCCCCGCTGCCGCCTACGCGCACGCCGCGATGGAAACGCAGCTCGTGCTTGCTGCGGCGCAGCCGCAGTGGATCGCGGCGCCGCAGCGCACCGTCGTGCGCGCGCACGGACCGATCGCGCACATCATCTACGTCATCAAAGAGAACCGGACATACGACCAGGTGCTGGGCGACCTTGCGCCCGGCAACGGCGATCCGGCGCTCGCGATGTTCGGCGAGCGCATCACGCCCAATCAGCACGCGCTCGCGCGGCGGTTCGGCGTTTTCGATAACGCTTATACCGACGCCGAGGTCAGCGCGTCGGGACACAACTGGACGGACGCGGCCATCGCGAACGACTACGTCGAGCGTTTCTGGCCGCCGAACTACGGCGGGCGCCGGCCGTTGTACGATGCGCAGGACGGCGCCGCACCCGACGTTCCCCGCAACGGATATCTCTGGGATGCGGCGCGCCGGGCGCATGTGACGTTCCGCGATTACGGCGAAGACATCGATTTTCCGGCGCACGGTCTGAAGATTGCGATCGACACGTTCCGCGGTTTGACGGGCGCATACGATCCGCGGTACGTCGGGTGGGATCTGCACACGGGCGACGACGCGCGCTACGAAGAATGGCGCCGCGAATTCGCGCAGTTCGTCTCGCACAGCAATCTTCCTCAGTTCGAGATGGTCTATCTTCCGAACGATCACACCGCCGGAACCTCGCCCGGGATGCCGACACCGCAAGCGTATCTGGCGGCAAACGATTACGCCGTCGGCCGTGTGGTGCAGACGGTGAGCCGTTCGCGATATTGGAAGTCGACAGCGATTTTCGTGCTGGAAGACGACGCGCAGAACGGACCGGATCACGTAAGCGATCAGCGTTCCACGTTCTATATTGCGAGCCCGTACGCTAAAGGCGGCATCCAGCACGCGCATTACTCGACCTCGTCGTTCGTGCATACGATCGAACTGATTCTCGGCTTGCCGCCGCTCTCGATCTACGACGCGACCGCACGGCCGCTGTACGACGCGTTTGCAACGCGTGCGGTAAACGCGGCGCCGTTCATAGCGCGCGTCCCGCGAACCGACATGCGGGCGGTAAACGGCAAAACGGCTTACAACGCGGCGGTCAGCGCCCGTCTGAACTTTAGCCGGCCGGATGCCGCGAACGAGACGCAGTTGAACGACATCCTCGCGCACAGCGCGACGCGCTGATGCATCCGCTCGTAGCCGCCGGCACCGCAGGCCTCGCGTCCGCACTCGAATTCGTCGAAGCGGCAACCATCGTTCTCGCCGTGGGCTACACCGCAGGATGGCGCGTTGCGCTGCGCGCAACCGCCGCAGCGGCTGCTGTGCTCGTCGTTATCTGCGCGGTCCTTGGGCCCGCGCTGCTGCTGTACGTGCCGCTCACCGTTTTAAAAACCGTCATCGGCATTTTTCTGATTCTTTTCGGTTACACGTGGCTGCGCAAGGCGATTTGGCGTTACTCGGGCCGCAAGGCGTTGCGCAACGAACAGGCGGCATTCGACAAAGAGATCGCCCAGCTCGCACGCCGCGAAGAACGCTTTGCCTTTGCCGCGGCTTTCAACGGCGTGCTGCTCGAAGGTCTCGAAGTCGCCGTTATTATCGTCACGTTTGCCGCCGCAAATGCGGGGAGCATGCTCTGGGCCGCGGGCGGCGCTGCCGTTGCAGGTCTGCTCGTCGCGATCGCCGCCGTTGCGCTGCGCAAACCGTTCTCGCGCATTCCGGAGAACGCGATGGGTTTCGTCGTGGGCATCATGCTGCTTTCGTTTGGAACGTTTTGGAGCGGCGAAGGACTGGGCTTGGCGTGGTGGTCGGGCGAGGCAACGCTGCTGTACCTGGTGGCGGCGTACGCGGCGACGGCGCTTGTTACGATCGCGGCTTGGCGCACGAGGGCGGCGGCGTGAACGGAATCCTGAAGTTCGTTTCCGGGCAGTCGCGTGTTACGCCGGTAGGCGTCGCAATCGCGCTCGGCGCGATGCTCGCGCTCGGGCATCGCGTGCCGTGGGCCGCGCCGCTCTACCTGGCATTGCTAGCTATCACGCTTGTGGCAAGCACGTTCGAGCGCGTGAGGTAAACGCGTGGACGCGCTCCCCGAGCGGCCGGGCCTCACGACGGCCGCACGCATCACGAGGTACGACGGCGCAACAATGCGGGATGCGGTCGATGATTTAGCGACGGAAGAGCCGCTCGAGATCCGCCTGCTTGCCGGCGGACAGACAAAACGGGCGGCGCTCACGATGCGCACGCCCGGAGCCGACTTCGAACTGGCGGCCGGCTTTTTGCTCGGCGAGGGCGTCATCGCCGCGGCCGACGATGTCGCTTCGATAACGTACTGCCTGGATCCGGACGTCCAAGCCGATCAGCGCTATAACATCCTAAGCGTTTCACTCAAGCGCGGCGCGATGCCGGACCTCGAGCGTTTGGAACGGCATTTCTCGGCCGGAAGCGCTTGCGGCGTCTGCGGCAAAGCGACGATCGAATCGCTTCGCGTGCGCGCCCCGCGCATACGCGCGAGCACGATCGTCCCGACGGCCGTGATCGCTTCCCTCGGGCCCGTAATGCGGCAGGCGCAGCGCGTTTTCTCATCCACCGGTGGACTGCACGCAGCCGCACTGTTCGACGCGGGGGGGCAACTGCTCGTGCTCCGCGAGGATGTCGGCCGCCACAACGCCGTGGATAAAGTGGTGGGCTGGGCGCTCCTGAACGGCAAATTTCCGCTGGCAGAAACGATCTTGCTGGTCAGCGGGCGGGCAAGTTACGAACTCGTGCAGAAGAGCATCGTCGCCCGCATACCCGTGCTCTGCGCCGTGTCGGCTCCGAGCAGTTTGGCCGTGCAGCTCGCGCGCGAATTTGATCTGACGCTGCTGGGATTCGTACGCGGCGAGCGCGCGAACATTTATTCCGGCGCGGAGCGGATCGGCGTTCCGGACTGAACGGCGCGAACCAGGTCGCGCATCAAATACGGCTTGCGCAGCACGTTCACCGACGGATCGAACGGCGGCGGATCGCTGCCCACGACGATGACGCCGGCATGGTGCGCCTGCGCAAAGCGCTCCACCGCGCGTCGAGCCTGCGGCGCGAACGGCACGGCATCCAAGTCGATCACGATCCGGTCCGTCTGAAAGATGTCTTCCTCCAGCAGCGCTGCGATGGAGTGCAAAAGCCGCGTACGTAGACCCGCCTCCCGCAAAGCGTGCGTAATGAACGAACGCGCTTCCGACTCGCTTTCCAGGACGGCGATGCGCATCGGCCGCGTCATGTGCTCGTGTCCGGCCAGGGGCAAGAGCACGCGGAACGTGCTTCCTTCGCCCTCGCGGCTCTGTACTTCAATACGGCCGCCGTGCATTCCGACGATTTGGCCGCACAGAAACAGGCCGAAGCCGGTGCCCGGAATGCGCAGCTTGCGCGCATTCGAAGCGCGCGTGAAACGTTCGAACACGCGCGCCAGATCGTGCTGGGGAATGCCGATGCCGCGATCGGACACCTCGACAAGGGCGTGCTCCGCGCTGCTCGAAAGGCGCACGCGCACCGGCTCGCCGCCCGGAGAATATTTCACGGCGTTTTGAAGCAAATTGGAAAACACTTGGCGCAGACGGCGTGCGTCGCCGCGGACGGCCGGATCGGCGCGCATCTCCAATTCGATCGAGCGACGCTCGTTGCCGGCCGCGACGTCACGAAGAAGTCCGGCGAGATCGACGTCTTCGTCGGCGAGATCGATCTCGTTACGTTCCAGGCTCGAAAGCGCCAGCGTGTCCGTCGCCAAGTCGGTCAGCCGCAGTGCCGCCCTGCGGATCGAATCCAAATATTCTTGCTGGCTCTCGTTGACCTCGCCCATTTCCGCCGTCAGGTCGGTGTACCCGAGGATGTTCGTGAGCGGCCCCTTGAAATCGTGCGCGAGCATGGCGATCAAATCCGTTTTTACCTGGTTGAGTTCGAGCACCGCGTTGCGCTGCTCTTCGATCTCGGCGACGAGCGATGCGTTGCGCGCGGCGATCGCAAAATACTGCGCGAGCAGTTCGATGGCCACGATATCCGCGTCGCGCAGCACGCGTTGCGCGCACACCTCGATGACAAAGCTGCCGCCTGCACACAAGGCCGCTCGCTTTTTGTCCTCGCCGGTGATCGTGCCTGAAGAAGCCGCAGCACGTGCGAGCAGTTCGTCGGCGAACGGCGCGGACTCGAGCGCATGGACGCTGAGCGTTCCCTGGACCAGTTCTCGAACCGCCTGCGCGAAGCGTTGTGTGAGCGCGGCTAAATCCAACGCGCCGAACAAATCGCGCGCAGCGCCGCCGAGTGCAACCAGCCGCGCGTTGAGATCTTCCAGACTCGATTCGCGTTCGACCGATTCGGTGACATCGCGCTCGACCGAGATCCAATGCGCGATGCGGCCTGCGGCATCGCGAATCGGCTGCAGCGTCACCTGATTCCAGAAACTGCTGCCGTCCTTGCGGTAGCTGCAGACTTCGGTTTTCACGGCGCGCCCTTGCGCGATTGCCTGCCGCGCCGCCTTCATGCCCTCGTCGTCCGGCATCCGAGCCCGGAACGATTCCAAGGTGCGGCCGATAACCTCAGCCGGCTCGTACCCGGTCTGCTCGTAGAAGGCGGCATTCGCATAGGTCAGCCGCAGTCCGCCGTCAGGGTCGATGCCGTACACCACGATCGCATCGCCGGCCGCATTGACCGCCGAGAGCATTAGATCCATCTGTTCTTGCACGGCGCCCCGCTCGCTCACGTTAACGCGTGCTCCGCTTCGCCGTTCGCCTCCAAAAAATGGCGCAGAACGCGGTTGAACCGTTCCGGCTCATCCGCATTTGCAACATGCCCTGCACCGCTCAGAATTTCCAGACGCGCTCCCGGTACCGCGCGAGCAATCTCCTCGGAGTAACGCCGCGGCGCCACGGCGTCCCGTTCGCCGCAGATGACCAGACACGGAACGCCGATGAACGGCAGCAGCGCGCGATAATCGCCGGTCCACGTCGCAAACGTGGACGCAATGTATGAATCCAAACTCTTGCACGCCATCTGAGCGATCGTTTCTTCGGTGCGCGCGCCTGGCCGCAAACCGAGTTTCGCGGCGCGTTCGCCCGCGAAACGTTCCATGCTGCCGCAGGCGCGCGCCGCCTGCGCGACGCTTTGCGCATACGTTTGCGCGCCGCCGTACGCGGCGAAGCTTCCCACGAGCGTGACCGAGAGAAAACGCTCCGGCACGTGCTTTAGCAGCTCGAACGCAACGACCCCGCCTAAACTGCATCCCACGAAGTGAAAACGCGGCGCACGCGCCGCATCGGCAACAGCGAGTACGTCTTGCACGAAGCCGCTGCGATCGATCGTTTCGGGATCCGGCTCCGGTTTGCTGGCGCCGTTGCCGCGCAGCTCGACGGCGAAACAGCGGTAACGATCGCTAAACGCGCGCAGTTGCGGATCCCAAACAGCGGCCGTGGACCCGACACCGTGAACGAACATGATAACCGAGCCGCCGCACCCGCTCATCCGCGCACCGGCGATGGTGTTCATGAGGCTCGCGCGCGCTTGTCGCGCACGAAGGCCATCACGCCTTCGAGCGAACGCGCATTCAACACGTCGGCCTTCGTCAGCCCCGCGCGGCGCGCTTGGCTCACCGCCAGCTCGATGTTCGCGAGCTGCGCGACATCGTGCGCATCCGAGTCGACGGTCAGCGTCGCTCCCGCTTGTTTCGCGCGCTGCGCCAGCGTCGAGGGAAGATCTAAGCGCAGCGCCTGCCCGTCGATTTCGAGCGCCGTTCCGGTCCGCGCCGCGGCGCTAAAGACGGCATCGTAGTCGAACTCGTATCCGGCAAAACCCTCCAGCATGCGTCCCGTCGGATGACCGATGATCGTCACATACGGATTTTCGCACGCCCGGATGAGCCGCGCCGTCATCGCGTCCGCGCCGATATTGAAAGCGGAATGCACGCTGCCGACGACGATGTCGAGCTCGCGGAGCAGCGCGTCATCGTAATCCATGCTGCCGTCGGGCAGAATGTCCACTTCGCTGCTGCACAACGTGCGTACGCCGTAGCGATCGCCGAGCGCGCGCACGCGCTCGCGCTGTTCGCGCAGCCGCGCGGGCGACAAACCGAACGCTCGTCCGCGGCCTTGCGAATGATCGGATATCGAATGATACTCGTAGCCGCGTGCGGCCGCGGCGGCGATCATAGCCTCGAGCGGCTGGTTGCCGTCGCTGTACGTGCAGTGCATGTGAAAATCGCCGCGCACGTCGGAAGACCGGATCAGATCGGGCAAGTCGCGCCGCAGCGCGAGTTCGATCTCGCCCGTGCCGCTGCGAAGCTCCGGCGGAACGGGCTGCATGCCGAGCGCTTCGTATACCTGGTCTTCGTGCGTGCAGGTGATGACGTCACCCGTCTGCAGATTAAGGATGCCGTTCTCGCTCACGCGCAGTCCGTTGCGCACGGCATATTCGCGAAACTGAACGTTGTGCTCGCGGCTGCCGGTGAAATGCTGCAGCAAATTGCCGTACAGGTGGTCGGGAAGCACGCGCAGATCGATTTGCAGCCCGTCTTCGAGCCAGATGCTGCCTTTGGTCGGTCCCTCGGCCAGAACGGCGCGCGCGCGATCCCACTGCGTGAAGCGGTCGATCACCGCTGCGGCGTTCGCCGAAGTGCAGACGATGTCGATGTCGCCCAGCGTCGCCTCGGCGCGCCGCGCGCTTCCTGCCAGGCACAGCCGCTCCAACGGCGGTCCTTCGTGCAAAAATGCGATCGCTTCCGCGGCCGTCTTGAGCGCGCGCGCAAGCGGGATGCGCCGCGAACGTCCCCGGTATGCCAGGATGCCGCGCCGGATGTTCTCGATGGTTTTGCGGCCCATGCGCGGCGCCGCTTCCAAGACGCCGCTCTCGATTGCCGCTTCCAAATCCGCGAGCGATCCGACGCCGAACTCGGAAAAGAGCATGGCGCCGGTCTTGATGCCGATTCCCGGGACAGCGAGCACTTCCAGGATCGTCGCAGGATAGCGTTGCGCGAGCACATCGAGCTGCTCGCATGTTCCTGTTGCCGCAATCTGTTCCACCGCCGCGGCGATCGATTTGCCCACTCCGGGAACCGACGTGAGCGTTCGTTGTGCGATCAGATCGCTTACGGGCGGTGCGTTTTCAAGAGCGGATGCGGCGCGCTCGTACGCCATGAATTTGTAGAACGACTCCCCTGCGAGCTCCATCAGGGTTCGGATGCGCAACAGCGTCTGCGCAATCTCAGCGTTTGCGGCCACGAAAAGACTCTTTCGGTGCAAAGGCGCCGCAGCCCGTTCCGGCAAAGGCGCACGGGTGACTTTACTGGAGGTGCGCCAGGCCGCGTACGGCTGCGTGCTTGCGCCGGTTTCGCTGGTACTGGAAGAGCTCGGACATGCAGCGCATGCCTGCGCCGGTGCGCCCGCCGCGTCCGCGCTGGCAAAAATGGTCTGCGCGATGCTGCGCCCGAGCTCGGGCGCCGTCTACGTCGGCGCATTCGACACGCGGATTCAGCCCGTTCAGGTCAAGCGCATCGCGGCGTTCGTGCCGCACGACGCCATCGGTCCGGGCTTCGGCTCATTCGAGGCGTATATCGAGTACCGCGCCGATTTGTGGGGCCTCGATCGTGCACAAACCGTCGTCAACGCCGGCGCGATTTTGGAGTCGCTGCGGGGCGTGCATGAAGCGTTCGCTTATCCGCTTGCAGGAGCCCTTGCGGCCCAGCCGCGGCTGCTCGTCTTGGACCGTCCGCAAGCCGCGTATGCAGGCGCGATTGCGCGCGCCGCCGCACGCTGCGCCGTTCTCTCCACGCACGCAGGCGAAGACGAAGCGCGCGCGTTCACCGTGGAAGCGGTGAACGCATGAAGCGCAGCGCTGCAACGTTTGCGATCGTTTCCGCTCGCCTGCGGCGCGACGGCATGCTGCTCGTGGCCGCAGCCGCCGTTTGCGCGTTGCTGGCGTATTTGCAGCGGCACGACGATCGCTATGCCGATTTGGCGGGCGCGCTTGTCTTTGCAACGATCGCCGCGTGCGCGTCCGCCATGCTGCTGCACGCGCGGCGCCACCGCGAGCTCACTTTATCCGAGGAAGCCGCCCCCCTTTACGGGCGCGAATTGGCGCGGGCGCGCGCCATCCTGCCGTGCGTGACGGGCGCGCTCGCAGCGTGCGCGTATTGGGCCGTTGCCCTATTTTATCAGCCGCAGGGCGCTGCGTTCATCGCATTGACCGCGATGTCGGCTACCGCTTCGGCAATGGCGGTGCTTTGCGCGAGCGTCGCGCCCGGCAGGCAGCGCCCGCTCTTTTTTGCCCTCGGCATCGCCGCAGGCGCAATATCGTTCGCGCTCTGCACCGTTCCAGCGGCGGGATTCGCCGCCGGCGCCGCCATCGCGTACGTCACGCTGCGCCACTACGGCGAAGCGATTGCGCGCGGTTAGGCGATTGGCGCCGGCGCGGCGGTTGCGAGCTTTTCCAAAATGGCGCGGTTGAACTGCGCGAGATCCTCCGGCGCGCGCGAACTCACCCAATTGCTGTCCTGGACGACCGGCTGATCGCGGTATAAACCGCCGGCGTTGCGGATGTCGTCGGCGATCGCCGGCGCGCCCGTGAGTTGACGGCCGCGCACGATCTGCGCGGAGATGAGCACTTGCGCGCCGTGGCAAATGGCGAACATCGGTTTTTTCGCCGCGTCGAACTCGCGCACGAAACGCTGGACGTCTTTGTTGGTGCGGATATGATCGGGAGAAACGCCGCCCGGAACGAGCAGCGCATCGAAATCCTCGGCAGTGCAATCGGCAACGAGTTCCTCGGCTTTCACGCTTGCGCCCTCGTCCAGCCCCCGCTTCCCGCGGATCTTCTGACGCGATTTCTCGTCGATGCCGACGATGGTCACGATGGCGCCGGCGTCCTCGAGCGCGCGGCGCGGCTCCGTGAGCTCGGACTCTTCAAACCCGTCACCGACAAGGGCGGCGATTCTTTTTCCTTCTACTGATTGCATGGCATGGCGTTTCTCTGCCTTCGCAAAAGCGGCCTTTGCGGCCGGCTACAGAGAGCCGCCCGTACCCTGAACCGCGAGCCGCAGCAAGTAGGCCAGCTCCATCTCAACGCGTCCGGCTGCATCCAAGAGCGGATCGTCGATGAGCGCTGCGATGGCGGGGTTGCGCTTGGTCATATCCGACTCCGGAACCGGATGGCGCGGATTGATCTCGCGCATGTAGATGCGCGCTTGATAGCGCACGGGGCCTTCGGGTAAAAAATACAACGGATCCAAACCGGAGGCGTAGACTTCGAGCGAGAGCATGCCGGTCTTCTGCATGAACTCGATCGGCTTGGAACGCAGCGCACGGATAAAGTGCGCCAGTGCCGGCGCACCGACGCGCATTCGGCCCGCCAGCACCGCATCGACGATCGCGGGCTCCAGGCCGCTCGCGCGCGCGAGATCTTCTGATGGAACCTCGCGCTGCGCGGCGAAAGCGCGCAGGGCGTTCCCGAATACGGTTCCTCCCGCCGTTCCCGCGGCGGCATCCCATACCGGCTCCATCAACGATCCTCCTCATCAAGCGGGCGCGATCCGATCAGCAGATCGCTGCCTTCGCGCCGGACGGCGAAACGCGCAACGCGCGCAAACTCGCCCAGCGTCATTTTGCCGCTGCGCACCTCGAAACACCAGCCGTGCCACGGACACGTAATCGTCGAACCTTCCAACCAGCCGTCGGCCAGAGGACCGCCCTGATGCGGACAGCTGTTTTCCAACGCGTAGAACTCGCCGTCTACGTTGAAAAGCGCGACGTCATATGCGCCGACGCTTACGCTGGACGCGCTGCCCGGCGCGAGCGCGGCCGCTCCCGCGACGCGTATAAACTTCGGCGCTTGCGGCTGCATCATCCGAACACGCCGGCCACGAGGCCTCCGTCAACAGCGATCGTTTGACCGGTGATGTATCCCGCCGGCTCGCCGCACAGGAAGGCGACGAGCGGCGCGAACTCCGCCGGTTGCGCGACGCGGCCTGCGGGTACTTCCGTTCCCGCTGCGCGCAACTGCGCCAGATCGTTACCGTAAAGAGAACGCAGGCGAGCCGTTTCGATCCGCCCCGTCGCTATTGCATTCACCGTCACGCCGTCGCGCGCAACTTCAAGCGAAAGGGTCTTGAGCGCCGACACGAGCGCCGTGCGGAACATATTGCTGAGCGCGAGCGAGGGAATCGGCTGTTTCACCGACGTCGACGTGAGCGCAACGATGCGGCCCCAACCGCGTGCGCGCATGTTGCGCGCGAGCCCGTGAACGAGCTGCAGCTGCGATCGGAGAACGCCGGCGTAGGCCGCATCCCAATCGCGGAGGCCAAGTTGCAGCATTGTGCCCGGCTTCGGGCCGCCGCCGTTCGCGATCAAAATATCGGCGTGCGCACATTCGCGCAGCAGGCTCTCAACTGAGCCGGGATCGTCCAAATCAACGCGCCGCACATCGGCCGCGGGCGCTCCGGCGGCGCGTGCCTGCTCGGCGACTTTGACGAGCTCCTCATGCCGGCGCGCGGCAAGCATCACGCGCACGCCCTCGGCTGCAAGCGCCAGTGCGCACGCCTTGCCCAAGCCGGAGCTCGCTCCGGTGACGAGCGCAAGGCGCCCAGCGATTTTTAAATCCATGCGGTGGGTTTCGCGAATGTGCGCGCGGAACCATCGGCGTCGATGAGCGAACAACCGCCCGAACCGATCACCGAACGCCGGACGGAGATCGTTTTTCCAACCGATGTCAATAACTTCGGCACGCTTTTCGGCGGCCGCGCCGTCGCAATGATGGATGTCGTTGCGGGCATCGCCGCGATCCGCGCGGCGCACAAACCCGTGGTCACCGCCTCGATCGATCGCGTCGACTTCAAAGCGCCGATCCGGGAAGGCGATTTTGCGGAGACGATCGCGCGCGTGGTGGCGATCGGACGAACGTCGATCACCGTCGAGGTGGAACTTTGGGGCGAGATACCCGCAACCGGCGAGCGCAAGCTCTCAACCGTCGGGAAATTCGTGATGGTCGCGGTCGATCGGGACGGGCGGCCTACGCCGGTACGGAGCGGCGGCGCACCGAGCGCGCGTAAATAACGGCGCCGGCCGCAAGAACGGCGGCGCTCTGCAGCGCAGGCTGCAGATACCACGACTGCGCGCTTGACGTCACGATCACCGACACGGCGAACCACAGCGAGAAAAGCATGATCGAGCAGCCGGTGAGGATCTGAGCGAGCCGGTTACGCGCAATGGCGGATGTATTTTGCGCATACAACGCCGGAGCGCAGTGCGGGAACAGCAGCATCGCCAGGCCCATGAGGAAAAAGACGATCATCACCGAAAGCACGCGCGCGCTCACGCCGAACACGTACCCTCCGAAGGCGACCGATTCCACCAAGCTGAGCGAGCCTAAAAGAGCGCTGAGTGTCAGCGCGAGCACGGGCGTCTCGTAGCGCGCGTGCGTGCGCGAAAAAATGCCGTGAATGAATCCGTCGCTGCTCCAAGCGTACAGCCAGCGCGACTGCGCGAGAAAATACGGAAGAAACGTTTTCACGACGATGACCGCGACGAACAGGTTCATCAGCGACGCGAGCCATCGCGGCATCACGAGGCCGAGCAGTCCGGTCGCGGTGGTGTACGCCGTTTGCTTCATCGCGGCAAGACCGGCGACGATCTGCCACGGCACCGCATGGTAAACGGCGAACGTGAACGCCGTGTAGGTCGCCGTGACGATCGCAACCGCGATTACGACGCCGGTGGCGAGCGAGCGCTGCGCGTTGACCGCTTCGCCTCCCGTTTGCGTCGCGGTAGACAGGCCGAGATACCCGAAAAACAGCAGCGGCAGCGCTTTCCAAAACGCGATACCCGCATCTGCGTGGCGCACGGGCGCAGCGGCAAGAACGTTTGCGGCCTGCACGTGCAAGCGCGCGCTCAGCGCGGCTTCGAACTGCGTGGGCGTCGTCGCAAAACCCGTAACGATGACCGCGGCGGCGACCGCGACGACGAAACACATGGCGCTCACCGTAAGCAGCCCCGCGATCCGCACGCCGCGCACGTGGATTAGCCAGACACCCCAAATCATGATCAGTCCGGCGATCAGCGTGCCGTCATTCGAGCTCAGAAACTGCGCCTGCGCGTTCCACCCGATGGAACTGCACGCATTCGAAAGAAATTTCGGTGCGGTGTACGCGAGCGCGCCCATGCCGGCGGTGACGCCGAACCAGGCGAGAAACGTCGCTAAAAAGCCGGCCGCCGGATGCAGCGCGCGTGAAACGATCACATACTCGCCGCCCGCACCGATTAAACCCGACGCAAAGAAATAGCGGTATGCCACGACGGTCAAGAACGTGAGCGCGCCGCCCGCAAGCATGAGCCACGGCACGAGATCGCCGGCGCCCGGTACCGTCCCTTGAATCTGCGTTGAAACGAAGAATAAACCGGCGGCAATCTCGTTCGTTACGCCGAACGCGACGACCGACCACGGCCCGAGCGCTTTGCGCAGACCGCCGGCTTGCAATTCCTAGTACCGGCGCATGCTGCGGCGCATCGCATGCAGTTCCGCAAGCGTGCCGCACTTCAAATCGAGCTCGTAGTAGTAACCGTCCTGGCGCCACGCCAGCGCTGCATCGGTACAATACGCAGAAATGCGGAACGGCCGGTAGCCTATCGGCAGCGGCGTCCGCGAGCCGATCGCGTGCGCGTAACTGCAGACATGCGCACCGTTGCAATCCGGCACGGCGGCGAAATCGACGCTGTAGTAGCTCGCGCGTTTTTCCTCGACTATCGCATACGTACGGTGCACGTCAACGTAAGGAAGAAACTGCGGCAACTGCACCGCAACGTGCGTGGCGGCTTTCAAAGCCAGCGCCGCGGCCAGCCAGTACACTATTTCGGCGCCATGCGGATCGCCCCGTCCAGGCGGATCACTTCGCCGTTGAGCATTTGGTTCTCGACGATGTGACGCGCGAGCCGCGCGTATTCGGCCGGGTCGCCCAGGCGCGAGGGGAAGGGCACCTGCTTGCCCAGCGATTCGCGCGCGGCTTCCGGCAAACCGGCAAGCATGGGCGTATCGAAAATGCCCGGCGCGATGCTCATGACGCGAATCTGGTGCTGTGCGAACTCGCGCGCGGCGGGAAGCGTAAGCGCTGCGATTCCGCCTTTTGAGGCGGCGTAAGCCGCTTGTCCGATCTGCCCGTCGAATGCGGCAACCGAAGCGGTGCACACGATGACGCCGCGGTCTTCACCGGCAGCGGCTTCCTGCTTGAGCATCTGCGCCGCAGCTAGGCGCATTACGTTGAACGTGCCGGTGAGGTTCACCGCGATCACTTTTGCGAAATGTTCGAGCGGCTGCGGTCCTTCGCGCCCGATGATGCGCTCGGCGGTTGCGATGCCGGCGCAGTTCACTGCGCCATGCAGCGCGCCGAATGCTTCGAGCGCCGAGTCGACCGCAGCTTGCACTTGCGCGCCGTCGGACACGTCGGTCTTCGCAAAGCGCACGCGCGCGGCGATCGCCTGCACGGGCGCTTCGCGGGGTTCGTTCACGTCGCAGATAACTGCGTTTGCACCCGCTTGCCCGAACTCCCGGACGACCGCGGCGCCCAAGCCCGACGCGCCTCCCGTAACCAGAAACGTTTTGCCTGAAAGCTGCACGGCTGGAAGTCCTTTCGATAAACGGTGGCGTTGGCTTCCGCCGCGGGCGGGCGCGCGCCTTTTGCGTCATTGCACGGCAGCCATCGGCACGTCATGCACTGCCGCAAGACGCTCCCCGTGCGCATTGCCCGCGACGACCGCTGCGTACAGTCGGGGCGGCGGATTCCAGCGGATCCACCCTGCGGTGGCTCCACTTTGAGCACCGGCCAGCCGCCGCAGGCGAGCCCGCGCGCCGCGAGCGGCCCGGCGATGTTCGTCGCCAGCGCAACGACGTCCACGTCAGGCATTCCGCGCGTTTTTACCTTGCGCGAAACGGGGGCCTGTAGTACAATCCTGCAGTCGCCGGAGCGGCTTCCAAGCTGCATCCGCTGCGAGCCCATCCTTGAACGAGGAGTCTGCACCCGTGCCCCTGAGCAAAGAACAAAAGGCCGACATCGCCGTGAAGTACGGCCAGTCCTCGAACGACACGGGGTCCGCCGACGTGCAGATTGCGATTCTCACGGCGTCCATTAATCAGCTCACCGAGCATCTGAAGGTCCACAAGAAAGATCACCACAGCCGCCGCGGCCTGCTCTTGCAGGTGGGCCAGCGCCGCCGTTTGCTCAACTATCTTCAGAACAAAGATTTGGACCGCTACCGCAAACTGATCGCCGACCTAGGGCTGCGCCGCTAAGTATACCGAGCAGGGTTGGGCCTTTGGACCTAACCTCCCAGGAATGGGAGGCCCTGCATGCTCGCTCGTCTACTACGCTACCATACTGGTACAAGCCGCTACCACGGAAAGGAGCAGGCGCAGTATGGTACGTTCTCTGCCGCAACGCAGCGCTAATCTCACGATTGAGAAGACGGCGCATCGAGTCATCGTCACGGATAACAACCGCGATTACGTCCACGTTCTCAACGATCGCGCAGCGACGGTTTTAGAACAGTGCGACGGCACGCATACCTGCAATCAGATTGCGCAGATCGTTGCCGGACAAACGCACGTTCCGTACGAGCGCATTGCGAGCGAGGTCGCTCACCTGGTCGCTTCGTTTGCCGATCTTGCCCTTATCGAAAGCGCTGTTCCGAACTAATCGCCTCGCGAGGAAATCCGCTTCGTGAACGCCCGCGTTTCGTTAAACGCGTGATTCGGTATTGCCGCGCCGGATCTTACGGGATCCCGCGCGGCGCGCCGCCGCTTTAATAGCTGCCGTTCCCATCCCGTAGTGCTCGATCAATTCCGCCGGATCGCCTGATTGCCCGAACTGGTCGCGCACGCCGACGAATTCGATAGGGACGGGGTAGCGCTGCGCCAAGATCTCGGCAACGCGGGAACCCATGCCCGCATGCACTTGATGTTCTTCAACGGTCACGACGGCGCCGCACTGCCGCGCGGCATCGAGCACCGCCGCTTCGTCCATCGGTTTGACGGTGTGATTGTTCACGACCATGCACTCGATGCCGTCGGCGGCGAGCTGCGCCGCTGCCATCAACGCGTTATATACCAGAATGCCGCAAGCGAGAATTGCGACATCTTTTCCCTCGCGCATGGTTTGCGCTTTTCCGATCGCGAACGGCGTGTCGGCTGTGGTGACCACGGGCGATTTTTCGCGTGCGAAGCGCAGATATGCCGGGCCCTGCAGCGCCGTGAGCGCAAGCGTTGCTTTTTTCGTTTGTACGGAGTCGCACGGAACGACGACGGTCATGTGCGGAATCACGCGCATGATCGCGATATCTTCGATGGCTTGGTGCGTCGCGCCGTCGGGGCCGACCGAAACGCCGGCATGCGCCCCGGCAATCTTGACGTTTGTTTCGTTGAGCGCCATGACGGTACGCACTTGCTCCCACGAACGCCCGGGATTGAACATCGCGTAGCTGGCGATCCATGGGATTTTCCCGGTGGCGGCCAGACCGCCGGCCATCGCCACGAGCAGCTGTTCGGAAACGCCGATCTCGATGTACTGCTGCGGGCACGCTTCTTTGAAGCCGAGCATGCGCGTGGATTCGGCCAGGTCCGCGCAGATCGCGATCACGTTCTTGTCGGCTTTTCCCGCTTCGATCAGGCCCTCGCCGAAGCCGTTGCGCGTCGGTACCTGCTGCAGAGTTTTCGGGTCGTCGATTTGCGCCAAGCTAAGCACCGGCGGCGATCTCCTCACGTGCGCCTTCCAACTCACGCAGCGCTTCGGCCGCTTGATCGTTGTTCGGCGGCTTTCCGTGCCACGTATAATCGCCTTCCATGTAAGAGACACCCTTGCCAGGGACTGTGCTGGCGATAATGACGCTGGGCTTCTCCGCCGATGCTTGCGCCTTTTCGACCGCGGCGATGAAATCGGCGATGTCGTTCCCATCGCATTCAAGCACGTTCCAATTGAACGCGCGGTATTTATCGGCGAGCGGTTCGAGCGGCATGATGTCTTCCGTGCTGCCGTCGATCTGGATGAAGTTGCGGTCCACGATAGTGATGAGATTGTTCAACTTGAACTTGGCGGCCGTCAAAACGGCTTCCCAATGCAATCCGCATTGATGCTCCGCATCCGAGGTGACGACGCAGACGCGCCACGCAGCGCCGTCCATCTTCGCGCCGAGCGCCATCCCCGTGCCCTGCGCCAAGCCTTCGCCCAGCGGCCCGCTCGTCGTCTCCAGCGCCGGAAGGCGTACGCGTTCGGGATGCCCCTGCAGCCGCGTCCCGAATTTGCGCAGCGTGAGCAGCTCTTCCACGGGAAAATACCCCGCATACGCCATCGCGCTGTACCGCACGGGTGCGATATGGCCGCACGAGAGCAGCAAGCGGTCGCGCTCGGGCCACTGGGGATTGGCCGGATCGTGCTTCATGACGTGCTGATAAAGCGCCGTGAAGATGTCCGCCATATCGAGCGAGCCGGCGGAGTGACCCGAACCAGCGGCGAGCAGCGCGCGAATGATGCCTTGACGGCATAGATTCGCCTGCTCCTGCAGTTGCGTCAGGCGCCCGGATGTCAGAGTCTGCCTTAATACGCCTGCGAACCGCCCACGTTTGCAAAACCCGAATCCGAACACGATATTGAGCGACGCGATCCGATGACACGCACGCTCGGCTTGCGTTTTCCGCCTAATATCCCGCCGCGGATCCGGACGGCCGGCGCCGGTCCGTGCCGCCGTACAAAACGCCGCTCAGCGGATCCGCGACGATCGCCTGCGCCGAACCCCACTGCGCGATAGGTGTAAGCGTGTAGCCCATGGCGCGCAGCTCGTCGGCAGTCTGAGCGGAGAATGCGCCCGGCTCGTACTGCAGTTGATCGGGCAGCCATTGCATGTGCGTGCGCGGCGCGTCGACTGCCTGCTGCGCGTTCATGCCGTAATCCACGACGTTGAGAATCGTCGAAAGCGTGATCGTGGGAATACGCGAGCCGCCCGGGCTTCCCGTTACCATGAACAGTTTTCCGTTCTTCGTAACGATCGTCGGCGACATCGAGGAGAGCGGGCGCTTTCCGGGACGGATGTCGTTGCGCTCGCCCTGCACTAGTCCGTACATGTTCGGCACGCCGGGCTTGCTCGTAAAGTCGTCCATCTCGTCGTTCAAAAAAAATCCGGTATCGCCCGCAATGACGTGCGCGCCGAACCAATCGTTGATCGTATATGTTACGGCTGCCGCATTGCCGAAGCGGTCGACAATCGAGAAGTGCGTCGTCTGTTCGTGTTCGTGTGCGAGCGGGCCCAGACCCGGCTTCACCTGCACCGAAGGCGTTGCCTTTTGCAGATCGATCTGCGCTGCAAGCGCGCGCGCGTACGTCGTATCGAGCAGTTGCGCGACCGGATTTGCGACGAACGCGGGATCGCCCAAATACGCGTTGCGATCGGCATACGCTCGGCGCTCCGCCTCGGTGATGTCATGAATCGCCGCGGCGGAGTCGCGCGCCCGGCCGGCCATTGGAAGATTCGCGAGGATGTTCAGAATTTCGCACATCGTGACGCCGCCTGAACTGGGCGGCGGCACAGATATGATGCCGTAGCCGTGATAAGAGCAGTGCACCGGTGCCGACTCGCGAACGGTGTACGCCTTGAAGTCGTCCATCGCGAGCATGCCTCCGTGACGATACGACGCGCTCACAACAGCCCGCGCGATGGGTCCCTCGTAGAATGCGCGCGTGCCGCCCGCGGCAATGGCGCGCAACGTTTGCGCGAGCTGCGGCTGCACGAGCCGGTCGCCCGCGCGCGGCGTGTGCCCGTTCTTCATGAAAATGGCGCGCACGTTCGGCTGATTCGCGAAGTCGGCGCCCGCGAACGGTATCGTATCGCCCGGCGAGAATGTAAAGCCGCGTGCGGCCAGGGCGATGGCCGGCTGCAGTAAGCGCGAGCGCGAAAACGTCCCGAACTCCGTGCGCGCGCGTTCCATTCCCATCACGGTTCCCGGAACGCCCGAGGCAAGGTAGCCCACCGTGCCGGCGCCGGGAATGACATTGCCGTTTTTGTCCAGGAACATCTGCGGATTGGCGCGCAGTGGGGCGGTTTCGCGAAAATCGATGAAGTGTTGGCGGCCGCCATGCATGCGCACGAGCATGAAGCCGCCGCCGCCGATATTGCCGCAGCACGGGTCCACGACCGCCAAAGCGTACGCGACGGCGACGGCCGCGTCGACGGCATTGCCGCCGGCGCGCAGGACGTTCAGTCCCGCTTGCGTGGCGTAGTGCTCTTCGGTCACGACCATCGCATGGCGGGCGGGCGCGGGGTTGGCGCGCACCTGCGCCGGAGCGGCGGCCGGGCAGGCGAGCGTGAGGGCAACGAGCACAAGCAGCGACGGTCTCATCGCAGGTCCTTTTGACGCCTTCAAGGGCATCCCCGGCAGATCCCCGAAACCCGGCCCCTTCATAACAACACAACAAAAAATCGAAGAATCTAGGAGAACCCCCGTGCCAGAGTCCGTATCTCTCGAGATCGGCGGGCGCACGATGGTCATCGAAACGGGCGAACTAGCCAAGCAGGCCAACGGCTCTGCTTTAGTCCGCTATGGCGACCAAAATGTCGTGCTCTGCGCCGTCACCGCCTCCGGAAAGCCCCGTGAAGGCATCGACTTCTTTCCCCTCACGTGCGATTTCGAAGAAAAAATGTACGCTGCGGGCAAAATTCCCGGCGGCTACATCAAGCGCGAAGGCCGCCCGCCCGAGCACGCGGTGCTCAGCTCGCGCCAGATCGATCGGCCGATCCGTCCGCTCTTCCCCGACGGCTTCCGCAATGACGTCCAAGTCGTCGCCACGGTGCTCTCGGTCGATCCCGAGCTCGACGCCGACGTCCTCGGCGTGTGTGCGGCAGGCGCCGCGCTTGCGTTTTCCGACATTCCGTTTGACAAGACAGTCGCCGCAGTGCGCGTCGGACGCGATGAAGACGGCAAATACATCTGCAATCCGACGCTTCCTGAATATGTCACCGGCGGCATGGATATCGTCATCGCCGGAACCGCCGACGCCGTGATGATGGTCGAAGGCGGCGGCAACGAAATCAGCGAGGAAGACTTCCTGGGCGCAGTTGAATTCGCCCATGCGGAGATCAAGAAGATCGTCGCCGCGATCAACAAACTCGCAAAAAAAGTCGCAAAGCCCAAACGTGAGTTTCCGCTGCTCAAGCCGAACGCCGACTTGGACAAGTGGGTGCGCAAGACGTTTGCCAAGGACGTCGCCAAAGGCATGCGCGTCACCGAGAAGCATGCGCGCGAAGCCGAGCTCGACAAAATTTCGAGCGCCGAAGCGCTTGCACGCGCCGGCAAAGACGAGAAAATCGCAGCGCTTCTGCAAGATCCGCTGCTTGCCAAGGACTTCAGCAAAATCGTCAAATCGATGGAAGAGGACGAGCTGCGTTCGATGGTCGTGGACGAAAAGATCCGTCCCGACGGCCGCAAAGCCGACGAAATTCGATCGATCTGGTCGAAAGTGCGTTACGTTCCGCGCGTTCACGGCTCGGCCGTCTTCACGCGTGGGCAGACGCAGGCGTTCTCGGTTGCCGCGCTCGGCACCACGCGCGATGAGATGCGGCTTGACACGCTCGGCCTCGAGA
>JBHEMM010000001.1:79862-97155 GCA_046262595.1 Vulcanimicrobiaceae bacterium
CCGCTGACCCCGGTCGGCCGTGAAGAGGTAGAGCGCCCGGCCGTTGCGATCGACGAGGAGCTGGCCGTAGCCGGAGGCCGAATGGACCCCGACGGCGATCGGCCCGAGCGGCGCGGCGGGCTTCACGGCCGCAACGCTCGGCTCGATCAGCGATGCGCAGCGTCTGGACGGTATCGTCGCGCTCGAAGATAAGCGCTACATGCATTTCTACAACTTCCCGCCGTTTTCGGTCGGCGAGACGCGCCCCATGCGCGGGCCGGGGCGCCGCGAGATCGGCCACGGCCATTTGGCCGAACGCGCGATGCTGCCGGTGCTTCCTCCCAAGGAAGAGTTTCCGTACACGCTGCGTTTGATGAGCGAAGTGCTCGAATCGAACGGCTCGTCGTCGATGGCCTCGGTGTGCGGAAGCACGCTCTCGCTGATGGACGCCGGCGTTCCGATCAAGGGTCACGTCGCGGGCGTCGCCATGGGCCTTGTGCTCAAGGGCGAGAAGTACGCGATCCTTACGGACATCCAAGGCATGGAAGATTCGCTGGGCGAGATGGACTTCAAAGTCGCGGGAACCAGAAAAGGCATTACAGCGATTCAGATGGACATCAAGGTCCAGGGAATCACCGTGCAGATCATGCGCGAAGCGATGGTCGAAGCCAAGAAGTCCCGCTTGTTCATTATCGACAAACTTTCCGAAACGATCGCCGAACCGCGTGCGGAGCTGAGCAGCTTTGCGCCGCGCATGCTCGTCGTGCAGATCAATCCCGACAAGATCAAAGACGTCATCGGCCCCGGCGGCAAAGTCATCAACAAGATCATCGAAGAAACGGGCGTCTCGAAGATCGATATCGAGGACGACGGCAAGGTCTTCATCACGGCGCTCGACGGCGAATCGGCTGAAAAGGCCCGCTCGATCGTCGAGTCGATCACCAAAGACATTCTCGCCGGAGAAATATACACGGGCGAAGTTACGCGCATCATCGCAATCGGCGCGTTCGTGAAGATTCTTCCCGGCAAAGAGGGTCTGGTGCACATCAGCCAGCTCGCGCCCACGCGCGTCGAGAAGGTTGAAGACATCGTCAAGGTGGGCGATCACATTCAAGTCAAAGTCATGGAGATCGACGGCCAGGGCCGCGTGAACCTGTCCCGCAAGGCCGCGCTTCCGGGCGCATCGAGCAACGGCTCGGGCGACTACGACGATGCGCCGCGCCCGCGCGGCAACGGCGCGTTCAATCCTGCGGGCGCACCGGCCGGCGCTCCGGCAGGCGCAGGAGGCGCCGGTGCGGGCGGCGGCGACCGCCGGCCGCGCCGCACGCGGCGTCCACCGCCGCAGTAACGAGCAGACCGCCGATGAAGGCCCGCAGCGATGCGGGCCTTCATGCTTTGGAAAGGAGCGAGGAACGGATGCGCAGCGCGATCCTGATCACGGGCGCCAGCACCGGCATCGGAAACGCCGCCGCCGCGTGTCTTGCGGGACGCGGTTATACGGTTTTCGCCGGAGTTCGCACCCAAGCCGACGCGCAGCGCGTTCGCGCGCAGAACGAACGCATCGAACCGCTGATTCTCGACGTAACGCGCGACGGCGACGCCGCGAAAGCGGCGCAGGTCATCGAACGCAGCGGCACGCCGTTGAGCGGCGTGGTCAACAATGCCGGAATCGTCGTCGCCGGAGCGCTCGAGTATCTGCCGATCGACGAGCTGCGCAAGCAGTTCGAAGTCAACGTCTTCGGCGCGCTGGCCGTGACGCAAGCCGTGCTTCCGCTGCTGCGCCGCAGCAACGGGCGCATCGTGTTCGTGAGTTCCGTTTCGGGGCAAATCGCGCCGCCGTACATCGGCCCGTATGCCGCCTCAAAGTTTGCCCTCGAAGCGATGGCCGACGCGCTGCGCATGGAACTCGCGCCGTTCGGCATTGTCGTGAGCGTCATTCAGCCGGGCAACGTCAAAACGCCGATCTGGCAAAAAGGCCGCGATGCCAAGCCCGCGATCATGGCGCGCATGTCGGCTCAAGCGCTCGAACATTACGGCGCTGCAATGGAAACGGTTTCACGGCTGACGCAACGCGAAGAGCGCACGGGCATTGCGCCGCAAACCGTTGCGCAAACAATTTTATGCGCGCTGGAGTCGCCTAGGCCGCGCGCGCGCTATGCGATCGGCAGCCCGTCCACATGGCAGCGGCGCATGGCGGTGCTTCTCCCCGAACGGGTGCGCGACCAGCTGATTCTCAAGAACTTCAAAAACGGCTGAGCGGCGGCTCTCTTGTTCCTATGTGCTAAAACCGGAACGTGAACACTTTCGAACTGGCCGGCGCAACGGTACGCCTCGAACCGCTTACCGCGGCGCATCTGCCGCATTTGATCGGCGAGGCGGCCGACCCGGCGCTCTGGGAATTCACCTTTCAAACCAACCCGTTCGTTTCGGAGGCTTCCGCAGCCGCGTGGCTCGACGCCGCGCGCACGCCGGACGTGCGCGCCTTTGCAATCGTCGATCGCGCGACCGCAGCCGTTGCGGGCTCCACGCGCTTTTTCGACATCGACGCCGCAAACCGTAAATGTGAAATCGGCTGGACGTTTCTTCTGCGGCGGTTCTGGCGTTCGCACGTCAATAGCGAAACGAAGCTGCTGCTGCTGCAATACGGCTTCGAAACGTGGGGCGCTTCGCGCATTCAATTCAAGGCCGAGGCGATCAACCGCCGCTCGCATGCGGCGCTCTTGCGGATCGGTGCCACGCATGAGGGCACGATGCGCAGCTTTCGCATTCGTCCCGGCGGCGACGTGCGCGACGTCAACCTTTACAGCATCATCGCGGCCGAATGGCCCGCGCTCAAAGCGCGGCTGCTCAGCTTCGCGGAGCAAAACCCCGATAGCCGCGCAGCGGGATGATCTGCTCGATCTCCAGCATGCGGGCGCGCATGAGCGGCAACGTCTCGACCACACCGCGCGCCTCTTGCACGCCGGCCGCTTCGAGCAGCACCGCGGCGCCTGGAGCGTCGTCCCGGCTCCACATCGCCCGGATCGTTCCTTCGGCATAGAGCGCCCGTACCGCTTGAGCTTCCGGTTCGAGCAGCGGAGCGAACTGCTCGTCGCTGAATTTTTCCGTGCGGCGGCGCAAGAGGGCTAAAACTTGCATGGCTCGCGCTTTCGGCGCGCTGCCCGCAGCGCCTCGATGCCTTGGGATGACACTTGGCCTTTGCGTCAAACAGCCCCGGCATGGCGTTCGATTCGCTGCGCGCGTTCGTGGACGCGCTCGATCGTGCCGGCGAATTGCACCGCATCGATGCGCCCGTCGACCCGTATCTCGAGGTGAGCGAAATCACCGGCCGCGTCGTGAAAGCGGGCGGCCCGGCGCTGCTGTTTTCCAACGTGCGCGGGTCGGCGTTTCCCGTTCTGACCAATCAATTCGGCTCGCAGCGCCGCATGGCGTTGGCCTTGGATGCCGGATCGCTCGATGACGCCGCGGCGCGCATCCGCAAGCTGCTCGATCTTTCGATTCCTACATCCGGCTTGGGCAAGATCGGCAAACTCTTCGATCTCGCGCCGCTGGGCGCGGCAATCCCGAAAACCGTTTCTTCGGGCAGCGTGCAGGACGTCGTTATCAACGATCCGGATCTGCGCAAGCTGCCCGTGCTCACGACGTGGCCGCTCGATGCCGGGCCGTTCATCACGCTGCCGCTCGTCATCACCAAGGATCCAAAGTCCGGACGCCCCAACGTGGGCATGTACCGCATGCAAGTCTACGGCGCGCGTGAAACCGGTATGCATTGGCAGCGTCACAAACAAGGGCGCGCGCACGCCGCGGCTGCGGGCGATCGCATTCCGGTTGCCGTCGCCATCGGTTCCGATCCAGTATTGACGTACGCCGCTACCGCTCCACTTCCGCCGGTCGTTGACGAATTCGCCTTCGCCGGACTGCTGCGCGGAAAAGCGGTGAAGTTGGTTCAAGCCAAGACGGTCGATCTCAAAGTCCCGGCCGACGCAGAGTTTGTTCTTGAAGGGTACGTCGATAACACCGACCGGCGCATGGAAGGGCCGTTCGGCGATCACACCGGAGTGTACAGCTTGGCCGATATGTATCCGACGTTTCACGTGCAATGTATCACGCACCGCAAGGATCCGGTCTATGCGGCCACCGTCGTCGGAAAACCGCCGATGGAAGACGCCTGGCTGGGCAAAGCGACGGAACGGTTGTTCTTGCCGCTGCTGCAGATGGTCGTGCCCGAGATCGTGGATATGAATCTGCCCGTGGAAGGCGGTTTTCATAACCTGGCGATCGTCTCGATCAAAAAGTCATATCCCGGCCAAGCAAAAAAAGTGATGAATGCGCTGTGGGGCTTGGGACACATGATGATGCTTACCCGCGTGCTGATCATCGTCGATGCCGATGTGGACGTGCAGAACGCGCGCGAGACGGCGTGGTTCGTGCTCAACAACTTGGACGCGCAGCACGACGTCGTGATGATGCCCGGACCGGTCGACGACTTGGATCACGGATCGCATACGCCGGCCCTCGGCGTGAAGATCGGCGTGGACGCGACGCGTAAAAGCGCCGCCGAAGGCTACACGCGCGAATGGCCGCCGGACATGATCATGGACGAAGCGACCAGCAGCGCGGTGTCGGCGCGCTGGAAGGAGCTCGGCTTGGATCGCATCAAGCGCGCCGCCAATCCGTGGTCGGGGCAAGGCGGCTGAAAAACACCCTGCTGTTCCTTAAAGAAATTCGCGTGGAACATACGCTGTTCGCGCTTCCGTTCGCTTATACGGGCGCAATCTTCGCCGCGCGCGGCATTCCGTCGTGGCACGCGCTGCTTTGGATCACGCTTGCGGTTCTAGGCGCGCGCACGGCGGCAATGGCCGCGAACCGCTACTTCGACCGCGACATCGACGGGCGGAACCCGCGCACGCAGCGTCGCGCGCTCGCGAACAAGACGCTCGCGCCCGGAGTGATGGTCGCGGCAATCGCGGCAGGCATTCTGCTGCTGATCGTCTCGGCGTGGGAACTGAATCCGCTCTGCGTCAAACTGCTGCCGATCGCGGCGCTCGGCGTGCTGGCGTATCCGCTGTGCAAACGGTTTACGTGGCTCACGCACTTCGTGCTCGGCGCGGTTGACGGCCTGGCACCGCTGGGTGCCTACATCGCCATAGCGGGAACGGTCTCGTTTCCCGCAGTGCTTCTCTTTGTCGCAGTGACGCTCTGGGTGGCCGGTTTCGACATCTATTACGCCCTCATGGACTTCGCGGTGGATCGCGAGCAAGGGATACGCTCGCTGCCTGCGGCGTTCGGGGAACCCCTGGGCCGCGCGATCCCGACTACGCTGCACTTGCTCATGTTCATGTGTCTGCTGCTCGCCGGCGCGGCGGCGCACACGGGACGCGGCGCGTTGGCGTACGAAGCAGGACTGCTCGCGGCATGGGCGCTGATCGCGGGCGAACTGTTGATCGTCCGCCGCTCGCAAAACGTCTTCGTCTTGAACGAGCGCATTTTTCGTGCGAACATGGCATTTTCGGTCGTTTTTCTCGTGACGACGGCCTGGAGTTTTTCGTTAAGCCGGGGATGAGCATGAACAGGCGCCGATTTCTTCTTTCCGCCACGGGCGCCGCAGGCGCCGCCGCGTTGCCGCTGGCGGCGCGCGCGCAGTTTAACGGTCGGTTTCAGCAGCCGCTCACCATCGCCGTCAACGCTCCGCTGTCCGGCAGCGGCGCGCAAGGCGGGCGCGAGATTGCCAACGGCGTGCAAGGCGCCATCGATGAAACCAACCGCGTCGGCGGAACGTTCGGCACGGCGTTCCAAATGCGCACATTCGATGATATGGACGCACTCGCGCAATCGATCGTGAACGTGCAGTTCGCCGCGGCGGATTCGACCGTCGTGGCGATGGTCGGCGGCTACGACGGTTCCCTGCTCGCCGCATCTCTGCAATCGTACGCCAACGAACAGATGCCGCTGCTCGTTGCCGGCTCGACCGCCGATCAGGTGACGGCGCGGGGATACCGCAACGTGTGGCGTCTGCCGGCGAAGGATTCGGTCGAAGGCCAACTCGCCGCTGATTTTCTCGCACGGCGCGAACATCCCAAGCTCGTCATTGCCGTCGCGCAGGAGGGCGACTATGGACCCGACGTCGCGCAAGGTTTCGTCAACGGCGCCAAAGCGAGCAAACTTAACGCGCTGGCATATCTCTTTCCGTACGACAAGCCCGATTATCGCGCCGCCGCGAGCGCGCTCGCGCAAAAGCAGCCGGATTACGTCTATCTTTGCGGCGTAACGGCATCCTTGGGGCCGCTCATTCCGGCGCTGCGCGCCGCCGGCTACAAGGGCAAGTTCGGCGCATCGCAAGGCTTTTATAACGGCGCCGCACTTCAGGCGTACGGGCAAGACTTAGCGGGCGGAATCATCTCGACGTCAGCGCCGCCGCTCGAGCGCGCTCCCGACTTCGCGAACGCGCTTGCCGACTTCCGCCGCGGCTACGCTGTCACGACCCTCTCGGCGTTCGGCTACGCGGCAGCGCAGATCGTCATCTCCGCCGTCCGCCGCACCGGCGCGACAAGCCGGTTGGCAACGATGACCGCGCTGCAAGCGCCGGTTCAGTACAACACGATGGCCGGCCCGTTTCAGTTCACGTATTCCGGCGATGCGATCGATCCGCTCGTGTATTTCTACACCGTCACCGGCGGCAAACTGCGCTTTATTGCGCCCTCGCACGTGACGTCGTTCGTCCTGTGAAGTGATGCGGTGCGCCGGGATGCACGTGTACCGGCGCGGCCGCCTGTTCCGGCGCTTCTTCCAGCATGAGCACGAACCGCAGTTTCCATGCGCCCAGTGCGATCGAAAAGTTTGCTCCCAACAACTCCATGACTTTAAGCCTCCGCGCGGCGCCATTGCAGCACCGAGATTGCAAGGTATCCAAGAACGAGCGCGGCGAGCGCCGCGGCGGTGACGCTGAGCGTGAGGCCGAGCCCGGCCTGGACCACTGCGCCCGTCACTCGAAACGACAGATACGCGACGGGGTCCAAATAGCTCAGCGTGGTTAAAATGGTGTGGATCGCAGCCGCGACCGAGTTATAACGGCCCAGGGCCGATATCGCGTGCGCAGTACCGGGAATGATCAGCGCGACCAACCATCCCAAACCGCACACTAAACCCGGACCGCGTTTGAGCGAAGCGCTTGCGGCGGTGATCACGGCGCACCAGGCGAGCGGCCCAAGCAGCGCGACCGCAATCTCCATGGCGGTGCTTGCGGAAACGGTAAGTTTCGGGACGAAGAACAGCAAGCACGCGGCGAGCAGCACGGCGACGGTTAAGAGCTGCGCAGCCACGACGCCCGCGCAATCGACGGCAAAAGTGCTCACTGCGTATGTTTCGCGCGAAACGGGCTTCGTCCAGGCCAGTTCCAAATGACCGTCGTTTTCTTTCGCGAGCGCGCCGCCGAGCATCGTCGCCGCCATCAGCGCGATCGGCATCGCGACGAGCAGCAGCAGGCCGATGTCGAAGGCGGGAATGCTATCGCGGTAGCGCAGTTGCGTGCGCCGCATCGTTCCGCCGGCAAACGTGGTTTCGTTCTCGTCCATCGATCCCATGGAGAGATGATTGTCGCGGGCGCGGGACGCCGGTTCGGTAACGTTCATCTCCAACGCACCGTTCGGATGCTCGACGATCACCGCGCGGGTCTTGCGCGCCGGATCATCCACGACGATGCGTGTAACGCCTGCGCCAAGCGCTGTGCGCGTCACGCGGGCGGTGGGCGACCCGGACAGTTCGTTCGGCCACGTCCTGACGTTGGAGCCGTGCAGCGAGAGGCGCAAGACGATTGCGGTGACGAGCAGCACGGCGAGCACGATGCCGACGATGAGCAGCGTACGCCGCACCCGCAGCATTTCGACGTAATACGGCATATTAGGCTTTCTCCACGATGTCGGCGCTTTGGCCGGCTTCTACGGCATTCAAAAAGATATCTTCCAAGTTGAGATCGACGATGCGCACGCTTTGCGCGCCCATGCCCGAAAGTGTTTGCGCCAGTTGTTCGCCGCCTGCGTTCACGGTAAGGCGCAAAATGCGCCCCGTGCGTTCGATGCGGCTTATACGCGCGTCGGCGCCCAAGCCGTTAACGGCGATCGCGTCGGTGGGAAAAATGGCTTCGACGATCTTCGACCCCGCTTTAAGATCGTCAACGGCTCCGCCCAGAACGATCCGGCCGCACTGAAGCACCGCCAGGTGATCCGCGGCCCGTTCGACTTGCCCGATTTGATGCGAGGAGAGCACGATAGTGGTGCCCTGCGCGGCGGCGTCGATGATCAATTTCAGCACGGAACGCTGATTCACCGGATCTAAACCGCTCGTCGGCTCGTCGAGCACCATGGTTTTGGGCTCGATGGCGAACGCCAGCACGACAGCGAGCGCCGTGCGCATGCCTTTGGACATTTGGCGCACGCGTTTGCGCGCGTCGAGGGAAAACAATTCCATCAGTTCGCCGGCGCGGCGCGCGTTGAAGCGGCTAAACGCGCGCTTCTGCATCTCCAGATGTTCCGCGGCGGTCATCCATTCGTACAGCGCGCTGCGTTCCGGAACGTACGCGATCGCTTCAAATGCGGACGGCGTAAGCGGTTTGCCGTCGAAGCGCACCTCACCGGAAGTCGCCGCCGCTAAGCCCAGCATGCATTTGAACGTCGTGGTTTTGCCTGCGCCGTTGGGGCCGAGCAATCCGAACACCGAGCCGTCGGGAATGTCCAGGCTCACGTCTTGCGCGGCGGCGAACGAGCCATAGCGCTTCGTCAAATGCTTGATGGATATGCTCATACTTCCTCCGGGAACCACCGCTTGATCGCGGCGTCGAAATGGGCGCGTACTTGCGCCGGCGCTTGGCCGATCGATTTGGCATCGCGCACGGCGCGATCGAGCGTCAGGGCGGTGATGTCGCTCGCTGCCGAGCGGGCTGCGTCGGCCGTTCCGTTGCCGCGAATAAAGGAGCCGCGTCCGGGCGAGGTTTCGATGACTTCGTCCCGCTCCAGATCCCGGTACGCTCGCGCAACGGTATTGGGGTTGACCGTTAGGTCGAGCGCCAGCTGTTTTACGGTGGGCAGCTGCTCGCCGGGCGCCAGCACGCCGAGGGCGACCGAGCGTTTCACCTGTTCGATGATCTGCAGGTAGATCGGCACGCCGCTGCGCGTATCGACCGTCAAAACGGCGGGCATCAGACGCTTTAGAGCTTCGGACCCCAGCCGAGGAAAAGACTGCCCGGTTGCTGCTGCAGCGGAAATGAGGGACGCGCTTGCTCGCCGTTGGCGGGCCGGACTTGGCGGTTGAGTTTCAAGGTCATGATGTGTCGCCTTTCGAGCGTCGTATTCGTCCAGTACCGCTTTGCCTGTCGTACTAGTACAGTAGTACAATAGCACAAGTTCGCGCCTTGTCAAGCGTTTTTGCTTGGCCGGGATATCGTTGAAAACCGACGCTCGGCACCCCATGGGTGCACAAGGCGGCAATTTTCGCACAAAGCGCGATCGCAGCCGCGTTGAGGTTTTTCGCCGAGCCCGTCAATGTCCGACGTCGAAAATGCCGAGATGTCTCGTTGCGGAACGAGACAAAATCCGCGTCAGGCGACGCGGCCGCCGCGACACTTCTGAATACATACGGCGAGAAGTTCGGCTTAAATCGCCGGCTCCGTCAGCACGTCACCCGATGTCCGGAACATCGATAAATTCCAAGTAACACCCGGCACGTCAGCAGGCTGAATATGGTCGAACGTTATGCTGATGTTTGTATACCGGCGCCCCCGATATGGGAAAGGAGCGAGGGCACTTTCTGATACGATGTAACTGCCGCTACCCTTATCGGCGAAGCGTATTAGCCAGGGTATGGTGGGCGCTGGGCCGGACGTAAAATTTCCTTGAACGATCACCTGAACAGTTTCAAACGTCTGCGCGTCTATCCAGAGTTCACGCAGCCTTAATAGGGCCGGATCACGTAAAGGCTTCAACCGGAGTTTCAGGCACGCCGTACCGTTTAGTGTCGTTGTACCATCGTACGCTACCACATACTGTGGCCGGACGGCAGTGACGGCCGCAATCGTCTTTAAGGTTGGCGTTGCGAACGCAGAGTTCTTTTGCTGCAACAGCTCGGGAGGCCGCAGGCCAAACGAATACGTCGGCGATAGTAACGGTACGCCTAAAGTGTCATACTGTTCTTGCTGTGATACGCGGATCGCCTTAGAGACATGAATATCGCCGTCGTCACCGTCTGCGGATGGCGCTCCAGAAATCTTCGGATGTCTGGTGTAGCTTACTTTGAGGCGGACGGTAAAGTTTAGGCCGCGTGGAGTGTATGGTTTAGCCGCTTCTTGCGGACTCGTTGCGCGAACCTTTATGGCGCCGTCCGTCGTGTCGGTGAATGATGAATACGTGTTCATGAGAGTTGCGGACGGGATGTCAGCAGACACGTTTACGCTGTAGGTAAGAAATCGTGGATATTGCGCGGATGCCCATCTTGCGCGTGCGCGATCATAGATCTCGTATGGGTTGGGCATCGAAAGGATGAGGGCCAGCGCCGCAATAAACATAGCTAATGCATCGTCTCAGATGAAGGCCGGCATTGCGGCAAAGAACCAGGTCGTAATGCGAACTGTCTGTGCACGAAAGCGTCGCGCGCCCGGAACCCGAGTTTCATCGACGACTATTTCATGAGGAATGCTCAGTGCCCTTGAACTCGGTTGGAAGCATCGCAAGGCACCGGGCGGCCCGGGCCTTAAGTGCCAACGCTGCGGCCCAAGGTGGCGCGCAAATTCAGTCGGCCCTTTACGACCGTGCTTGCTGGCCGGCGTGCTCGCCGCCGAAATCCGCCAGTGCGAACATGTCGAGTTAGCCGCGCACAGTACTGCATCGTTTCGAAATGCCTTTTGGTCGGCTCAGCGCGCGGGCTCGCCGGCATATAGCGGCCCGGGAAATGTATGCGGTGAAGCGAAGCGGCGGACGAGGCATTAAAATCCCATGCGGCAACTCTTCCGAGGACCGTTCTCTCTTACGTACCGCGGCGAACGGATAGCGTTCTATCTGACGCTGCTCTTTGCGTTCCCGGCTGCAGCGGCGATCGGTTTTGTCCTGCGCGAAGACATTCATCCATCCCAAATAGCGGTGCTCGGCGTCATGGCCATGGTGTACGTGACGCTCGCGCGCGGCCGCCTGGTTGGCAGCAGCGTGCGCGTTCACGCCTCGCAGTATCCGCGCGTGTTCGCAATCGCGCAGCGCTGCGCGGCCGCACTCGACCTGCCCGTTCCCATGGTGTTCGTGCCGACGAGGTCGTTCCCGCTCGTCACGGTCGGCCTGGGCGAACCGTATTCGCTCGTTATCTCCAGCAACTGGATCGAACATTTCCGCGACGACGAGCTTGCGTTCATGATAGGCCGCGAGCTCGGCCATATCGCCTCGGGTCATGCGCGCTTCACCTCGCTGCTCAGCGTGAACGGCAACGAAAACGCCATCGTGTCGCTGATCTTCGGCGCGTGGCTGCGGCGCGCCGAGCTCACGTGCGATCGCGTCGGGCTGCTGTGCTGCGGCTCGCTCGACGCAGCGATGCGCGCGATTACGGTCGCGTCCTTTCACGCGTTCGGACGGCAAATCGATCACCGCATTTTTGCCGAGCAAGCGCGCGACGTCAATGCCGATTCGGTACTGCGCATGGGCGAGCTCCTCGGATCGATGCCGTACGCGACGCGGCGCATCGAATCGATGCGCGTTTTCTTTGGAACCGAGCTGTACCGGCTGCACGAGGAACAATTTCTCAAAGAGAGCGCGCATGCGCCGGCGCTCGTTCCGCGAACGCTCGGTGCGCAGGTAACGAAAAGCGATTTGGCGGGCTGGTGGCGACGCATGGCCGCATTTGTCCTTGATTGGATCATCGTGCAGGCGCTGGTTACGACGCTGCTGGGCGTTGCCGCGCATCCGGTCGTTCAAATACACAGCGGTGATGCGGTGCAGCCAAAAGCGGTGGCCGCCGAAAACCTCGCCGTGCGCTCTTCGCCTGCGCTGTTTTCGATCGGCGGAGCAACGATTCACAGCGAGGGCGTCACGTGGAGAAACGCCGTTTCGCCCTGGAATAACGTGCGGTCCGGCGCCGTGGGCGCATTTTTTCCGCTCGAACTGTGCTTGTACTTCGGCTTACTGGTGGCGCTGGGCGGCCAGACGCCGGGCATGATGATTCTGGGCTTGAAAGTGGTGCGCACCGATTTCGGCAAGCCGGCGGTTGCGCAGAGCCTCTGGCGGTACGCCGCCGGCTTTCTGTTGTGCTGGATCGTTTTTCCGCTAAGCCCCTTTTCGCGTCTGTACCTGCACGATCGCCTCTCGAAGACGCGCATCATCAAAACCGAACGGGCGCTCGCGCGCGTCTGCGCTTAGCGCTGCAGCGCATTCTCGACCCGGTTGCGATAGTTCTCCACGCCGATCGCGCACAACAGCTCGACGATCTGCGCCGGCGTGTAATGCGCACGCAGATCGTCCCAAAGCCGGCCGGGCAACGCGCGCGGTTCGCGCGTGAGCGCGACGGACGCCGCAAGCGCCGCTTTTTCCGCATCGGTATACCTCACGCTGCGCGCATTGTCCCACAGGTCGTTGAGCTTCGCTGCTTGCGCGCCGAGATCGCGCGCACGCTTGCGGTGCCGCACGAGTGACGGCGTGCAAAAATTCAAGCCGGCGATCATGGCGGCGCACAGCGCTTTCGTCAGTTCCGACACGCCGCCGATGCCCATGACTGCCGCGGCATGCTCGTCCAAGGCTCGCGCCATCGCCGCGTTATCGTCCAGGGCGCCTCGCGCCACGCCTAGCCCGGGCTTTGCGTGTAGCGGCGGAATCGCAGGTCGCCGCGCACGCCATCCATGCGCGGATCGATCGCCAACAGCGCCGCCGGTTCGTCAAATTTACCGCGCCGCAGCAGCGCGAGAGCCTCGCTTTTCTCGCCGTTCGCGATGAGCGCTGCAAGGAAATTGTCGTAAGACACGGCGTGCATCGCCAGGCCCGCGCGCGCGATGCGCAGCTCCGATTGCGCGCCGGCGGCGTCGTGCGCGCGGGCGTATGCGTGCGCAAGCAGTGCGGCGGCATCGTAGCGGCAATCCGTGCAGCGCCTGGCGTACGCCTTATAGATCGCAATCGCCGCGCGTTCGTTGCCGAGCGCTTCATACGCCATGCCTATCGTTTCGTTTGCGCCGTAGCGCTGCGGAGAAAGATCCAGCGCTTGACGCCCGTACGCGACGGCGTCGCCGTAACGCCGTGAGATAAACGCCGCTTGCGCGAGCCAGTCGGCCGCCGCGACGCTCGAAGGATCCAAATTCGCCGCCGTGTTCAATTCGCGATAGCCCGCGAGCGCTTTGCCGCTCAACAGCAGCGCGGAACCGTACCATTGATGTGCCGGCGCATACTTCGGATCCAGCGCGAGCGCGCGGCGATATTGCGCGAAGCCCTCGTGCATCTGATGGCGATCGACGCTGACCAGCCCGAGCACCGCATAGGCTTCCGCAGATCCGCCGTTGAGCGCAATGGCCTTGCGCGCAAAGCGTGCCGCGAGAGCAAGCGCGTCTTTCTGCCGCAAACTGCCGTAGCCGTAATCGCCGGCGATGGCATACGCGGAAGCGAGCCCCGAGTAGCCGCGCGAATCGCGCGGATCGGTGCTTGTCACTTGAGCGAAATAGCGGCGGCTCTTTTCAATGCCGGCAGCGGTGCGCTGATTCCAGTAGTAGCGCCCCATCGCGTACAAGCGCGCTCCGGTGGCCGAGAGGCCCTGCCCCGGCATTGCGCTGCCATGCGGGCGCGCTGCAGCGAAAGCCGCTGCGCCGATTGCGAGCGCGAACAGGCATGCCGCCGCAGCGGCGATGCGAAAGCGTGCGGGAGCAGCAACGGGCGCGTGACGCGGCGCAAACGGCACTGCCTGCGAACTATCGTGCTCCAAACGAACCGGAGCGGTAAAACGATATCCGCGGCGCGGAACGGTTTCAATGACGTTCTGCGGCCAATGTGCGCGCAGCGTCTTTCGTATGACGTAGATATTCTGCGCCAGGTTCGCCTCTTCGACAAAGCCCTCGGGCCAAATGCGGTCGAGAAGCTCGGTCTTGCTCGCGACCGCTCCACCGCGCTCGATCAGCGCCAGGAGCGTTTCAACGACCTTCGGACCGAGCGCAAGCGGTTCGCTTTCGGCGCAAAGCAAAAGCTGGCCGCTCTCGAGCCGGAAGGGACCAAACCGGTATATCGACATCTGCAACTCCTGTGCGGCCCGAATATTGATGCCTTTCTCAAGATTCGGGTTTGCGCATGCACGCTATACTTACTGGCACATGCGCAGAACAGCTTCAGCCGCCCTAGCCTTCTTCGCCCTTCTTTGGCCGAGCGCTTCCGTCCACGCCGCCGTGACCGCGCAAAGCGTCGTGCGGGCTCAGGCCGCGACGCACCCGCCGAGCGCCGACCCGGCGCTGAAGGACAGCGAATGGCAGCGCGGCACGATCCCGGCGCCCGGCGGCTTTGAAAATCTCACGACGCGCTCGGCCGCACCGCTGGCGACCGCCGTGTGGCTGCTTTACGACGCATCGAATCTGTACGTGGCAATTCGCGCGCAGCAGCACGGACTGCCCATCACCGCTTCGCAGACGACAAATGACGTCGGGTTCGGCTTGGACGACTTCGTGGGCGTAGGCATCGATCCGAGCGGCGTCGGAACGCAAGCGTACTACTTCGAGCTGAGCCCCCGCGGCGTGCGGTACGAGCAGGCCAGCGAAAACGCGCGTTACCGCCCGCAATGGACGGCCGCCGCGGCAATCAGCGGCGATTCCTGGACAGGCGTGTTCGTCATCCCGTTGCGCGTGATGCGTATCCGCAGCGGCTCGCCGCAAACGTGGCGGATCAATTTCGTGCGCAGCATCGCCGCAAACGGCGAGCATTACACCTGGGCATACGACGGCCTCATGCAGGACGGCAGCGTGGGCAACGGCTGGCCGTCGTTCAACGACGTGCGCTATTGGGCGCAATGGAGCGGCATCGCCGTCGATCGCTCGATGCTGCGCGCGGCGCAGCCGAAACCGCGCGCCGAGATCTACGGCTTGGAAAGCGCTGGACGCGATCGCGATGTCTTTGCGCAGGCCAACGGCGCCTTCGAGCGGCAGCACGTGCGCGTGAGCGGAATCGATCTGACGTATCCGCTCACGCCAACGATCAACTTCGTCGGCACGCTCGCTCCCGACTTTTCCAACGTCGAAATCGACCAGCAGACGATCGCGCCGCAAGAATTCCGGCGGCAGTTGCAAGAGTACCGGCCGTTTTTCACGCAAGGCGCCAATTTCATCAATGCAAACGCCGTGCAGAACGGACCGAACACACTTTTTTATTCGCCGTCCGTCGGACCATTCGACCGCGGTGAAAAAATCGAGGGAACGTTCGGCAAGCAGTCCTTCGGCGTGCTCAACTTCCGCGGTTACGATCAAACGACCGGCAACGAGTTCGACGATACGTCCTACGGTTACAAGCATGCGCTTCAGAACCGGACGTTTCTATACTGGGCCGACGGCGTGCTTGCGCATCACAGCATCTTCGGGCAGGACGCAACGAACGAACTCGGCTTCGCCGTGCGCAATTTAAAAACCGGATTCGTCGGCGGTATCGATGAGTCGATGGAGCAAGGCTCGTGGGTTCCGGGCGGCCGCGCGCAGAGCACATTTGGCTTCGTGGACGTGCACAAGCCGAACTGGGAGATCAACCTTGCCCAGACGCAGGTGACGCCGAACTATAATCCGATCGATGGGTTCACCACCACTTCGGACGTTCAAGGCCCTTCTCTGTTCGTGGACGCGACCGGAGCGACGCAGCGTTTGAAAAACTTTTTCTTCTTCGCGAACGCCGACCGGCTGCGCGATGAGTCGGGCGCCATCCATCAAGCCGATTTTGGTGTGTTCGTCAACGCCACGTTCAAAAACGGTTTTTCGATCAACGGCATGGGGCCGCAGATAAGCGAGCTGCGCAATTATGCCGTCGTCGATCCCGCTTCGGCCGGAATGGCGTGCGGCGATCCCGCGCTGCCGCGCTCATCGTTCACCGGTTTTCCCGCGTACCGCTGCGGACGCACGGACAGCTACAACTTGTTCGGCATTCCGCTCGGGTACGGAGACGGGACGCCCACGCCCGTCGATTTCTCGGCAAATTTCGGGCGGTTCGGTTACGGAAACGTCGGACCGCACGACAACGGTCCCGATGAACTGCACCTCTACACGTTCGCGTTTTCGCGGCCTGTGCTTCGGGTGTTTTCGCTGGGTTTCGAGCTGGACGGCACGTACGAGCGCGCACTCTCGACCGGAGCGCGCGACGCACAGTTCTTGCGCCGCATTTCTCTGAGCACGCAACTCGGGCAGGACTCGAACGTCACAATTTCGCTTCGCGGTATCAACGGAAATGGCGGTTTTGCGCAGCCGGGAACGAACCTCGCTGCCGCTTTCCACCGCCGCCTGCGCAGCGGCGACGAGCTGTTCGTCAACTTCGGAACGCCTGCCGCTTCGCGCACGCTCGACCGTTTTATCGTTAAATACTTGTTCCGTTTCGGCGGTGATGCCGGCACGTAGCTTGCAAATGTCGCATGAAACAAAAGTTGTAGCAGCGCGGTAACAAGCGGTGTAGATTACCAAATGGAGCGCGAATGCGCGCTCACACCATTAAAGGATTGTACCTGTGAAACCCGCGGCCAAACCGCCAGTGAAAACTCAAGAAACCACGACGGAGAATCTCCGTCCGACCATCTCGCTGCAGCACGTCGTTGCAACGGGAACCGGTTCGTTCGGCGGCTGGGGACCCAAAGTTGCCGGCTCCGGCGGCCTCTTAAAAAACTGGAACTAATGCTTTTAAAGTTTCATCCGCGGAATAACTCTGCGGCATGAAAATGAAGGCGCACGGATTCGACCCGGACGCCTTCATGGCTAGACTCCTCGTAGAGTGCAGCAAGGACGGGCCGGCGATGTCTCCACCATCGCCGGCCCAAATTTCTTCTGCCCCTAACTGACGAACGGTTCGAACGGCGTGACCGGCTCGAGGATCGCGTTCATGCGTTCGAAGATGTGGCGATCCACCTCCATGTCCCCCGCAGCCGCGTTGTCGTCCACATGGGCGGCTTTCGTCGCACCGACGATCACGCTGGTCACCGCAGGCTGACGCAAACACCACGCCAAGGCGAGCTGCGCCGGCGTGCACCCGGCCTCTTCGGCAAGCGGCTTTATGCGCGCGACCGCGTCGAGCACGTCTTGGGTGAAGTAGTCTTCCATCATTTCGCGCCCGGAACTCGCCGCGCGCGTGCCCGCGGGCGGATG
>JBHEMM010000001.1:97165-137926 GCA_046262595.1 Vulcanimicrobiaceae bacterium
TCGCTATACTTCCCGGTCAGGATCCCCATCGCAAGCGGCGACCAGACAACGTTGCCGATGCCGTACTGCTCGCATGTCGGTAACACGCGCTTCTCGATGCGCCGCCACAAGGCGCTGTACTGCGGCTGATTGCTCACGGGAACCGCCCAGCTATTCGAGCGGCAGAGCGTGACCGCGCCCGCAATTTGGTCTGCGTTCCATTCGGAGACCCCCCAGTACAGCACTTTGCCAGCGCGCACCAGGTCGTTCATCATGCCGCACGTTTCCTCGAGCGGCGTTGACGTATCGTAGCGGTGACACTGATAGAGATCGATATATTCGGTCTGCAAGCGCCGCAGCGAGTGATGCAGTTGATCGCGGATGTGCTTGCGCGAGAGGCCGTGCTCGTTCGGCGTGTCACCCATCGGAAAGTACACTTTTGTCGCCAGCACCAAGGCGTCGCGGTTCAACTCTTTGAGCGTGGGCCCGAGCACTTCTTCGGCTGCCCCGCGAGCGTAGACGTTCGCGGTGTCAATGAATGTGATGCCGTTCTGCCAAGCGCGCAGCACGCATTCCCGCGCGGTCTGCGCGCCGACGTTGCCGCCGTACGTGAGCCACGAGCCCAGGCCGACGGCGGAAAGCTGTAAACCGGAATGCCCTAAACGGCGGTACTTCACTCCAGGATCCTCCAAACGTTACGGAACAAAGACGCGCAGCGCACCGGGCAAAACCTGGAACAAGGCGGGCGTCATGCCGGCCGGCTCGCCGTCTGCGCTGATGTGGTGCGCGTGAGCGGTCTGCACGAGAAACTGCTGCGCGCGCCGCGTACGCAAACCCTTTGCAGATGTGGCATCGCGGCTCAAGATCTTATAGACAAGCGGCAGCGCCTGCGCCCAATTCGTCACCTCGACGCTGTACAAGTCCAGCCAGCCGTCGTCGATGGCGGCGTCGGGGCGGTCGATGACGCCGCCGAAGCGGCCGCTGTTCGCTATCGTCAGTTGAACGCTGCGGAATTGTTCGCAGTTTCCATCGAACCGCAGGGTGACGCCGAACGGACGCGTTTCGCGGATCGTGTGCACGGCGGCCGCCGCGACGGCAAGCAGGCCGAAGCGCTGCTTCGCCGCAGGCGTCTGCTTGCGTGCGATGCGCGTGGAAACGCCGATACTTGCCTCATTGACGAAATGCACGCCGTTCACGCGGCCGACGTCGATCGTCCGCGTGCTGCCATGCGCAATCGCCTCGCACGCTTTACCCGTGTCTGTTCCGATGCCGAGCGTGCGCGCCAGATCGTTGAACGTTCCAAGAGGAACGACACCGAGCGGCACGCCGCGTTCGAGCGCGAGCGGCACGCTATAAATGACGGTTCCGTCGCCGCCTGCCGCAATGACCGCTTCGACGTCGCGCGCACCGCGCGCGACGTCGCATTCGATGCCCGACTCGGCAAGTCGCTTGCATACGGCGGCGCCTTCGCGCGCGCCGCGACGGGACCGCTGATTAAGAACGAGGAGAGCGCGCATTAACAGTGGACGGCACAGGGTAAGAGCCTTACCATGTTCGGCAATATTGAAAACATGATCCAGCAAGCGGCGGGCGGCAGCATCGACCCCGAAAAGTTAGAACAGGCGGCAAGCGAGCACGTGAACGCCATGGATTCCGGTGACGTTGCAAACGAGGTGCAGACGGCCGCGCAAAGTGCAAGCGCGAGCGGCGACCAGGGCATCGCCGGCGAATTGAGCGGCCTGCTCACGGAGCATGGAAACAGCGGCGGTGTCAAAGACGCGGCTATCGCTTATATTAAGAACAACCCGCAAGTGCTCACGCACTTTGCGCCGCCCTTTGCGCAGGGCATTTTGAACAAAATCGTCTAACGCGGCTTTACCGCAAGCCGTTCACTCACAGCGCGCGGATCATCGTGCGCTCGTTATCGACCCGTGCATCTTCAACAAACCCGTGACGCCGGTACAGCGCGATCGCGTGTCCATTCGCCGGTGTAACCGCCAGCATCACGCGTGCCGCCGTTTGTTCGCGCGCCCAAGCGATCACCGCGGACACGAGCGCATCGCCCAGCCCGCAACCGCGAGCGAACGGTGCGACCCACAGGGAAATCAGCTCGACCGTCCGATCGTCAGAGGGCGCCGTTGCGCTTACGATGCCGGCCCGGACGGATTCCAGCTCGGCGATCACGTTGAACGGCACGTCGATGAGACGTCCCCGCCACCGCAGATGCGGCATCACCGTTGCCCTGCCAATCGACGAGTTTGGAGCCATACGCATACGGCGCTTCGCGCAACGCTTCAAGACGCAAAGCGCGCCACGCCGGCCAATCGTCCGCCGTCAGAACTCGCAGCTTTAGCGTGGGAGTTGCGCCGTGAGTTTATCGAGGCAAGCGCCCCAGCCGCGCTCGTGGGAAGCGCGCGATTCTTCGCGCAAGAACAGCTCGTGGCGCAGCGTAAGCTCGGTGCCGTTGCCGTCGGATGCGAACTCGAGCGTGAGCAGCGTGTGCTGTTCGTCTTTCGCATCGTCCTCGCTCCATATCCACGTGAGCGCGAGGCGGTTGGGCGGCGAAACCTCACGATACGTTCCGTGCAGCGTCCACAAGTCGTCGCCGGCGACACGTAAGACGATCTTATACTCGCCGCCTTCGCCGACGTCGGCTTCTGATTCCTCGAGTTTGACGTCCTCCGGCCGCATGAGTTCAGCAAAGCTCTTGATGTTTGCAAAGGCGTCGTAGACGCGCGCCGGCGGCGCATCGAAGCGGCGGCGGATGAGCACCGCGGGAAGCGTAGCTTGATTCACGATTTTCTCTTTTCATTTGATTGCTTAGCGAGAAGCCGTTCGAGGCGGTCGAGCGCGCCGTTCCAGTAACGGCTCTGCCGGTCGATCCACGTCGAAACTTCCTGCATCGCCTGGGGAGAGATTGTGCAGTAATGCACGCGCCCCTCGACCGTCCGCTGCAGCACGCCCGCCAACTCGAGCACGCGAACGTGCTTCGAGATGGCGGGCTGCGAGATCGGAAATTGCGAGGCGATCTGGCCGATCGTCAGCGGCCTGCGGGCCAGGCGCTCCACGATGCGGCGGCGCGTGGGATCCGCAAGGGCAGAGAAGACGGAGTCGATATTGCTAACCATCAGGTTATATAACCTTATCGTTATATGGTTCGCTTGTCAAGCGCTGGGCGGCAGGCTGGCGATGAAGCGGCCCGGGCGAAATGGAGAGGGGCGTCCATCACGCCGCGCGAACCACCATGAGCTATTGAAGTGCAACACTACGAAAGTGCGTCGTCGGCAAGTACCGTTACAGTGACAGTGCGGCGCGCAGGAGACTTTCTTGCGCGGCGCGGTGCAATGATTGCATCGTTCGTGATTCCACTTTCAATTTACGCTGCAACCGTAACGAGCGCGCCGGCTTCGTGGGACACCGCCGAGATGCAAGGCGTGCCTTACATTCTGGGAATCCCGCACCCAACCGGATTCCCTCTTTTCGTCTTCCTCGGCTACCTCTGGACGCACCTGTTGCCGTTTGGCACGGTCGCGCTGCGCATGAATCTGTTCTCGGCCGCCGCAGTGAGCGCTTCGTGCCTCGCGCTTTACTTGGCAGCGCAAGAACTAAAGGTTCCAAAAACATGCGCGCTGTTTGCGGCGTTGTGGTTCTGCTTTGCGCGTCCCGTTTGGGTACATGCAGCTCGAGCAGAGGTGCATGACGTAGCGCTTGCGCTCTCAACGTTCGCCCTCGTGTTTCTCTTGCGCTGGCTTGGACGCGCGAATGCGCGTGATATGCGGGTGGCATGCCTGCTTCTCGGCTTAGCTCTGGCAACCCATCCGTTAGCGATCTGGCTTGCGCCGGCGTTCGCCATTGCTGTGCTGCTGCACTGGCCGGTCCTCAAGGAAACGTTCACCCTGGCGCTCTACGCGTTGGCGCCGCTAACCTTCTACATCTATTTACCTTTGCGATCGGCGCTGGTAAACGTACAACACCTCGATCCGGCGCGCCGTCTCGCCGGTGTGGACGGCGGTCTTTTTTGGAATTACAATAATCCGTCGTCGTGGCACGGCCTGATTGAGGAAGTGTCGGGTAGTCAGTTTTCCGCCGGGCACGCAGCGTTCTCGGCGTGGAATGCGGCAACCGTTCAGCCCGATGTCTGGAACCTGTTGACGAGCCTCAATGAAGCCTTCGGCGCGTTTGCAATCGTCTTCGCCTTCGCCGGTCTTGCGCGGCTGTGGACGCTAGACTGGCGCAAAACACTGATCGTGCTGGTCGCCGGATTGGCAATCGTTCCGTTTTCGTATTCGTATGGAGTCGAAGGCGACGCGGATCGTTATCGCATGATCTGCTTTTGGGCTTTCTGCCTTTTTATGAGCGGTGCGGCGGCACACGCTGCGTGGGACGTTAGGTGGAAATATAACGTTCGCGTTGTCGTCACGGCCTCACTGCTGCTGCTTTGGGGCGGTGAAACGATGTGGAACAACCGCGCGACGTTCAATAACCGCTACGATTCCGCAGGCAATGGATTACTCGGCCTCGCAGCACAGCACATACCGAAGAGAACGATCGTCGTCACGGATTGGGTGGATGCAACAACACTTGCGTATGGCGCTTTCGTCGATCACTCCTTCGCCGGCAGAATCGTCGTGGCCGGCTGGTTCGGTGAATATACACACGATTACACTTCTTGGTTACGCGTGCGCCCGGTCTATCTTCTCGGCGCGACCGCTCTGAGCACGATACCCGGCGTGCGTATTATCGATCTCGGAGAGATCGGAGGCGGCCACCATCTCTGGCAGCTCAAACGAGGTTCCACGAGCAAACGCGCTTCGCTGCTACAGACGCCAGCCGTCCGCACCTCCCGTAAAGGTTCCCGCGCTCGCTAAGCGGTACCATCAAAGCGTGCATGTCGCCGGTTCGATAACCGCGTTCGTCGCGCAATGGTTCATCGTTATCCCGGCTTTGCTCGTCGTTGCCAGTGTAGCGCTGCGCAAGCGTTGGAAACTCGACGGGTTGGAAGCCGCGTCCGCAGCCGCGCTAACGGTAGCATTGGTCAAATTGGCGGCTGCCGTACGTGCGGAACCGCGGCCGTTTATTGTCGAACACGCTCATCCGCTGGTTGCGCATGCGCCGGACAACGCGTTTCCCTCCGACCATTTGGCAGCATGCGGCTTAGCGTTCGTGTATCTCTGGACGCGAGACAAACGAATGGCTGCCGTCGCACTGCTGGCGGCCGCATTGATTGCCGCGGCGCGCGTGCTTGCAAAACTACACTGGCCCGTTGACGTAGCCGTCGGCTTCGCACTTGGATCGCTTGGAGCAACCGCTGCCCGCATCGTGTCAAAGGCGCAGGAGTTGCGCGCAGACTAATGCGCCGATCGCCGCCAAGAATGCGACACCCACATACGCAAATACCGGCGAGAAGACCTGCGGACGGCCCGTTCGCAACCCGCGGTCCGTCGCGCCATATCTCCATCCGCCCACCACGCCGATGACGACGCCGGCGATCACCATCGCCACTCCGAGGGCGCTCGATATTCCCGCGTGCGGTACGGTAATTCGCGCGACGATGGAAATCTCACGGGAGAACAGCGCGAAACGCGCCACCACGAAACCGAAGGCGACAAAGGCCAAGGCCGTCCGAACATAGGCCAAATAGGTGCGCTCGTTCGCAAGCGCGTCCGACGCACGCACGTTCACATCGTCCATTCTGGGTGCTTCGTCGGTGCGCGCACGCTTCCGGTACCGCCGGCTCCCGGTTTCCACGCACCCTACGCGCGCGGCTAGGCGGCAGTCCTTGCGCCTAGAGGATCTCTTCCGGCGGCATCTCGCGGCGTGCGACGGCCTGGGCGATCGTTTGCGTCTCCTCGAGCGCCACGTGCAGCGATTGCGCGACTTCAAAATCCTTCTCGCGCTTCAGCAGACAAATCAACCCGTGCGGCGCGTGCGCCGCCGCCACGACTTCCCAGCCGCCCGAGCTCGAGAGCGCGCCGAGTTGCGCGCACAGCCGTTCGTCCGGCTCGCCGGACACGATCTTGTATTCGAACGCGACGTTCGCCACGTCAGGCACCGCCCTGCGGCGTCCGGGCAGCGATGGTTTGGGAAACATCTATCCCGTGCACGAGCATCGCGCACGCGCAGCCGATCTCGGTTCGCGCAGTGCCTCTGGCGCACGGGTGCGGATCGGCAGATGCGTCGGCGCGCCGCGACAGTCTCAGAGTCGCGGTCACCATGCATCCGCGCGGCTTTACCGGGCGCACGGAGAGCCGGTGCGTGAGCGCGCGCACGATCAACAGCCCTCGCCCCGACTCCGAGGAGAAATTCGGACGCGGCAGCCGCGCCTCGGGAAAGCACTCTCCGGCGTCGTGCACGACGACGGCCGGCCGCGTGCCGTCGCGCCACAGGACATCGGCGCACATCGGGCCGGGCGAATGGCGGAACGCGTTCCCGATCAGCTCGCCTACGACGATCTCCGCTTCGGGCAGCGACTCCCGTTCGTGCACCCGTTCCTCGAGGTAGCGAACCATTTCACGCCGGATCGTCGTTGCTAAATTGTCGTCTTTCGTTTCGGCGGTCCAGCACACAGGGTTATCGTACCCGGGCGGCCCGCATGCGAAAGCGCGATGCGTCCGATTTATTGCGTGTTTCGCGCGCGAGCGACGTGCGTTATGATGTTATCCCCATGGGGAGGGGTAGATTGCTTGTAACTCAACACAGCGCGCGGTTGGTCTTGGGCCGGCCCGCGCTCCAAACTCGGCAAGGCTCCGGAAGCGCATACCGCTGGACATGCGGTTGCCGGGCGGTCGGCCGCGACGAAACCGTGGAAGTTGTCTGGTGTGAGGAACACGCCACGCTCTTTGAGAGCGGCGATTTACTCATGGAGGCCTGACGCAATTCGGCGTTGTGAGATATCACGGCTCCGGAAACTCCGTAAGGGTGCCGCGTTTTTGTCGTAGGCGGCGAATACCCATGCTTGATCGCGCGCGAGCGGCGACGAGCGGTATGCTTTGCCCGAGCGCAAGCGGCTCGGCACGACGCGCATCCTCGCGCTCGTGCCGAGCCGCCGAACGCTAACGAGCTTTCGCTCGCGGTGTTTTTGCGGAAGCCGCCTTCGCTGGTTTGTCGCCGCCGATCTGGTCTTTCGACGTACGGCTTGTCGTGTTGACGGTTGCTTTCGGAGGATCTGAACCTTCCGTACTCATCACGGACGGTTTGGGTTCAGGCAAATCCGGCTCGCTCCCGCCCGCGTGCGCGTCGCTCAAATCGAACTGCCACAGGCCTTGAGCGTTCACCATGTCGTATCCCGGACTGACCTTCTTGCCGTTTTGCGATTCGTCAAAATACTTATGGGTGAAGCGCTCGTCGGGCGGCACGTTCGAAGACGGGAAGTTGTTGGCGATCGCAGCCAACGCCGATTCAAACATCTTTTGGTGCGCAACTTCGCGCGTCATCAGAAACGTGAGCGCGTCGCGTGCACCGGCGTCGGGGCATAACTTTATCAGCCGATCGTAGACGACTTTCGCTCGCGCTTCGGCGGCGATGTCGGAGCGTAGATCGGCCAGCGGGTGCCCAATCGTGTCGATGTACGCCGCTGTCCAGGGCACACCCATAGAGTCCGTCAGACGCATGCCGCCGCCGCCGCTCAGCATCGGAATCGTCGAGTTCCACGCTAACTGCATATATTGTTCGCGGTCGCCGTTCATGAGATCGCCAAGATACGACCCTTCCACTTCATCGATCATGGCGCCGGCGCTTTTCGCGCCTTTGAGCAGGCCGCTGACGACTTGGCCGACCATTTCCAAATGTGAGAGTTCTTCGGTGGCGATGTCGAGCAGCATGTCGCGCCGTGCAACGTCGCTCTCGGCCCAGCCTTGCGTAAAATAACGCATTGCGGCGGCCAGTTCGCCGTTGGGGCCGCCGAACTGTTCCAAGCACATTTTGGCGAACGCCGGATTGGGGGAATCCACGTGGACGGTGTATTGGAGCTTTTTGTTGTGGACGAACATGATTGAATGGTCCTTTCTGTTTAGAGATGCGGAAAGACGACGATCACGCCGTATGCAGCGCTGAGCAAGACGATGACTGCCATGACGGCTCCGCCTAGCGTGTTCGCGAGTGCGCCGTTTGCCAAGCGTCCCAGCAGTTCGCGATCGTTTGCAAGTAAAAGCACGAACAGCAGCGCCGGTGCCATGAGCAGCGTTGCCAGAACGTTGACGAGGAGCGTTATGGTGAGAAGCGGCGCATGCGGAACCAGTACGACGGCTGCAGCGATAGCGATTGAAAGCAGCCCTGCGGCGTAGAACGCGCGCGCTTTCGAGAACGGCAGATTCAAACTGCTGCCGCCCCGCAGCACTTCGCCTGCGGCATATGCCGAACTGGCCGAGATCGTCACCGCTGCAATGAGGCCAGCCTCGATCATTCCCAGAGCGAACAGATGTGCCATCGCGGCCCCGATATAAGGGCGCAAAGCCGTTGCGAAATCGGCTCCTCCGTTTAGCGCGCTCACGTTCGCGTGATGCGCAAACAAAACAGCGCCCGTCGCGACGGCGGCGATTGCAACGGAGGCGGCAACGGCCGCGCCGATGCCGGTATCTAGACGTGCACGTGACAGATCGCACTGCGTGAGTCCTTTGTCGGTCACCGCGCTTTGCTGGAAGAAGATCATCCATGGCGTCACCGTCGCACCCACGTTTGCGAGAATCAGTGTGAGAAACATTGCGCCGTTTCCCGCCGGCAGTTGCTGACCAAAAGAAAAAGCGCGCGCGAACGCGTGCGGGTCGGGGTGTGCTGCTAAAGCGACCGGGATGAATACGATGTTTCCGGCTGCGAGCAGCAATGCGAAGCGCTCCCACGTAAAATAACGGCGTGTCGCGAATGCGGCGGCGATTATGCCGACCGAGCCGAACACCGCGATCGGCGCGGGCACACCTAGGAACGCGGCTCCCGAGCGAATCGCAATGAATTCCGTGACGAGCGTCAGCACGTTGCCGATCGCGAGTTCGACCATAGCAAAATACCCCCAGCCGTGCCCGAAGCGGCTGAAAATGAGATCGGCGTGACCGCGATGCGTTGCCAAGCCGATTCGAATAGTTGCTTCCTGCACGACGTACGCCATCGCGAACGTCACGAGAATAAACGGCACGAATACGCCGATCCCGCAGAGCGCTCCGGTTGTAACATACGAGAGCATGCTGGGGCCGTCGTTCTCGCCGAGCATCGTCAGAACGCCCGGCCCGGCGACGACTGCGAGCAACATCAGCCGCCGACGCGCACGATGTCCCAATTGCAAGCCGCTTCGCGCCGGAGCCAGACATCCGTAGATCGTATCGGTCGTCATTGCTAGCGCCGATTCCCCGCAAAGCCCACAACAACGCTAATCGTGCTTCCCTTTGCTCTGTATACGAAAGGCAAAGCGCTCGGCTATTAAGCGGCGCTCGAGTCCTCTCTCGTGCGTGGGGTATACCTCACCGAGTGCGGCAAGAATTGTTCCATCGGAATTGGTTTACATCATTCGACGATGCCCGTCTTCAAGCTGCGGCCTGGCGCGTCGATGACAACACGAATCACCCACACAGTTCGCTTGGCGATCTCGCGCCCGAAGAGTTTGCCAAGCGCGCAGCGATGATCATCACCAAGCCGTGATTTCCGGACCTTCCACGGGATAAAAATCGGGGGCCGACCCGCTACGCTTCTTCTCAACCCATCCACAGCATAACTGTGGGCTCCACGTCAGGCACGACCTCGCTGCGCAACTGACGCTCCGAAAAGTACGGCGCCCGAAACAAGTCGGGACGCGTTCCGAACTTTTGGCGCCGCAATGACGCGCAACGCTTTCAAAGTTTATTCCGTTTCCTGCGGAATACTTTGAAAATTACAACACTGAATTGCCCAGGAAGGGACTCGAACCCCCACGGCCTTGCGGCCACTGATACCTGAAACCAGCGCGTCTACCAATTCCGCCACCTGGGCATTCTCGGGCGGGCAGCGTTCGCGCCCGCGACCGAGCCGGATTCGCCCCGGAACCCGGCAGCCCTTTTCGCGCTTGGTGCCTGCACGACGTCTGCCTCCGCCCACCTGATCTCCGGCGAAACGCCGCCGCTCGACGCCTATTCGGAGCCCTCCGTGGTTGGCAAGAGAAGTGCGCGGACGGCGCCGTGATCGGTGTGAATACCGCCGTTTTTCCGGCCAAGGTTTGTGCATTTCCGTCGGCGCATGACGATGATCGACTTCGACGCAGTTACCGTCTTACGATCGTTCGTAAGCGCGAACGGCTCGCGCCGCTCGTGCTCCCCATCGAGGCGCCATGATCCGCAGACTCTTCCCTATCTTAGGCATCACGTTCGTCGACATTCTCGGTTTCAGCATTTTGATTCCCAGCTTGCCGTATCTTGCGACAAGCCTGCATGCTTCGCCGCTGATCATCGGCATTCTGTTTTCGACGTTCTCGTTTTGCCAGTTGCTCGCCGGGCCGGTATGGGGCAACGTTTCCGATCGCATCGGGCGCAAGGGTGTCTTGATCATCAGCCAAATCGGCGCGACCATCGGATGGGGCATGCTCGCGTTCGCACCGAGTATTTGGTTTATCTTTTTGGCGCGTATCGTCGAGGGTGTTTCGGGCGGCAACATCGGAGTGACGCAGGCATATGTCGCGGATCTGGTCGCACCGAAAGAGCGCGCGCGCGCATTTTCGTATATCGGCGCCACGTTTGCAGCCGGTATGGCGTTCGGTCCGCTGATTGGGCTGATCTTCCTGCGGTTCGGACACGGTGCACCGTTTTTGGCTGCCGCTGGGCTGCAATTTGTGACACTGCTTGTAACGATCTTCATGCTTCCCGAGTCGCGCGCGAAAAGCGACGAGCCGAATGTGGGGTTCAACGAAATCTTGCACACGTTCGGCAACCGGGAACTGGCGCCCGTGCTCTGGCAAAAGCTCGCGCTCTCACTTTCGCTGTATGCATGGTTCAGCGTCATCACGCTTTATCTGATGTACCAAATGAACTTCTCGCAAGGCCGGACGTTTTATTTTTATTCCGCGTTCGCCGTGCTGAACGTGCTGACGAACGTCGGCGGTGTCGGCCGCGCCTCCGATCGTTTCGGCGACAAAACGATGGCGCTGATCGGCATCGGCTTCTTGGTGGCCGCGTTTGCCGTCGTGCCGTTTGTGCACGCGCTCTATCTGATCGTCGTCGTAATGGCGCTCTTCAGCGTCGGAATGGCGTTCGCGAATACGGGGCTGACCGCAATCATCAGTAATACGGTTGACGAACGCCGGCAGGGGACCGTCCTGGGTGTGACATCGTCGCTCGATTCGGTTGCGGGCATCGTTTCGCCGCCGATCTCGACCGGATTGCTCGGGCGCTTCGGTTCGCCGTGGGCCGCCGCCGCCTCGCTGCTTTTCGCGGTGATTGCGCTGCTGTTGGGTTTGCGAATCCACGCGCGCGCTGCGCGGGGAAAGGCATCGACGACGGTGGCTTAGCGCGCGGTTAGGCGCTCTTCTTTTTGCGTTTGGACGTTGACGGGGACGAGCGGTGCGCCGCGCGTTTGGGTGCGTGCGCAGCGCGGCCCTCGCGCTGTTTTTTACTCTCCTGCAAGCTCTGCTGCAGCACGTCCATGAGGTTGACAACTTTGCTGCGCGACGGCGCTTTCTTGGGCGCGGGCAGTTCTTTGCCCGCGGCGCGCGCTTCGATCATCGCCATCATGTCATCGTGATAGCGGTTCGTAAACTTTTCGGGTTCAAAAGCTTGCACACTCATCGAATCGATCAGCATCTTCGCCATCTTCATTTCCGGCTCGGGCAGTTTGACGTCGGAGGGAAGATCCAGATCCGATTGTTCCACCAGTTCGTCCGCCCAATGCATTAGTTCGAGCATCAGCGCTTTGCCGCTCGGTTTTACCGCAGCGATCGTTTCTTTCGTGCGGATTACGACGCGCGCGATCGCCACCTTACCGGCCTTTTCCAAGGCTTCGCGAAGCAGCGCATACGCATGACGGCCTTGTTTTGTCGGTTCTAAGTAATACGGCTTGTCGAAGTACATCGGGTCGATTTGATCCAGATCGACGAACTCCAAGATATCGACGCTTTGCGTCGCTTCGGGATTTACTTTTTTGAAATCCTCGTCGGTGAGCACGACGTACTCACCTTTTTCGTATTCGTAGCCTTTGACGATCTCGTCCCACGGCACCGGCTTGTTGTCGATGGAGCAGACCCGTTCGTACTTGATGCGGCCCTCGTCTTTGGCGTGAAGCATGTTGAATGAGAGCTCGTTGCCGCGCACGGCCGTGAAGAGTTTGACCGGAATCGTCACCAGTCCAAAATTGATTGACCCTGACCAAATCGCGTGAGCCATAAGCTCGCCTTATCTCCCTCTGCCCATCCAAGGGCGCGGACTTCTATTATACCCTACCGCGCTAGCCCGGCTTGACAGCCCAAGCAGTTTGTGCGGTTTTTAACGCGCGCTCCAACGCTGCCGGTTTCCAGGCGCGCGCCGCCCATAAATCGCCTTGGGCTGCAATGCGTTTCGGCGCCGTCTTGATGGTCCACTGACCGATGACATCCTCCGGGGTGCCGCGCTTGCGCCGCATGTCTTCCACTTCCGACCAGTCCAGCGGCATCGAAACCGGCGCGCCGGAGCGCGCACGCGCCACATAAGGCGGCACGACGGTTTTGCCGCGGCCCACTTGCACCCAGTCCAAATACACCGCGGTTTTTGGCCGCCGCGAAACAGCGCGTTCGAGCGTGGTTTCGCCGGGCAGCAGGTGATTGACGCGATGCGCGACGATCTCCGCAAACTGCTTGACCATATCGTAGTCATACTTGTTTTTGAGCGGAATGACGACGTGCAAGCCGGAGCCGCCGGAGGTCTTCACCAAGACCGGCAAACCTATCGCCTCGAGCTGTTCGCGAAACGCAAGTGCCACCGTCGCCAACGTCTTCGTCGTCGTTTTCTCGCATGTGTCCAGATCGAAGAGCGCGTAGTCGGGCGTATCGGTCGTCGGAACGTGCGAGTACCACACGTGCAGAACGATCGCAGCGAGGTTCGCGCACCAGACGAGCGCAGCTTCGTCGTTACACATCATATACGAAACTTTGCGCGAATTCGCGTCCGCCGCGAGCGCCACGGTCGGGATCCAGTCCGGTTTATATTTGGGCGCCTGCTTCTCAAAGAAACTTTGCGCGTCGATGCCGTCGGGATAGCGCTGCAGTGTCAGCGGCCGGTTTTGAAGATGCGGTATAAGCCAACGCGCCACGCTGCGGTAATAAGCAACGAGATCGCCTTTGGTGTAACCGTCGAGCGGCCAGAGCACTTTGCCGGCGTTCGAGAGCGTGATCGCGCGGCCGCCGATGACGACGCTCTCTGTGGTGCGTGCGGCCACTACGCGACCTCGCCGGTATCGAGCGCGCGCTCCCGCGTGCAGTCCTGCGGCGATTTATCCAGGCGCAAACCCTGGAATGCCGGCTGACGCATGTATCCGTCGCGCGTCCATTCGGCAAAACGGATCTGCGCGACCATGACTGGCTCGACCCAATGCGGCTTCGTATTGGCCTGAACTTTGTTGGCGAACGGCGAGGTCTTACGTTCGATCTTCTTGAGATCTTTGCTCATGCTCGCGAGCAGCTTGGTGTTGAACCCGGTGCCGGCATGGCCGACGTACTGTAACGATTTCCCCTCGTACAATCCCAGCAGCAGCGAGCCGAAACCCGAGCGGCTGCCGCGCGGTTCGGTGAAGCCGCCGATGACGCATTCCTGCACGAGCTGCGCTTTGATCTTCACCCAATCGCGCGTGCGCCGCTCGCTGTACAGCGAGTCGCGCTTCTTGCCGATGATGCCTTCCAATTGCTGCTTTTTCGCAAGATCGAACAGCGAACAGCCGTTCTCTTCCACGTGTTTGGAATAGATGACCAGCTCGTTGCCGCCGGCAATGCACCGCTCGAGCAGCGCTTTGCGCTCGGTCAGCGGCGTTTTGCGCAGATCGCGCCCGTCGGCGTACAGCAAGTCGAAGGCGGCGAATGTGACCGCTGCGTCTTTCTTGCCTGCTTGGCGTCGGCTGCTGAGCGATTCTTGCAGGCGTTGAAATGACGAACGTCCCGCCGGATCGAGACTGACGATTTCGCCGTCCACGATGATGGGCAGCGTCGTCCACGCCGATCGAAGTGCTTGGAGTTGCGGAAAGCGCTGCAAAAAATCCAAACCGTTGCGTGAGATCAGCTCGACGCTCCCGTCTTCCTGAACGGTGCAGATCGCACGGTAACCGTCCCACTTGATCTCGAACACCCAAGCCGGATCGTCGAACGGCTCGTCCACCAGCGTCGCGAGCATCGGTGTTTTGATGACCGGCATGTTATCCCGCTTTGCGCGCGCCGCGGCTTTTTTTTCGGCAGTGTTTCTTCCGCTGGCGGATTTCTTGTCGGATACCCAGTGCGGCGCGCTCGGATCGTCCGCGTACGACTCCACCGTGCGCCCCGTCTTCACCGATTTGTTATCTTCGCCGATCTCGTACTTTGGGTCGACGAACTCGTCGTGATCTTTGATCAAGAGCCACGGATCGCCGCTCTCGCCGCCGCGGCCTTTGATGCGCACGAGCGTGAATTCGCCGTGCATCTTTTTGCCGTGCATGACGAACTTGATCTTGCCCTTGCCGATCTCGTGCGTGGGATCGCCGCCTTCGGAGAGCTCGTAGGTCCCCTCGTCCCACACGATCACCTCGCCCGCGCCGTAGTTTCCTTTTGGAATGATTCCCTCGAACGTGCGGTAGTCCATCGGATGGTCCTCGACGTGCATCGCCAAACGGCGCTCTTTGGGATCGAAAGAGGGGCCTTTAGGAACGGCCCATGATTTGAGCACGCCGTCCGCTTCGAGGCGGAAGTCGTAGTGCAGCCGCGTCGCACGGTGCTTTTGTATGACGAAGCGCAGTTTGCGCGCGCCCTTCGCGCGCGCGCCGCGCGGCTCGGGCGTATCGGCAAAGTCGCGCTTGGCGTGATAGCGCTGGAGCGAGCCCGGCTCCTGGTCGGACGGGCCCGCTCCGCGTTTCTTTACCGGCATAACGCCGCGCTTGTCAGACCCGAGCGCCTCTTCCCGTCAGGAGGTTCCAGATGAGCAGGATGATCGCGACGACGATCACGAGATGAATGATCGCCCCCAGATGGAAGACCGTGAAGCCTAGAATCCAGAAGATGAACAATACGACGATGATTACCCAGAGAATTCCGCCCACGCGTTAGTGCCCTCCGCCGTTCGTGTTTGTGGTGGTATTCGTCGTCGTCGTACCCGTCGAGCCGCTGCTCGCACTAGACCAAGGGTGAAGTACGAAAACGGCGATGAGAATTGCGATCAGTACGACGATAACGATGCCGAGCGCCGCTGCGCCGCCACCAGAGTCGCCATCCTTCACTACAACCGGTCCGTCAGCCATACGAGTTCTTGCTCCTTTCGTGTTGCAGTGCGCCCGTTATACCCACCTTGCAAGCGGATACACCTTTTCGGCGAACGAGCCCCCACATGTGGGCGGCCGCGGGCCTAGCGCTCTCGCTAAGTGTTTCCCTGATTGCCTTCTTTCAAAGCAGACGGGCTGCCGCTACGTACTACGAAGGAGAAGTGTATGGTATGACGCCGGCCGTCCACCGGCGTTATGCGGCCGTCGCGCTGGCCTTCGCCGGAGGCTTTACGACAGCGCTGCTTTTTCCCACGCTTCCGGTTGCAGTGCTGATGGGCGGGTACGTCATTTTTATGGTGTTCTATCTGTCTTCATTCGCGCGCGGGTTCGGTGAATGAGCGAGCTGCATTTTTCGCCGCGCCCGAACCGCGCGCACGAGATTCATTGGCAGCCTTGGGATGCCGGAACGTTTGCGCGCGCAAAGGCCGAAGACAAGCCGATCCTGCTGGCGATCTCCGCAGTGTGGTGTCACTGGTGTCACGTCATGGATGAAACGAGTTACTCGGACGAGAGCGTGATTGCCAAAATCAACGACGCATACGTTCCGGTCCGCGTGGACAACGATCTGCGCCCGGACATCAACGCGCGCTACAACCAGGGCGGCTGGCCGACGACGGCGTTTCTGACGCCCGGCGGTTCCCTTTTGGCGGGAGCGACGTACTTGCCGCCAGCGCAAATGAGCGCCGCGCTCGATGAGATCGGCACGTTCTATCGCACGAACCGCGCGCAGATCGAAGAGCGCTCGCTGCAGTTGCGCTCGCAAAAGGCAGCCGCGCAAGCCGCACCGGCGCACGAGCTTCCCGAAGAAGCCCACGCGCAAATCGTCGCCGCGATCGAAGCGCAGTTCGACCAAGAATACGGCGGCTTCGGTTCCGAGCCGAAGTTTCCGATGACCGACGTCCTGGAGCTGCTGCTGCTCGAATACCGTGCGACGCGTAGTCAGCGCCCGTACGAAATGCTGGCCCGCACGTTGTTGGCAATGAGCGGCGGCGGGATGTACGACCACCTCGAGGGCGGCTTCTTCCGTTATTCGACCACGCGCGACTGGAGCGTCCCGCACTTTGAGAAGATGACGGAGGACCACGGCCCGCTGCTGCGCATCTTGGCTTCGCTCGTTCGGGAAACGCGCAACACGCGCTTCCGTGAAACGCTGCTTTCCGCCGCCGGATACGTGCGCGACGTGCTGCGCGATCAGGCGACGCATCTTTTCGCCGGCAGCCAGGACGCCGACGAAACCTACTATGCGCTGCCGCTCGAAGAGCGCCGGAAAATCGCTGCGCCGTACATCGACCGCCGTTCCTACAGCAACTGGAGCGCCGCGATGGGCGCGGCATTCGTCGCGGCGGGCTCGGTGCTGGAAGACGATCATTTCGTAAACATGGGTCTGAGTGCGCTCGATGCGCTGCATGCCTTGCGCGACGCAAACGGGTTGCTTTATCACGTGCTGGAGCCCGCACAGGCGCCGCGTATCCGCGGACTGCTCACCGATCAAGCCGCATATCTGCGCGCGCTGCTCGACGCGCACGAACTTACGGGCGAGCCACGCCTTTTCGATCGCGCGGTCGATCTTGCCGGCGCGATCGAGCGGCACTTCGCCGCGCCCGGCGGCGGGTTCTTCGATCATGCAGCGATCGAGCAAACACTTGGAGCCCTCGACGTGCGCGATCGGCCGCTGCCCGACAATGCCTCGCTGGCCGACAGTTTCTTGCGCCTGAGCGCGATGGGACGGGACGAACACTTCGCCGCGACGGCGCGCGCTGCGTTGCAAGTGCATTCGCAAACGTCTGCCCGCATGGGTCTTTTTGCGGCGCCGTACGCGCGCGTGCTGCGGCGCGCGCAATCGCCGTGCGCAACGCTCACGCTTACCGGCAGCGCGGAGCAGATGGCGGATCTGCGTGAAGCGGCGCTGCGTTTACCGGATCCGCTGCTGACGATCCGCACGCGCGAGCCGCAAGACGGTGAAGCGGGAGGGGCCGGTTATCTTTGCCTGGATGCGGCGTGCGCGGCGCCGGCACGCGATGCGCGCGAGCTGCGCGACGCGTACGAGTCGCTCAGGCGCTAGTTCTGCGGGCGCACGAACGCGTTCCAAAACCAAACGCCGTAGAGATTCGCCGCGCATGAATACAAAATGAGCAGGCGCATCCAAACGGCGAATCCCCGGCGCGCCGCAAAAATCATGAGCACGAACAGGAACGGCATGAAGTCGAGAGAATGGCGCATGCCGTATTGCGCGAAACCGTTGACGTAGTACAAAAAGTTCGGTATCGCCGTGAGCGCCGCGGCGACCCACATTGCCGTCACTTCGACCCGCGGCTGCCGCGCCCAAAACGCAACGATCAGCGCGGGCGACGTCCAGGTCAGTGCGACTCCGGCGATGGAGGGAAGAACGTAAGGATACTGCGAGCTGAACTGCGGCGCTTGCACGAAGAACGATTGCAGCTCGTACGGTAGATAAGAAAGGCGGAACGGCGAACCTGCCGGCATTCCAGCCTGATCCTGGTGATACCAGGCCGTATATCCGATGTCGAGCGGCACGCCCCAGCGCGCGAAGTTGTACCACGTCCACAAGGCGCCCGCGGCACCCAGGACTCCGGCGCCGGCGGTCCACGCGCACGCGCGCCGTTCGCCCCAATACCACAACAGTGCCGCATAAACCGGAACGGCCGCGATCATGGTAAAGCGAGACTCGGCGGCGCAGACCGCGTACAACGCGACGAGCCAAATCCGGCGCTTACCGAACAGTTCGCACAGGCCCAGCATTGTGAAGCAGACCGCACTAACGTGCGCGAGAAACCACACATCGCCGAGCATCGCGCACCAAAGCAAGCTGGTTCCGGCGAAAAGCATGACGGTGAACCAAATCGACACGGTGCGCGAGAGTTCGAGCCGCCGGCAAAGCACGTACGCCGCACCGGCCGCAACGCCGGCTAACGCTTGCGCGAGCAGCGTTTGATTCGGCGCCGCGGTAAACGCGGCGAACGGCGCGAGCAGCAGCGCGGGCAGTGGACCTTCGATGACGTAATGCTGGCCGTTGTACGCAAGCGCGTCGATGTACGGGCCCGGCCACGCGATCCACGCGTGCCCCGCGAGCAGCGCGTGCGCGAGTAAAACGTCGTTGTTGTAGGGAGTGGAGCGGAAGTGCCCCGCTACCAGCGCGGCGACGAACGCGAGTGCGCCGGCAAGCGCACCAGCCGGTAGATGTCCGGACCATCGTTGATCTTCACCGCCCGGAACCCGCGCACTTCGCCAAAAAGGGTACCGACCACGTATACCGGCCGCTTGCGGCTCCACGCCGGCACCCGCTTCGCGTCCTCGCTCAGCCACGCGCTCTCCACGATGCGATCGCCAAGGCGGCGTTCGACGTAAGCGCCGTACGCCAAAACCGTCGCATCGATCCAGGGAGAAACGAGAATCGCATTGCGCGGCGTGTTCTTGACCACGGCGTCGATAACTTGCTGGGCGCCGCCGGAGTTGCGTTGATCGAAGTCGCCGCGGTTGAGCAGAATCATAATCGCGGCAATCCCGAGAGCGATAAGCGGACGCGGCCACCCGGCGCCGGTTGCGCGCACGATCCACGAGGCGCCGGATCCGGCAAATACGGCGAGCACCGCGAAGCCGATCAATTCATAGCGTTTCGGATCCGCTTCGATCGTATAGGCCAAAGCGAACGAGGTGGGAAGTGCGAAGGCGAGCAACAGCACGACGGCAACCGCATCGTCGCGCCGCCATACCACGACAAGGCCCGTCAACGTCAAGATGACGCCGATAGTGGTGAGTTCGTCGAGCAGCACGTCGGTGTAGCCCGGAACGCCGCGGCGGTACGTTTCCATGTGCGCCATCCGTGCGAACGTCTTGCCGGCACCGTACTCCGATCCGTTGATTTCGCGCAGTAATCCGCCGCGCGATGCGGGATGGTCGTTATCCCAGAATGCGCGGCCGGGCGCCAGGCCGAGCGACCGCGTGGGATCGCTGCGTGCGGCGGTGATCGCCGCGCTGCGCAGCGGCAGATACGCATAGAGCGCGAGGCCGGCGGCCAAGGCCAACAGTGCCGATGCGACCGCGCGCACGCGCAGCGCCCCAAACCGCTCCGAGAGCACGATCAATAACGCCGGCGTGAGCAGCACCACGAGCGGATGCGTAGCAATGCCCAGACCGAATGCCAGCGCGCCCGCCGCGAGCCAGCGCGTGCGCGGTTCGCGCAGCCAGCGCAGCGAGCAGTACAGCGTTGCGACTGCGAAGAAAACGGCAAGCGCGTGCACCTCCGCGCGCGTGCCGCGCGTCCACGCTACCGGGCCGAACGCGAAAAGCCATGCCGCCATGCACGCCATCCACGGATCGCCGTCGAGTTCGACGACGATGCGCGATACGAGCCATGCGCTCGCGCTCATTGCCAGCGCCGAAAATAACGCAATGCGCCACGCAACGCTCCCGAACGGTACGGCGTGCGCGAAGATTCCGGCGAACACGGTAAACGCCGGAAAACCCGTCGGATGCATGATGCCGAAGATCCAGGGCACCGTCTGCGCTTCCCCGGTATCCCAATAAGACACCGCGCCTAACAGCGAGGCCGCATACACCGCAAGCGGCAGCAGCCACGCGCCCCACGCCGGTATTAGAACGCGGGCAGCGTAGCGGGCGGCAGCGGTTTTCGCGCTTGAAATGTCGATTGAGGGAGCCTCGCCGGAAAGCGGTACCCGTTGAAAGCAATCTGCTCGCGCGCCGGTTTGCCGTTGACCCGCGCGTCGACGCTCGCACCTGAAGGCACCCAGTATTTGCCGGCGTGCACGAATGTAATGGTTCCCGTCCCACGGATCGCGCCCGAGTATGAATGGAAGCGCAGCAGCGCCGGCAGGTACGAGCGGCCGTTCAGCACCATGCTGTCGATGACGAACGTCCCGCCGGGCGTGTTCGGAACGGCGTGATACGCGTATTCAAACGTTGAACCCGACCGCTGCACGCCGTCGAAAAGAAACGTGTACTGCGTGAGCCGCGGAGCAAGGTCTTCGAGCGTGTACCGGTTGCGGTAACGCGAGATCCGGATCGTTTTTTGCTTGACGCCGTCCACAAGCATCGTTTCATCGCGCACTTCGTCGCCGCTGCGGTAGATGCGGTGCGTTTGCTCGATGTCGTGCGGTCCGGCTTGCGAAACGGTATAGGTGAACACGAGGACGCGAGGCACCGGAGCTTCCAGCAGCGTTTTTGCATAGAGCGCGATGACTTCTTGCGAGTCCATCGGAGCCGCGGGAGCGGCCGCCGCGAGGAGTGCGATCGCCAGCATCGCCGCTTTCACGCGTTGAGCACCGCTTCGCGGATCGCGCGAACCGCATCCTGCGCGCCGTGCGGGTTCTTTCCGCCGCCTTGCGCCTGCGCGGGCGCTCCGCCGCCGCGGCCGCCGACCAGCGGCGCGGCGAGTTTCATCAGATTGCCGGCATGCACGCCTGCGCGCACCATGTCATCGCTCGCGCTCACGAGGATGCTCACCGTGCCGTCGTCCACTCCGGCAAGCGCGATGACGCCGCTGCGCAAACGTTGCCGGATGGCGCTGCTCAAATGCTTGAGCGCGTCGGCGCCGGCTTGCGGAACGACCGCGCCGACAAACGTTTTCTCTCCGGCACGTTCCGCGGCTTCGACGTAGGTTTGCGCATCCGCCGACGCGAGGCGCGCTTTGAGATCGCCGACGGCGTTCTGCAGCTCCTTCACGTCGCGCTGCAGCCGGCCGACGCGCTCGCCCAGCTCGTCCGGCGTCGTTGCGAGAGCCGCCGCAAGATCCCCCAGCAGTTGTTGCTGATGTATGCCATACGCTTCCGCGGCCTGCGAGACGCACGATTCGATACGGCGGATGCCCGACCCGATCGAAAATTCGCTCAGAATAACGAACGATCCCAGCTCGCCCGTGGAGTGCGCGTGCGTGCCGCCGCAAAACTCCACGGACGGCCCCGCTTTTACCACGCGCACGCGATCGCCGTATTTTTCACCCGACATCATAATCGCGCCGCTCACGCGCGCCTGCTCGAGATCCATGACTTGCGTCTCCAAGTGCGAGTCTTCGCGAATCATTTCGTTGACCCGGTGGGCGATCTCGCGCTTCTGTTCCGGCGTGAGCGCGCCGCCGCGGGAACGGAAATCGAAGCGCATGCGGTCGATGCCGACCCAGGAGCCGGCTTGCGCCACCTCGTCACCCAGAACGTCTTTGAGCGCGCGCTGCAGCAGATGAGCCGACGTATGATGCCGCCGGATCTCGCGGCGCCATTCGGCGTGGACACGCGTCTGTACCGTTTCGCCGAAACGCAAAACGCCGCGGACAAGGCTGCCGTGGTGGACCACCGCTTCGCCCTGCACCTGCGTGTCGGAGACCTCGAACTGCGCATCGTCGCTGCAGAGCACGCCTCGATCGCCGATTTGGCCGCCCTTTTCCGCGTAAAACGACGTGCGATCGAGCACGACCTGCGCGCGGTCGCCCGCTTGCAGCTCGTCCGTGAGGTCGTTATCGCGCAGGATCGCGACGACGCGACCATGGCCCTCCAAGCCTTCGTAGCCTAAAAACTCGCTTTTCGTGGCGGGCAGCTCCGCGATCGAAACGATCGCGCGCTTCGAGGCGGCATCGGCGCGAGCCCTATCGCGCTGCTCGTTCATCGCACGTTCGAATCCGTCGTGGTCCACTCCGACGCCGCGTTCGGCCGCAATTTCGCGCGTCAGTTCCATCGGGAAACCATACGTGTCGTGCAGCGTAAAAACGTTCGCGCCCCCAAGCGTTCCGCCGGGCGGCAACTGCTCGAGCAATTCGTCGAGCATCGCCATGCCGCGTTCGAGCGTTCGATCGAAGGTCTGCTCCTCGCTGCGCAGCACGCTTTGAATGCGGTTCGCGTTTGCGCGCAGTTCGGGATAGCCCGATGCAAGCGAAGCGATGACGGCAGGCACAAGCCGCGTGAGGAAGCCGCTCGGATAGCCCAGCAGACGCCCGTTGCGGATGGCGCGCCGGATCAAAAAGCGCAGCACGTAACCGCGATCCGTGTTTGCGGGGTACACGCCATCGCTGATGAGAAACGTGACGGCGCGCGCATGATCGGCGATGATATTGCGCCGTTCGAGGCGACCTTTTTCCGTTAGCCCCGTTTCGCCGACCGCCGGCTGCGCATCGATCAGGTCGGTGAAAAGATCGGTTTCGTACATCGAAACGTTGCCGTTGACGACCGCGAGCATGCGATCCAAGCCGGCGCCTGTGTCGATCTGTTTTCGCGGCAGCTCTTCGAGCTTTCCGGCCGAGTCGCGATTGTACTGTTGAAAAACCACGTTCCAAATCTCGACCCAGCGGTTGCCCTTGTTGGGGCCGTCGTCATCCGCGTCCGACGCATTGGCTTCGCCGGTGTCGTAAAAAAGTTCCGTGCAGGGGCCGCACGGACCGGTGGGGCCCATCGTCCAGAAGTTGTCTTCATCGAAGCGCGTGATGCGTGCGGGCGGCAAGCCGATCTGCTCGCGCCAAATCTTTTCCGCCTCGTCGTCGTTCGTGTGAACCGTCACCGCTAACCGCTGCGGATCGATGCCGAGGCGCTGCGTCAGGAACTCCCACGCGTACGCGATCGCCTCGGGTTTGTAGTAGCCGCCGAAGCTGAAGTTGCCCAGCATCTCCAAAAAGGTGCCGTGCCGGCCGGTGCGCCCGACGTTCTCGATATCGCTCTTCGCGCCCGCAACGCGCAGGCAGCGCTGCACCGTGACCGCGTTGAGCGCGGGCGGCGGCTCGTCGCCTAAGAACGCCGGAACGAACTGCTCCATGCCCGCGATCGTGAAGAGGGTGGTGGACATCGCATCCGGGATCAAACCGGCGGAAGGCACGTGCTTGTGCCCGCGGGACGTAAAAAACTCGACGAACGCCGAGCGCAGTTCCTGGCTATGCATTTTCAAGAAGGCCGATTCGCGCGCAACCCGTCCCGAGCCTCGCCCGGGAGCTTCCAATCTACTCCTGCAGCACGTGACGAAGCTTCTCCAGCGCCTTCTGCTGCAGGCGGGAGACGTGCATCTGCGAGACGTTTAGCCGCTTTGCGATCTCGGTTTGGGAGACGCTTTCGTAAAAGCGCAGATAAAGAATGACCCGTTCCCGTCCCGTCAGCACTTCAAATGCGCGCTCGAGATTCGCCTTGTCTTCGAGCAGCGCCAAGCCGGCATCGTTTTGGCCGATGTAGTCTTGCAGCGTCTGCGACTTTTTGTCGCCCTCGCCGGAAAGCTCGGTATCGAGCGAGAGTAAATTATAGGCTTGCCCGAGCTCTTGGGCCTCAAGGATCTCTTCTTCGCTCGCGTTGAGCTGTTCGGCAAGCTCGGCGACCGTTGGGCTGCGCCCCAGCTTGACCGAAAGTTTCTCGATGGCGCGGTTCACCGCAAGGTTGAGCTCTTGAAGGCGGCGCGGCACTTTGACCGCCCATCCTTTGTCGCGGAAATAGCGTTTGATTTCGCCGACGATCGTCGGCGTGGCGTAGGTCGTAAACTCGACGCCCCGCTCGAGATCGAAACGGTCGATCGCTTTGAGCAGGCCCACCGTGCCCACTTGAATGAGATCGTCCAGCGCCTCACCGCGGTTCGCGAACTTCACGGCTAAATAGCGCACCAGATTTAAGTGCGCCACCACCAGTTCGCTTCTCAAGCGCTCGTAATCGGCATGCTCGGGTGTTTTTTTCGCTTGCGCAAATTGTGCAAACGCCTCCCGCGTCCTTTGCCGGTTCCAGCGCTCTTCTTCGGCGTGTTGCTGCACGTCTACGTCGTTACTTTTTTGGTCATCACGAGATTCGTACCGCGCTCGGGATGAACGTCATACTCCACGGAATCCATCAGGGAACGGATGAGAAACACCCCCAGGCCGCCGACGCGGGGCTCGGTGACGCGCCGCGAAGCAATCGCTTCGGGCCGCGTTCCGTGGCCGTAATCGCGCACGCGCACGGTCAGGCCTTCGGGCTCGGTTTCGCAGGTTATTTCGATTTGATCGCTGCCGCTGGCGTGCTGAATGCAATTCGTACACGCTTCCGCGACGGCGAGCTTGACGTCTTCGATGTCTTCGATCGAGAAGTTCAAGCGGTTGGCGACGGCTGCAACGGCCAAACGGGCGACGGCGACCCATTCCGCCTTGCTTGGAATTCGCAGCTCAACGACCCCGAGCGAGCGGTTGGGATGCATTAGCGGCTGATTCACACCAGCGCTTTCATGGCGGCATCCTCATCGTCGTAGATGCCGAAAATTTTCACAAGCCCCGTGATATCGAAGATTTTCTTAATCTGCGGATTGGTGCAAACCAAATTCACCGTTCCGCCGTGTTCGCGCACGCGCTTGAGGCCGCCGATCAAAACCCCCAGGCCGGTCGAGTCGATATAACGGACCTTCTCCAAATTGATGACCAAATTATAATGACCCTTGTCGATGAGGTCGCCGATGGCATCCTTGACCTTCGGCGAGGTGTATACATCGATCTCTCCATTGAGATCGACGACGTACGTCTGCCCTTGCGCCTCTCGAACGTTCACTTTAATGTCCACGCTTGCTCCTACAAATCCGTAATGGGTGACTGTGTTTGTGCTTGTCCTTGTGCCGATAGATCTTCGCGGAGTTTTTCTGCCGTTGCCTGTCCTTCGTCAACCGCGGCATTCACATTGCTGCGTGCGGCTTCCACGACTGTTTTTCCGCGCGCATAAAGGTCCGCTGCGTTCGCGCGAAGGTCTCCCGTAGCGTCCATCGCCGCATTGGCCGCCTCGCGCGCCTTACCCGCAATTGCATCGCGGGCTTCTTCTTGGGTAATTAGGTAGGCAATGACGGCGCCCGCGACCGCGCCTGCAAGAAAGCCGGCCATAAAGCCGCCGCCGCCTCCGCCCGGGCGCTCCGGGCCGTCCGCGCGATCGTCTTCCATCAGTTCTCCTCGCTTGATGCGGCGCCGCGCACCAATCTGCGCACCCCTGCTGTGATACCGCCGAGCACCGCGCCGGCGTTGACGATCGCCGGTGAAACCGCATCCTGCGTCAGCTTCACCGTTTGCGCCAGCGAACCGCTGACTTTTTCGAGCGAACCGACCACACCGGTAAGCCGCGCGATCACCTGATCGGCGGTGTCGGCGATGCCGCCGACATGCGCTAAGGTCTCGCCCACCGGTTTGCCGAGCGCCGCCAGTTGCTCGTCGATGCCGTCAAGCGTCCGGTCCAAACGGCGCAGCGACTTCGCTAACGCCGTCATAGCCAAAAAGATGCCCAAGCCGGCAAGAAACACGCCAATGCCGAGTGCCACATCGCGAAAGGCAGACCAATCAAAGCCTGTTACCAATTTAGCCTCCGTTCGGGACTATGCCCCGGACGTGAACCAACTATTCCCCATTTTGCTCAAAAGCAAGCAGATATGGAGCGCAGGGCGGCCGCCGTCCGCTCGAGTAAGTCTGCGGCCCGCCCCGCATCCCCTGGCGTATTCCCCGGTCCGAACGAGAAACGCAGCACTCCACGCGTCCACTCCGGCTCCAAGCCCAGCGCCGCAATCACGTGGCTTGGTTCGATCGCACCGGACGCGCACGCGCTGCCGGCGGAAACCGCAAGTCCGTCCAGATCGAGCCGCACGATCAGCTGCTCGGAGTCGACGCCGCGCAGCGAGAGGCTGCTGATGTGCGGCGCGCGCGGCGCGCCGCCGTTGATTCGCACGCTTGGGATGCCGGCGAGCACCTGCGCCTCGAATGCATCCCGCACCGCGCTAACGCGCGCAGCGGATTCTTCGCGTTCGCGTACCGCGAGCTGCAGCGCAAAAGCCAGCCCGACGGCGCCCGCCACGTTCTCCGTGCCGGCGCGTTTCCCGAACTCTTGTGAGCCGCCGCGCACCAGTGCAGTAAGCGGCACACCATCGCGCACGTAAAGCACGCCAACGCCTTTGGGTCCGTAAAATTTGTGCGCCGCCAGTGAGAGCAGATCCACGGCCAGCGCCTTAACGTCGAGCGGCACGTAGAGCGCCGCCTGCACAGCATCCGTGTGGAAGAAGGCACCGCGCTCGTGCGCGAGCGCCGCCAGCTCCGCAATGGGCTGCATGGTGCCGAGCTCATTGTTGACGGCCATGACGGAGGCGAGCAGCGGCGCTTCGCCGAGCGCGTCTTGGAAGGCGGCAGCCGTGACGGCCCCTCGTTCGTGAACCGGGCACAGCACCGTTTCGAACCCTTGCTCGCGCAGTGCGTCGATCGTATGGAGCACGGCGTGATGCTCGATCGTGCTGGAAACAATGCGGCGCCTGCCGTGCGGGTGTGCGCGCGCAAGTCCGGCGATTGCCAGGTTGTCCGCTTCCGATCCGCCGCCGGTGAACACGATCTCTTTGGGGCGCGCGTTCAGAGCGGAAGCAACGACATCGCGCGCCTCGTCCAGTGCCTTTTTCGCCGCACGGCCCTCGGCATGTACGGAGCTCGCGTTGTAACCGGTCCGCGAAAAATACGGCATCATCGCTTCGAGCACTTCACCGCGCACCGGAGTCGTGGCGGCGTAGTCCAAATATAACCGCGAAGTCACAGCGCGCTCTCAGCGATGTTTTTTATGATGCGGGTGTGCGAAGCTCCATTTGCACAACTCCGAGAAAGCAGCAACGGATAAGGCGGCCTGACACCAACCCAGGCCGTCTCTTTTTTGCTTCTCGTGCGGGACGAAGCGGTCACTTGCGCCGCGCCTTGATCCAGGCGGCAAGGCGCCGTTCTTCGCCTTGCAAGCCCGGATCGAAGTAAGCGCGGTTGCGCACGTTTTCAGGCAGGTAGTCCTGCAGACGTGCAGCCGGCGGCAGATCGCCCTCGTGCTCGCGGTATTGCTGCGCCGCGTGCGCGTAATCGTAGTCGCGGCCGTAACCTAAGTTTTTCATCAACCCGGTCGGCGCATTGCGCAGATGCAGCGGAACAGGATCGTTGCGAGTCGCCTCGACATCGTCGGCGGCTGCATAGTACGCGCGTTTGATGCTGTTGCTTTTCGGCGCAGTGGCCAAATACAGCGTCGCATGGCTCAGCGGATAAAAGCCTTCGGGCATGCCGATGAAGTGCACCGCTTGCTGCGCGGCCACGGCTACGCAAAGCGCGCGCGAATCCGCCAATCCGACGTCTTCCGACGCGAGGATCACTAAGCGCCGGGCGATGAAAAGCGGATCTTCGCCGCCGTCGATCATGCGCGCCAGCCAATAGATCGCCGCGTCGGGGTCGCTGCCGCGGATGCTCTTGATGAATGCGCTGATGACGTCGTAATGCTGTTCGCCGCCCTTGTCGTTCGAAACGGCACGGCGCTGCATCGCATCGGCGATCAGTTCCGCGGTGATGACGCCTTGCGTCGCGAGCGTTGAAGCCGCGAACTCCAGCGTTCCCAATGCGCTGCGCGCATCGCCGTTCGCAAGACCGATCAGCGCCTCGCGCGCCTGCGGCTCCAGTGCAACGGTGCGGCTGCCCAAGCCGCGCTCCGGATCGCTCAACGCGCGGTCGACGATCGCGCCGACGTTCTCGTCGCTGAGCGCTTTCAGGACGAAAACCCGCGAGCGCGAGAGCAGCGCGGAATTCACCTCGAACGAGGGGTTCTCGGTGGTCGCGCCGATAAGCGTGACCGTTCCGTTTTCGACATAGGGAAGCACGGCGTCTTGCTGCGCTTTGTTGAAGCGGTGAATCTCGTCGATGAACAGTACAGTGCGTTTACCTATTGCGCGCCGGTGCTGCGCTTGCGCGACGATTTTGCGCAAATCCGCGACGCCGGCGCTTACAGCGGAGATCGAATCGAACTGCGCGCCGGTCATGTTCGCAATGATCTCCGCGAGCGTCGTTTTTCCGGTTCCCGGCGGTCCCCAAAGGATCAAAGAGGGCACACTGTCCGATTCGATCGCGCGCCGCAACGCGTGACCCGGCCCGACAATGTGCTCTTGCCCGACAAACTCTTCGAGCGTGCGCGGCCGCATGCGCGCCGCCAGCGGAGCGTTCGCCGCGGGTGAGGGCTCGAACAACGTGGGTTCCATGCGATGCGCCCTTTAAGGGATCTTCGGTGCCTTGATCGTGATCGGTTTAGGCGTTGCGATCTGGGGCGTGACGCCCGGAAACTCCATCCGGACGTTGTTTTGTGCGACGCCTTCACCGCTTTGCGTGTTGTAAACGGCCTTGTCGGCATCGAGCAGCCGGTCGCCTTGGACGATATGGACGTTGCCGTCAAGCGTGATCTGATGTGTTTTGTCGTTTAAGTGCGCGGTCTGCGCATCGACTTTCGTGTCGCCCTGCTCGTAATGCACGTTGCCGCGCGCATCGTATAAACGCGTACGATCGTTTACGAGCAGTTCGTCGCTCGTGAGCGTCGAGGCGCCGCGCCCCTGCGCGCTTTGGCCGCTTTGCAGCCCGAAACTGCCGCTCACGTCGTGAACGCTCACGTTTCCGTACAGCGCGATGCGCTTCAGCTTGAAGTTTCCGACCGCCCGATCGCCCTGAACCGTCGACCCGTCACTGCGCGTCATCACCAGAGGCACGGGCACCGAAAACTGCCCGGTCGTGAGGTTCGCATCCATCTGCGCGGCGCTCACGTTCCAGGTTCCAACGGCCGCGGACGCCGCAGGCGCATGCGGTTTGGGAGCGGCGGCGGTCAGCGCGGCAAGCACGAGCGCCGGTAAAGCGCGTTTCATTGATTGAGCTGCACGTGCCCGAACAAGTGAATGTCGTGCGTCGCGCCGTTCATCACGGCGCGGTCCGCGCGCACCGACCGTCCGCCCTGACTGAAATAGACGTTGCCCGTTGCAACGTACGTCTTCGTGAGGCCGTCGATGTCTAAATTCTCGCATGTCAGCGTTGCGGCCGCGTGCGAGGCTCCTTGGCCGGCAAAGCCGGTAAGCACGCCGTTCATGTCGTGCAGCACCACACTGCCCGTGAGCGTTGTTTGATGCGACTTGAAGTTGCCGGTGGCACGATTGGCTTCGATGCTGCTTCCCGGGCGCGTGAGGACGATGTGACCGGGCGTGCTGAACGCGCCGGTCGACCAGTTCGTATCAAGTTGTCCGGTACTGACTTGCCAGTCGGAGAAAGAAAAGCCCGCGCCGGCGGGTGCGCCGGCCGCGGCCTGCGGCCGGCCCAGGAGCAATCCGGCGACTATCGCGGCAACCGCGAGGAAAACGCGTGTGTTCATTCGATCTTTCGCATGACGGGCGAGCGGCACACGCCCGGGCCGAGCAGTTCCGTTAGGCGTTCAATCGAGAGCGCACCTTCCCGCAGCACCACCGGGTTCGACCCCGTCATGCCGATAACCGTCGAATCGCGCGCGTGGCGAGTGGGCCCGTTCTCGACGACGAGGTCGGCTGCGGGCAGTCCGCAAGCATCGCCGCCGCCGAAATATGGACGTTCGCCGCTGAGGTTTGCGCTCGTGGCGGCCAGCGGTCCGCAGCGTTCCAGCAGGGCGCAGCACAGCGCGTCGTCGGGGACGCGGAACCCAAGGGTCGCCAGCCCGGCAGTGACATCATGATCGATAAACGCAGGCCGGGCGATGATTATCGTCACCGGCCCCGGCAGCAGCCGCCGGGCCGCAAGCGCAGCGTCTTTCTGCGCTCGCGCGTACTCTAAGAATTCGGTGAGCGTCGCCAGATGAAGCGAGAGCGGCTTTTCGTGCGGGCGTTCTTTTGCGCCGTAGATCCGCGCGATCGCGTGTGCGTTGAACGGATCGCAGCCGATGCCGTAAACCGTGTCCGTCGGAAAAATAACCGTGCCGCCGCCGAAAACGACGGTCGCGACTTCCTCGCAAACCCGGGCATGCGCTTCCTTGCGCGCGTCGATGACGGTCGCGGTGTTCACGGCACCTTAGATGCGAACGCGCATACCCGTGCCGAGCGCCACGCACGAGAGCGGATCTTCCGCGATGATCACGGGAATGCCGCACACTTCGGCAAGGAGCTTGTCCAAGCCGCGCAGCAGCGCCCCGCCGCCCGTCAAGATAACGCCGCGATCGATGATATCCGCTGCGAGCTCCGGCGGCGTCTTTTCCAGAACCGCTTTCACCGCTTCGACGATGGCGCCGACCGGCTCGGAAAGCGCTTCACGGATCTCTTCGCTCGTGATCTTCACGGTTTTAGGCAATCCGTTGATGAGATCGCGTCCGCGGATCTCCATAGCGAGTTCCGATTCCAAACGGTATGCGGAACCGATTTTGATTTTGACTTCTTCCGACGTCCGCTCGCCGATCATCAGATTGTACACGCGGCGGATGTACCGGATGATCGCTTCATCGAGTTTATTTCCGGCCACGCGCAGCGATTGCGAAACCACGATGCCGCCCAGCGAGATGACCGCGACGTCGGTCGTGCCGCCGCCGATGTCCACCACCATGCTGCCCGAGGGGCCATCGATCGGAAGACCGGCGCCGATTGCGGCGGCCATCGGTTCTTCGATAATCTCGACGCGCTTGGCGCCGGCAAGTTTCGCGGCGTCTTTGACGGCGCGCTCTTCAACGCTCGTAATCTCGGCAGGAACGCAGATCACGACGTTGGGCTTAGGACGGACCAGTGAAGAGAACCACGAGCGGTCCTTCATGACTTTTTTGATGAAGTAACTGAGCATCGCTTCGGTGACTTCGAAGTCGGCAATCACGCCGTCGCGCAGCGGACGGATCGCTTGAATGTGGGCGGGCGTTTTGCCCAGCATGAGGCGCGCCTCTTCGCCCACGGCCAGCGTGCGGCCGTTGTTCATGTCCTTGGCCACGACCGAAGGCTCGCGCAGGACGATGCCCTTGCCCTTAACGTGCACCAGCACGTTGGCCGTGCCCAAGTCAATCCCGATGTCCAAACCGATCTCCTTAACCGTTGCGGGGTCGCGTCGTAGGATACGCGCTCGTTTCAAAAACTCCGTTGGGTTCGGGAAGCGGCGTTATGCCGCTCGCGCGCTGCACTTGCGCGCCCAGCGTCGAAAGCATCTCTTCGAGCCGCTCGTGGCCGCGATCGATGTATTCCAGCCCGATAATCTCCGTTTCGCCCTGAGCGGCAAGTCCGGCGACAACCAGCGCCGCGCCGGCGCGGATATCGGGCGCTTCGACGGGCGCGCCGGAGAGCGGCGCGCCGCCTTTGACGACGGCGGTGTTGCTTTCCATTGAGACGCGCACTTCCGCACCCATGCGCGCGAGTTCGTTCACGTAGGAGAAGCGCGCGTTGAAGATCGATTCTTCCACCACGCTCGTTCCGGGTGCGGTGCACAGGAACGAGACCATCTGCGGCTGCAGGTCGGTCGGGAAACCCGGATAGGGCGCAGTTAAGATATCCGTCCCGCCTTTGAGCGATTCCGCCTGCACGCGAATCCAATCGTCGCCGGTGACCACGGTAACGCCGCACTCCTGGAGTTTGAGAATCAGTGCGTGCAGATGATCGGGCCGGCACTTCGTGATCGTGACGTCGCCCCGCGTCGCCGCGCCGCAGACCAGCAGTGTGCCCGTGACGATGCGATCGGGAATGATCTCATATTCGACGCCGTGCAGCTCGGGTACGCCTTCGATGAAGATCGTATCGGAACCGGCGCCGGAGATCCGCGCGCCCATTGCGCTTAGGAAGTTGGCAAGATCGACGACCTCCGGTTCCATCGCAACGTTGCGGACCGTCGTCATGCCTTCGGCCAGGACCGCGGCCAGAATTGCGTTCTTCGTCGCGCCGACGCTCGGCATGCGGAACTCGATCTCCGCGCCGTTCAAGCGCTTGCGTTTCGCCGTCGCGACCAAATAGCCGTGCGCGTTCTTCACCTCGCACCCCAGCGCGACGAAAGCCTGCTCGTGCATATCCGTCGCACGCGTGCCCAAGATGCAGCCGCCGGGAAGCGGAACTTCGGCGCGGCCGAAACGGCCGAGCAGCGGACCGACGATGTCGAAACTCGCGTTGAGTTTGCGCACGAGCGTGTACGGCGCGCGGTGCGACGCCACGTTGCTGGTATCGATCGTGATCGCGCCGCCGGCCTCGTTGCGCAGACGCGCGCCGAGCGCTTCGAGCAGCGACCACATCACCGAAACGTCGGTGATGCGGGGCACGCGGTGCAGCGTCACTTTGCCTTTCGCCAGCAGCGTTGCGGCCATGATGGGCAGCGCCGCGTTCTTCGCGCCCTGCGTCGCCACGCTGCCCTCGAGCGGTGCGCCGCCGTGAACGCGCAGCGTGGTTTCCAAACGATCTAACGTCGTCACGCGGCCAGCGCCTCGCAAGCGAACACGCGTCCGTCGAACGGCCCGTCTCGCAGTTCGAGCTGCAGCGTACCGTGCGGCGTTACACGCACGAACACTTCGCTCCACGCCTCGCCGTCGATCTGCAGCAAGTACGCGTGGCCGTTCTGCACCATGCCCGCAAAACGGTACGCCTGATCGGCGATGCGCAGACGCCCGTCGGAATAAAATGCGGCGTAAACGGCGCCGTCGCGATCGCGTGCGCGGTACAAGCGTACATTGGCATCGGCAGTCTCTTTCAAGAAATCGATCGGGTCGGCGCTCATGCGCGGCGGCGGCGGCGGTATCACCGGCGCGGTCCGCGCGTCCGGCGCGGCGGCAGCAGCTCGCCCGTCCAAAAAGCGGCAAGCCAACGCAAGAGCGCTTAGTTCAAGCACTTTTCCGGCGAGGATACTCCAACGGGCTGGACGCGGCACGCGGCGATGTTCGCTGCGGGGCTAATGGTGTCCGGTCAGGCGCAGCTTGGCGTTTGCAAAGTCTCTTGCCGGCTCATCCTGCGCCTGCGCGAGTTCGGCGCGGGTCTGTGCGAGGTCGACGTCTTCGAAAGCAAGCGCCTCGTCGACGAGAACGGTGACGCGATCGGGAAGGGCCTGCATGAAACCTTCGCTCGTCGCCAATTCCAAGCGCCGGGGCACGCCGTTTTCGACGACGTTCGCGCGCAGAACGCCGGGCTTGAGCGCGCTTAGAAACGGCGCGTGGTGCGCCAGAATGCCTTCCTCGCCTTCGGTGGTCACCGCAATGACGAGCTCGGCATCGCCCTCAAAAATGACCTCGAGCGGCGTGATGAGTTTGAACGGAACGACCGCGGGCACGGTTAGACCGCGGCCCCGAGCTTCTCGGCGTCGGCCTTCACTTCATCGATGCCCGCTTTGTAAAAGAACGCTTGCTCGGGCAGATCGTCGACCTTTCCGTCGAGGATCTCTTTGAACGAGGCGATCGTGTCGGACAGTTTGACGTATTTGCCGGGCGTGCCCGTGAACTGTTCGGCGACGAAGAACGGCTGCGAGAACAGGCGCTGCATGCGGCGCGCGCGGCCCACCGCGATTTTATCGTCTTCGGACAGCTCTTCAACGCCCAGGATAGCGATGATGTCCTGCAGATCCTTATAGCGCTGAAGCGTTTCTTGAACGCCGCGCGCGACGCGGTAATGCTCTTCGCCGACGATCTGCGGATCCAGAATGCGCGAGCTCGATGCGAGCGGGTCGACGGCGGGATAAATGCCGAGCTCGGAGATCGGACGTGAGAGTGCCGTCGTTGCGTCCAAATGCGCGAACGTCACGGCGACGGCGGGGTCGGTATAATCGTCCGCCGGTACGTACACGGCTTGCACGGAGGTGATCGAGCCTTTGTTCGTCGAGGTAATGCGCTCTTCGAGCGCTCCCATGTCGGTCGCAAGCGTCGGCTGATATCCCACTGCCGAGGGCATGCGACCCATCAGCGCCGAGACTTCCGATCCCGCTTGCAGATAGCGGAAGATGTTGTCCATGAACAGCAGCACGTCGCTGCCCAGCTCGTCACGGAAATATTCGGCCATCGTCACGCCGGTCTGCGCGATCCGGAAGCGGACGCCCGGCGGTTCGTCCATCTGTCCAAAGACGAGCGTCGTGTTCGCAAGTACGCCCGATTCTTTCATTTCCAGCCACAGGTCGTTGCCTTCGCGCGTGCGCTCGCCGACGCCGGTGAAAACGGAGAAGCCCTTGTGCACGTAGGCGATGTTGCGGATCAGCTCTTGGATCAAGACGGTTTTGCCGACGCCCGCGCCGCCGAAGAGTCCGACTTTCCCGCCCCGCGTATACGGCGCCATCAAGTCGATAACTTTAATGCCGGTCTCGAAAATTTTCGGCGTCGGATCTTGATTCTTGAACTCGGGCGAAGGACGGTGAATCGGCCAATACGCCGCCGCTGTGACCGGCTCGTCGGAGTCGATCGCTTTGCCGAGCACGTTGAAGATGCGCCCGAGCGTCCCTTCGCCGACCGGTACCGTAATCGGCGAGCCGGTTGCGGTCACCGCCGCCCCGCGGGCGAGACCGTCGGTCGATCCCATCGCCAAACAGCGCACTTGATTGTTGCCCAGTTCATCCTGCACTTCCAAGACCAGATCGCGCGCCTGCATGGCCGTTCCGCCGAGCTCCATTCCGGACGCCTGCGCGACGCCATTGGAGCCGGCATGATCCTCGTTAACCCGCAGCGTGAGCGCTTCGTTGATCTGCGGCAGCGTTTCGGCGGTGAACTCGACGTCCACCACGTTGCCAGTGACTTGAACGACTTTACCTGTGACCATATTTCTTCCGTTCCTTACGCGCCGCTCAGCGCTTCCGCGCCGCCGACGATTTCAAGCAGTTCTTTGGTGATCGCGGATTGGCGTGCATTGTTCATCTGCACGGTGAGTTCGTCGATCAATTTTCCCGCGTTATCGGTGGCGTTGCTCATCGCAAGGAGCTGCGCCGCGTAAAACGCCGCATCGGTTTCCAGCATCGCGGAGAAGATCGTGAACTCGAGATATTTCGGCAGCAGGCGCGAGAGCACGGCCTCGCGCGAGGGCGCGAACTCGACCGCCGCTTTGGGGCCGGCAGTCTGCGCCGGCTCGCCGGCCGCCTGCGCCGGCGCAACGGGAATCAAGCGGCGCGTTTCGGGCTTCTGCGAGAGCATCGAGACGAGCTTGGAAGAGATCAGCGTGACCTCACCGATGCGCCCATTCGTGAAGTCGTCCGTGACGGCTTTGGCAACCTCGCGCGCGGCGTTCAGTTTCGAGGGAGCGTTGAGCGGCCACGCCGGGCGTTCGCCCATGCCCCAGCGGCGCACGGCATTGCGTGATTTGTTTCCCACACTGTAAAAAAGTGCCTCGCCATGCGCGCGGCGGTACAGTTCGCCCGCGCGGATAACGTTCGAATTGAACGCGCCGGCAAGCCCCTTATCGGCCGTCATAAGAATGATGCCTGCAGGCGCCCCCGCGGCGCCGGGCCGCATGAACGGATGATCCACGTTACCCGTGCTCGCCATGAGGTCGCGCAGCATCTCGCTCAGCGTCTGCGCGTACGGACGCGCCTGCTTCTGCGCAATCTCGGCGCGCCGGATCTTCGCCGCCGCGACTTGTTTCATCGCCTTGGTGATCTGCTGCGTATTCTTGAGCGAACGGATGCGCTCGCGAAGGTCTTTAACTGACGGCATGCGCTAGAAGCTCTTGTTGTATTCCGCCAGCGCGGCTTCCAAGTTCTTCTTCGTCTCGTCGGACATCTGCCCGCTCTGCGCGATGCCGGCGGTGATCTCCGGGTGCTTCTCGTGCAGGAACGAGACCAGGCCGCGCGCCCATTCTTGCAGACGCGGCGTCTGCACATCGTTCACGAACCCTTTGGTCGCACCGTACAGAATCGCGACCTGATCTTCGTTGTTCATCGGCTGATACTGCGGCTGTTTGAGCAGCTCGGTCAGTTTTTCGCCGCGCATCAGCTGATTCTGCGTCGATTTATCGAGATCGCTTGCCAGCTTCGCAAATGCCGCAAGGTCGCGGTACTGCGCGAGCTCGAGCTTGAGCTGGCCGGCAACGCCCTTCATGGCCTTCGTCTGAGCCGAGCCGCCGACGCGGGAGACGGAAAGCCCTACGTCCACTGCTGGGCGGATCCCCTGGAAGAACAGCGCCGGCGTAAGATAAATCTGGCCGTCCGTAATCGAAATCACGTTCGTCGGAATGTACGCGGAGAAGTCTCCGGCCTGCGTTTCGATAATCGGAAGCGCGGTCATCGAACCGCCGCGCAGTTCGTCGGAAAGTTTCGCCGCGCGTTCGAGCAAGCGCGAGTGCAGAAAGAACACATCGCCCGGGTATGCTTCGCGGCCCGGCGGGCGGCGCAGCAAGAGCGCCATCTCACGGTACGACTGCGCGTGTTTCGTCAGATCGTCATAAATGATCAGCACGTCTTTGCCGGAGTACATCATCTCTTCGCCGATAGCGCAGCCGGCGAAGGGGGCAATCCAGCGAAGCGCCGCGGCGTCCGACGGACCGGACGCCACAATCGTCGTGTATTCCATTGCGCCCTTTTGCTCGAGCGTTTGCGCGAGCGCGGCGATCGTCGAGTTTTTTTGCCCGATGGCGACGTACACGCAGAACACGTCCTTGCCTTTTTGGTTCAGAATCGTGTCGACGGCGATTGCCGTTTTTCCGGTGCTGCGGTCGCCGATGATCAATTCGCGCTGGCCTTTGCCGATCGGAATGAGGGCGTCGATCGCGCGGATGCCGGTGAACAGCGGCTGCTTGACGGGCTGGCGCTGCACGACCGAAGGGGCGACGTTCTCGATGGTCCGGTATCGCTGCGTCACGATCTCGCCTTTGCCGTCGATCGGCTTTCCGAGCGGGTCGACCACGCGTCCCAGAAGCGCTTCGCCGACCGGCACCGAGGCAATGCGTCCCGTGCGCCGGACTTTGGCGCCTTCCTTGATGCCGGCGTCAGGACCCATGATCACGACGCCGACGTTGTCCTCTTCCAAGTTGAGCGCAACGCCTTGCAAGCCGTTCGGAAACTCGACCAGTTCGGACGCGCGCACGCCGGAAAGTCCGTACACGCGCGCCAGGTTCGCGCCGACTTCGATGACGGTGCCGACCTGGTCTTCTTTGACGCCCGCATTGAACGTCGCTATCTGTTGCTTGAGAATGCCTGCGATTTCGTCAGCGTTGATCATGCTTTTCCTTAGTTCTTTGTGAAAAGGGTGCGGGTAAGTTCTTCAAGGCGGCCCGAAACCGACCCGTCAACGCGGCGATCGCCCATGGTGACGCGCACGCCTCCGATCAGATCCGGTTCAATGCTCTGGCGCACTTCAAACTTTTTGCGGTACACGCGTTCCAAGCGCGCGATCATCGCGCGCACCTCTTCGGGCGGCAGTTCGCGCGCAGAGGCGATGGTCAGCGGTTCTGCGCCGCGCCCCTGCAGTTGCAGAGCCTCGTACTGCTTGACGATCTCCGGCAGCAGCGCCTCGCGCCGCTTGCGGACGAGAAGCAAAACGGAATGCAGCGCGATGTCGTCGGCTTTTCCCCCAAAAGACTCGGCAAGGACGCGTTCCTTTTCCGCGCGGTCCACGACCGGCGAGAGAAAGAACCGCTTCGTGCTTTCGTCTTCGAACAGGGCGCCGGCGAGCGTGTGGAGATCGGCGCCGGTGCGGTCCCCGCCCGCCGATTCTCCGGCAAGTTGAAAGATTGCCGCAGCGTAGCGGCGGGCCACGGTTTCATTGGCCATTGGTGCTACCCCGCTCCAAAGAGGCAAGAAAGTTTGAGACCAGCTGCGTGTCCATGCGAGCGTTGACCCGGGCGCGCGCCTGCGTGCGTGCCGCGTCGAGCGCACCGTCGAGCAGTTCGTCGCGGTATTGACCGCGCGCCGCAGCGCGAGCGCGCGCCAGCTCTCCCTGCGCGCTGCGAACGGTGCGTTCGCCGCTCTCGCGCGCTTCGCGCTCGATCTGCGCGGTTTCCGCGGCCGCTTGCGCCTGCGCGCGTTCTTTGATCGCCGCCGCATCGCTGTGCGCCGCCGCGATCCCGCTCTGCAATGCATGGGCTGCAGCCTGCGCTTCGGCGCGGTGGCGCTCGGCCTGCGCGATTTTCGCGTTCGCGTTCTCTTGCGCGGCCGCCACCGCCGGTGTAATGAACTTGTTCCAAAGCAGGACCAGCGCCACCACGAACGCGACCGCGGAGAGCACTTCGCTGATGAGCGCGATCTGTTCGTAACTCATCGCTCGCTCTCCGCCAGGGTGCGCGCGAGCACGAGGTTCGCCAGCTCGTTGACGGCTTGCGGCTGCGAAGCGCGCGCCGCCTGCAGTTCGGCGTTCACCGTTTCGTGCGCGCGTTCGACTTCGGCGGATGCCTTGGCATTGAAATCCGATGCAATCGCGGCGGCGCGGTTCGATGCATCGGCCCGCGCGCGGGCGAGCACCGCCTCCGCCTCACGCCGCGCCGCAGCGCGGAGATGTTCCGCTTGCGTCCGCGCGGCGGCGGCTTCGGCCTGAAGCCGCTCGTAGTCGCCGGTCAAGCCCTCGATGTACGCGCGGCGCTCGGCGATTGCTTTGCCGACGGTGCGTAAAAAGACCACCCGCAAAATTGCGAAGAAGATCGCAAAATTGATCAGCTGGATCCAAAACGTTCCGTCAACTTTAAGGAACACTAGTGACCGCCGGCGACGATCTTGGTGACGAGTGCGGGCACGTTGGCGACGCCGAAGAACAGATACAGCGCCAAACCGAGCGCGATGAACGCGTTGGCTTCGACGAAGCCGACGCCGATGATGAGGAATTGAAAAATGTTCGGACGCGCTTCGGGCTGGCGCGCGATGGCTTCGACCGCGCGCGCGCTGACCAGGCCGTCGCCGATGGTGGTTCCAAGGGCGAACGCCGCCGTCACGATGCAAAACCCGATAGCGGCGGCGGCCGCGATAATCACTTCAGAATTCAACGTAGGGTCCTTTCTTTACTCTAGTGCTCGTCGGCCAAGGCTAGCGAGAGATACACGATCGAGAGCAGCACAAACACGAATGCCTGCAGCGCGCCGACCAAAAAATTGAAAAACTCCAGCAAAAACGGTCCGAAGATGGCGGCGACAATCGAGAGGTTCACCGGGCCGATATTGATCCTCGCCGTGATGATCTGGTAGATGACGAACAGCAGCAGTTCGCCGATGAAGATGTTGAAAAACAGACGCAGCGCGAGCGTCGTGGGCCGCAGCACTTCTTCGAGAATGTTGATCGGCAGCATCGGCCAGAACGGCTTGACGAGATGCTTGTAAAAGCCGATGCCCTCTTTACGGATGCCGCTGACCTGGATGATGACGAACACCATGATGGCGTAGGCGACCGTCGTGTTGAGGTCGGCGGTCGGCGCGCCTCCGAAGGGCAGGCCCAACGCCTTAAACGGAAAGAATCCCGTTTCGTTGAGCAAGAAAATGAAGACGAACAGTGCGATAAAGAACGGGACGTACGGCTCGCCGTTTTTGCCCAGCGTCCCGTTCGCCAGGTCGGCGATGTAGTTAATCAGGCCTTCGAGCACGGTTTGGCGCTTGCTCACGCGCGCCGATTTATAGCTCTTGCCCACCCACCAGAAAAAAGGAAGCGTGACGATCATGACCAGCCATGTGGTCAAGATCGTATCCGAGTGCACCGTTCCGATAACGGGCAGAACCCAGGTCGCGTGTTCGCCGATCTGCTCGTGCAACGACTTCTCTGCTCACTTATGACTCGCGCCCCACACGAACTGCATGGCGCACGAACGGTAGAAATAAGGCCACTATATACACGGCCATCGACCACCAGGGGCCAATGGCCGCGAAAACCCCCGCGACTATACCGCAGCCTGAAACGCGCAGAAAACTACTTATGACGAAAGACTTCTGCGCTCCGCCCGCGCTCAGCTTCGTGCCGGCGGAATGGAGAAGCGCGAAGTTCATCCCGCCCATGAAAAGTCCCGCCGCGAGGGCAAGCAGCGCAACGGCCGCATCTCTGCTCATTTGCCAGCCGCGCCGTACAGCAGGCGCAGTGCTGCGAAACCGCCCGCCAATACGCCCGCAAAGAATCCGGCGATGAACCACCACGAGGCGCCCGTCCGCTGCGCCAGCCAAACGCCGGCGGCCGTTCCGGCAGCAACCCCGCCCAACAGCGCGGCGCCGGCGCTCGTGGCGCCGCTCACTGCAGGCGCGCCAGCAGCCATTCGACGATGCGGCCGGAGGCTTTGCCGTCGCCGTAGGGGTTCACGGCGTGCGACATGTGCTCGAAATGCGCGGATTCGGAAAGCAGGCGTGCTGCTGCCGCGACGATGCGCTCCCGGTGCGGCCCGACCAGCTCGAGCGTGCCGGCGTCGACGCCTTCGGGCCGCTCGGTTTCATCGCGCATCACCAAAACCGGCTTGCCCAGACAGGGCGCTTCTTCTTGGAGGCCGCCCGAGTCGGTCAGAACGAACGTGCTCGCGCGAACGGCCGCAACCATCTGCGCGTAGTCCAGCGGGTCGGAAAGCACGACACCCGGCTCGCAGCCCAGCACCTCGAGCGCGATCGGCCGCACGTGCGGCGAGGGATGCACGGGCCAGATGATCTGCGGGCGCTGCGGCAGACGCACGATGTCGCGCATCGCCTCGGCGATTTCGCGCATGTGCGAATGGTTCTCGCGGCGGTGCGCCGTCACGACGACGATGGGGCGCGCGGCGTCCAAACGTTCCCACCCCGGGGGCAGCGGCAGATCTG
>JBHEMM010000002.1:0-15032 GCA_046262595.1 Vulcanimicrobiaceae bacterium
CATACAAGATGTGCGGGTTGTGCAGATCGGGGCGAATCGCGCGGACGTACTGATTGCGCGGCAGATCGCTCACGATGCTCGTCCAATGCGCGCCGAAATCGTGCGTCACGAACAGGTACGGCTTGTAATCCGCCGACCGGTGGCGGTCGACGTTCACGTAGGCCGTCCCGTCGGCGATCGTGGAAGGGGCGACGGTTTCAACCCGCCCGTACGGCGGCACGCCCGGCATCGTCATTTTTTTCCAATGCGCGCCGCCGTCGCGCGTAAGCGCAACGACACCGTCATCCGCGCCGGTCCAAATCTCGCCCTTTGCCAAGGCCGATCCTTCGATCTCGATGATGGTGTCGGAATATTCCGCGCCGGAGACGTCATGAACGAGCGGACCGCCCGAAGGCTGCTGATGCGATTTCATGTTGAGCGTCAGATCGGGACTGATCACTCTCCAGTGGATGCCGCGATCCGTCGTTTGAAACAAGGCGTTCGCGCCGAGCCAGGCGATGTGTCCGTTCCACGGAGCGAACGCAATGGGCGAATCCCAGTTAAAACGGTACTTCGCAAGCGAAACGTTGTAGCTCGCGAGCGACCGCGCGATATACGGCTGCGCGAAGATCGTGTCTTTGGTTTTTTTGTTGTAAACGGTGAGAACGCCGTTCTCCGAATCGGCCCACAGCCAATTCGGATCGATCGGGTCGGGCCACGCCCATTCGCCGTCGCCGCCCGCGGACGCAACCCAATACTTGTTGAGCAGCCCGGAAGGATCGAGTGAGTTGTTCGGGCCGCACCAGCCGTTGTTATCCTGCCAGCCGCCGCACACCCAGTACGGATTCTCGTTCGAATAACCGACGTGGTACACTTCGCCGATCGGGATGTTGCGGTCGAAGAACCAATGCTCGCCGCCGTCCACCGTGCGCGCGATGCCGCCGTCTTCGCCGACGATGATCCGCTTGGGATCGTTCGGTGCGATCCAGATCGCGTGATAGTCCACGTGCACTTGCTGCGCTATCGCGGTCCATTTTTTCCCGGCGTCACGCGAAACCGCGAGCTGGAAGGAAACGGCGTACGCCTTGTCCGCGTTCTTCGGGTCCACCGCGATGTGTGAGAAATAGAACGGCCGCTGCACGACAATGGTGTCGTTGCTGACCATCGCCCAGTTTGCGCCCGCATCATCGCTGCGCCACAAAATGCCCGACTTCGATTCGATCTCGGCATAAACACGTTTCGCATCGCTCGGCGCGACGGCGAGGCCGATACGTCCGGTAATGCCTTCGGGCAGGCCGTGACCGCTTAAACGGTTCCAGGTTTTTCCGCCGTCCACGGACTTATAGAGGCCGTCGTCCGGGCCGCCGCTCGCGAAGGTCCACGGCTCGCGTTTGAAATGCCAGATGCCGGCGTAAATCTGCGTTCCATCCGCGCTCATGGCCATATCGGACACGCCGCTCTGCGTGCTCACGAACAGTGTTTTACTCCAGGTCTTTCCGCCGTCGAACGTCACGAACACGCCGCGTTCGTTGCTCGGTCCGAAGACGTCGCCCAGAGCGCCTACAATCACATGGTTCGAATTTTTTGGATCGACCAGAATGCGCGCGATGTGCCGCGTGCCTTCCAGCCCCATGCGTTGGAACGTCTTACCGGCGTCCGTACTCTTATACACGCCATCTCCGTATGATACGTCGTTGCGCGGGTTCGCTTCGCCGGTTCCAACCCACACGACGTCGTTGTTGTTCGGATCGATCACCACGGCGCCGATGGCGGCGATCTTCTGCTTTTCGAAAACCGCTTGCCAGGTCTCGCCGCCGTCGCCCGATTTCCATACCCCGCCGCCCGCGCTGCCGAGGTAATACAGATTCGAGTCGGTGGCCGAACCGGCAACGGCGGCAACGCGGCCGCCGGGAAGCGCCGGACCGAGTTCTCGCCATTGCGCGTTCGACCAGGCCGGCCCGGGCGTGGGCGTCGGGCTCGCGGTCGGCGTGGCTTTGGCCGGCTTCGGAGGCGCTTGCGAGGCCTTCGGATTCACGCTTTTTGCCGCGGGCGACGGCGAGGCCGCCGGTTCGGGCGATTGCTGCGCAGCCGCGGGAATCGCAGAAAACATGCCGGCCGCGAAAGCGATCGCAAAACAGAAACGGTTCATGTACGAAATATGCCTTTCAAATTGAACGCGCAAGCGCAACGCCGCCGAATGCGGCGATGACTCCAAGGATAACGCTTCCTGCGATATATGCAACTGCCAGCAATACGGCACGACCGCCGATAAGCTGCAGAGCGTCGAACGAGAACGTAGAAAAGGTCGTGTAGCCGCCTAATACGCCCGTCATAAAAAACAGCCGCACAAGCGGCGTTCCGGCATTAGCGCGCGTCAGCGCAAGCTCTGCGAGGACGCCAATTGCGAAGCTCCCCGTTATGTTGATCAACATTGTGGGCCACGGGAAACCCGGACCGTAGCGCTGCGTCACCGCGAAGGTGATCAGCAGGCGCAGCACGCTGCCCGCACCGCCGCCAGCGAAAACTGCCGCTACGGATTGCCAGTTGATTATGCACCGCCACGCGGCGAGCCGCTGCGGTAGTGGATCACTTCGACCGTCTCGAGTGTCACGAGCCCTTCACCGATCAGCGCATCGAGCTGCGGAAGAAAAGCGGCTATCTTTTCTTCCGAGTCGACAATTTCGATCAGGACCGGCAGATCGCTCGAGAGATCGAACACGCGCGCCGCATGCACGACGGAGTGGCCGCCGAAGCCTTCGATTCCTTTAAACACCGTCGCGCCCGACAATCCGCTTTTGCGCGCAAGCTCGACGAGCGCCGTGTACAGCGGCTGATGGCCGTGCCGGTCGCCCTCTCCGATGAAGATTCGGAGCAGCTTGCCGTGTCTACTTGCTTCGGCCATGTTCGTACGCCGGCACGTTGACGTTGAATGCCCACCACTCGGAAAAGCCGATCGCGCCGCATACGATCGCAAAAAAAACAATCAGCGCGATGCCCCAACCACGCTTGGAACGAGGGGTCATTCCGGAATAACGGCTCACTTGTAGGCCGCGCTTCCGGCGATTTCCACAAGGGACCTTCCGGCGCATCGCGTATCCCTTCGCCCATGCCTCGCTTCACCGCCCCGTTTATGACGGGACTTGGAATCGTCGTTTGTTCGTTTCTTCCGGCAGCCGCATCGGCCGCGCCGGCCGTGCTGCCTGCCAACCCGGCGGCGGTGCGCGCATATGCCGGCGTGCTGCATAAGATTAATCCGCACATGCCCTCCTGGCAAAGCCGCGAACTTGCCGAACATCTGCTGATCAACGCAAGCCGCTGGAAAGTGGATGCCAACATTCTGGTCGCGCTGGTTTCCGTCGAGTCGGCGTGGCGCACCGGTGCCCGCTCGTGGGTCGGAGCCATAGGCTTGGGCCAGCTGATGCCGGGCACCGCCGCGCTCATGCACGTGAACCCGCGGGACCCGTATCAAAACTTGCAGGGAGCGGCGCGTTATCTCGGCGGCCTGCTGCACCGCTACCGTAAAAGCCCCCATCAATATTCGCTAGCCTTCGCAGCATACAACGCCGGGCCGCGAGCGGTCGCGCGTTATCAGGGCATTCCGCCGTTCGCCGAAACGCAGAACTACGTGGTCAAGGTGATGAGCGCATGGCATCGCGTCGCGCGCGGCGTGCACGTGCCGGCGCAGAAGCTGCAGACCGTCGTTGCGGTCACGCGCGCCTCCGCCGACGAGTCGTATTGGACGCGCCGCTAGAGCTGCGCTAACACCTCGTCGATCGCTTCGAGAACTTCCGGAGCGCGTGCGATGCGAATCGCATGCGCTCCCGCGCTTTCTGCGGCTTGCTGGTCGCTCTGCTTATCGCCGATGACCAGACAGCACGCAACGTCCACGCCCAGCGCCCGCGCCGCGTCCAGAATTAGCTGCGGTTTGGGTTTGCGGCAGTTGCATCCGTCGTCGGGGCCATGCGGGCAGTAGAGCCAGGCATCGAACGGCCCAAGCAATTCTTCAACGCGGCGGTTCACCGACTCCACTTGCGCGGCGGTGATCATGCCGCGTGCAACGCCGCTTTGATTCGAAACGACGGCAAGCGGCACGCCCGCGGCGCGCAGCGCATCGAGCTTCTCACGCACGCCTGAAACCGGACGCACGGCATCCGGTTCCCCGTTGTAGGGGACATCGTGAACGATCGTGCCGTCGCGGTCGAAGATCACCGCACACGGTCTTACGGAAAGGCGAATAATGCCACCGCCGCTATCCCCATCACCGCGAAGGTGAGCCACGACCAAGCGTTTGCCAAAAACGAATTGCGCCATTTCCCCATCGTCTTCTTATCGTTGGCGATGCGAATCACGATGAAGACCAGCGGTACCGACACGATGCCGTTCAGCACCGCGCTCCAGTACAGCGCCGTGATCGGATTGACGTTCAGGAACGGCATCACCATGCCGGCAAGCAAGCCGGCACCGAGCACGGCATAAAAGCGCGGCGCGCGCCTTGGCGCTGCGTTTAAGCCGGCGCGGGGGAACGAGAGCATTTCCGCCGCGACGTACGCCGAGGAGCCGGCAAGCGCAGGAATCGCGAGCAATCCGGTGCCGACCATACCCAGCGTGAAGAGCAGATATGCCGCATCGCCGGCAAGCGGACGAAGCGCTTGCGCCGCATCTTGCGCCGATGCGATGTTCGTTTTCCCATGCGCGAACAAGGTCAGGGCGGTGGTGACGATAATGAAAAACATCACCAGGTTCGAGAGCACCATCCCGATGTTGACGTCAAAATGCGCGCCGCGGATCTCTTCGTCCGTCGCCCCCCGCCGCTGCGCGACCCTGCTTCGTCCCAGTGCCTTCTCTTCTTCGACCTCGAGTGCCGACTGCCAGAAAAACAGATATGGCGTAATCGTCGTTCCAAGGACGCCCATGGCCGTCGTGATCCAGGTCTTGTTGAAATGGACTTCGGGAATCACCAAGCGCCGGAGTACCGCGGGCCAGTGCGGGTCCACCACAAACGCCGTTACGATGTACGCCAGCAGCGTTATCGCCATGAACTTAAGGATCTCGGCAATCCTGCGGTAAGAAAGGCGGATTAAGCCCACGATGAGCGCGACGGCAAAGAACACATCCCACGCCAGCATCGGCACGGCGGGAACGACCATATGCGCCGCCGCCGACATGCCGGCGAAATCGGCGCCGACGTTAAAGGTGTTGGCAAGCACGACCGCCGCGGCCACGGGGTATGCGATCCAAAGCGGAATGGCTTTGCGGATATTGGCCGCCAAACCGACGCCCGTCACCATGCCGATGCGCGCGCACATGCCTTGAATGACCGCCATCATCGGCGTCGTGAACAACGCGAGCCATAACATGGAAAGGCCGGTGGATGCACCGGCCACAGAATACGTCGAGATCCCCGAGGGGTCGTCATCCGAGGCCCCGGTGATCAAGCCGGGGCCCAACGTTAAAAGACGATTCCAGAGCGTCCGAGGCGCAGCAGCCACCTCGGCCCCGGACATTTTTAAACGCCTCTTATCACTCATCCAGGGCCATGATACCCGCCTGCTAGCTTGTTGTCACGTAGATCTCCGAGCCTTGTTCGGCGAACTCGCGAGACTTCTCGGCCATTCCCGACTCTGCGTATTCGCGCACTTCCTGCGTGATCTTCATCGAACAAAAATGCGGACCGCACATCGAACAGAAATGCGCCACCTTCGCGCCTTGCGCCGGAAGCGTCTCGTCGTGGAACTCGCGCGCCGTGTCGGGATCGAGCGAGAGATCGAATTGGTCTTGCCAGCGGAACTCGAAGCGCGCCTTGCTCAGCACGTCGTCCCAGTGGCGCGCTTGCGCGTGGCCCTTGGCGATGTCGGCGGCGTGCGCCGCAATCTTGTATGCAATCACGCCGTCCTTCACGTCCTTTTTGTTGGGCAGCCCCAGGTGTTCTTTCGGCGTGACGTAGCACAGCATCGCCGTGCCGAACCAGCCGATCATGGCCGCGCCGATGGCGCTCGTAATGTGATCGTAGCCCGGCGCGATGTCGGTAACGAGCGGGCCGAGCGTGTAAAACGGCGCTTCATGACAGATCTCGAGCTGCTTGTCCATGTTTTCTTTGATCAAGTGCATGGGAACGTGGCCGGGGCCTTCGATCATCACCTGCACGTCGTGCTTCCACGCAATTTTCGTGAGCTCTCCAAGCGTCTCGAGCTCACCGAACTGTGCGGCATCGTTTGCATCGGCTTGACATCCCGGGCGCAGCCCGTCGCCGAGCGAAAACGCGACGTCGTAGGCTTTCATGATCTGGCAGATCTCTTCGAAATGCGTGTAAAGGAAGTTCTCCTTATGGTGCGAGAGGCACCACTTTGCCAAAATGGAACCGCCGCGCGAAACGATGCCGGTGACGCGCTGCGCCGTAAGCGGCACATAGCGCAGCAGCACGCCCGCATGAATCGTGAAGTAATCTACGCCTTGTTCGGCCTGTTCGATGAGCGTATCCCGGTACAACTCCCAGGTCAGATCCTCGGCTTTGCCGTTGACTTTCTCGAGCGCCTGATAGATCGGCACGGTGCCGATTGGAACGGGTGAGTTGCGAAGAATCCACTCGCGCGTTTCGTGAATATTTTTTCCGGTGGAAAGATCCATCACCGTGTCGGCGCCCCAACGTGTCGCCCACGTCATCTTCTCGACTTCTTCGTCGATCGTCGAGCTCACGGCCGAGTTGCCGATGTTCGCGTTGATCTTTACCAGAAAGTTCCGTCCGATGATCATCGGTTCGCTCTCGGGATGGTTGATGTTGCACGGAATGATCGCGCGTCCGCGGGCAACTTCATCCCGCACGTATTCGGGCTTCATACCCTCGCGGATCGCGATGAACTCCATCTCCGGCGTGACGGTGCCTTTGCGCGCGTAGTGCATCTGCGAAACGTTCGCACCCGGCTTTGCGCGGCGGGCTTTGCGCGCGCCGGTGAACCGTACGGTTTCGAGCTCCGGCATCGCTTCGCGCCCCCGGCGGTAGAGCGAGGTAGGCTTGTCAAGCTCGACCGTGTCGCCGCGCTCGACGATCCACTGCTCGCGAATTCCGGGCAAGCCGCGCCGAACGTCCGTCGAAGCAGCAGCGTCGGTGTACGGGCCGCTTGTGTCGTACACGACGTGGCGCTCGCCGTTCGTGAGCGAGATCTCGCGCATCGGCACACGAACCGACGGATGCGAACCTGCAGCATAGATCTTCATGGGAACCCCTTCCTACGCCGGCATTACCCGGATCAGGTTACATGCGGTCGGCGCCGTTACGCCCTCTCAGCTCCTCCCGAAGGAATCGCTCCCGCGTACGAGCAGTCTACCGCGTCTCGTGCGGCGGGGCCTTTCGCCGTCAAGGACGCTCGACTGCTTACGCTAATAACGGGCGTGTGAGCACGACCGGCGCAGTCGCCGAAAGTTGGCGAAAAGAATAGCTTCGGCCACGGCGCGTTACGGAGTACTTGCCGCCGCGCAGATCGCCGTCGGTGCCGCTGCGGTCTTCGCACGCTTTGCGCTCGGCGGTGCCGGCGCACTTGCGGTGTCGGCGGGACGATTGACGATTGCGGCGGCGATTTTGCTCGTGTGGTCCGCCCTTCGGCATGCTGAGTGCGACGAAGGCAAGGCTCGGGCGCGACCGGTGGTGTTTGCGGCAGCCGGCATTGCCCTGGCTGCGCATTTCGCGGCGTGGATCTGGTCGCTCGAATATACCACCGTGGCGATCTCGACGCTGCTCGTTGCAACGACGCCCGTTTGGACGGCGTTGTACGACGCTGCGTTTGCGAAACAGCGGCTTTCGCCGCTCGCATGCGGCGCGATCGTTGCCGGGGCGGCTGGCGTGTATCTGATCGCGGGAAGCAACCGGCTGCAGCCCCAGACACCGGTTCCGGGACATCCGCTGCTGGGCGCGCTGCTCGCCCTCGCGGGTGCCATCGCGATCGCCGCGTACTTCATCATCGTGCGCACCGTGCGCGATGCGTACGGAACGCGCGCGATCGTTACGCGAACGTACACGTGGGCCGCAGTGTTCCTCATCGCAGCGGCCGCGCTCGCGCATCAAGCGCCGCCCCCGCCCGCGAATACCGCTGCCTGGGCGGGCATTGTGGCGATGGCGTTGATCTCGCAGCTGCTCGGCCACACCGCACTGAACGCGGCGCTGCGGTGGTTTTCCGCAAGCGCGGTGGCAATAAGCACGCTGGTCGAACCGATCGTTGCCGCGCTGTTGGCGCTGGCGATCTTTGCTGAAAGCCTTTCCGCACCCGCACTTGCGGGCGGTCTGCTCGTCTTAGCAGCGATCGGGGCTTTTTTGCGTGAAGAAGGGCGCGCTGCGCCTCAAGGATAAGCAAGTGGGAGCCCGGCGGAATTGCTTTACCGGTTGCGTGCCGGGACGATCGTGCGAGTCCAACCTTTCGTGTTGCCGTCGCGACCCGCCAAGTGTCGTTGCACTACAGATACATCCGCAGCTGACGGGGTTAACCATGAAACTTGATCGCCGAAGATTCCTCGGCGGCGCAGCACTTGCCCTTTCCGGAGCAAGCTTACCACTCGCTGCGGCGTCTGCGGGAGCGGCTCAAAACACTGCGCGGCATCGTCGAATAGCAACAGAGGAAGCCTTCACGACGCCGCAGCTTGCGGAACAATACCGGCGAATTGCACAGTCGGACTCGAGCAAGAGCCTGGACCTCGTGCTGATGCGGATGGTGTTCGATGACCCGCGTCCGGGTGGACTCGGCGAGCAGTTCCGCCGTCAGCTTCTCGACGTCAGTAAAGAGCGCATTCAGATAATGGATGAGAGCGGCGTGGATATGCACCTGCTATCGCTCACCATTCCCGGCGTGCAGATGTTTGACGCCTCAGCGGCCGTCTCTGCAGCCACGAATGCGAACGACTATCTTGCCCACACGATTCGCGAGCACCCCAATCGCTTTGCCGGCCTCGCCGCTTTCGCACCGCAGGACCCCCGCCGATCTGCCCGGGAGATGGAGCGGGCGATCTCGTCGCTGGGCCTGAACGGCTTCATCATCAATTCGCACACCAACAACGAATATCTCGACGACGAGAAATATTGGGAAGTTTTTGAGGCAGCTGCCGCACTGGAGCGACCCATTTATCTTCACCCGCGATCACCATCAGACGGAATGGCGGAGCCGTTCCGTGAGTATCAGATGGGAGGATCGATGTGGGGCTATGCAATCGAGTCGGGCACTCATGCCGTCCGCCTAATCTGCAGCGGAGTGTTTGACCGCTTCCCGCGGCTGAAGGTCGTGCTTGGGCACATGGGCGAGGCCGTCCCTTACTGGCTTTGGCGGCTCGACTTTATGCACGCGCGCCGCGCAGGACAGGGAATGGTCAAGAAGTTGGCGCTCAAGCCAAGTGAATATTTCCAGCGCAACTTCGCGGTCACAACCAGCGGTGTCGAGTCGCATGATGTGCTTCGCTATGTTCTCGAGGTCCTCGGACCTGACAACGTCATGTGGGCAATCGACTATCCGTATCAGCCGACGCCACCCGCAGTCGCGTTCATGGACACCGCGCCAATTCCGAGCGCGCTCAAGGCGAAAGTGTATCACGGAAACGCGGAGCGACTGTTCCACATTGCCTTCGCCGACGCGTAGAGCGCCCTCCGTTGAAAGCGGACGTGAACGCCGCTGCGCGTTTTTTCGGCTTGCAAATCGGATTGCTCCAACCCGCGGATTGGATCGGTCCATTTGCAAGGGAATGGACGGGCCGGGCGGAAGCCGCCCCGCATGAGCATGACCGGCACACCTTCAACCCTTCCCCTTAACGGGAGCGCGACCGCCGAACCGGACCCGCAAGAAACGCGCGAATGGGTCGATGCGATGAGCGGGGTTCTCGAAAACGAGGGCCCGGCGCGCGCCAAAGAATTGATCGAGGCGATCGTCGATACCGCGCAGCGCGGCGGAGCGCACGTTTCGCTCGGCTTCTCCACGCCGTACATCAACACGATTCCGCCCTCCGAACAACCGCCGCTTCCCGGAAACGATGAGCTGGAGACGCGGATCCGTCACTACGTGCGCTGGAATGCGATGGCGCTCGTTGCGCGCGCGAATAAAGAATCGTCGGAGCTCGGCGGCCATGTCGCAAGCTTCGCGTCTTCAGCCACGCTCTACGACGTCGGCTTCAACCACTTCTTTCGCGCGCAAACCGCTCAGACGGGCGGCGATCTCGTGTATCTGCAGGGACATTCGGCGCCCGGGTTTTATGCGCGTGCGTTTATCGAAGGACGCATCACCGAAGAGCAGCTCGAGAACTTCCGCCGTGAGGTGGACGGCAAAGGCATCTCTTCGTACCCGCATCCATGGCTGATGCCGGACTTTTGGCAATTTCCCACCGTCTCCATGGGCCTCGGGCCGATCATGTCGATCTATCAGGCGCGCTTCATGCGCTACATGAACGATCGCGGACTGATCGAGGCGGGAGACCGCAAAGTGTGGGCGTTCCTGGGTGACGGCGAGATGGACGAACCCGAATCGACCGGAGCCATATCGCTTGCCGGACGCGAGCACGTCGACAATTTGATCTGGGTGATCAACTGTAACCTGCAGCGCCTCGACGGCCCCGTGCGCGGCAACGGCAAGATTATTCAAGAGCTCGAAACGCTTTTTCGCGGCGCCGGATGGAACGTTATCAAAGTTATTTGGGGAAGCGCGTGGGACCAGTTGCTCGAGCGCGACGGTACCGGGCGCCTGGTGCACTTGATGAACGAGTGCGTGGACGGCGATTACCAAACATTCAAATCGCGCGACGGAAAATTCGTACGCGATGAATTCTTCGGCCGGTACGAAGAAACGCGCGACCTGGTTGCACACATGAGCGACGAGGACATTTGGGCGCTGCAGCGCGGCGGCCACGATCCGCGAAAAGTCTATGCGGCGTACAAGGCGGCCTTCGAACACAAAGGGCAGCCCACCGTCATCCTTGCAAAAACCATAAAAGGCTACGGCATGGGCGTCTCGGGCGAAGGGCAGAACATCGCGCACCAAGCCAAGAAGATGAAAGTCGAATCCATGCGCGCGTTCCGCGATCGCTTTCATCTGCCGATCCCCGATGCGGAAGTGGAAAAACTGAACTTCATCAAGCCCTCGGAAGACAGTGAGGAGATGAAGTACCTTCGCGCGCTGGTTGAGAAGCGCGGATACATTCCCTCGCGGCGGCAAAAATCGATGTCGCTTGCCGTACCGGAACGCGCCGCGCTGCAGCCGCATATCGCCGCAGCGACGGGCGATCGTGAAATCTCCACGACGATGGCGTTCGTGCGCATCTTTACGACGCTGCTCAAAGATAAGGAGATCGGTCGGCGCATCGTGCCGATCGTCGCCGACGAATCGCGCACGTTCGGCATGGAAGGGTTGTTCCGGCAGCTCGGCATCTATTCGAGCGTGGGTCAGCTGTACAAGCCGCAAGACGCCGAACAGCTGATGTGGTACCGGGAAGACAAGCAGGGCCAGATTCTGCAGGAAGGCATCAACGAAGCCGGCGCGATCTCGTCGTGGATCGCTGCGGGAACCTCGTACTCCTCGCACAATGAGCCGATGATTCCGTTCTACATTTTCTACTCGATGTTCGGCTTTCAGCGCGTCGGCGATCTCGCGTGGGCAGCAGCCGATTCGCGCACCCGCGGCTTCTTGCTCGGTGCAACCTCCGGACGCACGACGCTCAACGGCGAAGGGCTGCAGCACGAAGACGGCCACAGTCAAGTGTTTGCGTCGTTCGTTCCGAACTGCGTTTCATACGATCCCACATACGGCTACGAGCTCGCCGTCATCATCCAAGACGGATTGCGGCGCATGGTCGCGGAGCAAGAAGATGTGTACTACTACATCACGCTGCTCAACGAAAATTACAAACATCCCGCGATGCCGGCAAATGCCGAAGAGGGCATTTTGCGCGGCATGTATCTGCTGCGCGAAGCCGATGCCGGCAAGAAGACGCCGCGCGTCCAGTTGGCCGGCAGCGGCGCGATTCTGCGCGAGGCCGAAGCGGCTGCCGATCTGCTGCGTGAGGACTTCGGCGTTGCCGCGGACGTCTGGAGCGCAACCAGTTTGAACGAGCTGCGGCGCGACGGCATCGAGTGCGAACGGTACAACCTGCTGCATCCGCAGCAAACGCCGCGCGTGCCGTACGTCGCGAAATGCCTGGAAGGCCACGCCGGCCCGTTTGTGATTTCGACCGATTATCTGCGCACGTTCGGCGATCAGATCCGCCCGTATGCGGGTGCCGACGGCAAGCAGCCGCGCCGCTTTGCCGCGCTTGGCACCGACGGCTTCGGCCGCAGCGACACACGGCGAAAACTGCGCGAGTTCTTTGAAGTCGACCGGCGCTATGTCGCGCTCGCCGCCCTCAAGGCGCTCGCCGACGACGGAACGATCGATGCCACAGTGGTTGCGCAGGCCATCAAAAAATACGCGATCGATCCGAACAAACCGAATCCGGTGAGCGTCTAACGATGGCGACAACGAACGTTGCCGTTCCGGACATCGGCGACTTCCAAGATGTTCCGGTGATCGAAGTGCTCGTCAAGCCGGGCGACACCGTGAAGAAAAACGATTCACTCGTCGTTCTGGAGTCGGAGAAAGCGTCGATGGAGGTTCCCGCGGACGCGGACGGCGTCGTGCAGGCGGTCAACGTGAACGTCGGCGACAAAGTCTCGAAGGGAACCGTGCTCCTGACGCTCAGCGCCGGCGGCGCGCCGCAACCGGAAAGCACACCGCAGGCAGCGGAGCCGGCCGCAGCTCAAGCGGCCGTCGAGTTGCGCGTTCCGGACATTGGAGATTTTTCCGATATTCCGGTGATCGAGGTGCTCGTGAAAGCGGGCGACGCGATCGCCAAAGACGATCCCGTTGCCGTCCTCGAGTCCGATAAGGCGTCGATGGAAGTGCCCGCCGCGGCCGGCGGCACCGTGCAGGACGTGCGCGTGAAAGTGGGCGACAAGGCTTCGAAGGGAACGGTTCTCGCCACAGTGCTCACGACGGCAACGGCGCCCGCCCCCGCTGCAAAACAGCCCGCACCACCGGCGCAGACGATAGTGCCCGCGCAAAGCGTACGGGAGCGGGCGCAAGCACCTTCCGAAAACGGCAGCGCCCATGCGAGCCCTTCGATACGCCGTTTCGCCCGCGAATTGGGCGTCGATCTGGCGCGGGTTGCACCGAGCGGCCCGAACCGCCGCGTGCGGCGCGAAGACGTGCAAAGGCTCGTCAAGGACATGCTGCGCGACGGCGGCGCGCACGTTGCCGCCTCGGAAAGTTTCTCCGTCGCAGCGTGGCCGCGCGTGGACTTCGCGCAGTTCGGCGAAATCGAACGCAAGCCGCTCACGCGCATTCAGAAGCTTTCCGGTCCGAATCTGCACCGCAATTGGGTGATGATTCCGCACGTCACGCAGAATGACGACGCCGATGTGACGGATCTCGAACCGTTCCGCAAAATGCTCAACGTCGAATTGGAGCGTTCGGGCGTTAAGGTCACGATGCTCGCGTTCCTGATGAAAGCCGCGGTCGCCGCGCTCAAACAATTTCCGGCGTTCAACAGCTCGCTTGACGGCGACGATCTCGTTTTCAAACGTTACTACAACATCGGTTTCGCGGCCGACACACCGAACGGCTTGGTGGTGCCGGTGATCCGCAACGCCGATGGCAAAGGCATCGCAGACCTTGCCAAGGAGACGTCCGAACTCGCCGCGCTAGCGCGTGAAGGCAAACTTTCGCTCGCGCAGATGCAGGGCGGGACATTCACGATCTCGAGTTTGGGAAGCATCGGCGGTACGTATTTCACCCCCATCATCAATGCGCCCGAGGTTGCAATCTTGGGCGCGTGCAAAGCCGGGGTGCGGCCTGTGTGGAACGGCAAAGAATTCACGCCGCGCTTGATGCAGCCGCTCTCGCTCTCGTACGATCACCGCGTGATCGACGGCGCATCGGCCGCACGGTTTACCGGTTATCTCGCGTCGGTTCTGGCAGATCTGCGCCGGGCGCTGGTGTAGCGCCCTTACGCGGCGGCCGTCTGGCGCGCGCGCAATTGTCGCAGTACGTACTGCAGAATGCCGCCGTGGCGGTAGTATTCCGCTTCGTCGGGCGTATCGATCCGAACGAGCGTTTGAAATTCGATGGTGCGGCCGTTTGCATCCGTGGCGCGCATGTGCGCGCGCATGCGCGGCGTCACGCCGTGCTCCAGGCCCGTGATGTCGAACGTCTCTTCGCCGCTCAAGCCGTACGTGGTGCGGTCGGCGCCGTATTCAAACTCCAGCGGTAGAATGCCCATGCCGATGAGGTTGCTGCGGTGAATCCGCTCGAACGATTCGGCAACGACGGCACGGATCCCGAGCAAGAATGGACCCTTTGCCGCCCAATCGCGCGACGAACCGGAGCCGTATTCCTTGCCTGCGATCACGATCAGCGGTGTTCCGTCTTCTTTGTACCGCATGGCGGCATCGAAGATCGACGTTTGCTCGCCGGACGGCAGATAGCGCGTGTATCCGCCTTCGACGCCGGGAACGAGCAGATTGCGCAAGCGCACGTTGGCAAACGTGCCGCGCACCATCACTTCGTGGTTGCCGCGGCGCGCGCCGTACGAATTAAAGTCCGGCGGCTCGACGCCGCGGTCCATCAAGTAGATCGCGGCCGGACTGACCTTCGAGATATTGCCCGCGGGCGAGATGTGATCGGTCGTGACGCTGTCGCCGAGCAGCGCTAAGACGCGCGCGCCGTGAATATCGCTCACCCCGGACGGCTCCGCGCTCATCGCTTCGAAATACGGGGGATGCTTGACGTATTCCGATTGCGGATCCCACGCGTACTGCTCGCTTTGCGGAACCTGCAGTTTTGCCCAATTCTCATCGCCGCGGAACACATCGGCGTACGTTGCGCGGAACAGTTCCTCGCCCACGCATGCGGCGATAACGCGGGAAATCTCGGCGTTGGCCGGCCAGACGTCTTTCAAATACACGGGCTTGCCGTCGCGATCGTCGCCCAGCGGTTCGGTCGTCAGATCGATGTCCATGCGTCCTGCGAGGGCGTACGCGACGACCAGCGGCGGCGATGCCA
>JBHEMM010000002.1:15042-24882 GCA_046262595.1 Vulcanimicrobiaceae bacterium
GTCATGGCCTGGGGCTACAACATGGACGGCGAGGTGGGCAATGGCACGACGTCAACGACAGGCTGCGGATGCGTCAGTGCTCCCGTATCGGTGAGCGGGCTGACCGCGGTGACCGCGATTGCCGGCGGCAGCGGCCCGCTGTTGCCGATGCACGTCGTGCAGCCGTAGCCCACCACGTTAAAGCCCAGCGCGTCCAAGTATTGCGTCAGATCGGCCTTTAACAAATAGTCCGTCACGACTTTCGAGCCGGGGGCGAGCGACGTCTTCACCCAGGGTTTTGTTTTCAAGCCCAGACGCACGGCGTTGCGCGCGAGCAGGCCTGCAGCGACGAGGACCGAGGGATTGCTGGTGTTCGTGCAGCTCGTAATCGCCGCGATCACGACCGCGCCATCCGAAACGCGCGTCTTGTCGATCACCGCAACACCCGCACCTCCTTCGCTTTGCATGCCGGCCGACGCGCTGCCGGGTTTGCCGTCGCGCGCCTGCGCCCACTCTTCCATCGCTGCCGTAAAGCCCGCTTTAACGTCTTCGAGCGCGACGCGATCCTGCGGACGCCGCGGCCCGGCTAGACTGGGGCGCACCGTCGAGAGATCGAGCTGCAGCGTGTCGCTAAACTGCGGATCGGGCGTTTGGGCGGTGCGGAACATGCCTTGCGCCTTCGCATATGCTTCGACCAATGCGATATGTTCCGGCGCGCGGCCCGTCAAGCGCAGATACTCGAGTGTTTGCTCGTCCACGGGGAAAATCGCGCACGTCGAACCGTATTCGGGCGACATGTTGCCGATGGTCACGCGATCGGCAACGCTTAAATTCGCAAGGCCGGCGCCGAAAAACTCGACAAATTTTCCGACGACGCCCTTTTTGCGCAGCATCTGCGTGACCGTCAGCACCAGATCGGTTGCCGTGACGCCCTCGCGCAGCGCGCCCTCGATGCGGAATCCGACGACATCGGGAATCAGCATGGTGACGGGCTGGCCGAGCATCGCCGCTTCGGCTTCGATGCCGCCGACGCCCCAGGCGAGGACGCCCAAGCCGTTGACCATCGTCGTATGAGAATCGGTTCCGACGACTGTGTCGGGAAACGCGAAGCCGCCGTTTTCGATCCCGAAGACGACGCGCGCCAGAAATTCGATATTCACCTGGTGCACGATGCCGGTGTCCGGCGGCACCGCCCGAAAGCCGCGGAGTGCGTGCTGGCCCCATTTTAAAAACGCATAGCGTTCCTGGTTGCGCGAGAACTCGAGCTCGGCGTTTTGCCGCATCGCGTCCGGCGTCCCAAACGCGTCGACCTGCACCGAGTGATCGATGACAAGTTCGACCGGCTGCAGAGGATTGATGGACTTCGGGTCGCCGCCCATGGCCGCCATGGCGTCGCGCATTGCGGCGAGATCCACGACGGCCGGAACGCCGGTGAAATCCTGAAGCAGCACGCGGGCGGGCCGGTACGCGATCTCGCGTTCGGAATGTTTGCCCGGCGTCCATCGCGCAAGCGCTTCAATGTCTTCCTTACGGACGGATCGTCCGTCTTCGAACCGCACCAAGTTTTCCAGCAGTATCTTGATCGAGTACGGCATGCGCTCCAGATCGGCAATGCCCGCTTCCTGCAGCGCGTCCAAGCGGATGTACGAATACGAACGGCCGCCCACGTTAAGCCGATCGAGCGCTTTAAAACTATCGAGGTGCTGATTCATGACTCTACGGTAATTCGCGGGTCGCCTGCGGCGTAGCCTTCGATGCGCAGCGCGCTGTTGCCCGACAAAAGTCGCCATAAGCGGTCAGCGAGCAGACTCAAGCGCCATGGCGAGAGGTCGAGGATGCGCTCGAACTCCTCACGTCCGGCCGGCACTTCGCGCGCCAGACGCTCGAGCGAAGCGCGCGGCACTAAAAGGCTCGCCGGCAAATCGTTTTCGCGCGCGATCTCGCCGGCAACGACGCTCATAAGCGCGACGAGCGTTTCGCGCGCGTTTCCGAGCGGGCGCGCGAACTTGGCCGGAAGCCGTTCTTCGGGCAACGCTTCGCCGCGCTTCACGGCTTCCACGATGGCCGTTCCCAGCGACCGGCGCGAACCCGCATCCAGCCGGCGCAGCTGCGCGAGATCTTCAACGCGATGCGGACGCAGCACCGCAATGCCGCCCAGCACGTCGTCGGGTAAAACGTATTTCAGCGGCAGATCGCGTTCGCGCGCCGCGCTCTCGCGCATCTTTACCAGTTCGCACAGCACGCCCAGCTCGCGGCGGCTCATGCGGTTCGCGCCGGAAATGCGGCCGTACGCCCGCCGCTCGTCCGTCACGTACTTCTCGATGCGCCCGAGCGCGCGGCATTCTTCCATCGCCCATTCGTAGCGGCCCGCGGCGCGTAAGCGTTCGCTAATCAGATCGTGCATTTCGAGCAGATGAGCGACGTCGTCAACTAAATACTCCATCTGCTGCGCCGAAAGCGGGCGCGCAGACCAATCGCTCACGGTCTGCGACTTTTTCAAACGGACGCTGCAAAGTTCGTGCACGAGATCGGCGAGCGAAATCGAGATCCCGTATCCCAAGAACGCTGCGGCCGCCTGAGTATCAAACACGTTGGGAGGCACGGCCCCAAAGCGGTCGGCGAAGATTTTGAGATCGCTGCTCAAAGCGTGCCCGACGACGAGCGTCTGCGCGAGCGCGCCGGTCAGCGGCGTGAGATCCGGGATCGCAAGCGGATCGACGATCGCGTAACCGTTTTCGAACGCAAACTGCACCACCATCAAACGCGCCGTATACGTGCGCTCGTTGTGGAACTCCGTATCGATGCCCACGCGCGGTGCGCGGCGGACGCGATCGGCGAGCGCCGCAAGAGCCGCCGCGTCGGCGATCACTTGAACTTCTTTCACGGCATCGGGCCCGCCGGAGGCCTGGACGTGGGAAAGAGAATCCGGCGGTGGCGGTGCGGAAAGCGCCAGTGCGGCCGATGATGCAGGATGTACATATGCGCGCGGTGTTCGTACCCGTGAATCAGCGCGACCGCACGATCGCCAAAGATGGCGAGCACCGTACACACGGGAATGGCGACGGCGCACATGCAGAGCACGTGAATCCACACCGGCACTTTCAATGCAGCGGCGCTCGCTGTTGCAACCGTTCCGCCGAAACCCGGAATAACGCGTACCGTGATCAAAAACATCGGCGAGCCGATGCGGAAGCGCTTGACCCAGCGCGGCAGGCGGGAAAGCATCGCCTCGAGATCCATTCCGTGCGTCGCGTGTTTTGCGATCCAGTAGCCGAGCAATCCCGCGACGACGAGCCCGGCTGCGTTGATGATCGAGCCCCAGAACGGACCGAAGATGGCTCCGTTCATGACGGCCAGCGCGTCCGTGACGGAAAACGGGGCAGACGCGACAATCGCGAAGACGGCGGTCGCGATCGGCACGGCGATGCCCGGCCCGATGGAACGGATATAATGCTCGACGAGCGGCTGGTAGCGGATAGCCAGCGCCGCCAAAACGAAGGAAAGCGCCAGCAAACCGACCCCGGCGGCACGGCGATAGCTCAAACGCAAGACAGGAGTGCGATGCTCGCGATTCGGCTGGTCATTACGATTCTATGCGCCGTCGGGTTTTACGCCTCCGTCTTTATGCTGCGCAAGAGCCTGCTGGATGCGCGCGGGCTGCTCGGTGAGCCCAGCGTCGTCCAAAGCCGGCGCGCCAATCTGCTGGCCGGCTTGCCCAACGCGCTCTTCGGATGCATCTATTACGCGGCGGTGACCGCGGCGGCGTGGCTGAACCTGCGTCCCCTGCTCCTCGCGGCGCTCGCTGCGGCGATCGCCGCCGCGGCCGCCTCAGCCTATTTGGGTTACAGCTTGCTCTTCGTCACCCGGCGCAGCTGCGCGTACTGCTGGACCGCTCACGCTGTCAACTGGCTGCTGCTCGCAGCCCTCGTTTGCCTGGTCTGCCGCTGGGTATGATTCAAGCGTCTGCAGAGGAATGCTCAAAACGGATAGCCGCCGGATTTCGGGAGCTGAGCCTGCCGCCCGGCGCACAAGAACGAAAAGGGCCACGCGATGCGTGGCCCTTTCGCCTGCGTCGTGTGCGCCGCTAGCTTTTGAGGTTGTAGACGGCGGCGAGATCGTGCATCGCCGTCGTAAGGACCGCATGATAATCGGCGTCGGAAGCAACGCCGTACTTTGCATCGATGTCTTTCATCACTTGGGCGTGTATGCCGTGCGAGACAGCCCGATCGAGCATGACCTCGACGTTGAACCCATGACCCGTTTGCCCGGCCCCCCAGAGCGCGGCCGCAAGCGCCTGGCCGTTATGCGGATCGGGGCTCGGCGTCTTCGGAAGCGCGATCTTCTTTGCGGTGACGATCTTCAGCGTATCGGCAACGACGAAATTGAACACTTTCACGAAGTTGCCGACTTTCGTTGCGCCGTACTGTTTGCCGAGCTTGCCCATTTCGGCGTTGAACTTACTGCCGGTCAAATCTTTCACCAGCGTCACGGTGCTGAAATGCGTGGGGCCGCCGCCGGCGACGACCATCGAGAGCGCCACGGGAAGTGCCGGAGCACCCGTATAGACTCCCGGGCCGGAGAACCGCGAGGCGGCGTTCGTGACGCCGGGCATCATCTTGCCCGACATGCCCGCGGCTTGAGAAGCCGCCGGCGCGCAAAGCGCCGCGACGGCTGCAAGAGCCGTAACCTGTTTTAAAAGCGAATTCATGTACTCCAAAATCCTTTCCAACTTGCGGGAACCAGAGAACGATTACGTCGTCCTAACGGCCGCCGGGGGACTTTGGATTGAGCCTATCGCGACGGTTAAGCGCTTCTTAGTGAGCGTTCTGGACGACGATCATGTCCGCGTTAAGCGAACCGTCGGCATTTGGCCGCCCGCGCACGTCGACGATTTGGCCGCTTTGAATCGACCAGCCGCGCGGATTGATCACCGTTCCGCGGTGCAGATGAATCTCGCGGAAGCGGTTCAACTGCTGGCGCACTTGCATCTCGGTGCCTTTGTAAAAGACGACCGTACCGTACGACTCCGTGTCGCTCCATCCGAACGCCGACTTCACGATGTTGCCGAGCGCGTTGATCGCGTCTTGCTCGATGCCCGCCGGAACGCTGGGAAGCGGATTAGGAACGGCAGGCGCAGTGGTCGCTTGGGGCGGCGGCGTGGGCGTGCCCGCGAGCGCGAGCGCGCTGCCTGCGAGCGCAAACAGGACGGCGCCCAAACCGGCGACAAAACGGATTTTCATAGCTTCTTAACGGTACCCATCGCGACGAGGTTCCATTGATCCGCCTTGCAGCAACCGTCATGCTGGTCCGGCCCTCGGGCGCGCGCGGCTTTGAAGTGCTTATGGTGCGCCGCAGCGCCGCGAGCCATTTCGTGCCCGACGCTTACGTTTTTCCGGGCGGCACCGTTGATCCCCAGGACTATGCCGAGGGAACGCTCGCCCGCATCTACGGCGTCGACGAAACGCTGCTGCGCGGCAATTTCCGGTCGCAAAGCGCGCCGCACTTCCCCGCACCGCTGCAGGCCGTGAACGCGCGCGAGGCATCGGCCCTGATTGCGGCGGGACTGCGCGAGCTGTACGAAGAGGCCGGCGTTCTGCTCGCATGCGATGCGCACGGACGTCCGTGCGGGTCCCAGTCCGCGGATGCGGCGCGCGTGGCGTACCCCGACGCGCTCGAAGCGCTCAACGCGTTCGGCGACGCCCGCGCGCTCGCGCTCTTTTCGCAATGGATCACGCCGCCCGCATACCCCAAGCGATACAACGCGCACTTCTTTCTCGCGCTTGCTCCGCAAGGCCAAGCCGCACGCGCCGATGCGGTCGAGACGCACGACGGCGTGTGGATCGCGCCCGCGCGCGCTCTCGAACAATCGCGGCTCGGGCGTTTCAGCCTCGTGTACCCGACGATCAAACACCTCGAGCGGCTCGCCGCTTTCGACGACGCGTGCGCACTTCTGCAGTTTACGCGCAACAAACCGATTTACGCTATCATGCCCGAAACGCAATCCGATGCGCCGTTTTCCATTCCGCACGATCTCGAGATGGCGTGGTAACGCAGCGGATCGTGCTCGTGCGCGCGCCGAATCCCTCAGCCATGACGCTGAGCGGCACGAACAGTTATCTGGTGGATTGCGGCAACGGCGAAGCGGTCTGCATCGATCCCGGCCCGGCAATCGAACGGCACGTGGAGGCGCTCGTTTCGCGCGCGCAGGCAATGCACTGCCGCATTGTGCTTATCGTGCTTACGCACACGCATCCGGACCATGCTCCGGCCGCAGCGCTTGTGCAGTCGAAGACGAACGCCGCAATAGCTGCGAGCGCCGCAACCGAATATCCTCACGACCGCGATCTGTTCGACGGCGAAGTGCTGCGCGTCGGAAATGCGGCTATCGACGTGATGGACGCACCCGGTCACACGTTCGATCATCTCGTCTTTTACGATCGTACGGACGCCGCGCTCTTCACGGGCGACACCGTGCTCGGCGAAGGCTATGTCGTGATTGCGCCGCCCAACGGCGCAATGCGGCCGTACCAAAGAACGCTCGCGCGTTTGAGCGTGCTTTTTCCTGATGCGCGTCTTATCTTGGGAGGCCATGGCCAACCGGTATCCGATCCGCCGGAAAAATTGCGCGAATACGTTCAGCATCGCATCGATCGCGAGGCGCAGCTGCTCGCGGCGCTGCGCGGCGGTGACCGGACGATTCCCGAACTGGTCATGCACATATATGGGCAAACGGCACCGGTGCTCCGGCCGGCCGCGGCCCGGCAAATGCTCGCGTATCTGCTCGCGCTCGAGGCCGAGGGACGCGTCGCATCGCGGGCGATGGAGCGCGCTTTGAACGCAAGCGAGCACGCGATTCTCAATCCCGAATGGACGACGATCGTCGGACCGGAGCACGCGCAAACGGTGGAAGAGGAACTGGGCGCGGCGCTGCGCCTGGATGTGCTGCGCGCGTACCGCCTCTGCGGTTAAGGAATCGAGAGCACGATTTTGCCGAACTGGCCCGCAGCGCTCATCCGCTTAGCCGCTTGCGCGGCTTGCGCCAGTGCAAACGTTGTGTCGATGACGGGCGTAATGCGATGCTCGCCGGTGAAGGCGAGCATGTCGCGGAAATCCTTCGGACTGCCCATCGAGGTTCCGCGAATGTCGATCTGATTCCAAAAAACCGGGAACATTTTTATGCTCGCATCGCCCACCGTTCCGCCGTACGTGATGACGCGTCCGCCCGGGCGCACCAAGCCGAGCGTGCGCGCGAACGTCTCGCCGCCCGCGGAGTCCACGATGAGATCGATGGTGCCGGCGGCTTTTTTCAATGTCTTGTGCCAAGCGGCGTCCGTGCGGTAATTCGCGCCGCCTTGCGCTCCCAGCGCGCGCGCGCGTTCGATTTTTTCATCGCTGCCCGACGTCACGAAAACGTTGGCGCCCGCGGCTTTGGCGAAGAGCAAGACGAATGTCTGCACGCCGCCGCCGATGCCGGTAACGAGCACCGTCTCGCCGTGCTGCAACTCCCCGCGTGTGAAGAGCGCGCGAAATGCCGTGACGCCCGCAAGCGGCAAAGCCGCCGCTTCTTCGAACGAGAGATGGGGCGGGATGTCGTACACATTGCTTTCCGGAACAACGACGCTTTGCGCAAACGTTCCGTCGCGCGGCATGCCTAAGATGGCGGCATCCGGACGCCAGATGCGCTCGTCGCCGCCCCAGCCGATCAGCGGATCGATCAACACGCGCCGCCCGCCGTATTCGCCCGCGCCGTCCGCGCCCAAGATCTTGGGGAGCGTGATGTTCGGGTAGAGGCCCTGCGTGATGAAAACATCACGATGGTTCATCGCCGCCGCGCGCAGACGCACCAGGCACTCGCCCCGCAACGCCTGCGGTTCGGGCACATCGTCCAAAACGAGCTTCTGCGGTCCGCCTATCTCGTGTAACCGTACGGCTTTCATTTCGAAATTTGTGTTTCTCACGGATGTCCCGTTCGCCTATGATGCGGACGGCAGTCGCGGCCGCACGCCCGGATGTGCCAGCCATCGCACGGCTCGCTGCGTGGGTTCGACGACTAAAGCGGGCGGGCTGCGCAGGGTGCGCGGCGTACTATAGATGCGTGAACTTCAACCGGTTTTTCCGCGGTCTCGCGAAGGTGACGCGCACGTTTAAGCTGGAGGTCGGCCCCTTGCGGGCGAGCGGCATTCCGGCGGTGCTGACCGCTGCGGCCGGCGTCGTGCTGGCCGCAGGCGTGACGCGCGTGCTCGCCGCGCAGTCCGAGCGGCTTCCTGAAACCTTGCGGGAAGCGCGCGCGTTAGCGCAGACGTTACGACCCGAACCGCCGCGCCTGAAATCGTAGGAGCATGATCGACAACAATTCACTGACCGCGCTCATCCGCGCCGAACTTCCCGACGCCAACGTGGACATCCACGATCGCACCGGCACCATGGACCATTTCAACGTAACCGTCCAATCGCGCGCGTTTGCCGGAAAAACACTGATCGAACAGCATCAATTGGTATACGGAGCGCTCAAAGGTGCTCTCAAAGACGGCCGCGTGCACGCGGTAGAATTAAAAACGGTGGCAGTACATGAGTGACCAGATCAAAAGCGAAATCGATCGCGAAATTGCCGCGAACAAAATCTTGGTGTACGGAAAAGGCACGAAGACGATGCCGCGCTGCGGATTCACGCTCGAAACGATTCAATTCTTCGACGGCTTCGGTTACCCGTTCGAAGTTGTGGACGTGCTCGAGAATACGTCCAAGCGTGAAGTGCTGGCAGAGATGACGAATTGGCCGACGCTTCCCAAAGTATTCATCAACGGCAAGTTTTACGGCGACACCGATATTTTGGGACCGATGGCGCAGAACGGCGAGCTGCAGACGGTGCTCGAGGAAACCTTCGGCCACGCCGGTGCGCCGAAAACCACGATCAACCTGCACTAATGCCGTCCACGCTCGTTTCCGCGGAGGAGCTCGCAGCTCATCTGAGCGATCCGTCGTGGGCGGTGGTCGACTGCCGGCATGTGCTCGCCGATCATTCCGCCGGACGCAAACAGTACGGCTCCGGGCACATCCCGGGCGCGTTCTTCGCTGATGTGGAAAACGATCTCGCGGGCGAACGGACGGGCAGGAACGGACGGCATCCGCTTCCTGACTGGGAAACGTTCGGCGGCTATCTGCGCGCCATCGGCGTAAACGACGATACGCAGATCGTCGCTTACGACGCCGGCGGCGACATGTTCGCAGCGCGCCTATGGTATCTGCTGCGCTTGGCCGGTCACGATCGTTCGGCGGTGCTCGACGGCGGCATCGCAGCGTGGACCGCGGCGGGCCATGCGCTCGAAACGCAGGATCCGCAAAAGCGTGGCGACGGCACGATCGGCGTGCGCGTGCGCACGGAGCTGGCCGTCGAAGCCGATGCGGTTCTGCGCTCGCTGCAGACCAACGAATTTACGCTGCTCGACGCACGCGGCGCGGATCGTTTCGCCGGCCAAAACGAGACGATCGATCCTGTTGCGGGCCATATTCCGGGCGCGATCAACCGCCCGTTCCGCTCGAATTTCGACGAGACCGGACACTTTAAAACACCGTCGCGCCTGCGAGAAGAGTTCGCGGCGCTTCCCATTCCCGCCGGACAGATCGTGCATCAGTGCGGCTCCGGTGTCTCCGCGGCGGTAAACATGCTGGCGATGGCTGTGGCCGGCTTGCCGCTCAGGCCGCTGTATCCCGGCTCATGGAGCGAATGGATTGCCGACGGCACGCGCCCCATGGTTACGTTTTAATGCGCAGGTGCGAAGCAGCCCGATAACTGACCCACCCGCGTCACTATGACAATTGCGTCTTGGCCTCATGCGTATTAACCGTTTTCATACGCTTAGT
>JBHEMM010000002.1:24899-28393 GCA_046262595.1 Vulcanimicrobiaceae bacterium
AGGTCGTTTTATCGCTTTTGCGGCGGAGGAACCGCAAACGGCTTTGCAATTTTTCCCGCCGGGCTGGCCATGAGCCGGTCCACTTCTGCTTGCGTCGGTTCTTGCGAGATATCACGCGCCGCATCCACAAAGCAGTAGAATCCGAACGGCTCGCTGCCGCGATTGACGAATTGATGCAGTTCGAGCGGCGCCACGTAGACCACGTCGTTGACGTCAATCTCGCCGACGGAATCGCCGATGACCGCGTATCCCTGGCCGCGCTTGACGATGACGAAGTGCTCGTGCTCGTGTTTTTCCAACCGTGAAACGGCGCCCGGCTGCAATTCGAAGTAACGAAGCTCCTTTGAAGGTCCGGCATCCGACGCGTCCGTTTTGCGGCGGCCGACGATCGTATGGCGTTCGACGCCGACGGCCGCGCCGGGACGATAACCCTCGACGGGAACGCCGTCCCATCCGTTGCCCTGCGTGCGGATCACGCGCCGCTGCTGCACCTTCACGTCCATAATCGCTTCCGAGAATACCACACGGCAACCAGCACGGCCAGCACCAACGCCATACCGGCGAGGACCGGCAGCACCGCCGTACGCCGCTGATCGCCCGCGCAGGCGCTGTACTGTCCGCCGACAGCGGTTTGCGCGCACCAATGCGCCGTCCACGAAGCGCGCACCGAATACCATGCGTCCGAGTTGCTTACGGTGCTTAATTCCCAGACGCGTCGCAGCGCCGGGTCGCTCTCGATACGCTCGTGCACGCGCAGCACGTCCTTAAGGTTGAAGCCGTGTACGCCGTATGCGCGGTTGAAAGCGAACGTCTGCTGCCAATCGCCGGAACGGGGATCGAAGGAAAAAACGTGATAGTTCTCAAGCGCTCCGCGCGCGCCGACCGCGAGCGTCATGAAAGCGGCGTTGTTGCTATAGATCGGCGAAATGGCGGCGGCGATCAAAAGCGGCGTCGAACCCGCGAGGCGGAAATCGGTGCGGTGCGTGTGTCCTGCGAGTGCGAACGGAATGCGGGATGCGAAGCGCGCGAGTTCCCGGGTAAAGCGCACGCGTGCGTCTGCGCGCCAGTACGGTACGATGACGAAGCGCTGCGCGAGCAGCGTGGAGACGGCATCTACGCCCGGCGGTATGTGCATCAAGGGCACTGCCGATTCGCCGGGTTTGAGGCTCCGCAGCGTTTGATCGAGCCATCCCATCTGCGCATTGCCGGCGTTCACGCCGCGCCGACACGGACGAAAAAACAGCGACCAGTAAACGTCGTCGAGCACGACCATGCGCACGCCTCCCGGCAACAGCGCGGTGTAATAGCCCGTGTTTGAAAAGTCGCGCGCAAATGCGGGCGATGCTCCATGCCGGTTGACCAGCGGTTCCCAAGCCCGCGCGACGGCCGACAAGTACGGCGTGCCGGCCGCCGCGCGGTAATCGCCGCACGGGTCGTCGTTGTTGCCGAGCGCGAGAACGAACTGCGCGCGCGGAAACGCGGTGTTGAACGCGCGCGCGATATCCGACATCGCCCGCGCCGCGGCGCGTGTGGGATCTTGACGCGCCGCCTGCGCTTTGGCGCTCCACTGATGCGCGAGCAGGTCGCCGGCAATGACGATTGCCTGCGGCTGCGGCTGCGCTTTGCGCATTGCCGCAATCGCGCTGCGCAGAAGCGGCCAGTTCGTATCGCTGCCGTATGCGGCCGCCGCAGGGCTGCGGTCGAAGGGATTGAGGTGAAGGTCGCTCACGAGCAGCCATTGCTGGGTCAGGGCCATCGCCGCGGCGAAGAGCAGATGCATGCGGCATTGGTTATTGAAAAGCGAACCGCACGCCTACAGCTTCGAGCAGCTGCGTAAAGACGCGACGACCCCATGGAGCGGCGTGCGCAATTTTCAGGCCCGCAACAACATGCTGGAGATGAGACGGGGCGATCGCGGCTTCTTCTATCATTCGAGCATCGCGGAGCCGGCCGCCGTCGGCATCGTCGAGGTCGTAAAGGAAGCGTTTCCAGATTTTACCGCATGGGAAAAAGGCGGGGAATACTACGATCCGCGCAGTCCCGCCCATAAACCGATCTGGCAGTGCGTCGAAGTGGCCTTCGTCGAGCCGCTCGCGCGCCCCGTGCTGCTGGCGCAGATGCGCGAAGAGCCGCGTCTGGTCGGCATGCAGCTTCTGAAGAAAGGCTCGCGTCTGTCAGTTCAGCCGGTCACGCCTCAAGAGTGGGCGGTTATTTTGGAACTGAGCAGATCCGCGTAATAGGCGCCATCGCGCAGCACCACCCCGCCGGCGCGAACGCTCACACGCCGGGCAAATATGGGAGCAGCCGTTACGAAGGTGTGAAACTCGCCGTTCTCCCCGCACGGATCGATGCCGGCCGGCAGATCGTGCAGCAGCTGCGCATCGAACGCCCGGCCCGCGAACGACGCGTCAAGTCTTGCGGCGTCGACTGCCACGACTTGAGCTTCGAACTTCGCGGCGAACATTGCGTGGGCCAACGCGCGCGTATCGCGCATCCAAAGCGGAAAGACGGGCGTTAGGCCGACGGCGCTCATTTGCCGCTCCCGGTACGCGCGAATGTCCGCCAGGTACAAGTCGCCGAAGATCACGTGCGAAACCCCGAGCTCGTCGCGCGCAGCGGCGAACGCGCCGGCCATCGCACTTTCGTACGCCGCATTCGGACACGGATACGGAATGCTCACCTCCGTCGAGGCCAGGCCCAAGCAGGCCGCTTGCTGCGCGAGCAGTTCGCGGCGCACACCGTGCACCGAGATGCGGCCGAACGCCGGCGTCACCGTCGTCATGATGCCGGCGACATCGTACGCGCCCTCGCGCAGCGTCTCGTACAGCGCGAACGCGCTGTCCTTACCCGAGCTCCAGGCGACGATTGCTTTGCGGCGCACCCGTCTGCATTACGACGCGCCGGAGCACGACAACCTCCGGCGCTTGGAACCAGGATGTCCGGTTTTTGCCCGTGCCGTGCACTTGAGCGAGTATGCGGGAACGCGGGTTTACGCTGCTCGAAACGATGATTGCGGCAGCAGTCGCTGCGGCATTGCTGCTCGCCGCGATACCGCTCGCGCTCGGTTCGCGCCCCGCGGCAGCCGTAACGTCCGCACTGGCGTTTGATGCGATCACGCAGCGCGCCGCGTCGCTGGCCGCCTCGAGCGGCAACGGTGCTACGCTGGTCATCGCTTCAAGCACGAACGGCTACCGCATGCAATTGTACGCCGGACGTCCGACACAAGCGGATGCCATGATCGCCGACATGCCGGCGCTCGTTTCAGGCGCGGATATCCGTGAGGCTGTTCTCGGCGGCCCGCCCCTCACGCTGTTCTTCGACAGCGGGGCGCATGCAAGCGGAATGCGCGGCGCCGTCGACGGTACTGCGGCATTGGAAACCGACCCTGGCTGCCCCGCAGGCGAAACGGTACTGCACTTTTCTTTCACGGACGGCCGCTCGCCCCAGACGCGATCGCTGGCGTGCGTGCAAACCGTCTCCTCGCCGTAAAAAAG
>JBHEMM010000002.1:28403-96298 GCA_046262595.1 Vulcanimicrobiaceae bacterium
CCTACGCGGCGCCTAGGGGTTGGTTCCGGCTCCGAACGACTTCGTGATGAAGAACCGGATCGTCGAAGGTCCAAGGACGTTTGCTTGTGTCGCGGCGCTCTGGCCGTTGGCGAGCGCGATTGGTAAACCGCTGCCGTATTGCGGCCAAAACGTCGAGTATTTGTTCGTCAGGTTGTCACCGGAGATCTGAAAGCTCAGTCCGCTTTCGAGCGGCACCCGGAGGGTGGCCCCGAGCGTCGTGAACGCCGGCACGTTCAGCGAGTTGTTCTTGCCGAAATAGGTCAGGTTCACATTGGCATACATGCCGCTCCCCGAGCGCCAATTCAGCTCGCCGTAGCCTTGCGCGTACGGTATGCTCTGATTGCTTAAACCGTTCGTGGAAAGGTTGCCGCCGTCGATGCCGCCGCTCGTGAAGTTCATGCCGGGAACGATTCCCAGATTGCTGTCTTGCGTGCATCCCGCACCCGGAATACTGCAGTAAAAGTACGGCGGCAGATCGTATGCGTACGCTTTCTGCAGCGCGCCTTGAACGGTGTAACCGATGCCGCTCGGCGGCGAACGGCGCAGAGAAAGTTCGATGCCCTGGAAACGCGCGTTGGAGATGTTCGTGTACGTGTTGTAAAACAACGGCGTGTTTGCCGGACAATCGGTCGGCGCGCCGGTCAAAGGATCGATTGCCGGACAGGTGGTGCCGCTGTTGATCGAGCGGTTCAAAAAGTGGTTAAACAAATTTTCGCTGTAGATGTCGCCGGACACCGTCGTAACGCCATCGTGAAAGCGGTAGTCGCCGCCGAGATCGTAGCCGAACGCCGTTTCGGGCCGTAAATTCGTCGGTGAAACTTGCTGCGTAGCGAACGGAGCGGGCGCTGAATAGGCAATCGGCTGGGTCGTCGCGCCGAGGATTCCCAAATAAGGCGGCGCTATGGCCGAACCGGCCGCAAACCGCAGAGCCAGCGAGCCGGACGGGCGGAACTCCACCGCAAGCCGCGGATCGTAATGCGAGGTGTTCGACGTTGCGAAGAGCCAACCGCCGGCATTGAAGTTGCAGTTCGATACGCATGCCACCGGGTACGTGCTCTTATACGTGTTGAGGTAATTGCTCAGCGTAAGCGTGGTTTTCGTGTTTACCCGGAAGACGCCGCGCAGCAGCGCCGTCGAAAAGTCTTGCGTCGACCCCTGCGGCAAATTTACCGCCTGGTAAGACGAAACGGAGGCCACGTTGAACGCGCGGCCGGTCCTGGGACCGTTCGTGCGCTGCGAGTAGCTCACCGTCGACGAGTTCGTGGTGTCGTAGCTGAACGTCGCCAGATCCGCGCCGTTGTCAAACGGATGGTTGTACTGAAACGAATAGCCCTTGAGCGAGTCGATCTCCGTTTGAGCATAGTTGTCGAAGAATGCGACGGGAACCATTTGACCGTTATAGTTCCTATGCGTTCCGCTGTCGTATCCGTACAACTGGAGGTCTTGCACGGTGGGAATATTCGGAATGCCGGACCCCTGGAAAATCAAGCGGTGAATTCCGGCGGAATAGAAACGGGCGAGCACCGTATCATTTTGGAGCGTCGTTCGAATGTCGCCCTCGAAGATCGGCTCGTTGTTGTATTCTTCTTCCGGGCTGCGCACATAACCGATGTCGAGCGGCGAGTTGTTCGCCAGCGGTCCCGTGTAACCCGCGGCCTGCGACGGGCTCATGTGGAACGTCGCATGCGAGATATCGCCCGTGTTCGCGGCTTGGTTCGCCGTCGTTTGACTGCCGAGATACGTAAACGTGGCCGAGGTCGCGCTTGAAAGATTATAGCGCATTTTCATCAGCTCGCTCGTGTTTTGAAATAGGTTGTTGACGACTTGGCAGCACGCGACCAAGTTGTAGCTGTTTTCGACGCCCGAGACGGTACCGGGCACGATCGGGGTGGGATAAGCATCGTTGAAGCCCACCGCCGTCCCTGAGGCGCCGTTGTAGTTCACGACGCCCTGTTGAGGCGTCTGCGGCGACACCCAAACTTTGGCGCCGTTGCTGCCTGTTTGCAGATCGTCCGAGCCGAACGCAAAGACGTATCCGAACCGCCCGACCGTATCGGAAATTCCGAAATTCAAGATCTGGCTGCCGTGGCTGTCGTAACCCGCTGCGAACATACCGCTCGATTTGTACGACGGCTCCTTCGTGCGGAAGTTGACCGTTCCGCCGATGGCATAGTTCACCTCAGGCGCATCGGCGCCGGGACCTTTGACGATCTCGACGTTTTGCAGCATGAACGGGTTGAGGAACGTCGTCACATAATCGCCATACTGCCCAACGGAGATGGGATGGCCGTCGATGAGCGACGCCGTCTCGAACGACAATGCGCCGCGCACGTTCGGAAACGTAATCGCGCCCGGTGCGGCACCATTGCCGCCTGTTCCGGGATAGCTTGCCACCACGCCCGGCGTCTCGTTGAGAATCTTCATCACTTGCGGCTGGCCTTGATCGATAAACGTCTGCGAGCTGATGACGCTTACCGATGCAGGCGAGGTATTGAACACGCCGCGGCCGGTGGAGCGCACGCTCGCGATCGTACGAAGCGTGCTGAACGTTATCGCGCTCATCGTGATGGCGAGCGTTTGGCCGGCGCCGGCAGAAACGCTGATGTTCGTATCGCTTGCCGTGTTGTAACCGGTCTTCGTCGCGCGCAGCGTGTAAATGCCCGGCGTCACGTTCGCCATCGCGAAGTTGCCTTGAGCATCGCTTACGGCGGTGGTGGTTTGGGGCCCCGTCACGGTCACGGTGGCTCCGGCAACGGGTGCGCCGTTGGCGTCTTTAATCGAACCGGCAATCGTCCCGGTCGTTTGCGATGCGCCCTGCGCGGGCGGCGTCTGCGCAAAACTCGCCGCCGTACTTAAAGGTCCGGCGAGGCCTGCAGTTAACGCCACAACGCTCAGGATGCGTAAGTATTTTTTTAACACGCGTCCTCCGGCAAAGTGATGCGCTTCACCCGCAAGCGCCACGCGTACACTTATCCTAGGGGCGTTAAAGTGCCTGCGCTTGCTTGAGAAAAAGTTGCTGCGCGTCCACGCGCGCTTCGCCCTCGGCCGGGTGCAGGCGGCCGTACGTTCCATCGGCCTGGAGCTCGCGTGCCTTCACGTTATCCACAGCGATAACCGAAAGGATCTCGCCGTCGATCGTTTGCGCGAGCAAAGGGTCCAGCACCGGAACCACGGTCTCGACGCGGCGGTCCATGTTGCGCCCCATCCAGTCGGCGGAACCGATGTAGATCTCGTGTGCGCCCGCGTTCTCAAAAGCGTAGATCCGAGAATGTTCCAGGAAGCGCCCGACGATGCTGCGCACGCGGATCGTCTCGCTTGCGCCCGGTACGCCCGGCCGCACGACGCACATGCCGCGCACCATAAGGTCGATGGGCACGCCGGCCTGCGAGGCCCGGTAGAGCGCGCGGATGATCTCGCCGTCCGTGATTGCATTGAGTTTGGCGCGGATCCCCGACCGCCGGCCGGCGCGAGCGTGCTCCATCTCACGCTCGATCAGCGCTATCGTTTCGCGGCGCAGGTTGATCGGGGCGACGAGCAAGTCTTCGTAGTCCGTGATTTTGGAGAAGCCGGTGAGCGCGTTGAAAAGCTGCGTAACGTCGGCACCCAGCTCCGGCTTGCACGTGAACAGGCTTAAATCCGTGTAGAGGCGCGCGCTCTTCTCATTATAATTGCCCGTGCCGAAATGCATGTAACGCCGGATCCGGTCGTCCTCTTCGCGTACAACCAGCGTCACCTTCGCATGCGTTTTCAAACCGGCGAAGCCGTAAACCACATGAACGCCCGCACGTTCCAGCCGGCGCGCCCAGTCGATGTTGTTCTCTTCATCAAAGCGCGCCTTGAGCTCGATGAGCACCGCGACTTGCTTTTCGTTCTCCGCGGCTTCCAGCAGCGCGCGGACGATCGGCGAATTGCGCCCCGACGTGCGGTAGAGCGTGGTCTTAATCGCCAGCACGCGTTCGTCGTCGGCCGCCTGGCGCAGAAACTGGACAACCGGATCGAACGATTCGTACGGGTGATGCAGCAGAATGTCTTGTTCGCGGATAGCCGCAAACATATCGCTCACGCCGATGAGGCGCTTCGGAATCGCCGGCGTGAACGGCGGATCGTGGAGATGCTCATAATCGGTCAGATTCAAAATCGTCCAAAGATCGACCGTGCCGATGAGGCCGTCCACTTCATAGCAATCCGTCGTGCTCAAATCGAGCGCGTCCAACAGCAGATCGCGCATGTATTCGGGAATGCCGCGTTCGACTTCCAAACGCACCGGCTCGCCGAAGCGCCGCTTTTGCAGCTCCGACTCGATCGCTTGCAGCAAATCGTCGGCTTCGTCTTCCTGCAGATCGAGATCCGCATCGCGCGTTACCCGGAAGAGATACGAATCGCGCACTTCCATGCCGGGGAACAGCGCGCTCAGATGATGCGCGATCAAGTCCTCGAGCAGCACGTACCACCGTTCGCCTTCGGCAACGCCGTCGACGGATACGAAACGCGGCAGCGTTTGCGGAATCTTCACGCGCGCAAAATGCAGCTCGATGCCCTCCGGTGTGACCTCTTCAAGTTCGACCGCAAGCGAAAGCGAGAGATTCGAAATGTAGGGGAACGGATGGCCGGAATCCACCGCGAGCGGCGTCAGTACGGGGAACACCCGATCGTCGAAGGCGTGCTCGAGAGCCGCGCGCTGCTCTTCGTTCAGGTCCAGGACGCGCTTGAAGCGGATGCCGTGCCGCTCCAGCGCCGGCAGCAGTGAGCCTTTGAGCAACTGCTGCTGCCGCCCCAGCGAAACGCGCAGGCGCTCGGAGATCGCCTGAAGGTGCTCGCCGGGCAAACGGCCGTCTTCCGACCGGCGGTGGATCTGCGCTTCGATCTGCTGTTTGAGCGCCGCGACGCGGATCATGAAGAATTCGTCGAGATTGGTCCCGTAGATCGCGATAAATTTCAAGCGTTCCATCAGCGCCGCGTCCTCGTCCAGCGCCTCTTCCAGCACGCGATCGTTGAACTCGAGCCAAGAAAGCTCGCGGCTGAAATAGAGCGACGGGTCGTCGAGGGAACGCGCTGCGGGGGCCGGGTGCCCGTTCCCGCCGATGGAGGCCTGGGAGATCATTGACGTGGGATTCGCCTCCGCGTGCGCAAAGTCTAGTGGATGACCTGGACCGACCTGACCGCGCACGTGCAGCAGTATCTTGCCCTAGCCGTCAGCGCCCTGGCCGCGGGCGGTCTGGCGGGCCTGATACTGGGCGGCTTAGCGGCGCACAGCAGGTTGTGGCGCGCACCGCTGCTGACCGCCGGCAACCTCGCGCGCGTGGTTCCCAGCCTGGCGATCCTCACGTTCATGCTGCCGCTCTTCGGCATCGGCTTTCTGCCGTCGTTCGCCGCGCTCTCGCTGTTGGCCGCCGCGCCCGTGCTGATCAACACGGATTTAGGGTTTCGCGGCGTGCCGCCGGCCGCGCTGGACGCCGCCGCCGGCATGGGCATGACGCGCATGCAAACGCTGCTGCGCGTGGAATGGCCGCTCGCGGTGCCGATCGTGTTCACGGGCGTGCGCACGGCCGCAACGGAAGTGATCGCAAGTGCCGTGCTGGCTTCGTTCATCGGGGCGGGCGGACTGGGCGAATACATCACTACCGGTCTGCAGGCGGACGACGCGCGCATTCTCTGGACCGGCGTCGGCGCAATCGGGCTGATCGCGATCGCAGCGGAGCTGCTGTTCGCTTTCGTGCAGCACCGCATAGGAGATCCCGCATGACCATTACCCGCAAAGAGTCGATCGCGCTTATCGCCGCGGCTTTGGCGCTGCCTCAGTGCGGCGGCGGGCGCGCCCGGAACGCCGTTCGCGTCGGATCGAAAAACTTCGGCGAAAACATCATCACGGGCGAAATCTATGCGGCGGCGTTGGAGCGCGCCGGCGTTGCGGTGGAACGGCACTTGAATCTCGGAAGCACGCAGATTGCGACCGCCGCCATGCGGCGCGGCGATGTGGATCTCTATCCCGAATACACGGGCACCGGGCTCATCGACGTGCTTCACCTGCCGCCGGTGCGCGATCCGCGCGCGCTCTTTGCGCAGATAAAGCGTCAGTATGCGCAGCGCTACGCCATGACATGGCTGCCGCCTTCGCCCGCAAACGATTCGCAGGGTCTGTGCGTCACGCAAGCCGTCGCGGCCAAGTACGGCGTGCGCACGCTTTCACAATGCGCCCGCGCGGCGCCGCAACTGCGCTTCGCGGCGATACCGGAATTCGTGAGCCGCGCGGATGCACTGCCCGGATTACAAACATTTTACGGCGGTTTCCATTTCAAAGCCGTGCGCACGTTCGACATCGGCCTGCAGTACGACGCCCTTGCGCGCGGCGATGCCGACGTCGCGACGGCGTTCACGACGGATTCGCAGATCGACACCGGCCGGCTCGTGCTGCTCCGAGACGACCGCAAGTTTTGGCCTGCATACAACATTGCGCCGCTCGTACGAAACGCCGCGCTGCAGGCGCATCCGCAAATCGCCGCGGTGCTCAACAGGGTCTCGCCGCTGCTCACGGATGCCGCGATGCGCGGATTCAATTTCCAATTCAACGTAAAAAAAGCCGACCCGGCGGATATCGCAAAGGCATTTTTGGCGGAGCACCCGGTCTGAAGAGCGTCCGCTTCCGGGAGCTTGCCGTCCGGTATCCGGGCGCGGACCGCAACGCCGTGGACGGGGTCACCTTGGACATTGCCTCCGGCGCATTCACGGTGCTGCTCGGGCCGTCGGGGTGCGGAAAAAGCACGCTGCTGCGAACGGTGAACCGGTTGGTCGTCCCGCAAGCCGGCACGGTGCTCGTCGGAGAACAAGATGTGGCCAAGGCGGACCCGGCGCAGCTGCGCCGGTCGATCGGCTACGTCATTCAAGCGGTCGGATTGTTCTCGCACATGACCGTCGCGCAAAACGTTGCCGTTGTTCCGGTGCTCGCGCACTGGGAGAAACCCCGCATCGAACGGCGCGTGGATGAGCTGCTCGCGCTCGTGGGACTGCAGCCCGAACGTTACCGCGAGCGCTATCCGCGCGAGCTCTCCGGCGGCGAACAGCAGCGCGTGGGCGTTGCGCGGGCCATTGCCGCGGAGCCGTCGGTGTTGCTGATGGACGAGCCCTTCGGAGCCGTGGACGCAATCGTGCGAGCCGCATTGCAAGACGAAATGCTGCGCATCGCGCGGCAACTGCGCACGACGATCCTGTTCGTAACGCATGACGTTGACGAAGCGCTGCGCCTGGCCGACGCCATCGCCGTCATGCGCGAGGGCCGCGTCGAGCAGTACGGCACTCCGCTCGAGCTCTTGCAGAACGCCGAAACACCGTACGTGCGCCGTCTGTTCGCGCGCAAAGAGTCGGAACGCCGGTACGACGAGTTGCGCGCTGCATTGGACGAGCGTTGAGGTACTTTGTTACGCACTTACCCGCGATCGGAATCATGACGCTGCAGCATCTCGCGCTGGTCGCATCCGGCCTCGCCGCCGCACTCATCGTTGCTCTTCCGCTTGGCGTCTATGCCGCTCGTAAACCGCGTGAAGGAACGGCAATCTTTGCGTTGGCCGGTTTGATTTACGTTGTTCCGTCGCTCGCGCTCTTGGCCGTGGCGGTGCGTTATTTAGGCTTGGGCGCCCTGCCCGTCGTTCTGGTGCTTGCCGCCTACGCGCAGTTTATTTTAGTGCGCAGCATCGCCGCCGCGCTGCGAGCGGTTCCCGCCGCGCAGCTCGATGCCGCGCGGGGCTTAGGCTTCAGCGCTTCGCAGCAGTTTTGGCGCGTCGAAATACCGCTCGCAGCGCCCGTCCTCATCGGGGGCGTGCGGCTGGCGGCAGTGGCGCTGATTGCCATCGCGACGCTTGGCGGCTATGCGGGCGCGGGCGGATTGGGCAACGAAATTTTTCTGGGCCTGCAGCGAAAGTACATCGATCAAACGCTGGCCGGCAGCGTGCCGGCGGCGCTTCTGGCCGTTATCGCCGACGCCGCGCTTCGGCTGCTCGAGCGCAGAAGCCGCTCGCGGTGGGCGTAACCGCGAAGGCAGTTATTTTACCAGAAGATTCACACGGAAACGTTCGTGCGGATGGTCCGTCCACGATTGCTTCATACGCAAGCCTGCACCCGCGGCAATTCGCTCGATGTCATCGATCGAATACTTGTACGACGATTCGGTGTGGATCCGCTCGCCCTTTTTGAACGAGACGTCCAAACCGATCGCGTCGATCTGCACGGTATGCGCGCGCTGCGCCTCGAGATGCGAAAAAACCGCACCGGCCGCGGGATCGTAGTGGGCGACGTGCCGGAAATACGAAAGGTTGAACGTTCCGTCGAGCTCGCGATTGATCCGGCCAAGCAGATTTTTATTGAATGCCGCCGTGACGCCCGCCGGGTCGTCGTACGCGAGCTCGAGCGTATGCGGATCCTTCTTGAGATCGGTGCCGAGCAGTAAACCGTCGCCGTGTTTGAGCGAGGCCGCGATGCTTTGCAGCAGACGCCCACCCTCGGAAGGCTCATAGTTGCCGATGTTCGAGCCCATGAACATCGCCAGCACGCGTCCCTCACGCCGCAATTGCTCCGTTCCCAAGATGCCGAAATAATCGCCTGCGTATGCGGTCACGCTCAGCTGCGGATACGCTGCGACGAGTGACTGCGCCGATGCCTTGAGTGCCTCGCCCGAAATGTCAATCGGACAGTAGCGCAGATTGCGCTGAACGCGCAGAGCTTCTTCAATGAGGATGCGCGTCTTGATCGCGCTTCCGCTGCCCAGCTCGACGAACTCGATCGGATTCCCGAGCGCGCGGACCATTTCCCAGCCGCACTGCTGAAGAATTTTCGTCTCAGCGCGCGTGAGATAGTATTCGGGTAAAACGGTGATGGCATCGAAGAGCGCCGAGCCGAGCTCGTCATAAAAATATTTTGAGGAAAGGCGCTTGCGCGCACCGCTCAAGCCGGCCCGCACATCATCGGCGAAAGAGCCCGCCGCCCGGGGCGGCGGCCCGGAGCGGATCTCCAGGCGGGTACTCGTGGAAATCGCGCTCATCGTAGCCTCCATTACCCAGAAACGCTTCTGCGGCCCCGCCGGATGCAAAACCTTGCGGCTACCAGGGAATAGTGCACTACAAAAGGAGTTCTTTACGAGCATGAACAGCGGTGAGATTGCCATTCCGTGCGGCAGCGCCCAGTTGCCCGCATATTTGGCCCGCCCCGACGAACAATCCGGACCGCATCCTGCGGTGATCGTTTTGCAGGATGTCTTCGGGTTCACCGCCGAGGTGAAGCGCGTCGCGGAACTGCTCGCGAGCACGGGTTACGTCGGCTTGGCGATCGATTACTATCACCGCACGAATCCGCAGATGCGCGAGCCGTACACCGTAGAAGGCAGCCGGAACGCCTTCGCAGCCGCGGCACAAGTGCAAGCGGCCGATACGCAGGCGGACGTGCTCGCCGCTCTCGCATGGCTGAACGCGCAGCCGTTCGTCAAACCGGGAAGGGTTGCGCTTTGGGGCATGGGCTTCGGCGCGGCGCTCGGACTGCAGGCGAGTTCGTGCGCAGAACTGTGCGGTGCGGTGCTGTTCTATCCCACAAGTCTGGAGGTGCAGGCGCCCCCAGCCATTCCGCTGCTCGCGCTCTTCGGAGCGCACGACTATTACGTCTCGCGCCATCAGATGGAAAGCTTCGCCCGGCGCATCGCGCCCGACGCCGGCCGCGTGCAAATTTATCCCGAAGTCGGACACTCTTTTTTCCGCCTCGGCCGTCCGCAGGCCGTTGCCGAGCACAGAAGCTATTCCGACGAGGCGGTAGCGCAGGCCGTTGCAGACGCTTGGAGCCTCGCGCAGGTTTTTTTGCGCGACATTTTCAGCCGTTCGCCGCTTCGCGCAGCCGTGACCGGCGATATCCGTACGCCGCATACGCAGCAATCCCAATCGTGAACCACACGGCGAACCGCACCCACGCCCAGACGTCCAGCCCGCTAATCAAATAAAAGCACGCTGCAGCGCCGAGCAATGAAAACAACGGCAGCAGCGGAGCGCGAAACGGACGGACCGCCTCCGGCGCGGCGAACCGCAGAATGAACACGCCCAAGCACACGATGCCGAACGCGGAGAGCGTGCCGATGTTCACGAAATTGAGCAGATCGGTCAGCGGCAGACAGGCTGCGAGCACCGCAACGGCCGTTCCCGTTACGATCGTCATCGTGAACGGCGTTCGCGTGCGCGGATGAATCCGCGCCACGCCGGGCGGCAGCATGCGGTCGCGCGCCATCACGTAAAAAATACGAATCTGTCCCAACAGCGAGGTGAGCATGACTGTGGTGTTGCCGGCGATGCCGCCCAATGCGACGATCCAATACACCAGCCGCGAACCGTGCGCGCCAGAAACCGCATCGAGCATCGCCGCCCCCGCGGAAAGACGTTGAAACGGCACGGCGCCGGCCGTGACGTATGCGAGCGCAACGTAGAGGACGCCGCCCACAATGAGCGCGGCGATGATGCCAATCGGCACGTCGCGTTTGGGATTGTGCGCTTCCTCCGACGCGACGGTCACCGTATCGAAGCCGATGTACGCATAGAACACGATGGCGGTGCCGGTGAGGATGCCATGCCATCCGTGCGCGGCGAACGGATGAGAATACGCTGGGTGAACCGCGCCGGCAAGCGCTGTCAAGAAAACGATCATCGTCAAAATTTGAAAGATGACCAGCGCGCCGTTTATGCTCGACGACTCGCGAATGCCGGCGGCAACCAGCAGCGTTATCGCAACCGTGACCAGCGCGGCCACGAGATCGAATTGCGGATGCGCGCCCCACGCATGACCGGTCCGCAGCAGCACCGGCAAATGTACCCCTGCGTCGGCGAGCAGATGCTGCAGATAATCCGACCACGACGACGCGGTCGGCGCAACCGATAAACCATACTCGAGGATCAAATCCCAGCCGATAATCCAGGCCGCCAATTCGCCGAGCGTCGCGTACGCATACGTATACGCGCTTCCCGCGACGGGAACCATGGACGCGAACTCCGCATAACAGAACGCCACGCACAAGCTCACCGCGCCGGAAAGCGCGTAGCTCAAGACAACGGCGGGGCCGGCGGCGTGCGCACCGGCGCCGATGGTCGGGAATATGCCCCCCAGCATCGTCCCCAGGCCGATCGCCGTGAGTGCCGGCCAGCCGAGCGCGCGCCGAAGCGCGGGCCCCTCGCCGGAGCCTTTCGTCCATGCAAGCGGCTGCCGCGCCGAAAGGCGCCGTACTATTTTTTGCAGAGCGAGTGAAGCGCCGTTTCGGCCTGCGGATCCGCCTTGGCCGACGACGGGCGCACGTACATCGCGAAGAATTTGCCGTCACCGATCGTCGCGATCACGCCTTCAACAAAACGGTCTTTCGTCCGGCCGTTCGTTTTGCTCGTTCCGCGGCCCGAAAAATATTGCGCCGGCTGCTTGCCGCATAAGACGATATTAGATTGCTTCACGTCGCGCAAATTCGTCGTGCCGGGCTGCGCTTTTTCCGCGTCGTTCAGATTCATGTTCTTATCGCCGCGAATCACCATGAGGATCTGCTCGCCGCTCATCCACATTTGGAAACGGCCCATGATACCCGGCGTCGATTTCCAACCGTCCGGCGCTTTGAAAGCCGTACCGTCGGCTGGGCCGCCGCACGCCGCAAGCAGCGCAATGCAAAGAACGGTGAAAAGAATACGCACTTTCATGGCGCCTTCATTGGCCGTTCGTAGCCCGCAATCTTTGCCCAGCGATCGACAATGCGGTCGATGTACGTGCGTGTTTCAGGATACGGCGGCACGCCGTGGTAGGCGTCCACCGCACCGGGACCCGCATTGTACGCAGCAAGCGCCTCCACGAACGGCAGCGGATAGCGCGCGTAGATCCGCTCGTACGACGAGAGCAGCTGGGCGGCGCCCGCGATAGCCTGATCCGGATCGAACGGGTCGACACCGGCCGCGTCAGCGGTTTCCGGTTCGAACTGCGCGATACCGATGGCGCCCGCTGCGGAGAGCGCGCGGGGATCGTATGCCGATTCTTGCAAAAGTGTCGCTGCCAATAGTTCCGGCGGCATTCCGTACGCCCGTGCCGCACGAACGGTCGTTGCCGCCAGTACGAGCGCGTCCACGGGCCCGATCTGCGTATTCGTATGGAGAATCGCGCGGGTGATGGCGAGCGCCGGCCCGGTTACCGGCGGTCCGTCGCGCAACAGGCGCATGCCGGATACGGCAGGCACATAGGGGATGGGGTGCCAGCTTAATGCAACGCTCGCGAGAACGGGTAAGTACACCGTGGTATTCTCTGGTCGAACGGACGTTTGTCCGCACGACGCGCAACACAGCAAGAGGAAGCAAAGCATCGATGCCTGTAGCCGCAGCGCTAATCGTCCTCATTCTTGGCGATTTCGGGTCCACTTTTTTTTATCACGTGCCGCAGCATCTTTGGTTCACCCTGCATCTACGGACGCACCACGACCGGCGGCGCCCGTATCTCGACCACGCCGTAATATCCGCCAACCCAGCCGTTTTACTCGACGGTTTTCTCGGGGCGGTGCCCTACCTGCTCGTTGCCGCTCTCGTCTGGCGCCTCTCCTGGCCGGGCGCGCTCGCCGGCCTGGCCTTGGGTCAGCTGCACGTTTGGTGGCGCCATACGAGCGAGCTGGGCTGGAAGACGCCGGTCTGGGCCCGGAAGGTGCTCCGGCCGCTCGGCGTCGTGCTGCCCGAGGACCACGACGGTCACCACCGAAACCCCGGCGTCGAGTTCGGCGACATCTTCCGTTTTTACGATGCCCCCGCCCGGGCACTGCTCGGCACCTTGGCCCCCACCAGCCGCCGCGCTAAGAACGCCGGCGTCCGGCGATTCAAACGCGCCGGCGCCATGAGGTAACTTTTGACCAAGCGTGCGCTCTTTTTGATCTCCGACACGGGGGGCGGCCACCGCTCTGCTGCTGACGCGATCGTGGCGGCGCTCGACGAGATCCACGTTCCGAGCTCCTTCGAGCACCGGATCGACGACGTCGCGGCGCATTGCTCGTTTCCGCTCACCCAACTCGGCTGGGGCTACTCTACCGCGCTGCGTTATGCCCCGCCCGTCTACGGCGCGCTCTATTACGCGACGAACGGCCGCCGGCGCTATAAAGCGTTGGTGCGCTTCTGCGAGCCGATGTATCGCGAGCGCCTGCGCGATTTGTTTTTGAATTACCGCCCGGACGTCATCGTGTCCGTCCACCCGCTGCTCAACCACGCCGCCCTGCGCGCACGCGCAGATGCAACGATGCAGCACGTTCCGATCATTACCGTCATCACGGATTTAGGTAAAGTGCACGAGTCCTGGCTCACGCCCGAAGCGGACGCGGTGGTGGTGCCTGCGCGCGAAGTGTACGAACGGGCGCTCTCGCGCGGCGTGCTGCCTTCGCGTTTGCGCATGCTCGGGCAGCCGATTCACCCGAAGTTCGATGACGTCACGGGCAGCAAAGAACAGCTGCGCGAGCAACTCGGCTTACCGCGCAAAGCGTTCGTCACAATGCTCATGGCCGGCGGCGAAGGCGGCGGAAAGTTAATGCCGACGACGATCGCGCTTGCAAAGCGCAGTCTGCCGATGCATCTCGTGGTGGTGTGCGGCCGTAACGAAACATTGCAGGCAAAGCTCGAAGATCTTGCGCACTCGCTTCCCACGCCGATGACGGTGCTCGGCTTTACCGATAAGATCCCCGAACTCATGCGCGCGTCGGATCTTCTGGTCACGAAGGCCGGTCCGGGCACGCTTGCAGAGGCAAACGCCGCCCAGTTGCCCGTCGTCGTCTACGATTACGTTCCGGGTCAGGAACGCGGAAACGTCGACTTCGTGCGCAGCAACGGCATCGGCGAGGTTGCGCTCAACAGTACCGCCGAAGTCGCCCGCGCCGTCGAGCGCTTGGTGAAAAACGAATCGCGTGTCGCGCAGATGCGGCGCAACCAGGAACTGGTCGCCCCCAAACGCAGCTCGCGCCGCATTGCGGCGCTCATCGCTTCGATGGCGAACGATCGCGTGATTCCGAGCGACGATGAATATATGCCCATGCCCCAGGCCGCTTCGCTCTAAGCGCCGGCGGCGGACAACTTTCCGCGCTTTAGCGGTGTTTTAGGGGCGCAGCACCTCAAGAGGCCGAAGAAGTTGTTATGGATCTCACAAAAAACAGCCCCCGCAGCGTCGGCGAAAAGTCCTTCGGCATCGTGCAGTTGGCGCGCACCATCGACAAAGCGAACGCGACGGCGAACGGAACCGCCGGTGAATACGACTACGACTGCCGCATGGACCGCAATCTTTTTGAATTTCTGGGGACGAGCGGATCGGCGTTTTTGGACGTGGTCAAAAACTCCGAGAACGAGTGGGACATCGAAGCGTACGTTCAGGGCCTGATCTCGAAGATCGCTCCGCGCGAACTCGAAGCGTTCAACCGGCACACGCTGCAGCAGATTCCGCGCGGCGAGTCATGGAATCAATTTGCGGAATTGCGCACGCGCATCGCGCCGGAACGCACGGACGTTTCGACGTGGCCGGATTTGCTCGACCTCGATGAAGGCCGCACCGTTCCCGTGCGCGTCGCCGCGAAGAAGTAAACCGCCGCCTTACCTGCGTTTCACGAGCGCGCCGGAAACACGAAGCAGCGTCGCCCGTGGTGAGATACGCGGGCAGAACGCCGTCAGCTTATTCATGAAACCGGGGATGACCATGCGTTTACCGCGCATCATCCCTTCGATTCCGGCCTTTGCAACGGATGCCGCGTCGGCCGCCGACGCGCGAAACAGCGCCGCCGTCTGCATCTTCGCGCGTTCCGCGAACTGCGTTTTCGTCGCGCCCGGACACAGTACCGTGACGCTCGCGCCGGTCTTACGCGTCTCCTCCCACAATGCTTCCGAAAACGAAATGACGTAGGCCTTCGCGGCGTAATACACCGCCATGTTCGGTCCGGGCAAGAACCCGGCCGTTGAGGCGACGTTCAGAATTCTGCCGTCGCCCCGCGCCATCATCTGCGGAAGATACAAGCGGCACAGCCGCGTGAGCGTTACAACGTCGAGCTCCAGCTCTTCATCGACGAGAGCCGGATCGATCTGCGCAAACGTTCCGTTGTTCGCAAAGCCGGCATTGTTTACGAGGACGTCGCAGCGCGGCACTTGCGCAAACAGCGCGGCCGCCGATCCGTCCTTCGCGAGATCGAGCTCGACCGGCCGCGCGTCCACACCAAATTTCTCGCCGATCTGCGCCGCGAGCGCGTGCAACTTATCGAGCGAACGCGCGGCGAGTACGACGTCATAGCCGGCCTGAGCGAGCAGTTGCGCAAACTCCCGGCCGAGGCCGCCCGAAGCGCCGGTGACGATTGCTTTAGACGGCATTGCCTGTGGTCAATCCTCCGCGCAGCGCCATCAGCGCGGCGCCGATGTACCCCGCATCGTTGCCGAGTTTCGCAATTGCCAGCCGCGTCGTGCCGCGCGGCACCATGACGGTGAGTTCGTCCATCCGCTCCTGCACCGCGTTCAGCATGAAGTCACCCGCCGTGCTGACCCCGCCGCCTAACGCGATCACTTCGGGATTCACGAAGGCGATCACGTTTGCAAGGCCCATCGCGAGATCCGCTGCAAAGTTTTTCCAAGCGGTGAGTGCATGCGCATCTCCGGCTTGTGCGGCGCGGCGAATCATCTTCGAGCCGAGTTTGTCGGGCGGTTTTGCGAGCAGCGTGCTTTTCGGAAAAGAAGCCGCCACCGCATAGGCATGGCGGATCAACCCCGTGCCGGACGCCTGCGCCTCAAAACAACCGATCTTGCCGCAGCCGCAGATGAATCCGCCGTCCGGCCGGATTTGATGGTGCCCCATCTCGCCCGCGCCGGCGCGGTTGCCGATGAGCAGCTGTCCGCCCGATACGATGCCGCCGCCGATGCCGGTGCCCAGCGTGAGCAGCGCAAAGTCTTTGGTGCCTTTTCCGGTGCCGAACGTGTATTCCCCGAGCGTTGCGCAGCGCGCGTCGTTGCCGACGAACACCGGCATCGCGAACGCCTTGCGCAAGCGCGCGCCCAGCGGTACGCCGTTCCATTCGAAGTTGGGCGAGTAAAGGACCGCGCCGCTTTTCGGCTCGATGTTTCCGGGCGATCCGACGCCGATGCCGATAAGGCTCTTGGGTTTCGCATCGCGCAGCGCGCCTTCGATGACGCCGGCGAGCGCGCTCATCACCGCCTCGAACGAGCGGTCGGTGATGTCCTGCTCGTGCTGTGCGAGGATCTTTCCGTTTTCTTGCACGACCGCCGCAGTCGTGTGCGAGCCGCCCAAATCGACGCCGATCGCCTGTTGCATGCGGGCTTGTTCCGCGCGTGCGCCGAAGAACCTACGCGTCATGGAAACCATCGATCTCATCAACTTACGCGCGTATTCGCGCGAAACCGGACAGCCCACGCACCCCGAAATGCTCGACGCGCGTCCCATCGAACGCGTGAAGAAAGTGGAGATCGACGAAGAGCATATCACGATCACCTACAATCAAACGACGACGCGCTACTACAACGCGAACGAAGTCACGCAGCGCGAGTGGGAATATAAGTACAACGACGATGCGGAAATGGTTTCAGCAATCGCACGCGTCATCGACGTCGCGCGCAAGCACCACAAGGACTTGCCGGAAAACGTTGCGTGCCCGCCCGGATGCGCAGAGTGCTGCAGCGGGTACGAGCCCTTCGTCAGCCGCGAGGACGTACAGCGCATCGCGACACACCTCAATATGTCCGCGCGCGAGGTCATGGACGGGTACGTCGTCACCCGGAAATCGGCGGACGGATACTATGTCGGCTGGCTGCGCAAGGTTACCGATGATGTCGCCGACCAGTGCGTCTTCTTAAAAGAAGCCAAACCCGGTAAATTTTATTGCGGCATCTACGAAGGCCGCCCCGGCGACTGCCGCGACTTTACGCCGATAGGCTGCCAAGACGTAAACGAAGAGCTGCCTCGCCGCGCCAACTTTAAAATCGGGGCGCCGTTCGAGCCGCGTCATCGCGGCAAAGGGACGCGCCGCCGCTAACTCCAAAACGCGGGCATGCTGGCTAAAATATTCTGTGCTTTCAGCTTCGCTGCCGCGCTGACCGGTTTCGCTCTTCCGGCACAAGCCGCGGACGCGCTGCACTGGCGCAATATCGGCCCGTTCCGGGGCGGTCGCACCGTTTCGATCGCAGGCGTTCCGCGGCATCCCGGTGTCTTTTACATGGCACCAACGGACGGCGGTGTCTGGAAATCGACGGATTACGGGCGCACCTGGAACGCGGTTTTTGATGGTCAGGACACCGGATCGATCGGTGCGCTCGCGGTCGCGCCGGGCGATTCACGCATCGTGTATGCCGCGTCCGGCGAGGGCCTGCGCCGTCCGGATCTTTCGGTGGGCGATGGCATCTATAAATCGTCCGACGGCGGCGCAACATGGGCGCACCTGGGCCTGCGCGACGCGCAGCAGATCAACGGCCTCGCCGTCGATCCGCGCGATCCGAACCGCCTGTTCGCAGCCGTGATGGGTCATCCGTACGGCCCGAACGCGCAGCGTGGGCTCTTCCGCAGCACGGACGGCGGCGCGACGTGGTTAAAACTGTTGGGCAGCGACGACAACACGGGTGCTGCCGCCGTCGTCATCGACCCGAACGATCCCGATACGCTTTATGCAAGTCTTTGGGCGTCGCGGAATCCGCCGTGGCGCTTGGGCGACTCGCTTCAGCTCTATAACAAGGGCGGCATCTACAAATCCGTCGACGGCGGCACCACATGGAAGCAGTTGCACGGCGGCCTGCCCGGAAGCATGGGACGCGCCGGCATCAGCGTTGCAAAAAGCGATTCCAGCCGCATCTATGCTTGGGTGAACTGGGAAGGAAAATGCGGTATCTTCCGGTCGGATGACGCCGGCGCAACCTGGCATCAGCAAGACAGCGAAGACCGCGTGTGCGGACGCGGCGACGACTTCAGCGGAATCGCCGCCGATCCGACCGATGCAAACACCGTGTACGCGGCGAACACAACGACGTATCGATCCGTTGACGCCGGAAAAACCTGGACCGGCATCAAGGGCGCCCCCGGCGGCGACGATTACCACACGGTCTGGATCGATCCGCAAAATCACGATATTATCGCGCTCGCGTGCGATCAAGGCGCGACGATCTCCGTGAATCGCGGGCAGACGTGGAGCAGTTGGTACAACCAGCCGACGGCGCAGTTTTATCACGTCGTCACCGACAACCGCTTTCCGTACCGGGTCTTCGGCGGTCAACAGGAAAGCGGCAGCGCCGAAGTCGCCAGCCGCAGTGACGACGGTTCGATTTGGATCCGTTACTGGCATCCGGTCGGTGCGCCGGAATACGCATACGTCGCGCCCGACCCGCTGCATCCGCAGATCGTTTTCGGTGCCGGAGCCGGCACGGTTTCGCGTTATGACGAGCGCACGATGCAGACGCAAACCGTCTCGCCGGCGTATGGCGGCCGGTTCTTCGTGGGAAAGCTCCGCTACGACCGCACGGACCCCCTGATCTTCAACTACGTGGACAAACGCACGCTTTATTTCGGTGCCAACGTGATCTTCGCGACCCGCGACGGAGGCGTGCATTGGAAGACGATTAGCGGCGACCTTACCCGGCAACATCCGGGCGTGCCTGAAAACCTGGGCGCCTTTGCAAAAACGCCGCTTGCGAAAGAAGAACGCGGCGTGGTGTACAGCATCGCGCCCTCGTACGTCGACGCGGCGACGATTTGGGCGGGCACCGACGACGGACTCGTGTGGCTCACGCGCGACGCGGGCGCACATTGGCGCAACGTCACGCCGCCGGGACTGGGCGCCTGGAGCAAGGTCACGCAGATCGACTCATCGCACTTCGATAAAAATGCCGCGTATGTTTCGGTCAGCCGCTTGCGTCTGGACGATCTGCGTCCGTATATTTACCGCACCCACGACGGCGGAGCGCATTGGACGCGCATCACGGCCGGCTTGCCCGCCGATGCTCCGGTCAACACGGTGCGCGAGGACGACGTGCGGCGCGGGCTGCTTTTTGCGGGCACGGAGCGCACGGTGTATTTCTCGCGCGACGACGGCGCGTCGTGGGAATCGCTGCAGCGCGATCTGCCTTCAACCTCCATCCGCGATCTGGCCGTGCATGGAAACGATCTCGTCGCGGGTACGCACGGACGTTCGTTCTGGATTCTCGATGACATCGCACCGATGCGCGTTGCGGTGTCGCAATCCGTCACGTTGCTCAAACCTGCGGACGCCTACCGCGTGCGCCGCGACACGTGGACGGACACGCCGCTGCCCCCCGAAGAAGCGGCCGGCGAGAATCCGCCCGACGGTGCGATCCTCGATTACTATCTGCCGCGGAGCGTTGGATCGGCGCAGCTCGACATCATCGACGCGTCGGGTAACGTGGTGCGGCGTTTCCGCAGCACTGACGTGCAGGCCGCCATCGATCCCGGGATTACGGTGCCGCGCTATTGGGTGCGGCGCGCGCAGCCGCTGCAGATCTCACGCGGCATGCACCGCTTCGTGTGGGATTATCGTTACAGCGAACCGCTCGCGCTCAATCGCGACTACCCGATCTCCGCGATACCGCACGACACGCCGCTGAGCCCGCAGGGCGTCCTGGCGTTGCCCGGCACGTACACCGTGCGATTGACGGCCGGCGGGCATACCAGCTTGCAGCGGCTCGTCCTGCGAATGGATCCACGCGTGCAGGTGCCGGCACGCGCCTTACGGGCGCAGTTCCGTTTGGCGAGCCGGATTGTTTCGCTGATGAACCGAACGTCGCTCAAAGCCAAAAGCGACCGGCGTTTCGCCGTTCTCAACGGCCGCCTGGGCGCGCTCCTCGACGTGGTTGAAAGCGCCGACGCAGCACCCACGCCGGCTGCTGCAGCCGCCGTATTCGCCATCGACAGGCTCGTCCATTAACCGTCTTTATGAAAGGATCATATGCTTAAACGAATGTCCGCCGCCGCAATCGCCGCACTCCTGCTCACGGCCGGCGCGGCGTGGGCCTCACCAAAGACCATGACCGTAACGATGCGAGCCGAAAACAACAGCGGCGAAAAAGGCACCGCGCAGCTCATGCAGCTCCCCAATGGCGTGCAAGTGAAGATCGCATTGTCCGGCGCGCCCAAGACGGCGCAGCCCGCGCACATCCACGAAGGCACGTGTCAAAAACTCAATCCGGCGCCGAAAGTCATGCTGAACAGCATCGTCAACGGAAAATCCACGACGTTCGTGAAGGGTGCGAAACTGAGCGACTGGACGGCCCGCGCATACGCCATCAACGTGCACCGGAGCACGAGCGCGCTGCAAGTGTACGTTTCTTGCGGAGCGGTTAAGTAGCGCCGTCATGCGGCAGCACATGGAAACGCGGGTCGCCGTTTCACGATTCGGCGAACCGGCGCAAGCCGATCTTCCCGCGGACATTCGCGAAGTTTATGAGAAGAACCAAGAAAAGATCGGTTTCGTTCCCAATGTGTTTCGCGCGTACGCCAAAAGGCCGGAGCATTTCCGCGCCTTTCTGGCGTACCACGACGTCTTGATGAAGGGGCAGTCCAACCTCACGCGCGCCGAACGCGAAGCGATCGTCGTCGCCGTATCCTCGGAAAACCGCTGCCAATACTGCATGGTCGCACACGGCGCCGCGCTGCGCGTCCTCAGCAAAGATCCAATGCTTGCCGAACAGATCGCCAACAATTGGCGCACAGCCGACCTTCCGCCGCGCCTGCGCGCGATGCTGGCGTTTGCCTCCCGCGTGAACGAACAGGGCTTCGCCGCCACCGAACACGAGATCGACGCGCTGCATTTGGCGGGGTTCGGCAACGACGATATTTGGGATATCGCCGCAATCGCCGGATTCTTCGGTTTCTCGAACCGCATGGCGGGCGTCATGGACATGCGGCCCAATGCGGAGTTCTATACGATGGGCCGCGCGCGCGAACCGGCGCCCGAATAGTCACGCGCGAGCGCCGCGAACCGTTCCGGCTGTATGGACGGCGAATTTGCGGAGATCAACGTCACCCCGTTTGCCGACGTTTTGCTGGTACTGCTCGTCATCTTCATGATTCTGGCCGCGCTGGTTGTGGGCCGCGATTCGAACGCAAACTGCCCTGCAACTGCGTTGAACCCGCGCCGCCCACCTCGCAAACCGCGATAACGACGGATTGGTCGTGCGCGTACTCACGCTCGTGACGCAGTAGCTGCCCGCATGCGCGCGATTGCGATATTGGCCGCCATCGCAATCCAGGCGACCGCGCCGAAGACCGCACCGCGCGCCGCGACGCTTGGATTGCCTTGGACGAGCGCGGCGGCGACGATAGCGACCGCCATTTGAAACGCGGCCCACGAATACCACGATAGCCTCGTTTCCAGCAAAGCGCCCGGCGGCGTTTCATCCTGGGCACCGCGATAAACGGTTGCGAGCAGACGGATGCCGATGTGGTACACGTGCGCGTTGACCATCTGGCCCGCCCACCCCATGAGCAGCACGAAGACATAAGCGCGCTGCCACGGTTCTCCCGCAAGCACGCCGCACCCGAGTCCCAGCGCGAGCAGCAGCCACAGCACGCTTGCAGCGATAAACGCCTGCGGAGGACGATGCGGATTGGCGGCGCGGCGAAGAATATCGAACGTGTCGAATGCGTAAACGAGCGCTGCGGCGGCGAACAGCGCGCCGCCGGCCCACGACACGCCTGCTGCAAGCAGCAGCGCGCCGAGCAAACCGCAGACGCCCGCAATAATGTGGACCCAGCGAAAACGCGTCCCCGACGAACCGCTCATCGGTTTGAAGGTACGCATCGAGACGCCGAAGATCAGCAGCGTGAGCCATCCGATCGTTCCCAAATGGGCGTGCGCGCGCGCGAGGCCGCCCACCCACACCGGCACGCGCGCACCGGCCAGCATCCAGGCAAGCCCGAAGCCGGCCAGCGCCGCCGCGAACAAGAATGCGAACGTTCCGCCGAACGCGCGTGCAACGGCGCGCTGCACCGGTTCGCCGCGCAACGCGCCGCCTATGGTTGCGAACGCACCGGTCAAGTAACCGAGCAGCGCGATGAGAATGATGCTCGCAGCGGCGCCCAGCAGCGCCGGGTTCCATAAAAATGCGGCGATAAGCCCGGCGACGCCTGCGGCAAAGAATGTGATGCACCAGCGTGCGAACGATTGGCCGCGCCACGGCGTGTCGATGAAGTTCGGCAGCGCATGCAGCAGAATCGCGAGCGCTGCGGTCGTGATCCACGCCAGCGCGACCGTGTGTATCCACGCAAACGCGAAAAGCGGATTCGTAAAATTACCCGTCCACGCCGCAGCGAAGACCAGCCCCCACGAGAAGCCGTGCGCCAGCTGCGCGAAGAGCAGCGCGAGCGGCGGAATCCAGTGGCGCTTCAACACGGAACGCGCAGGTACGCTATGAAACGAGCTCGGCGAAACGCGCTGTATCGACGTTACCGCCGCTAATGACGATGCCCACCGCTTTTCCGGCGGCCGGTACCGCGCCCGACATGAGCGCCGCGAGTGCGGCGGCGCCGCTGGGCTCGATGACGATTTTCATGCGTTCCATCGCAAATCGCATCGCGTAACGCAGTTGATCGTCGCTCACCGTAACCACGTCTTGGACGTGTTCGCGCATCAACGGAAAGGTGAGCGCTCCGGGCGCTTGCGTCTGCAAGCCGTCGGCAATGGTGACCGGTACGTCAATGTGCACGATCTCGCCCGAGCGCAGCGATCGCTGTACGTCGTTACCGGCCTGGGGTTCGACACCGTAAAGCGCGATTGCCGGGTTCAAACCGTGCGCCGCCACTGCGCTTCCCGAGATGAGTCCGCCGCCGCCCACGGGCGTGAGCAGCATATCCGTCTGCGGAACGTCCTCAAGCAACTCAAGGGCGGCGGTTCCGGCACCGGCAATGATCTGCGGGTCGTCGAAGGGCGGTACGAGCGTGGCACCTCGCTGAGCGCACAGGTTTTGCGCGATTTCCGCGCGGTGCGAGCGGTGACGATCGTAGAAGATCACCTCGGCGCCATAGCCTTTCGTCGCCGCGGCTTTCGAGGCCGGCGCATCGGCGGGCATGACGATAACCGCCGGAACGCCCAGCAGCCGGCACGCCAGCGCAACACCTTGCGCGTGGTTGCCGCTCGAAAAAGCGACGACGCCGCCGCGCCGCTCTTGGGCGCTGAACTGCACGATGCGATTGTATGCGCCGCGAAATTTGAAAGCGCCCATGCGCTGAAAGTTTTCGCATTTTAGGTACACGCGCGCGCCGGTCTGCTCGTCGAGTGTGCGTGAGGTCATTACCGGCGTGCGGTTTGCGACGCCGCGCAGCCGCGCCGCAGCGGCGCGGACGTCCTGCAGCGTTACGAGTTGCTGGCCGCAGGCGCTGCGTGTATCCACCAGTATTGTACCTTTCCGTCGCTGCCGGTCTTCATCACTTCATGGTACGTGCTTTTCTCGAACGTCACGTCGAAACAGTCGTAGCCGGTCTTATCGCACCACGCCGCGGTCGTCTGCTTAAGGCCCTTGTATTTCCCCTGCGCGTTGAGTTCGTCGGAAAGCTCGGCCACGCGTATGCGCGTGATCTCGCCTTTGATCGACGGGTCGAGGTCGCCCATGACCGGCTGCATGTCGTTCGCGATAACCGCTCGGGTAATCTTGTCGGCCTCGTGCTCCGCGCGGTTTCCCGCACAGCTTGCAAGGCTAAGTGCTGCCAGCGCCAGCGCCGATATTCGTTTCATCGCTTTGCCCTTCATCCAAGTTCGTGAACTCTACAAACCGCAAGGCGGAATTCCATTCCTGCGCGAGACGCAAGCTCCACTCCGATTCGAACAGCGCGACCGGCTGCCCGTCCCAATCCTCGACGAGTTTTGCGTTCGAGGGAAACTGAGCGCGCGCGATCGTTTGTTCCTCGCCTGCGACGCGCCGCGCCAGACTGTACGGCATTGCGGAAAACTGCGTTTTGACGTTGTACTCGGACTCCAAACGGTATTTCACCACCTCAAACTGCAGGGCGCCCACCGCAGCGAGAACCGGTTCGGTGCGCATTGAGCCGAACGGATACATCACTTGAATGGCCCCCTCTTCGCGCAGCTGAGCGATGCCCTTCCCGAACGATTTGTATGCCGATGTGTCGATACTGCGGACGGATGCAAAATGTTCCGGGGCGAACGCGGGAACGCGTTCGAAACGAACCTTCTGCCCTTGGCTGACCGTATCGCCGATGGCAAAGACGCCGGGGTTGGCCAGGCCGACCACGTCGCCGGCGTATGCGGCATCCAGCGACTCGCGTTCGCTCGCAAAAAGACGCATCGCGCGCGAGAGGCGCACTTCTTTGCCGGTACGCGCGTTGCGCACAGTCATGTCTCGCTCGAACTTACCCGAACAGACGCGCAAAAAGGCTACGCGGTCTCGATGGCGCGGATCCATGTTGGCTTGGATTTTGAAAACGAAACCGGAAAATTCGGGCGAGGTCGGCAGCACGCCGCCGCGCGGCTGCGGAGGCGGGCTCAATGCGGTAAAGCTGTCTAAAAACAACTGCACGCCGAAGTTGGTCACGGCGCTGCCGAAAAACACCGGCGAGACGTCACCGCGCAGCATCGCCGCGCGGTCGAATCCGGCGCCGGCGCCTTCGAGCAGTTCCAAACCGTCGCGGAACTGCGCATATGAATGATCGTCAAGCAGCGCTTTAATCTGCGGATCGTCGATATCGGCAACTTTCACGTTCGCGCGCTTGGAACCGTGCGCGCTGCGCTCGAAAAGGTGCACGTCCCTGGTCTGCCGGTCGTAAACGCCGGCAAAAGACGGACCGCTCCCCAACGGCCAGTTCATCGGAAACGCGCCGATGCCCAGAACGCTCTCCAATTCGTCGAGCAATTCAAGCGGATCGCGGCTGGGCCGATCCATTTTGTTGATGAACGTAAAGAGCGGAATGCGCCGCGCGCGGCAGATCGCGAACAGCTTTTTGGTTTGCGGCTCGACGCCTTTGGCGGCATCGATCAGCATGACGGCGCTGTCCGCCGCCAGGAGCGTGCGGTACGTGTCCTCGCCGAAGTCTTGGTGACCCGGCGTGTCGAGCAGATTGATCGTGTAGCCTTCGTATGGAAACTGCAGAACGGTGGAGGTGATTGAGATGCCGCGCTGCTTCTCAAGTTCCATCCAGTCGCTCGTTGCGGCGCGCTGCGCCCGGCGCGCGGAGACTTGCCCGGCCGTTTGAATCGCGCCGCCGTAGAGCAGCAGTTTTTCGGTCAACGTCGTCTTACCGGCGTCCGGATGCGAGATAATCGCGAACGTGCGCCGCCGCTCGACCTCTTCGTCGATCGTGCTCATGGCCGCACGAGCGGCGCCTGCGCGGTATAGACACGCAGTTCGTATCCGCCCGCATCGCTTCGCAACACCGCCGTCTGGCCGGGCCCGTCATACAAACGCGCAGGCGGCGGAATGCGCAGATGGTCGGCGCCGCGGTGCACAAAGATCGCATCGCCCGCCACGCGCAGCGCGCAATCCGCAACCTTCAGGCGCGCGCCGTCCCGTTCCATCGCCAGACCTGCGGGGAGGTGCGCGAGCACATACGGCGGCGGCCCGGTCGTTTTGGCGACCTGAGTGAAACATTCGGGCAGCGCCGAAAGCGCCCATGGTGCATCGCCGGCGACATTCGTGTGCGGGCGCGGCAGCGGCCGGTGTGTCTGCGACGCTTTTGGCGGCACGCTCGCATAAACCGAGGCAATCTTCAAACGGATGCGATCGCGGTTCACCCATCCCGCGGCGGCAACGAACGCGAACAGCACGATTGCGGCCGCCGGCGGAATGTACTTAAGCAGCGCTTTCAGCCGCTTCCGTGAGCTGCTCGGGATCGCCCAGCGTCAAACGCGCGGCGCCGATCGACCAGTCCGCCATGCCGTAGTAAAAGTCGAACGTGCGCGCGCCGAGGTCGGGACGCGGATCGATCGCCGTCGGGAAAACCACGTTATCCACGATGCCGCGCCGTTCGCGGTCGCCTTCGGGCGCGAGCACGGGCTCAGGCGAACGATAGATCACTTCGTGCGGCCGCTCGAAGTCGTGAATCATGATGCCGGCGCTGTAACGCATCTTGGGTTTGGTGCCGGTGGCGTCGAGCACGTCGACCGCGTGAAAGAGCGACATCCATCCCTCGGCGATGTGCACCGGAGGCGTGCCGGCGCCGATCTTAAGCGATCCCCATTGCGCGTCCGGCGACATCACCAGGGTGCTCTCGTGCACGTCGAGCAGTTTGCCGATGTCGGCAAGCACCGGCTCGAACGGAACGTATCCCATACGGATCGACTCGCGATCGCCGAACGGCATGCGTTCGATCATTGGAATGGCGGCGCGTCCGTCGACGGCGGAGAGATGCAGCATCGGGCGGTGATAGAACGCGAGCGACTTCACGCCTTCCGGCGAGATGACGGGTTCGGGAAAAAACGCGGCATCCTTATCGTCGCCGATGTGCATGCCCGGCTTATCGAAATGCATCAAACCCAAACGCTTCCACGTGAATGCATCGCCAGAAACCGCCAGCGCGATGCGCGGGCCTTGCGGTCCGAACGCGGTGTACGCCATCACGTAAGCGTCAATGGCGGCGATGAAGGTGACGCGCGGATCCTCGCATCCGTAACCGGGGTTGGCGCGCACTTCGTATTCCGCGTGCGGTTCGAGCGCGAAGCCGTCGCGTTCGAAGACGAAACGGTCGCGCTCCGGCTTGCCTTTGACTAACCCGACGCGCGAAATATTGCCTTTCGCCACATCACGCGGGTACAGCAGCAGTTCGTTTCGCCGCGTGCGCGCGGAGGCCGGATTAAGCGTGCCTTCCGCATCGGACGGGTCGCCGCCCGGTTCGAGCGCAAGCTGAAGCCGCTCGACGTTCGCTTGGAACGCGCCAGCGCGCTCGGCAGACGTCATGCGGTGCATTTTCCCAAAGCAGTAACGATCTCGTGCGGCAAACGCGCGGCTTGCGCCGCAAAAGCGTCGAGGTCGGTCGAGAGATCGATCACGCGCACAAATGCGCGCTCTTGATCGACGCGCGCTGCGCGAACGGTTATATACTGCATGCCAACCGATAAAATATCGTCCGTGCGCTCAAGAGTCTTAGGCAGGCCGTCAGCATACCCGCACCGGGCCGTCGCTATACGCTCCGTCATCGAGAGCATGGTACCCCCATATCCCAGTCTCGTCCCTGCCGCCAGCTCCTCGATGCGCACGACCGGCGCGCTGACGCGCAGCGCACAGCGCACGCCGGGCACACGCGCGCCGCCCGTTGCTCCGAACAGACCGATGCCCACACGCACGGCTGAACCCGCGCGACAGCCGGCGGCCAGCGGAAATGTGCTCGCGACATCCGTTCCGGCGATGTGCACGCGCGCGGTGCGCAGCATGGCTTCGACCGCTTGAAATGCCGTCAGCTGCTCTGCAGCCGCCGCAGGTTCGGTAAGATGCGTCCAGAGACTGACCGCCGCGCCGCTGTGGGCCAGAACCGGCGCCAGCGCCTCCAACTCCCGCCGCGAAAAACCGCTCCACGCCGCAGCGGGCCGCACGCCTAAACGCACGCTGCCGGCTTGCATCGCAGCGGCAACGTCGGCGGCATGCTCGAGCGATGCCGTCGCGTTCGATTGCTTGAGTTCCGGGAAGTCGCCCGCGGCAACGCCGCTCATGACGATTGCGCGTTTCGCCGTATGCGCGCGAAGTTCGCGCAGCTCTTCCATGTCGCTCACGCAAAACGCATCAGCGAACGGTTCCACAACCGGGACGACGCGCTCAAGTCCCCAACCGTACGCGCGCGCTTTCACAACGGCGTACAATTGCGCCGGCGCGCAGAACGTGCGCCACGCGCGCGCGTTTGCGGCGAGCGTTTCGCCGTCCAGTGCAATCAGCGGCTGCATCAGGGCAGCGTCGTTGCGGCGATGGGTTGCCCGGAAGGCGTGACGACTTGCACGCGCACGCCGCGGCGGTACACGGAGTTCGGCACGATCCACAAGGTGTAGGTGCGGTACTTTTGCGACGGTTCGCCGCCGTCGCCGGGCGCCGCCTCAAACGCAACGACTCGCACGCCGTTCGGATTCGCGCGGATGGATTCAATGATCTGCTTGTAGCCGCTGCGCTCGTGCGGGCCCATAAGCAAAATGACGCCGAACTCTTTGCGGAAACGGACCGGCGCACGCACGCCGAAATGCTCGAGCGCCGGCGCATCGCGCACGACGGCAATTTCGCTTCCGGAACCGGTAACGGGCGTCGTGCCCGCCGATAGGGTCCGCACGCGCACGTCCCGGCACCCGGCGAGCAAGACCAGGGCAAGCAGGGGCCAAAGGCGCTTCACGAGCTGGGCGTTCGCAGTTGTCACGCGGTGCCCTCCGGGTGCATTCTATAAGGACATGATCATCGGACCGCTCGTGCTCGCCGCCGCGCTGGCAGCCGCTTCGCCCACGCCGCAGCCCTCGCCGGCGCCGGCGTTGAAAACAATCGCCACCGTGCGTTCCAGCTCGCGCTGCGCCGAGATCATCACGCACGCGAACAGCGCCATCGGGACGACACTCGCCAACGACCTGCTCGTCGGCCGCACGATTGCCGCGCTTCGCTACACGAACTTGGATGACGGCAATCCGATCCACCGGCGCAACGGTTTAAATGCGCTCGGCGACATGGCGAAAACGCTCACGCAGCAAGCACGATCGGGTGACGACGAAGTCAAACGGTTACGCAAACTTTCCGGGCAGACCAAAGACGCCGCGCAGGCCAAAGAATTGAAAGACTTTGCCGACGAGCTCGGCGGAGCGCTGTGGCGCCAGCAAAAGATCGCGCGCGACGTAAACGGGCTTTTGGCATACGAAGACATGAAGGACATGGCGGCGCTCGGAGAGTCCGACCGCAACATCAACATCGCGACGGTCGGCGTCGCCGATCCGCAATCCGAACTTCCGCGCGACTTCGCTGCGCGCGATGCGGCGGGACGCTTCTACGATCCGTTCCCGGCAGGCATCGGGCACGATCCCAACGATCCGACCGCCACGCAGTACGCCAAGGCCGCCGCCGACGATTTCGCGGGCCGCATTCACGACATCATCCACGACGAGACGCAAGCGGCCGGGCATATCGACGGCGCCGTGCAAAACTGCTGACGGCCGCCAGCCGACAAAATCATTGTCCGCGCTGCGCCGCGGCCGTACACTTGAAACCTAGTGAAAACCCTTGGCCGCCTAAGCCTGGCCGCGGTCTGCGCGGCGTATGCCGAGGTGTTGCTCGGTAGTTGGACCCGCATCAACGGCGCCGGCATGACGTGCCCGGATTATCCGCTATGCCGGGGGGCCGTCATTCCGCAAATGGGCGGCGGGACCGTGTGGGAGTGGACCCACCGCCTGCTCGCTGGCATCCTCTCGCTGCTCGTGCTGGCCGTCCTCGGCCAGGCCTGGCGCCTGCGCGCAGGGGTGCGCTTTGCCGTCCCCGCCGGCGCCGTTATTGCCGTGCTCTTCGGCTTTCAAGTGTTTCTGGGCGCCGCCACCGTCCATCTTTCGAACAGCCCGGCATCCGTCGTCTGGCATTGGGGCACCGCGATGGCGTTTGTTGCCTCGCTCTGCGTGATGGCGATCCTCGCTTTCGGCGCGGCGACGCGCACGCGTACGCCGCGGCCGGACGGGCTGCTGCGGACCGTTCTCGCGATCAGCGCGATGATTGCATTTCTCACGATGTGCGTCGGCGCGTATGTGAGCTCGAGCGGTGCAGGGCTTGCCTGCATCGATATTCCGGGATGCGCGGGGCGCGTCGTGGTATATACGCCGGGCCAGTATGTGCAGATGCTTCATCGTTTCATTGCAGCGGCTTGCCTTTTGAGCGCGAGCGTTGCGTTCGCGCTGGCATGGGCGCACGGCATCAGCACACGCCTGCGCCTCGCGACAACGCTCGCGTTCGTGCTCGTCCTCGTGCAAGTGCTCCTCGGGCTGCTCAACGTCGCGCTGCGCTTGCCCGTCGATCTGCGCGAAGCGCATGCGGCGAACGCGGCGCTCGTTTTCCTCGCGTTCGTCTGCGCCACCGCGTTCGCCGTGCTCGAGAATCAACGTGAATACATTCGCGCCCGCTGAACGCGCGGTCTCCGCGCGGGCCGCGTGGCTGTTAAACATGCTCGGCGATTACTACGAGCTCGGCAAACCGCGCATCATGTATCTGCTGCTCGTGACGACCGCAGCGGCGATGATTATGGCGCAGCGCGGCATTCCGCCTTTACCGCTGTTCGGTTGGACAATGCTTGCAGGGGCGCTGGCCGCCATGTCGGCGGGCGCGCTGAACTGCGTTTACGACCTCGATATCGATCGCATCATGAAGCGCACGCGTTCGCGGCCGTTGCCCGGCGGCAGACTGACGATCTTTCAAGCGACGGCGCATGCATGCATGATGGGCGTGCTCTCGTTTGCGATCTTTTATCTGCGCGTCGATCACTTAGCCGCGTGGCTGTCGCTCGCCGGCAATGTGTTCTACGTGGTCATGTACACGATGGTGCTCAAAAGGCGCACTGCGCAGAACATCGTCATCGGCGGCGCAGCGGGCGCCGTTCCTCCGCTGGTCGGCTGGGCCGCGATAACGCACGCCATCGGCGGACCGGCAATCGGATTGTTCGCAATCGTGTTTCTGTGGACGCCGCCTCATTTCTGGGCGCTTGCGCTCATGACGGAACTGGACTATCACAAAGCCGGCATACCGATGCTTCCGAATGTTCTCGGCGAGAAACGCACGAAGAATGAGATTGCCGTCTACTCGGTGCTGCTCGTTACGGCGACGCTGGCGCTCTACTGGCCGCTTCATGTCATGGGCCCGATCTTCGCGGCGGCAGCTGCCGTGCTCGGCGCCGGCTTCTTGCGCGACGCGTTTCATCTGCGCTCGGTGGGCGGTGCGGCTGCTTCGCGCAAACTGTTTACGTTTTCGCTCGTTTATCTCGCGGCCATCTGCGTGTTCATGGTGATCGACCGGATCGTTTTTTGAAACATCGCCGGCTGCTGCTGACCCTCGGCCTAGGCGTTTTCCTGGGCGCACTCGATCTGAGCGTTCTCTCGCCCGCGCTGCCCGCGATCGGAAGCCAGTTCGGCGTCGCAATTGCCGATCTGTCGTGGGTATTTACCCTGTATCTGCTCGTCAACATTGCGGGCATCGCGATCATGAGCGTGCTCGCGGACCGGCTAGGACGCCGGCCGATCTACATCGCATGCGTCGCGATCTTTACGGCCGGTACGGCGCTCGCGTTCGTTGCGCAACATTATCCCACGTTCCTGATCGCCCGCGCGATTCAAGCCTTTGGTGCGGGCGGCATTTTTCCGGTCGCGGCCGCCGCGATCGGCGATCGCGTACCGCCCGAGAAGCGCGGCGCCGCGCTGGGACTCGTTGCGGCGACATGGGGCTTCGCTGCGGTAGTCGGCCCGATGTACGGAGGCGTGGTCGCCCATTTTATTTCGTGGCGCTGGGTATTCTTACCGAACTTTCCGATTGCCGCTGCAGTGGTGCTGCTTGCAGCGCGGCACGTGCCGGCCGACGCACCGCGCACGCGCGATCCGCTGGACGTGCCGGGATTGTTTTTACTCGTGGCCGGCTTGCTCTTCATGATCTACGGCATCACGGGAATGCACGCGGTGACCATCGCCTTCGCACTGGCGCTGTTGACGGGCTTCTGGCTCTGGGAACGCTCCAGCGAGTATCCCGCATTTCCACCGGCGCTTTTTGCAAACGGACAACTTGCGAAGACGTTTATTTTGGAGATCGCCATCGGCATGGTCGAGGGCGCGCTGTTTTTTATTCCAGCGGTGCTGGTCGGCGCGCAGCGTTTGTCATATGCCGTCGCGGGGCTGATCGCCGCCATCGGCGCGCTGATGTTCGTGCTCATTATTCCTGTTTCGGGCAGATTGCTCGATCGTATCGGCAGCCGTAACGTGCTCGTGATCGGCACCTTGTTCACCGAGCTCGGCCTCGTCATCTTCGCGCTCGGATTCGGCTCGCTCTGGCTCTGTGTTTTGGCGATGATCGTCGCGGGCGCGGGCTTCGGCGCATTGCTCGGAGCGCCCACCCGTTACATCGTTACCAACGAAACGGCACCCGCCACGCGCGCGACGGCAGTCGGCCTGCTCAGTCAATTCCTGATCGTCGGGCAAATTTTGGGCGGCGCCATGGCGGGCGGCATCATGGGTAATGCGCTCTCCGACACGGCGGCATACCGCACGGCCTATCTCGCGTTCGCGGCTGTTGCGCTTTTCGCTTTGCTGATCGCCTCGACGCTGCGCTCCCGCCGGATGGAACTGCAGCGCGCGCAGCGATGACCCCCGCGACGGCGCTAGGGAAGCGCTTGACTCTGCCCGCGCCGTTGGGGACGCTCGCTCCTTCGGTGGACCATAAAAAAGTCGCCGATCGGGCTCATCCCGCCGAAACTGTGGAATACGAGAGGGTATGAAGCTTCGCACGATCGTGCAAAGCCGGCATCTTGCCCGCCGTCCATGGACCGAGCGCGAGCGCTTCATCGTATGGCGCGGCGTCACAGGACGCATATCGATCGCGATCGAGCCGCTCATCGGCGGCCTTTTCTTTGCCGCGCTGAGCTACGGTATCGTGTGGCGCGCGCGCGTCACGCCGCCGCACGACCTGTGGATCCTTTGGCCGGTGTTCGGTGTCGTCTCGCTCGCTTTCTTTGCGTATTTTGTTGCGGTGCTCGCGGCGCCGCTCGTGGCATACGCGCAGACCTACAAACCGATCTACCAGCTGGACGGCTACGTGCGCTACCGCGGTCCCGACGAATTTTCGGATGTGGGCAGCAGCGGTTACGTCGCTGTGCTCTTCGACGATGAACGCATGTGCGGCGAATGGGAATGCTTCGGCACCAAAAGGCTTCCGGCGCGGACGATCCCCGCGCACGTCGAGTTTTCGGAATACGGCGGCGTCCACAAAATAGACGGCAAATCGACCGGCGTCTTGCCGGACGAGCCCTTACCGCTGCTGGCGATCGGAATGACGCAAAACTTCCCGAAGTAGCAACGCCCGACAACAGGCGGCCGCGAGAATGCGCCGCAGCGGTTAAGGCCGGTAGCTGCCGTTAACCGGGATGCGAAGCGTTTTCGTGGAGGGCCACGCGTGGCCGTACCCGGCGAGCGCGATCGTATCGGCGCCGATGGCAAAGATCACCAGAACACCGACCAGCACCGCAATTAAAACTGCTCGAGGAACGCCGCGGGTCGTGGGAACGCCGCGCTCGTCGACCGGATCGTACACCGTCACACCTCCACGCCGCGGCCGGCCAGCACGTTGAGTGCGGCCAGTATCGCGAGAAACGCGCCGAGCGCGAGCAATCCCAGCATCATTTTGAAAACCTGGTTTTCGATGCCCTTGCTGTTCCAGTCGTTCTTGAGCGCGATCGCGGCGACGCCGAACACGACCAAGCCGAAGGCGACGGCAAAGATTCGTTCGATGTGCGCCAGCGCGTGTTGCGTTGCTTCATTCATGAGCGGCTCCTACAGCAAATAGAAGATCGAGAACAGCACGACCCAGATCACGTCGACGAAATGCCAGTAAAGCGTTCCGAGGGTTAGGCCGGTGTATTTCTTGTAGGTGTACGTTCCGTGCGTGGCCTGCAGCAGCAGGACGGTCAAATAAATGACGCCGCAAAAAACGTGGAATCCGTGCATGCCGGTGAGCGTGTAGAAACCGGCGCCGAAGATTCCGGAGTCGCCCCATCCGACGGCAAGCTTTCCGTATTCGATGATCTGGCCGGAAAGGAACAGCACGCCGAGCACGATCGTCGCGAGCATCCAGTTCGCAAACTTGATAAACTTCTCGTGCTTCCAGTTCTCGAGCGCGAAGTGCATCGTCGCGCCCGAACCGAACAGGATGACGGAGTTGAGCGAAGCCAGCGCAAGGTCGAGTTTCGGTGCACCGGGCGGCGGCCATCCCTGCCCGCTGCTCCGCAGATACAGATACGCGAAGATGAACGAACTGAACAGTACGAGGTCGCTGACCATGAACAGCAGGAAGCCTTGAACGCGCAGCTCGCGCGTCTCGACGTAGAGCTGATCGGCCTGCGCGTCGTCGCGCGCGTGCAGGCCGCCGTGCGGCAATGCGGCGAGCGCCACTAACGGATACCCGCCGGTTCGCGCGCGTCGTCCTCGTCCGAGGTTCCGGCCAGCTCGTCTTCGAGCCCGCGGTACGGCAACGGTTCGGCGAAGTCGTACGGCGTCGAAAAGACAGACGGAACATGTTTGAAGTTATAGTACGGCGGAGGCGAGGCGATCTGCCACTCCAGCGTGCGGGCGTTCCACGGGTTGTGGCCGGAACGCTTACCGTTCTTGATGCTCCAAATCACGTTCACGATAATGAGCAGGATTGCGGCCGTCATCACGAACGAAGCGATCGATTCGAATTGATTGAGCGATTGAAACTGCGGATCGTAGGTCGCTGTGCGGCGCGGTTGACCCCACAGCCCGTTCCAGTGCATCGGCAAGAACGTGCCGTTCATACCGACGAAGAACAGCCAGAATGCCCATTTGCCCAGCGTCTCGTTCATGAAGCGCCCGGTCATCTTCGGAAACCAATAGAACAGGCCGGAGAAGATGCCCATGAGCGATCCGCCGACCAGCACGTAGTGGAAATGGGCGACGATGAAGTACGTGCCGTGCGCATGCAGGTCGAACGGAACCGCAGCCAGCCAAACGCCCGTGATGCCGCCGAGCGTGAAGAGCGCAATAAAGCCGACTGAGAACAGCATGGCCGTTGTGAACTTGAGCACTCCGCCGAAAAGCGTCGTCGTCCATGAAAAGATCTTGATGCCCGTCGGGATGGCGATGAGCATGGTCAGCACCATGAAGGGCAGCTGCAGCGCGGGCGCCATGCCCGAGGTGAACATGTGATGCGCCCAGACCATGAAGCCCAAGATCGCGATCGCGCACGATGAGAACGCGATCATCTTGTAGCCGAAGATGGGCTTGCGCGCAAACGTCGGGATTACTTCCGAGAGAATGCCGAATGCGGGCAGAATCATGATGTACACGGCCGGATGCGAGTAGAACCAGAACATGTGCTGCCAAAGGATGGCGCTGCCGCCCTTGGTCGGATCGAAAAACGCCACGCCGAACTGGCGCTGAACGAAGAGCGCCGCCAGCGCCGCACCAAGCGCCGTCGTGGCAATCATCAGCAGCGGAGCCGTGGCGAACTGGCCCCACACGAACAGCGGCATGCGCGTGAACGTCATGCCGGGAGCGCGCATCTTCAGGATTGTCACCAAGAAATTAATCCCGGTGAGTGTCGAGCTCACCCCGACCAAAAAGATCGCCGCGCACCACATCGACGTGCCCGCTTGCCCTTGCAACGACATCGGCGGATATTCCGTCCAGCCCGCCGACGGCGCGCCCATCAAAAACGACGCGTAGACCATCAAGCCTGCAACCGGAAATATCCAGAAGCTGATCATGTTGAGCCACGGGAACGCCACGTCGCGTGCGCCGATCTGCAGCGGAAACACGAAGTTGCCGAACCCGCCGGTGAGCATCGGAATGATGACCAGCCAGACCATCGTCGAGCCGTGAATCGAATACACTTCGTTGTAGGTGTCGGGCGTCATGAAGCCGCCGTTCGCCTTCATCAATTGCACGCGAATCAGCTCGGCCAGCATGCCGCCGAGAATCAGGAAGATTCCGGCCGTGATCATATACTGGATGCCGATGATCTTGTGATCGATCGAAAAAACGTATTTACGGATGAACCCTTGCGGTTCGGGATGGATGTGGTCGGCGATGCCGCCGGCGTGTACTGTTGCTACGGCCATTTGTACGATCTGCCTTATTTCAACGAATCGAGGAAGCTGACGAGATTTGCGATGTCTTTATCGGAGAGCTGGTTGGCGGTCTGATTCGGCATGGTGCCCATCGGTCCGTTGTAACCGTTCTGCAAAATCTTGGCGACGTTTTCCGGTGTCGCTTTGTTGCCGTTCACCAAATTCGGGTGAGCCGGGTCGTGCAGCACGCCCTTCAGGCCCGGGCCTACGACCTTTTGTGCGAACGGCGCGATCGCGTGACACGCCGAGCAACGCTGCGAGAACACCGCTTTACCGGCCGCTGCGTCGCCGCCCGTGAGCTTTACCGCGCCGCTCGAAGCCACGGCGACGGCGTCGCTTTCGTGGGCGTTCGCGCGCTGCTGCGCGTCGTACCATGCTTTATATTTGTCCGGCGGATCGATGTAGACGAACGCCGGATCATTTTTGGTGCCGCTGCGCATCTCGCCGTGAAAGGTGCCGCAAAACTCCGTGCAGATCAAGTTGTAGCGCCCCGCACGCGTCGGCGTAAACACGAGCGTATTGACTACGCCTGGAACCATGTCGGCCTTCAGGCGCATGTCGGGAATCCAGAACGAATGGATGACGTCGTAGGACGACACGTGCAGCGTAACCGGCTGGCTCAGCGGCAGATGCATCTCGCGAACTTCGCCGTGGATGCCGGGATAGCGGAACGTGTAGTACCACTGGTGGCCCAACCCTTCGACGACCAGCGTATTGCCCTGCGCGTTGACCGGCTCGATCTCCAGGAAGAGCTTCACGCTGACGAAGCCTAAGACCACGATGAAGATCGACGGGATGATGGTCCACCACAGTTCCAACCGGTGATTGTCGTGGATCTGCAGCCCGATTGCGTCGTCGCCTTGATCGGCCCGCCGGCGGTAACGGATCGAGAAGTAGAGCAAATAACCGATGACGGCAAAACCGAGCGCGAATCCGGTGCCGGCAAGGAAGCGGAAAAGCAGGTCGATTTGCTGCGCCCGGTCGACCGCTTCGGGCATGATGCTGGTAATGGGCGCGTATGCCCAGTACAGAACCGAAGCGATCGCCAGCAGCACGATGACGCCGGTTATCGTCCAGAACCCGCGATCCAAGTGCACGGCTGGGTCTCTATGTTCTTGCAAAACGGCTCTCCAAGACAGTCGGCATCGGCCGGAATCCGTGGCTCTATTAGATGATAGGTAAAACCGTCCTACAGCCGCGACGACTTTGGTTTTAAGCCCGCAGCGAACCGGGCCGTCATCCACGAAACGTTGGTTATCGCAGTTCCCACAACCACGGCGTCGGCGCCGGCGCCTATCGCCGCGCAGACCGATTCGGGCGAATGCACGCCGCCCTCGCAGATGCGCATCACGCTCAAGCCGCTCCAGGCGTCGAGCAGTGCCAGTGCAGGCAATTGCTCGCCGCGCGTTTGCGCCGTATACCCGCAGAGCGTCGTTGCAACGATGTCTGCGCCCGCTTCGGCTGCCGGCGGCCCGTCGCCCGGCTGCGCGCAATCCGCCATGGCGAGCGCGCCGCCCTCATGGATCGCCGCAATCAAGGAGGCCGGCGCCGCACCGGCGGGATGCGCTGCGGCCGTGGCATCAAAAGCCACGATGCACGCGCCCGCGGCGAGGACTTCGTCGACTTCCCGGCGCGAGGGCGTGATATACGGTTCGAACCCTTCGTAACTGCGCTTAATCAGGCCGATGACCGGTACGCTGACACGCGCGCACACCGCCCGCAAATTTGCGGCGCCTTGAATACGGACGCCGCACGCGCCGCCCTCGACTGCCGCGGCGGCCATTGCCGCGAGCACGCGCGGATCGTCCAGCGCGCTGCCCGGCGCCGCTTGCACCGAAACGATGAGGCCTCCCCGCAGTGCGTCGAGCACGGTCACTTCAACACCTCGATGGAAAGGCCGGCCCGGGCGTACGCCAGCAGGAGCGCGCCTTCCGGCGCGCCGTAGCGCGGCGTCACCAGTTGCGCGGCGGGCAGCAGCGCGCGCATGTGCTGCGCGATTTCATCGCGGATCGTGGCGCTGTTCATCAACCCTCCGGTGAAGGCGGCGCAGCCGTTCTGCAGGCCCGTGCGTTCCATCGCGCGCATCGCGAGCATGACCAGCGCACGGGCGGCGTCCCGAACGGTTTGCGCCGCGAATGCGTCGCCGCCTTCAGCCGCGCGTACGATCGCCGTCGCAAACGAGGCGATACCGGCGCGCGAAATGCCGCCGGTGTAAAAAGAACGCACCAGCGCGCGCAGGGTAGGCGCGCCGAACGTTTGCAGCGCGAGTTGCGCCATCTCGCCCGGCTCGCCCGCATCGGCGTCTCCGAACGCAGCCTGCAGCGCGCAACGCGCGATCCAAAACGCGCTGCCTTCATCGCCGAAGACGTAGCCCCATCCGCCGGCGAGCGCCTCGCTGCCGGCTTCGTTTTTCGCGTAGGCGACCGAACCCGTTCCCGCAATCACCACGACGCCGGCCGTGTTTCCCAGCGCTCCCGCATGCGCTACGGGCGCATCGTGCAACAGCGTAAGCTGCCCGGCGCCGAGCTGCGGCGGCTTGCCGTAAACGGTGCCATCGTAACCGCTGATTCCCGCGACGACGTTTGAAAGTGCGGTGCCGCGCGGCAACTTCGCGTCATCGAGGGCACCACCAACCGCTGCGCAAAGCGCGTCGTGCAGGCGGGTCGACCGCGGACCTTGATTCACTTCATCGGCCGGCCCGGCGGTGCCGCGTCCGCAGATGCGTCCGAGCTCGTCGCCGATCACCGCCGTGGTCGAGCTTTGTCCGCCGTCGATCCCGGCGAAGTATCTCATTCGAGCAGCGTGCGCGCGAAGTCGTTGGCGGCCGTCTCGCGCGCGGCGCGATTGAGCAGCCGCGGAATCTCCCCGCAGTGCTCGCGGTGATGGTACAACTCGTGTCCGATCGAGAAGGCAATGAAGTCGCCGATCTCGCCCACGGGAAGGTGCTCGATGACGCGCACATTGATCCGGATCACGGGGCCGTGCGGATCGTACTCCGAACGCAGTTCGTCCACGCCCCATGCGCCGAGGTCGGCATATTCGATCTGAACGCCGTACCGCTCAGCGAGCGCAAACACCGCGCTCTTCACACGAGAACCCCGTCGCTCTTAAGCATCTCACGCAGCTGCTGCGTGTCGATATCGCGCAAAGCCGCGCCCGACTCTTTCGCGAGTGCCACGGCAGTTCCGGCTGCTTGACCCAGCGTCATAACGGTCGGTGTGAGCCGCGTGGAGGCGAGCGCTTCGTGCGTCGTCGAGATGCAGCGTCCGGCAACCAGCAGCGCACCGGCTCCTTTGGGAACCATGCAGCGGTAAGGAATTTCGTAGCTGGCTCCTTCGGGTAAGCGGTGCGTCGTCGTGCCGGTACCCGAAGGGTTGTGCATGTCGATCGGGTAGGCACTGCGCGCGACGGCGTCGGCGAAACGGCGCCCTTGCAGCACGTCGTCGCGAGTGAGCGTATATTCGCCCACGATGCGGCGCGACTCGCGCACGCCGATCTGCGCCGCCGTCGCGGCGATGCGCGCCTGTTCGAAGCCTGGAACGCGCGAACGGAAAAACTCGAGCAGCTGCATGACCTGCATGCGCGCCTGCACCTCGGCGCGCGTGAGATCGTCGGGATCGAGCGGGTCGATGTCGGTCACGCGCGTCATGTTCACGCTTACTTCGTCCGCGTACGGCGTGATGAAAAACGAAACCAGCTCGCGGGGCACGTTCACCACGCGCTCTTGCAGCGCGGCATTCCACAGATCGTAAAGTCCTGCGACGGCGGTGAGCGCGGGCGCGGTACGTTCGTGCGCTTTGAGCGAGGTGCGCATTTGATCGGGATGCATGCGCACGTACGTTGCAGTCCTGCTTAAATCGACATGACTCAAGCGGAACATCAAACTCGCCGGCTGAACGCGCCCGCGCGCATCGCCTTGCTGCGTGGCAACGCCCGCGGACGCGGCGACGTACGCGTCGGCGGTCGAATCGATCGTCATTGCCGCGCGGTATTCGCGTTCGCCGCCCACCGTCGCGAAGGTTGCGCCCTTGACGATGCTGCCCTCACATACTGCGCGCAAAAAGTACGCATGCAGCAACAAGTGCACGCCCGCCTCCTGCATCATTTCAAAGAGCAGCGCTTTGTGGATCTCCGGATCGAACGGCGTAATCGTTGCCACATAGTCCGACGAATCGCGAACATGCCCGGGTGAACCGCCTTTGCGCTGGAGACGCTCGACGATCTCCTGCGCGATGCCGCCGACGATGCGCTCGCTTCCGGAGTGGAAGGTCATCCACGGGCCGACCATTGCAGCGGTTGCCGTGCCGCCCAGGAACCCGTACCGCTCGACAAGCAGTGTGCGCGCGCCGCGGCGCGATGCAGCAATCGCCGCAGCGCAGCCCGCGTTACCGCCGCCGACAACGAGGACGTCGAAATCGCTGCGCGTCATGCGCGCGCCTTCGCGCAAATGAAGGCTTCGCCTTCTTCGGCAACAACAGAGCGAGAGACGATGTATACGCAATCTGCAAAATATTACGACGCGCTTTACCGTGCGCTCGGAAAAGATTACCAACAGGAAGCGGTCGTCATCGAGCGTATCGCCGCGGAGCGCTGCCGCTCGGGCGGAAACGATCTGCTCGACGCAGGCTGCGGGACCGGCGCGCACATGCAAGCGTTATCCGCCCGCTTCGCGTGCGACGGGCTCGATGTGAACCGTTCCATGCTGGACATCGCGCGCGCCCGCAATCCGGATTCGCAATTTTTCGAAGCAGACATGATTGGCTTCAACTTGGGCAAGAAGTACGACGTCATCACCTGCCTGTTCGGCTCCATCGGCTATCTGCCGAACATGCAGCGGCTCGAACAAACGCTGCAGACCTTTGCCCGTCATCTCAAACCAGGCGGCGCCGTCATTATCGAGCCGTGGATACTTCCGGCTCAGTGGCGCGACGGACACGTGAGCGCGCTGTATGTCGACGAGCCCGAGCTCAAAGTTGCGCGCATGAGCGTCTCGCGACGCGACGGCAGCGTCTCCATTCTGAACTTCCATTATATGGTGGCATCCACCGACGGCATCCGCACGTTCACCGAAGCGCACCGGCTCACGCTATTCACCGCCGAACAATACGGCGAAGCGTTCCGCCGCGCGGGTTTGTTCTTCGAGTTTTCCGAGGACGGCATCACGCCCGGACGCGGCTTGTACGTGGGGTTTTCGCGTCCGCTGTAACGTCTTTTGTCGCAGGGACCGAGCGGGCAAGGGTTAATCACAAGCCCTCATATGCTATTACAACGCGTTAAGCCGCTCGCGACCATCCTCGCCGAGGGCGCCGACCACGAGCACGGGCTGAAACGATCGCTGGGGCCATGGGCGCTGACGGCCATGGGCATCGGCGCGATCATCGGTACCGGAATCTTCGTTCTAACGGGCGTGGCATCCGCAACCCGCGCGGGCCCGTCGATCACGATCTCTTTTGTTGTCGCCGGCATCGTCAGTGCGCTCGCGGCGCTCTGCTACGCCGAAGTTTCGAGCAAAATTCCGATCTCGGGCAGCGCCTACACATACACATACGCGACGTTGGGCGAATTTTTGGCATGGATCATCGGCTGGGATCTGGTGCTCGAATATGCGCTCGGTGCGGCGACGGTGAGCATCGGCTGGTCCGGCTACTTCGTGAACATTCTGCATCAAACGGGCGTGAGCTGGCTGAACATCTCGCCGATGTGGGCGAACGGGCCGCATTGGGGCCTCGCGGGCCAAGCCGGCGTCTCCGGTCATGCGAATCTTCCCGCCGCGGGCATTATTTTGATCATCACGGCGCTGCTCGCGCGCGGCACGCGCGAATCCGGCTCGGTGAACGCGGTGATCGTCGCAATCAAACTGCTTATCGTCGCGTTTTTCATCATCGTCGGTTTGGGCCACATCAACGGCGCGAACTATCACCTGCCGGCCGGCGGATCCGCGGGCATGGGCGGTTATTTCCCGTTCGGCGTCAGCGGCATGCTCGGCGGCGCGGCGTTCATCTTCTTCGCGTACATCGGGTTTGACGCCGTCTCCACCACCGCCGAAGAAGCAAAAAACCCCGGCAAGGATTTGCCTTTCGGCATCATCATGAGCTTGCTCGTCTGCACGGTGCTGTACATCATCGTGGTTGCGATTTTGAACGGCATGGTGCCGTTCTATAAATTGAACGTCGCATTCCCCGTCGCGTTCGCGATGAACTACGTGGGCTTAGCGTGGGCCGGTGTGGTTATTTCGCTCGGGGCAATTGCCGGCTTGACCACGGTGCTGCTCGTCATGATGTTCGGACAGAGCCGGGTCTGGTTCGCAATGGCGCGCGATCGTCTGATTCCGCCGTCGTTCAACCGCGTGCACGCGACGTGGCGCACGCCGGTCTATTCGACGGTATTCTTCGGCGTGCTGATTGCCATCGTGGCGGCGCTCACGCCGATTAACATCGTCGGCTCGCTCGTGAACATGGGCACGTTGTTCGCGTTCATCCTGGTGTCCATCGCCGTGCCCGTGCTTCGGGCGAAGCATCCCGGACTCAAGGGACAATTTACGGTACCTTTCGGGCCGTATGTAATCCCCATACTCTCGGCGATCACGGCTGTCGGATTGATCTACTACTTACGCAACGGCAATCCGCTCCTGTGGAATTTCTTTCCGCTGGTGTGGTTTGCGTTCATCGTCTGGCTGGTGATCGGGCTGATCTTCTACTTCAGTTACGGGCGGAATAAGAGCACCGTCGCATTGGAAGAATCCGGACTCCTTACCTCAACGCCGCCCGTGAACTAACGGCGGCTTAGCGCCAAAGGCGGCTGCGTTTACGCAGCCGCCTTTTTGTTTATCGCGTCGGCAAGCGCGCGCGCATCTTCGCCCGCGTCCGGCTGAACGATGATCTTGCGGTAGGTTTCGTGCGTCGTGTCGATCACCAAACAGCCGCGCCCGCTGCCGTAGTCCAAAAAAGCGAGGCCGCCGTCGACCCAAAACGTGCCGGCCATCTTTAAGCCGGGCGCATTCGTCCCGATGATCTTGCCCCACAGATGTCCGAGCGCCGATTCATCTTCGGCACGCGCGCCCGTGATATGCGCAAACGGCACGCGGAGCGAGCCGTGAAACGTGAGCACTGTCTCGAGCAGCGAAAGCTGAATCGAAACGGCTTCGTCGTCCATACTAACTTTTGCCATATGATGCGCTACCCAAACGCTCGGGAAAGGTTACGCCGGGCGGCGAGACGTGATGACGACCACGGCATCGGATGGCGCGCGTCCGGTGAGCTCCTCTTGCGCGAGTGCCAGCGCCTGATCGATGGAGCCGAGGCCGCTGAAATCGGCAATGCGCGCACCGTGCAAGACATAGAGCTCGGGAAGCGCGCGCCCGACGTCGCCGAAGGACGTCTCCGCCTCGACGGCACCGCGCAGAACCTGCAAAGCGCTGCCGGCGTCCGCGCCGCGCACGACGGCATCGCGCAGTGCAAGCCGCCCTACCCCCGATGGATCGAGCACGCGCAGATCGCTCCGTTTGCCGCGCGCGGCTTCGAAAACCGTAAGGCGTCCGGCGGCGCCGGCGACGCGTACGTCCGCTTGCGGTACGCGCATCAGGCGCGCGGCAATCGCAGCGAGTTCTTGCACGGACCGATCCGGCTGCGCGGATGACTCCGCGATCTCCGCCGCGCCCGACGCGGTTGCGCGAACGATATTGCGCTGGGTGTCGATTTCCACGGCAACCTGTACGCGTTCGGGCGCGGCGCCGGCGGCGATGACCGCGTCCTGCGCTTCCCGGCGGATGCGCAAAATGTCTTGTGGCGCGGGATTCACGATTGTTCGTTCGACGACTTCGCGCACGAGTGCGAGCGCGACGCCGACGGGGGAAATCACTTCGGCGTCTCGCGCCAGGCGGAACTCGAGCCGGGCCGCTTTGGCCGCGTAGGGAACCAGCGCCGCAGCGCCGCCTCCACCGCCGACGACGACCAGCGTCTCTCGATCAAGCGCGTAATCGGCGATGAGCTCTTCGACTGCGGCGTTGACCTTTGCGGCCGCAATGTCGAGCAGCGAGCGCGCGACGCCGTCCGTGTCGGCATCGAGCGAATTCGCGAGCGTCTCGAATGCGCGGCGCGCCGACACGGCATTCCCTGCAGCAAACGCGCCGGCGGGAACGAAGCCGAGCATGTTCGCGGCACACGTCGGCGTGACCGCTACGCGTATGCCGTTCGCGCAGCGCAGCACGGCATAATCGGCGGGGTCGTGCGCCGAAGGCTGAATCTTCTCCACACGCGCGCCATCGAGCAGCGCCGGCTCCACGAAGCTCGCATACTTGCATCCGGCGATATGCGCGGAGCGTGGACCAACGTCCACGATTCCGCGCGCGGTGACGCGCGGCATGCTGCCGCCGGCGATCGCAAGCGTGCGCACGTCGAGCGTGCGCAGCATCGTGCGGTGACCGCCCACGCGCGCGGGACGCATCTGCGGCATTCCCGCGCGAATGGCGCTGCAATCCGAACTGGTCCCGCCGACTTCGATGAAGATGCCGTCCGTAACGTTCTCGTGCAGCAGCGCGCCCGCCACGCCGGCCGCGGGACCGGAAAGCAGCGTGAGAATCGGGCGGCGCTGCATCTCGCGCACGTCCATCACCCCGCCGTCGCTGCGCATGATCATCAGCGGCACGGCGATCGCGGCTTGCTGCACGGCGTCTTGCGTCATCTGCGCGGTTTTGATCATCTTGGGCAGGATCGCCGCATTGAGCGCAGCCGTTCGCGTGCGCGCGCGCAAGCCGTACATTGAGCTCACGTCGTGCCCGCAGGTCGCTTCCAAGCCAACTGTTCGCGCGGCCTGCACGGCAACGTCCTCATCGCCGGGCCGGTCAACGCCGAACGCCTGCGAAACCGCAACCACTTGCGCGCCGTGCGCTTTCAACTGCCCGAGCGCCGCGTCGAGCGCGCCGGCGCCGCGCCCCTTCGCAAACGCGAAGTGCGATTGGAACGGCACGCCCGGCGCCAGTTCGAACGGGGGGAAACGCATTTGCAAGCGCGCGAGCGGCGCCAGCGTGCTTGCCAAACCCAAAACCCCGACGCAAGCAACGTCGCCTTCCAGCAGCGCGTTCGTCGCTTGCGTCGTGGAATGTGCGATAAACGCAACGTCTGCCGGCGCGATGCCGTGCTGCTCGAACAGCGCGCAAATGCCGGCGACGATGCCGGCGGCAACGCCTTCGGGCGCGTCATGCGTCGTCGGCACCTTCACCTGGGCGATCAACGTGCGTTCTTTTGCATCGATGACGACGACGTCCGTGAACGTTCCGCCGACGTCGATGCCGAGGCGCAGTTTGCCGCTCACCGCGGCAGCGTTGCGAGCTCGTCGTACAAAGCGCAGATCGTTTTTATACCTCCGAAAAATTGTGAGAGCGTGAACTTCTCGTTCGGAGCGTGGATGCGGTCGTCGGGAAGGCCGACGCCGATCAGCACCTGCGGCATCCCTAAGATGCGATCGAAGCTCGCGACCGGACCGATCGTTCCGCCGGTGCCGATGAACACCGGCTTTTTGCCGAAGCCCGATTCCATGGCGCGCGCCGCCGCTGCGACGGCAGGATGATCGCGCGAGGTGGAAACGGCGCGTACGTCGCCGCCTGATTCCACCTCCACGCGCACCGTCGGGGGCGCGATCCGTTTCATATACGTGCTCACGGCGGCTTTAATGCCCACGGGATCTTGATCGCCGACCAGACGTGCGGAGATCTTGGCCTTGGCGAAGCTGGGCACGATGGTCTTACTGCCCGGCCCTTGATAACCGCCCCAGATCCCGTTGCACTCCAGGGTCGGGCGCAGCCATTGCCGCTCGAGGGGCATGTAGTCTTGCTCGCCGCCGAGCTTCGCCACGCCCATCGCGCGCGCTTCCTTCGCTTCATCGAGCGGCAGCGAGCGCAACTGCTCGCGCATCGTTTCATCTGGTTCGATCACGCCCTCGTAGAACCCGGGCACGGTAATGCGCCCGCGCTCGTCTTTGAGCTGCGCGATCAAGCGCGCGAGCACTTCGATCGGATTGTCGACAATGCCGCCGAAATACCCCGAGTGCAGATCTTCGGCCGGCCCGGTAACAGTAACGTCCCAATGCACCAAACCGCGGATCGACGTCGTAAGCGACGGAACGTCTTCGGCATACACGGACGTGTCGGAAATGACGGCAAGATCGGCGGCAAGTTCGCTTTCGTAGCGCGCAAGCGCGGTCTCGAAGTTCGGTGAACCGATCTCTTCTTCGCCTTCAATGACGACCTTGATATTGATCGGCAGAAACCGGCGCGTAGACAAATGCGCCTCGATGGCGGCAAGGTGCATAAGCACTTGGCCCTTGTCGTCTACCGAACCGCGCCCAAATATTTTTCCGTCGCGCACGCGCCCTTCAAACGGCGGGCTTTCCCAAAGATCGATCGGATCGACGGGCTGCACGTCGTAGTGCCCGTAAATGAGAGCCGTCGGTTTTCCGGGCGCTTGCAGCCATTCGCCGTAGGCGAGCGGATTGCCGTCCGTCTCCAAAACGCGCGCACGCAAACCAATCGCGTTCATCCGTTGCACCAGACGCTCACAGCAGCGGCGCACGTCGCTGCGGTAAGCCGGATCGGCGGAGATGGAGGGGATGGCAATCCACGATTTGAGTTCGTCGAGATGCTGCGTTTCGTGGTCGTCGCAATAGACGCGCAGCGCCGGGTCGATCGGCGTCATGATGGAAATGGTTCTCCAAGAGCGATGGTGAGGATGTGTCCGCCGCGATCCACCTCGAACGTGTGCGGCTTGCCGTCGTACGCGCGGGCTTGGGTCTGATAGGTTCCGTATTCCCACCAAAAATGCGCGTCAAGTTTATTGACGATGTCGTTGCTGCGCATTCCCGACGCATACGCCGGTCCGCCGGCGCGCACGAACGCCCGCATGTTGCCGTCGATCGTTTTGAAAAGCGAATAATAATACGTGGGCGGGTCGTCCGCCGCATACGCCAGACCCCGCCCCAGCAAATGATTCCAGCGCTCGGGATTGTCGCGCCCCCATTCCAATACGCGCACCGCGCCTTGCTCGCCCAGCGTGCGCGCGTCCGCATCGCCCGGCTGCGCGAGAACGGCGTGATCGTGCCATTCGCCCACGCTCCACCCTCCGCAATCGGCAAGCTGCAGACCGATGTCCAAATCCGTGCCTTCGATCAGCGTGAAGCGCGTTGAAGTGACCGTCAGATACGCCGCATACGGTTTGCCGCTGCAGTCGCTCGCGTTCGGATCGGTCTGCAGCGCGAACGGATGCAAACCCGGACGCGCCAGCGCCGCAATCACGGCACCCTGCGCCGCCCGTGCGTCGCCGCTTGCGTCTGTGCCAACGGCAACGCGTAACGCGGAGCGGGCGGGAGCGAACAACCCGGGAAGCGGTTCGGCGGCACGCGCGGCGGAAAAAACCGGCGCAAACGGCTGATGCCCGAAAAGCATGCTGCCCGCCGCGACCGTGACGATGCACGCGAGCGTTGCGACCGCAACTTGGTACGGCAACGTGCGCTTGGTGATTTCTTCGATATGCACGCCAGTGAAGTTCGCAACCCAAACGTTTGCCGTGTTCGTCGGATCGCAAACGTTCTGCACTTGCACGACGGCCATCACCGCAGCGACCAGTGCCAATGGCGGCAGCACGTGGGCCGAGAGCAGCACGGTGAAAATCGCGATACCGACGCCGAACGGATTGAGCGGGCCGCGATAGAGCACCAGCGGGCTGAGCAATCCGAACACAAAAACGAACGCGATGGGATTGCGCAGCACCGGCGTTGCGACCAGCGGCTGCAGCGCGGCCGCAAATTGCGGCTGCTTCGTCGCCGTGGAGAGCATCCCGATGCCGATGAAGAGCAGCACCGCGGGCGCAACGTCTTCCACGCCGCGGATTGCAGCCGCGACGAGCGTCTGCACGGCGCGCGAGGGCCGCGTCGCGACCGCGCCGTACACCGCCGAAATGGCGAAGGCCAAAATCGCATCTAGTTTAAAGAAATAGAAAAGCGCTATCGGCAGCACCGGCGCGAAAAGCGCGAACCACGGCACGCCGGCATCGGTACGTTCCGCTTTGAGCGCGCATGTCGCGTACGCGCGCATCGAGCGGAACGAAACGGCGCCGTACACCGCGAGTGCGAGCGCGTCGATCGCGCCCAGAATCAACGCGTAGGTTCCCATCTGCTGCTGGGTGACGCCGAAGAGCTGCGTGTAAAGCTTCCAGATCGCCGGATTATAGATGAAGCCCAGCGCGAACGCCATCAAAAACAGCGTGGCCGCAATTTTGCGCGGAACGCCTGCCGTCATCATGATGGGCAGCACGATCGAGCCGACCATGATGATTGCACCCAGACCGTAGAGCGACACGAACAAAACCGCGACGGTGATGCAGAGCAAAAAGGCAACCGCGGGAGGCCGCTCGCCGCCGAACTCCGCGGCGAAGTTCACGATGCTGCGCGCGATCCCGGTGTCCATGGTCACGCGCCCAAGCAGCGCGCCGAACATGACGGTGACGAAGACCGGCGCGAGCGACCAGGATCCGGCGACGACGATGCTTCCGACGCCGGCAAGCGGAACGCCCGCCGCGAACGCCATGACGATGGCCATCAGCGGCACCGCCAGAAGCGCCGGCGTGATGCGGAAATACATGAGCGCGGCAAATGCGATAAAGACCGCAAGCACCAGCGCCGCAGCGATCACGGGCGCAGAATCTCCTCGAGGGGCGGCATCGTCTTCGTGGCGTCTTGGTTGAGCATCGCCTCGAACACGCGATCGGCGCGCGCGATATTCTGCTGCGCCGCGGCGTGGTACCGCTCCACGTTCGATTGCAGACCGCTCTCGCGGTTTTCGTACCGCCAAGCCGCTGCATAAAGCGGCGCAAGCTCTTCGTACGCATCGCGCATTTCCCAGAACCAGTACTTGGCCCACGTCGAGCCGCGGCTGCCCTTGCCGTAATAGACGTCGCGGATCTCGCTTGCCGCTTGAAATTTGCGGCCAATGAAATCGTACTCCCGTGCAGCTAAAAACATGACGCGTGCGGCATTGGGGTGCAGCGGCGGCCGGTCCGCAAGCAGATGTTCCTGCACCCGCTCGGCCTCCAGGCGCAGCGCGCTGACGTCGATGGTCTTCATATGCTTCTGGAATAGCGCCCCGAACGGGTCCGCCCAAAGCAGATAATGGCTCGTGTAACCGTACGAGTCGGCCATGCGGCTCTGAATATCCGCAAGGGCGGCAACGTCTTTGCCGTAACGCGCATCGTTTACGCCGAAAAACGTTTGCGGAAAATCGGCTCGATAGCGCGCCGGATCCGTCGTGCCGCGTTCCCATGCCGCAACGCCGGCGTAGAGCACCGGGTACCACGTCGCCTCGAAGAGCGACTCTCCGTCGTCGTGCCACACCGTCTGGAACAACCCCAGCACACGCGCATTTTTTCCTTCGCCGATGAACGTGGATTCGTTGGAAAGCGCCGTTTCGATGTCGGGATAGATTTGATTCCAGTTCGAGTCACCGGGCGACACCATCTGATCGAATCCGCCGCGCGCGATCAAATCAATGTACCGCTTAAACGACCGATCGTTGCCGTAATGCCAGTTGACCACCACCGCATCGCGCGGAATCAGCTGCATGATTCGCGGATCGTTTTCGATTCCGTCGTCCCAGAGCATCGTTCGCGCGCCCGACGGGCGCACGATCGCATCCACTTGCCGGATGTGCTCGGCGTAGAGCGCCGTCAGCCCGCGCTTGTCCGCAAGCGCCTTGCTCAACCCTTGCCCGAGCGAAGACGTTTCATCGGAACCAATGTGAACAAACGGCGGGTGCGGCACGGCTGCGAGCTCGGCGTCGATGAGGCGCCGGACGTACGGAATGGTAAGCGGCGATGCGGGGCTGAGCAAAAAGGAATGCGGCTGTTCGGCCGCCGCCGCATATTTCTCGTAACGCAGCGTGTTGTGCATGTGCGCGAACGTTTGCTGCTCGGGGATAAGGCTGACGTGAAACCGCGCCGCGTATTGCGCGAGCTCCCGCAGCTGCGCCGGCGTGATCCCATCTAACGGCGCAGGCAGCGCGTCGCCGGGCGCCGCGAAAACTTGTTCCATGTACGGCGAATAGCCGTTCATTTTAAAGGCGGCGATCGTGCGGATGCGCTCTTTGAAATAGCGCATGTTCGGCAGCGGCCCGCGCGAAACGTCGTCGGAGAGCACGCGCCAACGCAGCGCCGGCGCATCGGAGATACGAACGCACGGCAGCGTCCAGCCGTGCGCCGCGCGCACGGGGAGCTGTGCGAGCGTCATCGCCGCATAAAACGCGCCGTCGCTTCCGGTCGCCGCAATGTCGACTGTACCGTCGGCCCCGGTTTGCAGCGAATAGCTTTCGGGTGCGCCGTTCGCATGCCGCACGCGGACATCTGCGGCTGCAACGCCCGCGTGCCGGAGCGCGCGGATGCCCAGGGCCTTCCAGCGCTCGTTGATTTCCTGGAATGCGCCTGCGTCGAAGTTCCGTGCTACGGTAAGCGGCCGCATAAAACCGAACGGCCGCGCACAAGAGGTTTGCGTAACCGCGTCCGGCCGCGGCAGCAGGTGCAGCGCGGCAAGGAGCGCCGCGGCAAAAAGCATCAAGCGGTCATCGCGGAATCGCGCTTTTCGAACGCCGCTTCGACATCACGCAGCCTCGCCCCGAGGTTCGGGCCGCCCGAAGCCTGCAGTGAGGCAGCAGCGTCAAGCAGCAGCGCGTCCGCATCGAGCAGCGCCGCGATGCGCTGCGGACCCGGGCCCGTTTCAAAAATCGAGAACGTCTGCTGATTGCGGAACTCGCAGCGCAGCAGCACGCGGTCGTAGCGCTCGCGCTCCTCCGGCTTGAGCGCTTCCAGAGCACCGGCCCCTAGCGCGGCGAGCCGTTCCCCGGCGTAGGCGCGGACCTGCTCGTCCGCCAGGCGCCGGCCATCCGCCGTCTCGTAACCCGCGAAGGCGCCGATGCGGTCCTTAATGCGCTCCAAAACGCTCATACGGGCGACCTACGACGATAGCGCGCACAACTCCCCGGCCGTTTGGCCGAAAAGTGAAGAGGAATGCTTGCAACGCTTTTCGCGGGGCTCCCGCCCTGCGCATCGTCCGGTTAGCGAATGCGATGGACAAGCGCTGGCGCGCGCTTTCGCGACGTCCGTTTCAGGTCACTATCGGCGTAAACTCGGGGAATGTTGTGGCGGGCGAAGTAGGCTTTGCACAGCGGCGCGAGTTTGGGATCGTCGGCAACCCGGCTCAGGTTGCCGCGCAGCTGCAGCATGCCGCCGAAGAACTGAACGCTTCGATCCTTTCCTCGGCCACGACGTTTGAAGCCGCGAGCGACCTGTTTGTCGGCGTGCCTGCGCGTACATCGTGCGCGGATTGGCCCGGCGCGCTGAGGAAGAGCTGCTGCATCTGCCGCCTGAGATTTCCGCATTGGAAACGGTGATCGGAACGCCCCCCGACAGCGCGTTTTCGCTATGACGACGCAGCGGCGGCCTTTCCGGACGTCCCGGCCGTCAGCGGCGACTATTTCGAGCCTGGATCGTTCGCCTGAACGCCGGCTTGCATCCGCGCAGGATGCTGTGGCGTTAGAAGGGGCGAATGACATGCGCGTGCAGGACGACGAACGGCTCATGGCGCGCGTACGGACGCGCGATTCGGCCGCATTCGAGGCAATCTACGACACGCATCACCGCTTGGTGTACGGCATCGCCTTTCGCATGCTCGGTCAGGCCGGCACCGCAGAAGACGTCACGCAGAACGTGTTCTTGAAAATTTGGAGTGAGCCCGAACGCTTCACGCCGGGCAACTTTCCCGGCTGGCTGGCGCGCATGACGCGCAACCGCTGCCTGGATGTTCTGCGTTCGAAATCCCGCCAGCCCGGCGAACTTCCCGAGCAGATGCCGGACGAGCATTCGATGGAAGAGCGGGCGTTCGCATCGATCGATGCGGCGAACGTGCGGGCAGCACTCGCGCAGCTGCCGCCCGAGCAGCGAGAACCGATCGAAATGGGCTTTTTCGGCGGAATCACGCACGAAGAGATTGCGCGGCGCACGGGCACCGCGCTGGGCACGATTAAAACGCGCATCCGCACGGGCTTGCGTCGTCTGCGCACCGCGCTCGATGAAACGGTGGCGGTATGAACGCGCACGACGAAATGCTCGACAACGTGGCGGTCTATGCGCTCGGGGCGCTGCCGGCGGCGTCGGCGCGCGAGGTCCGGGAACATTTGAAGACGTGCGCGCAGTGCCGCGCCGAGTACGACATGCTCGCACCGGTCGTGGATCGCTTGGCGTATTCGGCGGAAGCTTGTGCGGATGCCGCAAGCGCGCAGGGATCGACTCCGCCGCCCGGGCCGCTGCTCAAACGGCGCATCATGCGTGCCATCCGTCCCAACGTGGGTGAAATGCGCGCGGTGCGGCCGATTGTCTGGCCGGCATACGCCGTCGCGGCCGCATGCTTCGCGATTGCTCTGGCGACCGGTATCGTCGACATGTCGCTCAGCTCGCAGCTGCATCAGACGCGCGCGCAGATGACACAGATCAGCGAACACAACGCGCAGGTCACGAAGCGGCTCGCCGACCAGCGCGATGAGCTTGCAAATCTCGTTGCGCCCGAGTCGGTGCATTACCCGGTGGCCTACGGTCAAGTCGTCAAGCACGGCAGCCGCCTCTACATTGCGATGGATACGCTTCCGCCGCCGCCGAAAGGCAAAGTGTACCAGGCATGGACGTTACGCGAAGGGTCGTCCGTCATGGCGCCTTCGATCACGTTCGTGCCGGCGCAAAGCGGCGTGGAAGTGCAGGAGCTGCCGGTGAACGCGAAAGGCATCGTCGCGGTTGCGCTCAGCGTCGAGCCCGCCGGGGGCAGCAAGCAGCCGACGAGCAAGCCGGTTTTCGTACTCAAACTGAGTTGATGCCGCAAGGCGTGCATCCACTCTCGTCCGCAAACGAACGAGCTGCGCTCGCGTTTCTGGACGGCGCTCCTTTTGACAACGTTTTTCTGACATGGATGATCGAAAACGATCGCGGCGCCGCGGCGCGCTCCTCGCTTTTCGTCTATGCCGGCGCGTCCGCCGAGATACGGGGTGTCGCGTTTTTCGGACGGCAAGTCGTTTTGGCGGCTAGCGAAGAGGACGCCGCACGCGCGCTTGCGGCGGCGGCGCCGCTCAACCACTTCGAACGCATGATCGTGGGGCCCCGGCGCGCGGTGGACTGGTATTGGACGCATGTGCGCTACCGGCACAGGCCCGCGCGGCTCGTGCGCGATACGCAGCCGCTCTTTGCCGTCGATGCCGCCTCGTTGAAATCGTTCGACGAGCCGCGTGTGCACGTGCGGATGGCCCTGGCCGGCGAATGGCAAACGGTCGCGGACAACTCGGCGCTGATGATCGAGCACGAGCTCGAATACGACGCCCGCCGCGCCAACAGCAACTTCGATGCGAACGTGCGTGTCATGATCGATCGCGGCCTCTGGTGGGTCGGCGAACGCGAAGGCAGCCTGTGCTTTTTCTGCAGCTGCGGCCCGCGCAGCGCCCAGACGCTGCAGCTGCAAGGCATATGGGTGCCGCCGCCGTTGCGCGGGCGCGGCCTGGCAAGCGCCGCCCTGTCGGGCGTGTGTGAAGAGCTGCTTGCGGACGTCCCGACGTTGAGCCTGTACGTCAATTCGTTCAACGAGCGCGCGGTCGCGCTGTACGAACGCACCGGATTCCGCCGCGCCGGCGTGCTGAAAACGATGTTGTTCTAAAGAACCGCGCGTGCAAGCGCGAGCAGCGAATTGCGGCTTTGCGCGTTTTCGCCCGGCAAAAGCACGTCGACGGCGATACCATAGCCGTCCACCGAACGTCCGTCGCCGTAGGGATCGGTTCGCGCGAGCGCAAGGCGGAATGCGATCCGCGAATGGGGCAGCATGAAGTAGCCCGGCTGCGAGAAGCCCGTGACGCCGTACGTGCTGCTGCCCGCAAGCACCGTTCCCGGAAGACCTGCCAGCACCGCCGCGAGAAATTCGCATTCGTTCGTGCAGCCGCCGTCGAGAACGGCGATGATGCGCGTTTGACCTTCTGCGTTGGACGCGCGCGTGAAACGGTGATCGCTCAACGCCGATAGCCCTTGCATGATTTGCGGCGATACGGCGCATGCGCCGGGTTCCTTGAGCACATCGACGATCTGCTGCAAAAACTGCGTTGCACCGGCGGATACCGGCGGTTTGAGATTGTACGCAAGCTGCTGCTGCGAGCCGAAAAACAAGGCGTTGCGAAAGCACGACTGCGTACCGATCTGACGAAACTGCGAGGCTTGATCTACCGCGCTTTGCGCGAACCAGTTCGAGAGCACATCCACCGGCGCGCTGCCGCCGGGATTCGCGCGCAAATCCAAGACGACGGCACGTTCTTTGCCTAAGTTTTGCGCCTTTGCGAGCGATGCGCGCAACGCTTCTACGGCGGTATCGTTGAAGGCGGGCAAACGGACGTAACCGATACCGTCAGCCAGCGTTTCGTACGACGCTGTCGAGGGGGCGGCGGCGGCGGCGACGGGCGTTAAAGCAATGCGAGCGCCCGAGCACTCCAGCGCGCGCGGGGTTCCGTCGCGCTTGGGAAAACTCACGTACGAGCCGGAAGAAAATGCCGATCCGCTCCAGAGCTGCACCGCGTGCGGCTGCTGGCCCTTATCGGAGCGCACGAGCGTAAAGGTGCCGCGCGATGCGAACAGTGCGGTGCACGCGCCCGCCGGTCTATGCGCGAGCTGCGCGCTTTGCGAGCCGCTGGAAAAACGATCGAAACCGGGAATGCCGGAGTGATTATCGGCCTGAACGCCTTGCAGCTTTCCCCATGGCGCAAATGCCTGCGCCAGCGGCATGCGCTGGGCGCCGCGCTTGGCAAGCGATGCGTCCCATGCCGAGAACCACGCATTCCAGTTCCAGTTGGAATGCTGCTGAGCGGTCGCGTAACCCGCATAGGTTTTGCTCATGAGCAGCTTGAGAATAGGCAGATCGGCGCGAAGCGCGGACGCTTCCACGGTGTAGCCGTTATCCGCTTTGAGCGCGTCTGCGAAGCGGCGGTACCATTGAGAAGGCACGACGAACGATCGCGAAGAGTACGGCGGCGAAAACGGCTCGGGCAGCACGATGCCGCCCGCGGGAAGTTTGACGCCGAGCGCCGTCCAACGCGCGTTCTCCGCGTCGATGTCGGCCTGCGGAATGCGCACGGGGGCCGCGCCGAACAGCAGTGCTGCGCACGCAAGCGCCGCCGCCGCACGCGCGATACCGCGCTTCATGTGCGGGCCAACGGCTTGTAGCGGATGCGGTGCGGCCGCGCCGCTTCTTCGCCTAACCGCTTGATCTTGTTCTCCTCGTACTCGCGGTAGTTGCCCTCGAAGAAATACACGGCGGAGTCGCCCTCGAAAGCGATGATGTGCGTTGCAATGCGGTCCAGAAACCAGCGATCGTGGCTCACCACGAGAATGCTGCCGGCAAACTCGCCCAGCGCATCCTCCAGGGCGCGCAGCGTTTCCACGTCCAGATCGTTCGAGGGCTCGTCCAGCATGAGCACGTTCGCGCCCGTCACCAGCGTCTTCGCGAGGTGCAGCCGGCCGCGCTCGCCTCCTGAAAGGCTGCCGACGTTCTTCTGCTGGTCGCCGCCTTTGAAATTGAAGCGGCTCAAATACGCACGCGAGTTCATCTCGAACTTGCCGACGTTCAGAATGTCCATGCCGCCGGTGACGTCGTCGAACACGCTCTTGCCGTTCTGCAGCGATTCACGCGTTTGATCGACGACGGCAATCTGCACGGACGGACCGACCGCAATCTTTCCCGCATCGGGCTGCTCTTTTCCGGTAATCATGCGAAAGAGCGTCGTTTTTCCAGCGCCGTTGGGGCCGATGATGCCGACGATGGCGCCGGCGGGAACGCGGAACGACACGTCGTCCATCAAAAGACGGTCGCCGAACGCTTTTCGCACGCCCAAGAATTCGATGACCTGATCGCCCAGGCGTTCCGCCACGGGAATGAAGATCTCTTGCGTCTCGTTACGGCGCTGATACTCGTAGCTGGAAAGTTCCTCAAAACGCGTTAGCCGGCTCTTGCTTTTGGTCTGGCGGCCGCGGGCGGAGCTGCGCACCCATTCGAGTTCGCGTTTGATCGCTTTTTGGCGCGCGCTTTCCGCCGATTCTTCGGATTTCAAGCGGCTCTCTTTTTGCTCGAGCCACGACGTGTAGTTTCCTTTCCATGGAATGCCGCGGCCGCGATCGAGTTCGAGAATCCATTCGGCCGCATTGTCGAGAAAATACCGGTCGTGCGTGACGGCGACCACGGTACCGGGGAAGCGCTGCAGAAACTGTTCGAGCCACTCAACGCTCTCCGCATCCAAGTGATTGGTCGGCTCGTCGAGCAGCAGCATATCCGGTTTGCTCAAAAGCAAACGGCAGAGCGCCACGCGCCGGCGTTCGCCGCCCGAAAGCGGCCCGATTGCGGCATCCCACGGCGGCAGGCGCAGCGCGTCCGCAGCAATCTCCAGCTGAAGATCGGCGTTATCGCCGTCGCCCGCGGCGAGCACGGCCTCAAGCCGCGCCTGCTCTTCCGCCAATTTATCAAAATCGGCATCGGGATCGCCGTATGCGGCGTACACTTCATCCAAACGTCTGCGCGCCTGCATGACGGCGCCCAAACCTTCTTCAACCGTTTCGCGCACCGTTTTTCCGGGATCGAGTTGCGGCTCTTGCTCCAGGTAGCCGATGGTGATGCCCGGCATCGCCTTAGCCTCGCCCTCGAAGTCGGTGTCCACGCCCGCCATGATCCGCAGCAGCGTCGATTTTCCGGCGCCGTTCAGGCCGAGCACGCCAATTTTGGCACCGGGGAAAAAACTTAACGAGATGTCTTTGAGGATGTCGCGTCCGGGGGGCACTCGTTTGCCCACGCGATACATCTGATATACAAATTCTGGCACGGCGCTTCGTATTCGCGCGCGTTAGCCGCCCGCCTACTGTCCCTGGATCGTAAAAGCCGGATCGTTCGCGGAAATGGAGCCCGCGCGCATGACGGCAAAACGTTCGGCCAAACCGCCCGCAAGCAGCAAAGCGCCGGCAGTGCGCTGGACGCCGGTCCGGTTCCGGGCGAAAAGCGCGCAGACTGCGCCGGCCGCATTCAAGGCTTTCGCAAGCGCGGCTAACGATCGTGCCTCGCGGCGTTTGTACGCTTGTGTTTGAAGCGGCCCGAGCTCCGCATGCAAGCGCTGCAGCGCGAATGGGACCGCCGCGCCGCCGATCACCGCGAGCCGCCGCGCCGGTTCCGCGCTGCCGGCAGGTGCCGCGAGCATCCCGAGCGCAGCGGCGGTTGACGCGGACGTCGCCGCAAAGACCAGGGGCAAGCTGCGCCGCCCGTGATACCACGCCGGCACCGCCGTATCGCTGATCAGTACTGCAGTATACACCGACATGAACGGTCCAAGCAGCCCCGCGATATATTCGAATGCGCGCCCGGCAGGACGCGCAATTCCCGTTATCTCCGATGCGGCGGCGATCGTTGCCGCACCGCCGAACGCGGAAAAGAGATACACCCCCACGCTCATCGGCGAACTTATTTTGAAGACGCGAAACATATTGAGAAAACGCGACGGCTTTTTCAAATCCGCGATCAGACAAAAACCGCTCAGCGCGCTGGCGCCGGCGGCGCCCGCAATGAGCGTGCGCGCAAGTCCGTGGTTGCCGCGCAGCCGTTCGATCGCCGCAAGCGTTGCGCTCGTCCCGGCCATGCCGCCCGCGCAGAAATAGACCGGAATGAGATCGGTCCATTCGGGCGGTTTGATTACCGGACGGTTGTAATAACCGTTCATCTCCGCCCCAGGATACTCGCCGCTGCGGCCGCCGCGAACACCAGGGAGGCGGCCGCGAATGCGCTCGACCACATCTGCGGTAACTCACGCGTTGCGACAACGGGGTTTGGCGGCAAACCATAGACATCGGGGCGATCGAGCAGCAGGAACATCGAGCCGCCCCCGCCGATGCCGTCGTCCGGATTTTCAAGATACAAGCGCGCGCCGTCATAGCGCTGCTGCACGGTTTCTAAACGTTTGGCGGCGCGCTCGCGCAACTCGTCGACCGCGCCGAATTGGATCGACGTCGTCGGGCACGCCTTCGCGCAGGCGGGCTGCTCGCCGACCTTAAGACGATCGTAGCAGAGCGTGCACTTGCCCATGACGTGTTTTTCCGGCCGTTCGCTAATAACGCCGAACGGGCACGCAACCACACAATAGCCGCAGCCGTTGCAGATGTCTTCCTGAAGCACGACCGTTCCGAATTCGGTGCGAATCAACGCGCCGGTCGGGCAGACATCCAGACAGCCTGCATCGGCGCAGTGTTTGCAGACGTCCGACTCCATGAGCCAACGGTTTTCGTTTTTCGCCTCGTCGAACTGTTCCACGAAGGCAACGTGACGCCAGCTTTCACCGCTCAGCTGCTCCGTGTTGTCGTACGACATTCCGGTAAAGTTGTAACCATCCGCGGGCAGTTCGTTCCACTCCTTGCACGCGACCTCGCAGGCTTTGCATCCGATGCACAGCGTCGTGTCGGTAAAGAAGCCCATCCGCTGCTGTTCTCCGGCGCCGTACGTGGCCATCTGCTCCGGTGCCGTAACGTGCTGCAGCAGGTCGATGAAAACACTCATGTGCGATCTTGTACCTTGTCCATGAAACGCCGCATCGCTTCACCGCGCGGCCGGCGGCCGGCGATCAGATTGCATGTCAGTCCTTTGGTTTCCTGAATGTGCACGTTCGGATCCAGCGTGATGTGCAGCAGATCGTTCACGACGTCACCGGTCACCAAGCCTTTACGGCCCCAGTGGTAGGGCAAACCCACCGAGTGCAGCTCTTTGCCCCCGGTCTGCATCGGACGCACGCGTTTCGTCACCATCACGCGCGCTTCGATGACGGCGCGCTTCGTATAGATCGTGGCCCAATCACCGTGGGTGAGCCCGCGCAGCTGCGCGAGCTGCGGACTCACCTCGCAAAACAGCTCGGGCTGCAATTCACTCAATTGCGGCACCGTGCGGCTCATGCCGCCGGCGGTGTGATGCTCGGTTAAGCGGTACGTGTAGAGCACGAACGGATACGCATCGCCGTGTTCGTCGCTGGGTGAGGGATTCGATTCGTTGAAACGCCGCGGAAACTGCTGGCGTGCCGGATTGGCCTGCGTTGCGTACAACGCGTTGCGCACCGGCGACTCGTGCGATTCGAAGTATGTCGGCAACGGCCCGTCAACGACGCCGTTGGGTGTAAAAAGCCAGCCCAGGCCGTCGTCCTGCATGATGAACGGATGCCAGCCTGCAAGCGCGTCCTCCCGTTGCGCGCCGTCAGCCGGGCGGTAATCGGGGCGCTTTTTCTTTTCAAAATCCGGCACGTCGTGGCCGGCCCACTCGGCCTTTTCTTCGTCCCACCACACGTAGCGTTTGCGCTCGCTCCATGGTTTTCCGGACGGATCTGCGGAGGCGCGGTTGTAGAGCAAGCGCCGGTTCGAGGGCCACGCCCATCCCCACTCCGGCGCAACCCACGACTGTTCGTTGCCCGGTTTGCGATTCGCGGTCTGGTTCTTTTCCTGTTTGAAGCAGCCGCAATAGATCCAGCAGCCGCATGCGGTGCTGCCGTCGGCTTTTAACTCGCTCGGCGACGAGAGCGCTTTCCCGTCCGCATCGCATCCGCCGATCTCCCGGATGACGGCATGCGCGTCCGGTTCCTCGATCGCGCCGATCGTGGGGTAGTCCCAGGTAAGAAAATGCAGGGGATCGGCATGCGGTTCTTCGCGCTGCGCGAGCTTGGCTTTGATGCGCTTGCCGAGATGATAATAAAACCACAGTTCCGACCGCGCATCGCCTTGCGGTTCGACCGCCTTGTGATGCCACTGCAGCAAACGCTGGGTGTTGGTGAACGAGCCGTCCTTTTCGGTATGCGCGGCGGCCGGCATGAGGAAGACCTCGGTCTTGATCGCGGCCGGGCTGAGCTCGCCCGTTTCCACTTCCGGTGAGTCATACCAAAACGACGCGCTTTCGATCTCTTGGAAGTCGCGAACGACCAGCCACTCCAGGTTCGCCATCGCCCGGCGCTGCAAGCCGGAATTCGCCGAGCCGACCGCCGGATTTTCGCCGCAGACGAAAAAACCTTTGACCTTGCCGTCGAGCATGTCCATCATACTGCGGTATGTGGAGTGATCGCCGGTGATCCGCGGCAGCAGATCGAAGCAGTAATCGTTCTGCCGGGTCGCATGATCGCCGAACCACGCTTTAAGCAGGCTCACGACATACTTGTCAAGGTTTCCCCAAAAGCCGGTGCGTGCGCCCTCAGATTCGATGTAATGGTGCAAGTTATTGTGCGCGTCCGCGTGCGGCATGACGATGTATCCGGGCAAGACGTTGAACAGCGTCGGGATATCGGTGGAGCCCTGAATGGAAGCGTGCCCGCGCAGCGCCAAGATGCCGCCGCCCGGGCGCCCGATGTTGCCGAGCAGCAATTGCACGATGGCGGCAGCCCGGATCATCTGCACCCCGAACGTGTGCTGCGTCCATGCGACCGAATAGCAAATCACCGACGTGCGTTCGCGTCCGCTGTTTGCGCACAGCGCTTCGGCCAGGTCGATCACTTGCGCAGCCGTGATACCGCAAATGTCGGCGACGGTTTGCGGCGTATACCGCGCATAATGGCGCTTGATCACCTGATAGATGCAGCGCGGATGCTGCAGGGATTTGTCCATGTGCGGCGGCTCGCCGCCCTTGAGCGCATCCTCGCCTTGCTTGAACGACTCTTTCTCGGACATGGCCTGATGCGCCTCACGCTGGCCGGCCGCGCCATGGAGATCCATGCCTTCGTACTGCCAAGTGTGAAAAGCGTACGATTTCTTTTCCTCATCCCAGCCGGAGAACAGACCATCCAAGTCTTCCGTGTCCTGAAATTCTTTTTTCAGCAGCACCGGCGCATTGGTGTAGTTGACGACGTATTCTTTGAACGCGCGATCGTTCTGCAAAATGTAATTGATGATGCCGCCCAGCAGCGCGATGTCCGTACCGGGGCGGATCGGAATATGCGTATCCGCCATAGCGGACGTGCGTGTGAAACGCGGATCGACGTGAATGAAACGCGCCCCGCGCTCGCGCGCTTCCATCACCCACTGGAAACCGACCGGATGATTTTCGGCCATGTTCGAGCCCATGATGAGCACGCAGTCCGCGTTTTGCAGATCTTGCTGGAACGTGGTCGCGCCGCCGCGTCCGAACGAGGTTCCCAAACTGGGAACCGTCGAGCTATGTCATATTCGGGCTTGGTTTTCAACCTGAATCACCCCAAGCGCCGTATACAGCTTCTTCATGAGGTAATTCTCTTCGTTGTCCAACGTTGCGCCGCCCAGACTTGCGATGCCGGAGGTGCGGTTGAGGAGCGCGCCTTTCTCGTTCTGCGCTTCCCATGTCTCGCGGCGCGTCTTCAGCACGCGCTCGGCGATCATGTCCATCGCGTCGTCCAGCGCGAGTTCTTCCCATTGCGCGCCGTACGGCCGGCGGTATTTCACTTTGTACTCGCGCGATTCGCTTTGCACGAGCGCGCGCGTGGCCGACCCTTTGGGACACAGGCGCCCGCGGGAGATTGGGCTGTCGGGATCGCCTTCGATCTGCGTAATCTTGCCGTCCGCGACGAAAACGTTTTGGCCGCATCCGACGGCGCAGAAGGGGCACACGCTTTTGACGGCCTTGGCGCGCGCGGTGCGCGCTTTCCAATCGCGCTTGGAGTCGGACTGGGCCGCCGAGCCGAACGCGTATTTGTCTTCCGGCTGCAATTGCCGAAGCAAGGGCCATTTCGCCCGCCCGTTATCCATAGATCGCAATTACCATCGGCGCAGACTCCTTAAACAGGTGACTTTAGCTGACAACGTGCGTGCTGCGCGGGAGCTTGCGGAGCCCTCGCTCATTGCGCGCAGAAGCGGTATACGGTCGTTGACGTGAACCGTTCGCCGCGCCGTAGGACCGTCGATGGAAACGACGGCTGATTCGGCGAATCGGGGAAATGCTGCGTCTCGAGCGCAATCCCTGACGGGTTTCCCGAATAGAATTGCAAGCCCGGCTGCGTGGTGTAAACCTCAAGCATGCGGCCGCTTTGCGCATGCGCGAGCCGCGCGGCAAGCGCGAGACCGCTTGGACGTACGCCCAGCACCCAGTTGTTATCGTATGCGGCGCCGATCATGCGTGGCCGGCGGAAGTCGTAACGGGACCGCTTAACCGGTTCGATCGTCCCCAGCGGGATCAATTGCTCATCGACGGGCGTGTATGCACCCGCCGCGATCTGCAGCGTATGCGATTGCGCCGCGTCTCCAAGGCCGCCGCTCAAATCGAAGTAACTGTGATTGGTAAAATTAACGACGGTGTCGGCGTCGCACGAAGCGCTGTAGCAAATGCGCAAATCGGACTGCTGTACCGTGAAGGTGACCGTCGCATGCAACGTGCCTGGAAAGCCTTGATCGCCGTCTTCGCTCACGTACGAGAGAACGACGCGCGCTGCGTTGGTATGCTCCACGCTCCACATCGCGCGATCGAAGCCGCGGGCGCCGCCATGCAGCGTGTTGTTGCCGTCGTTGGCGCTCAAGCGGTACGTGTGCCCGTTCAGCGCAAAACTGGCGCCGCCGATGCGGTTCGCGAACCGCCCGATCGTCGCTCCGAAGTAGGCGCGCGGATGCGGCGGATGTTCGTATTCTTCGAGCGTTGGATAATGCAGAACGACGTTTTCAAGCACGCCGTCACGGCGCGGGGCGCGCAATGATATGACCGTCGCGCCGTACGTCATGATGTCGGCTTGCAGCCCGGCCGAGCAAAGCGTGAAAACCTTCATCGGGCACGCGTGCATGCGGCAGCTTGGTCTGCTGTTACCATGTAGCGTCGTCGTTCAAGAACGAGACGCAAACACCATCGCATCGGCTGTCGATGCGCAAAAAAGCCGCGAAGAGTCGGCAATTCAGACATGCAGGCCATTCCGAGCGGCCGCGAACCCGCGCTTACGGCATGTCACCGGACACCGCACTAGTATGCAATTATGACGCTTGCAGCATACTCGCAATCGCACTGCTTTCATTGCCCTGCGCTCTTCCCGCCTATATATGCGAATTGCCTATAGGCATTCTTAACGTATTGCTAACATGCCTCAGGCATTCTAGCCTGAGCATGGTCCCTTTGCCTTCTCGGCCGCTGCTTTGCTTTCAGAAGAGAGAGAAAATCGCATGAAACCACTCCGCATTGCTTTTGCCGGTTTCACGGCACTCGCCATTATTTCGTGTAGCGCCGGCGGTACGAACGCCGTGCTGCCATCCAAGCAAAACGACACCCGTCAAGCGTCGGCGCGTCGGATCACGCTTCCGCAAACATCGTCGTCAACGCGACGCCGCCGCATGGATTCGACGGGCGCGCTTGTCGACGGCGGTTTTGAATCGGGCGGTTTCACGTACTGGGGACAATGCGGTAACGTGAACGCGACAATTTCGACGACGTACTACCACAGTGGAACGCATGGTTTGGCGACCGGCACCGGATCGGGCGCAGAGATCAACGGCGATGCCGGCGTTTGTCAGCAAGTGACGGTTCCGTCCGGCGGCACGCTAACGTTTTGGGTGAAGCAAGGATCGAACGAATCCAACACCACCTACGCATACCAAGAAGGCGATTTGCTCGATAGCACTGGCGCCGTGATCACCAACTTTTATACCACCGTGGCCAACACGAGCACGTGGGTGCAGAAGACCGTTAATTTAAGCGCGTACGCCGGAACGAGCGTTTGGATCTATTTCGGCGTGCACGGTGACGGCGCGAGTGGTTACTGGACGTATCAAGACGTTGATGATGTAGCGTGGTCCGGAAGCTCGACGCCGACGCCGTCGCCCACGCCGACAAAGACTCCAACGCCGGGACCAACCGCGACGCCAACAAAGTCGCCGACTCCCGGACCAACGGCGACACCGGTGCCGACGCCCACGCCGACCAAGACGTCCACACCGGCGCCCACATCAACGCCTATCGGCGGCCCTACGCCGATTGCAACGCCGGCGAACGGCGGCGGCAATAGCACCGGAAGCTGCGGGTCGAGTTGCGGCGTTCAACGCTAGCACATCAAAACGCTCGGTGATGCGTACGTTCATACGATCAACTGGACGCCTGTAAGCGAAACGGTCGATCAAATGCGTGCAGCACCGGTTCCGAGCCCGTACGATGAGTACAACGACACGACGCGCTATGCGCCGTGGGAAACGAAGTCGGTAACGGTTCGGGCCACGTTCGTGGGGTGGAAGATCGAATCCGACCACGACTACCATATCGTCATCGCCGATTTAACGCATCCGAGCGACACCATGATCATCGAACCGCCGGACCCGACATGCAGCAGCGCGTGCGACGGCGGCTTTGCGAGCTACTTCTCGGCGGTGCGCACCAAACTCACGACGTGCTTCGGTCAACCGCCGACGTCATTCACGAATTTGCCCTCGGGCATCGTCGCCGACTTCACCGGCGTGCCCGAGTTCGACGCGCTGCACGGACAAACGGGTGTTGCACCCAACGGCATCGAGCTGCATCCGCTGATGAACGTGAAGTTCGTTTCGGGCACCACGTGTAACTGATGCGAGCGGCCCTCGCGGCGGCAGCGGCTGCCGTAACGCTCGCATCGTGCGCGCAGCAACACCGGGAGGCCGCGGCAACGCCGCCTCCCGGCGCGGTCAGCGAGCAGTATAAAAAGCGGGTCGCACAAGTAGGCCACCATCTGGAAGCGCAGGACCGCGCCAACGCCGCGCGTCACGCTGCGCAAATGGCGGCCGTGATCGGTGCGCGCGTGCTGCAAATCAAAGACGTCGATACCGGCGTCGCATTTTTGATTTCGGTGCACAATAAAACGGCGAAAACGATCCGCTCGCTGGGCGAAGGTTACGAAGTCCGCGCCGGCTCAAAACGCATCGGCTTGCTCGAAGTGGACGAGGCGCGGGCAAAGGTGCGGCCGCATGCGACCGTTAGATTCTGGCAAAAAGAGCCGTACACGCGGTTCGGCGATGAAGCGGGCGACATGCGCCAGGCACAGGACCGGCACAAGACGGCAACCGTAAAAATCATCGAAGTGAAGTATTCCGACGGGTCTGACGCCGGATACGACGACTAAAAGGGACGGGCGGCGCACTTCCGCCGCTCTCGCGCATTTAAAGATGACAATATGAGCGGTGCACGAAATCGGTCGCGATGACAAATCGGCGTGCCTTTTTTGTCTGCGCGATGACGATGGTCGTCGCCTTGCTTCCTATCATCGCAACGGCGCAAAGCCAACTGAATGCGGCGCTCATCGTTCGTGTGACGGACGCCCAAGGCGGCGCGCCAATCGATAACGCTGAGGTCTTCTTGCTCGGCGGCGATATGCCGCAAAATTCGCTAACGAACGCCCAAGGCTTATTAATTTTTGAAGTGCAACCGGCGCTGTATCGCGTGCAAGTCAAGGCGAAGGGCTACGATGACAGCCCGAGCACCGATGTTGACGCCGGCGAGGGGCAGCGCGTTCAGATAACGGTCGCACTGCAGCGGCTCCATACTATCGCAAGCGTGGTCGCCCGCCCAAGCGTCGGTGTCTCTAGCACCGATGTCAACGAAAACAGCGCCGAGCGTAAAGTCTCGCAGTCGCTATCGGACGCGCTGAACAAAATTGCGGGCGTCACCGTGGACGATCAAATCTTAGGTGCAAATTCAGCGTTCAATATTTCGTTGCACGGAGCGGATTCGTCGCAAACGGGCTATTCGATTAACGGCATGCGCGTGGGCGGTGCGTCGGCGCAACTGACGAGCGGCCTGAGCAGCCTCTTCACCGGAAGCTCGATAGACTTTTCTCCGACTGCCGACAGCCCGGCCGGGCTCATCAACTTTTACACCGCGCAGCCCTCAAAAATCTGGAGTTACCATTTCACGGGCCTTGTCGGTAACTACGCCGACACGCTGGGAACCTTCATGACGACCGGCGGCTTCGGCAAGTTTGCATTTGCCTTTGAGCGCGCCGCAGGCGGACAAGACTCACCGCTCAACGGGCTGTTCTATAAAGACGCAACCGGCAACGCCTATGAGCATAATGGCGGCAGTGCCAACACCGCGAATATGTTAAAGGCGTCCGTTAGTCTCTCGCCGGTGTCGTCGCTAAAAGCAACAGTCATGGGCGGCACAAACCGGAATTCGTATATTTGCTCGAACTATACGGCGGTGGTTCCATGCGGCAACGGGCCCGGCAGCGCATCAAAAGGTTCGAACCTATTTGAAACGCTTTCGTTCGGATCCCTTGCGCGCAATGTTCAGTACAATCTATTTGCCAACCGCGGATCGTATAAATCTATCGACGACGAGCCGAACCGTTCCGTGAATGGTATGCTAACGCCATACAACGGGTCCAATTCGGCGCTATGGTCGAACCTTGGCATTTACGCGAGCTCGTCCGCGCGCCGCCACACGATATCCGCAGGCGCATATACGTCGGTGAATCGCACGGCGTATGCGTCGTCCTACAACGGGTCGCAGACGCTCAGCGGCAGCCGATTCGACCGGTACTCAAGCATTTATGCAAGCGACCATGTGAAGTCTAACGACAAACTCGCGCTGACCTCCACGGTATCGCGCTCAAACGGAACGGGCATCGGCGCCTCGCAAGAGTTCTACAATCAAGTGACCTGGCAGCCCAAAACAGTCGATGCCTATAGCGTAAGTGTCGGTCTTGGAAGTTCATTTCCGGGCAACACGTACCCCGCTCCTCTTGGCGATCCCGCGAGTGCCGACATCGACTGCTACAACAAATCGGTGTTTGTAAGCGGTCCGAGCGACGAGTCGACACATCAGACATCGGTATCGTACGACATCGGTTGGAAGCATAATTTTAAAGGCGGCTTTGTGAGCCTGGATGCGTACCATAACAATCAATTCGGGCAGACCATGCGGCTCGCCGTGCCGTTTGACGGCGTACCGTCGAGCGATTTCCCCAACGGACCGGCAGCATACCTAACGCAGCTGCAACAAGTGTGGTCGCAGCCCACCATTTGCGGAAACATACCGTTCGATGCTTCGCGCGTGTTCGTCACCGAATTAGCGAGCGGACTCGGCCGGCTTAGTCAGGGGTTTACGGTAAGCGGACAGATCGCGCTTGGCCGTAACGTTTTGCTCTATCCGAGCTATGCGATGACGAATACCTATTTAACGACGATCGACTCCCGGCTCACATTGCCGGGTAGTTTATACGCGATTGGCACGCAGCTGCCGCACCACCCGTTGCACACGTCGGGGCTGATCGTCGATGGAGTTCTCGCGAAATCGTCGCTGGAGTGGCTGGCCGATGCGCAGTTTACATCGGCAAACAACGGCGGCAATCTTCCCGCGTACACGATCTACAACGCCGGCCTCGTGCTGCACGGCCAGCGGGGCTCGTTGCAGGTGTTGGTCGGCAATATTTTCGGCTCACATACCGGACTGTTCACGACGTATCAAGCAGTGAACGCCATTCCCGTCGTCGGCGGCGGATCGTTTGCCTACGCCACCACTCCCCTTTCGCCGCGCACCATTACCCTGCAGTACGATGTCCGCTGGCGGCAACACGTTTCCTCATCGAAGAAGGGCTCAGCGCCCAGCCCGAGCCCGAGCCCGACGCCAAAGCCCCACAGTTAGCCCGATGCCGTCCACATGTCGCATGCGAAGCACACCTCTCGGCGTGTTCTTAGCCGGATTACCGGCCTGAATGCGCCCCCCAGGCAAGCGTTGGCTCTGGAGGGTGCTGGCCAGATGAGCGGGCGCACGGAACCGAGGGACAACGAGCCGGGGCGCGTAGGCAACATCAGCACTTCTTGTTGGCGCGGAGGGTTTTTTGCTTTCTACTCGTCCTGTGGCGCTCACACTGGCGCTTGGTACACTTTTATGCACGCAAGGCTGCGGCGGCGGAGCCGTTCCTCAGCCTCCTCCGCGCAGGAACATCGCCATTGCGACCCCGGTTCCAGCCTCTACCGCTAAACCGTCGGCAAAACCCGCAGCAACTCCCACACCAAAATCGCTCAAAACGCCAAAGCCGCCCGCAACGCCAAAGCCGCCCGCAACACCCCCACCACCGGCAACGC
>JBHEMM010000003.1:0-12168 GCA_046262595.1 Vulcanimicrobiaceae bacterium
CATGCGAGATCGATTCGAGACCGACGAAGGAGATGATGGCAAGCGAGATGCCGTTCATCAGCTGAAACGAATTCGGCCAGCCGATTTGCATGCTGTGCACGAGCAAGTCGGGCCGGAACGCGAATAGAAAGCCGAAGAAGAGAATCGAGCATTCGCTCACGACGTCCGCAGCGCTGACCAATCCGTTGAACGCGGTGCTCTCCCGCACGCCAACGATATTCAGCAGAGCCAGAGCGCCGATAAACGCTAGGACGACCCAAAAATGCAGGAGCGGATGAATGCTTGCATCGAGCATCTGCAGGATTGGAAGATGGCTCAGATAACCGACGCAGCCCCATGAAAACAGGGTGATATCGATTGTGAAGTCGAGCAGCACCGCCCAACCCGCGACAAACCCCCAGAAATCGCCCAAGCCGCGCATCACGAAATACTGCCCGCCGCCCGCCACGGGGTATGCCGCCGCCAGTTCCGTGTACGCCAAACCGACGCATACGTACACCAGACCCGCGAAAAGGAACGCGACGTTCGATGCGCCGCCCGCCACGCCGAAAACCAGGCCCAACGCGACAAAGATGTCGGCTCCGACGTCGGCATAGCCCCAAGAATACGAGCCCCAGGGCGTGACGGAACGGCGGAGTTCTTGCTGCTGTTGGCTCTGCATGCGCGGCTAGTAGCCTATTGCAGTCCGCTCCAACGCATTAATTAAGTACTCGGTCTCGCTCATCTGCTCGGCGAGATCGTAATCGCGGAAGACTTCGAGCGCTTCGTTGAGCTTATGTACGCCGTCGCGGAGTTCGTCGCGCTCCCGCAATCCGTCGGAGGCCTTCTGCAGAATCATCGTGCCGTACTTAAGCGCCGTTTTCGCGTGTTCCAGACGGTTATCCGCCACCAGCAGTTCTTCCAGTGCGCTCACGAACTGGATTTTCGCTTCGTCGTATTTGCGCCGGCGGGTGGCAAGCATCCCTTTGAGTACCGCTTCGTACGCGTCGTTGCGGCTCCGCGCCGGTGCGAGCGCGCGATCGAGCGCGCGCCGCAGTTCGGTCTCGGGGACGGTTTCGGTGCGGCGTTCACTGCGCGCTTTCTTTGCCGCAGGCGTCGGCGAAAGCAGCACGTTGAGATCGTTGATGAAATCGCGCGCGGTCTGGTAGCGCTTCGCGGGCTCCTTGTCGATCGAATGCATGATCACGCGCTCGAGCGATTCGGGAATGTTCCGGTTGATCTCGTGCGGCGGAGTCGGCGCGTCGTGCACGTGCGAGAAGATGGTCGCCACCAAATCATCTTTATCGTTGCGGAACGGGACGGTGCCGGTGAATATCTCGTACATCACGACCCCGACGGAGTAAAGGTCGCTGCGAACGTCGGCCGGCTTGCTCAGGAAGCGCTCCGGAGCCAGGTACCCGATCGTTCCGACGATCTGGCCCGTGCGCGTGGTTTGCGTCATGTCGCTCGTGCGGCGCGCCAATCCGAAGTCCATCACTTTTACGTGTTTGCCTTCCTCGTCCGTCATCACGTTCGACGGCTTGATGTCGCGGTGAATCGTTCCCGCTTCGTGCGCGTAAGAAAGCGCTTCGAGCATCTCGATCAGGAACGCAAGCGCCTGGCGATACGAAAGCGAGCCGCCTTCCAAATCGCGCAGCGTTTTTCCGCGCACGAGCTCCATGACGATATACGAGATACCCGATTCCTGTCCCACATCGAACACTTGAACGATGTTCGGATGGTTGAGCTGCGCCATCGCCTGCGCTTCACGCAGGAAACGGTTATTCACGTCGTCCGAACGGTCAATGAGCACTTTCACCGCAACGTCGCGATCGAGCAGTTTGTCCTGTGCGCGATAGGTGTCCGCGGTACCGCCCCGGCCGATGAGCTCTTGAATTTCGTAACGTGTGCCGAGCGTGCGGCCGAGAAACGTATCCATGCTTTAGAAGGCGTTTCTGTGAAGCGTTAAGCGGTCGCCGTCCATGGCGACCACGTCGAAGCGGATCGGCGCGTTCGGCGCAACAATTTGCACGTAGTCCGCAGCGAGCCTGCGCAACGTGCGGCGTTTCTTCGCGTCGACCGCCGAAAGTGCGCTGCCGAAGCGGCGGTTCGAGCGGGCCTTGACCTCGACGAACACGATCGTCGGACCGTCCTGGCAGACCAAATCGATCTCACCGCCGGGCAGGCGAACGTTGCGGCTGACGATACGGTAGCCGGCTCCAGCAAGAAACATTGCCGCACGGTCTTCGCCGTGCGCACCTTTAAAGCCGTTAGAGTGCGGCAACCGCGCTCTCCGGCAAGGGCAGGTGGAAAGCCATCTGCGCTTCGCGCACGCGCCAGAAGCCCGAGCGGTGATGCGGCGAGGCGCCGTGTTCCTTGAGCGCACGGATATGCTCGGGCGTAGCGTAACCTTTGTGATCGGCAAAGCCGTAGCGCGGATCCGCCTCATGCATCTCCACCAGCAGCGCGTCCCGGAACACCTTAGCGACGATGGATGCGGCGGCGACGACCGCGCTGCGCGCGTCGCCGCGGATGAGCGGTTCCTGCGGGCCGGTAAACGACTTGATGCGCACCGCATCCGTTATAAGGTACTCGGGCGGCGCCGTGAGCGCCGCAATGGCGCGTTCCATCGCGAGCACGCTGGCCCAATAAATGTTCAGGCGGTCTATCTCCGCGACGCTGGCCTGCCCGATGCTCCATGCGGAACAGCGCGCTTTGATCTCGTGCGCGATCTGCACGCGCAACTCCGGAAGCACTTGTTTGGAGTCGTTCAGGCCTTTGATCATCAGCGGTTCGCACGCGACGACGCAAGCGGCAACCACGGGCCCCGCGAGCGGACCGCGGCCCACTTCGTCGATGCCGCCGACGTAGATGAAACCTTTCTCCCGCGCAGCGTTCTCGAACGCGTGGATCCGGTGCAACCGACGGCGTTCGCGTTCGTTCGCGTTCTTTTGCTTACGCGCTTTCGGTGTCATCGTGCGGTGCCGGTTCCAGGGTGATGCGTCCGAATTTGCCGTCGTTAAAATCTTTGAGGTACGATTGTGCCGCGTTGTGAAGGTTGGTCTCGCCGCCTTTGCGCTTGAAGCCGCGCGAAGCAGCGAACGCTTCTAGATCCGGAACGCGTGTGCGGTTCTTGCTCACTTCGGTGAGCCAGCGGTGAAAGCGGGCGACGACGTCTTCCGGGTCGTAGCGTTCGCGCGGCACCGCCCCTGCCATCGCCAGTTTCCACTGTGCATCGGGAGAAGAGATCTTCGGCACCAGGATGCCCGGGGTGTCCATGAGCTCCAGGTTCGGGCTCACGCGAAACCACTGCAGCTGGCGCGTGACGCCGGCGCGATCTTCTGCGCGCGCGACCGAGCGCCGCAGCAAGGCATTGATAACCGAGGACTTGCCCGAGTTCGGCACGCCGACGACCATCGCGCGCTGCGTCGCTTTGGTCTGCGAAGCGATCTGGCCCAGATAGTAATTTGCACGGCTCACGCTGCCTTGCTCCATCGCGTTGACGGCCACGGCCTTTCTGCGTTTGGTTTGAAAAAACTCCACCCAGCGGCCGGTCTGAACGGGGTCGGCGATGTCTTCCCGGCTGAGCACCAACAAGCGGGGCCGTTTTCCGGCCAGGTGATCGAGCATCGGATTAGCGCCGATCTGCGGTACGCGCGCGTCGACGACTTCGATCACGATATCGATCAGTTTCATGTAATCGTCCATCCGCCGCATGGCGGCGACCATGTGCCCGGGATACCACTGGACGGTTTGCTCGAACTCGCGGTCGGTCTTAACTCCCTCGGTCATAGCGCGCCGAGGTGTCCGGCGGGCCAAATGCCGGCGAGCACTTTCCCCAGCACCGCGTTCTCGGGAACGACTCCGAAGAACCGCGAGTCCTCGCTGTCGGCGCGGTTATCGCCAAGCACGTAAAGCGCACCTTGCGGCACGCGAACTTCGGGAAACGACCGGCGGTCGCCGAAGCGCACGTAGTCTTCGGCGAGCGTGCGCGCATTCACGTAAACGCGGCCGTTTAAAATGCGGACGCGATCCCCCGGCAGGCCGACGATGCGCTTGATAAACGTTTCGGGCGCCGGCGTTTCATGGCGGAACGCGATGATGTCGCCTCGCGAGGGTTTACCGAGGCGGTAGGCCATCGTATTGATTAAGACAATCTCGCCCGGCGCGATGTGGGGAGCCATGGACAGGCCGGACACCTGCGGGGTGCGCATGAAAAACGCGAGCGCTAACGCACCGAGCGCCGCGAGCTGCAGCGTTGCGCTAAAGACGGAGCGCCAATGCATTTGCCGGAGCACGGATGCAACGCTTCGACGCCGTTTTGCCTGCCCCCCGGGCCGTTAAATAATCTTTGCGTGCGAAAAGGGCCAAAAAATAACGAACGCATGGCCCGTGAAGTGGGCCGCTTTTCCGGCGATAGGCCCGGTGGCAAAAGGACCGGTCGTCTGCGCGAATCCCCAGATGTGCGAGTCCTCGGAGTCGTTGCGGTTATCGCCCATCATGAAATAGCAGTTTTTGGGAATCCGGTCGGGCGCGGGCCACTGCGAACGCGGCGGTATGTTGCCCAACGAGGCGGGGATGCGATCGTAGCCGGCTCCCGTATCGACGTAGATTCCGTAGTTGCGGATAACGAGATTGTAGGCGGGCGCCTGCGCAATATAGCCTTCGTGCAGCGGCTGACCGTTGACATACACGATTCCGCCGTAAATGCGCAGCTTGTCGCCCGGCCTGCCGATGACGCGCTTGATGAAGTCGTCGGTGGAGGGAATAGGCGGCGGGAAAACGACGATGTCGCCGCGCGAAGGCGCGTGAAAGCGGTATTCGAATTTGTTCACGAGCAGCACATCGCCCACTTGCAGTGTCGGCAGCATCGACTCCGACGGAATGTAGTACGTCCGCGCGACGAACGTGATGAGCAGGAACGCGGCGAACCCGGCATAGATCACCGGGTCCAAATACTCACGCGCGATGTGGGAGGAGCGCTTCGAGGGGCCGGCTGCCACCATTCGCGCGCTGAGCGCGATCCGCGCGACCAAAAAGATGCCGACGATCGCGATGAGCACGGTCGGCGAGATCGAAAACCCCATGCTAGTTCAAAATCCTCAGGCGCTCGAACGGCCACATGAGCAAAAACGCGCGTCCGGTGAACGAGGCGACCGTGGCGCTTTTTGCAAGCGGACCAGATGAAAAACGTCCGTGCAGCTGCGCGAAGCCCCACACGTGTGAATCCTCGGAGTTGTTGCGGTTATCGCCCATCATAAAGTAATAACCGTTGGGCACCCGGTCGGGCGCCTGCCAAAACCTTTTTGGCGGCACGTTGGCTTCTTCGGGAAAAAGCTGTTCCATGCCCAGGCCGTTGTCGACGTAAATGCCGTAGTCTTTGACGGCGAGGCGGTATTGCGCCGGCTGCGCAATGTACGGCTCACGCAAACGCCTGCCGTTCACATAGACGCCGCCGCCTTCGATGCGCAAACGGTCGCCCGGCACCGCTATGACGCGTTTGATGAAGCTGCTGCTCGAGGGAATCGGCGGCGTGAAGACGACGATGTCGCCGCGATGCGGGCCGCCGAAACGGTATGCAAACTCGTTGACCAGCAGAACGTCCCGTTCGTGCAGCGTCGGCATCATCGAATCTGACGGTATGTAAAACGTGCGGATAACGAACGTGATCAAAAACAGCGCGGCCAGGCCGGCGACGATGAACGCGTCAAGATATTCGCGCACGATGGCGGCGGCCGAAGGCGCGCCGCTCGCCGCTGCGACGGGTCTGAAGCTTAAGGCAACGCGCGCAAGCGCGAAAACGCCGATGAGTCCGAGAAGTTGTAGAGGAGAGATGGCTAGGCTAGCGGGCAGGTTTTTTCTCTTTGATCCGCGCGGCCTTGCCGATTTTCTCCGTTAAATAGTACAACCGGCTGCGGCGCACGATACCGCGTTTGCTCACTTCGACCCGTTCCACGCGCGGGCTGTGCAGCAGGAACGTCTTCTCGACGCCCACGCCGTGCGCCACGCGGCGGACCGTTACCGATTCTTGCGCGCCGCCGCCTTTGCGAACCGTCACCACGCCTTCGAACATCTGGGTGCGCTCTTTGCCGCCTTCCACCACCTTGGAATACACCTTGACGGTGTCACCTGGGCGGAACTCGGGGACGCTCTCTTTACGCTGTTCGTTACTCAAAACATCGATGACGTTCATGACTGCCGTTCTCTTCAATAGGTGCGCGAAACAAAGAAGGCCGGTGAGGGTGTCCCCACGGCAACCTTGGCATAATACCACGGCGCCCCGGCGCTTTCAAGGCTAAGAACTCTCCAGGTCAGGGCGCCGCGCGCGCGTACGAACCCGGCTTTGCTCCCGCCGCCAGGCGGCGATCGCCTCGTGGTTTCCCGAAAGCAGCACCTCGGGCACGGAAACGCCGCGGAACGTGGCTGGGCGGGTGTAGCTGGGATAGTCTAGCGTGCCGGCACTGAACGACTCGTCATCAAGCGATTCCGGACGAATGGCGCCGGCAAGCAGGCGGACGGTAGCATCCATCATGGCGAGCGCCGGCAGCTCGCCGCCGGTGAGCACGAAGTCGCCCAACGAAAATTCCTCGACCGGATACAGCCGGCCCAGCCGGTCGTCGATGCCCTCGTAATGTCCGCACACGAAGATCAAGTGCGAGAGGCTGGAGAAACGGCGCGCGTCGGACTGGGTAAACGGCTTGCCGCTGGGCGTGGGAACGGCGATGAGCGTGCTTGCAAGGGGAGAAGCGGGAAGGTTGTCGAGAATGCGCGCGAGCGGCTCGATGCGCAGCACCATGCCGGGGCCGCCGCCGAACGGGACGTCGTCGGCACGTTCGCTACCGCTGAGCGCGTCGAGAATATGGCGGTAGCGTATATCGACGAGCCGGGCTTCCACGGCCCGCCCAACGATCGAAAGGCCGACGAACGGAGCGAAAACCTCCGGAAACAACGTGAGAATGTCGATCGCGAGCATGGAGAGTGTTTCAACCCCGTGACGACAAAGCATCGTCTGATGCCGGACGCCGAAAATCTTCCGCTCTCGGACGAGCTGCTTCAAACGATGCGTCTTGCCGCAAAGATAGCGATCGAACTCGGCGAGCCGTTTATTACGCCGCGCGTTCTTCTCCTCGCGCTGCTCGAAGAGCCCTCGCTCGGCCCCGCCATCGGCCGCGTCATCTTTAAACAGAAGCTGCTCGCCGCAGACGTGGAAAACAATTTCGGCAGCCTGCGGGCGATCGACGAGTTTCTGCCGGGCGAAACTGCGGCGATGACGCGCTACAACACGCTCGCGTTCAAAACTCCCGACGGCCGCACGAGCATGTGGCTAAGCAGAGAGGCGCTCAACGTCTTCGTGGAGGGCGCGAAGCGCGTGAACGGGCGGTACGACCCGCGCGAACTGGCGCTGGGAATTGCCGCGGACGCGGTTCACTCACCGGGGATTTTAGCGGCAATCCGCGTGCAGCCCGGCGTCCTGGGGGACGCCGTGCCGTAGCGCTACTTGACTAAATCGGCGGCCGTTATCTCTTCGAGATATTCGAACAATTGCGGCAACGTGATCTTCTCGAGCGCCGATTGCTTGAGGCTGCCTTCGCCGTCTTCGCCCTCATCGCGAATGTAGCAGCGCGATTCCACGCCGCCTTCGGAGTCGCTGATGAACGATACGGCGAAACCTTTTCCCGGCATCTCGTCGTAGATGCGCATGGTCGCCGGGTTCAATATTTCGATCGAGTGGCTTTGCGAGTTCGCATCGAAAATCGTGATCGTCAGATAGTCGCGGTTGACCACTTCGATCGCGCCGACGACGAAGACATTTTTCGCGGAGAAAAATTCGTGCCCGCGCTTGTTCCGGCTCGACACTTCGTAGAAGACGCGATGAGCGACGAACCTGCCCAGTATTTTGCGCAGCGTCGCAAGCGAGGCGAGCGTTTCAGTACGGTTGCCTCTCGTGTAGATGATCTTCAAGGCGACCAACCTTGCACGGGGCCGGAGGAGGGCCCTGCCCACATGACGTACGGCCGCAGCTGATGCTCTCATTACCGGATATGGCGATTCTTGGCGTGCTGGCGCTGCTCGTGTTCGGCGAGGAACGGCTGCCGAAGATCGTTCGCCAAGCCGGCCGCGCGATGCGCGAGGTGCAGAACACCTCCCAATCCTTCGTGCGCGAAATGGAGCGGGCCGCGGATCTGAACGAACCGCGGCCGCCCGTTACGCCGGCGCCCGCGCCCGAAGAGCTCGAAACGATTGCCGGATCGGAAGAGAGCTAAATGTTAAAGTTCTGCCGGATGTCGTTGATGCGCTGCTGCAGCAGCGTGCGCGCCTGACCTTGCAGTTTCTCTTTTTGGTCGTTCGGAAGCCGCTGATACACTAAATATCCCGCCGCCGAAATCAATCCGCCGAGCACGCCGACTAAGAGCGCCTTGCCCGCCTCGCCGCTGCCGCTGTTTTCCGTGTTTTCGTAACTCACTCGCGCGTTCTCCGCATAGGTGCCTTGATAACCGTTGGCCGCCGTCCACGTTTCAGAGGGCGAGGACGACGATGAAGATGTTTCCGACATAAGAAGCCTCCGTTTCTCGTTTACCGTCCCTCTTACCCGGTTGTTACGTTTCGACCGCGTTTCGCGAGGACACGTGCCCGGGATACTGCGAGGCGATCTGCTCGACCGCGAGACGGGCGGTTTCGACGATCGCAATTACCCGTTCGTCGCCGCGCGCGCTCGGCGGCCAGCGCATCGAGAGTTCGCCGGGTTCTTGGCGCACGTCCAACGGCAATTTCGCATGCGCCTCGAGCCCTAAGCGCGCCGCTTGAAGAATACCCGAAACTGCAGCACACACCAGCGAATACTCATCGCTGCTGGTCTGCGGAAGCTCGACATGGCCCCCGGCAAAAATAGAAGACAGCCGATTGTGGCTGTCCCTTCGGAAAACGACCTCGAGCAAGGCAGCCCTTACGGCAGCTGGATCTTCGTGATCTTGATTTCGGCGAAACGCTGACGGTGACCGGTCAATTTGCGCACGCGCTTCTTCGGCTTGTACTTGAAGACGAGGATCTTCTTGTCTTTGTCTTGCCGCAGCACGGTGCCGGTGACGCTTGCGCCGTTCACCAGGGGCGCGCCGACGCTGACCGCGTCGCCGCCGCCGCTAGCCAGGATAACGCGGTCGAACGTGACGTCGGAGCCGACTTCGCTCTCGAGCAGGTCGGTTTTAATGACATCGCCCTCGGCGACCTTATACTGCTTGCCGCCGGTTTCGATAATCGCGTACATAACTTTGGAACTTTATCAGAGCGCCTAAGGGTGTGTCAACGCCGTTGGGCGGCTTAGGCAGCCCGGCCATCTCCTTCACGGCGTGAGCGTGAGTGTTTCGCGAGCGGCTGCCTGGACCGCCCCCCTGGTGAACGGCAGAGGCTGGAGCTGGTCGCCTGTCCACGCGGCGCGCTCATCATTATAATGGCCCGAGCCCGGCTCGCCGGATTCTCCGCTTGGCAAGATGATGCCGCCGGCGTCCCAATCTCCCGTATCCCAGACGGCGCGAAAGCTCTGCGAGTGGGGGCTCGGCGTAAGCACGTGGAGGGCGAAAGCATCGCCATCGCCCGGCAGTGCGCCGCCGTTCAAAAAGTTCAAACCCAGCGGCGCCAGCGGATGCTTCACTTCAACGGCGCCCGCGGTGCTCCACGGCTGCAGCAGCGCCGCTGCATCGCGCCCGATGGCTCTGCGCAGTGTGCTTAAAAGGAAATCGTCGTAGTCGCTCGCGGGCCACCAGCCTTTGGGCCGCTCGCGCAGAACACGCAGCAGCAAGATGAGGTCCGCATTCTGCGCGCTGGCGATGTAACCGCCGTACGCACCGCCGGCGTTGTACGAGGCAAGATCCGAGGCGGCCAGGCGCCGGAACGCGTACATCAGCGTAGCGGCGCGCGACGTGCGCTCGAACCGCCCGTTCCAGCCGCGCAGTTCCCGAACGTACGGCAAAAGCGCCGGATCGTTCGCAACGCCTTTGCGGCGGATTGCCGCAAGCAAATCGGCCGCAAGTTCGCGTTCAGGCAGCGAGAGCGTGTCTGACTGCATCGCGAAGAAGGCCGCCGCATCGTGCGCTCGCGCGCCGGCCAAAAGTTCCGCAATGCGTTTGGCGCGATACGGCGGCGAAAAGTTGGCGGAAAGCCGCAAGGGATACCCCGCGCCGTACGGCCGGTTGTTCGCCGTGAACACGGCCGCATCGCGCGCGGCGTCCACATGGGGCAGGCGATCAAAAGGGACAAAGCCGTACAGCGGATCGCTTCGTGCGTGCACACGCAAACCCCATGACGGATCGTCGGGAACCAGCCCCGCAAGATGATACGCCGCCGTTCCGTCCGTGGAAGCGAGCACGAAATTTTGCGGCGGTCCGGGATAGAGGCGCAGCGCTTGCATCCCTTGCGCGATGCTGCCCGCGTCGTTCAGTGCGGCAAACGCGGCGAGCGGACTCGATGCAAGCCGCACCGCGTTCCAATCAACGACGTGCCGTCCGTCGATCGCAAAGCCGCGCGCCGTTGAGAGATACGCGCGCCGCACATCTTTTGCGAACCGCACGTGAAACGTTTCTTCGCGGCGCACCGCATGCCGCAGATCGGCTTCGTAGACGACTTCGGTGACCACCGTGCCGTTCGTCGCGCCCCAAGCGATGCGCTCGTTGTGTCCGAGCACGACGCCGGGAACGCCGGCAAGCGTCGCGCCGGCGGCGTGCGTGCGGGGGCTGCGCAGCTCGACCAGATACCATACGCCCGGAATGCTCAGGCGCAGATGCGGATCATTCGCAAGCAGCGCCTGGCCGTTCGTCGAACGTCCGCCGCCCACCGCCCATTCATTGCTTGCCTCACGCGCGTCTTGGTCTGCGCTTGCAACAGCTTTGAGTTGCACCGCCCCCGAGGCGGTGCGGTCGTGCAGGCGCGGCACTGCGGCGATGCCCCCGGCGGTAACCGGAGCGTCGTATTGCGGATCGGTCGGCGCATACAGATCGCGCTGCATCTGCGGGCCGAGCTCGCGCAGCACCGTATCGCGCCGCACGACGTCGTCCCAGCGATCGATGAGATCGAGCACGGTCGAAAATCCGGTGACAAGCGAATCCTGCGGCGTCCACGGCTGCGGCTTGTAAAGCAGCAAGCGAAATTCGGCGGGCAGCGGCTGCGTACGCATCGCCTCGTTCGCGCCGTCGGCAAATGCCTGGAGGTGCACACGCTGGCGCTTGGGCAGACGGGCCCACTCGCTGCGTACGACGTCCGCAATCGGTACGATGCGCGCATGCTCGTCTTCCGGCAATGCGGCGCTTCCCAACACCTCCGCAAGCGTGCCGCGTACGAAGCGTCGCATCAAGTCCATCTGAAACAGCCGGTCCGACGCTTCGGCATATCCCTGCGCGAAGTACAGGTCGCGATCGCTGCTTGCGATGATGTGCGGAACCGATCGCGCATCGCGCACGATCCGCACCGGTGCCGTCAATCCATTCACGCGAATCGTGCCCGCCGTGCGCGCAACCGCGTGCAGGCCGGCCTGCGCATTGGCAGCGTACGACGCAACGGTAAGCAGGATGGAAAGCGCGCAAAGCGCGCACAGGCGCTTAAGTCTCGACAAAAATCTCGCCGTTTTCGACCCGCACGCGGTAGGTTGGAAGCGGCAAGATGGCCGGCAGCGTCAGCGCTTCGCCGGTGCGCACGTCGAAATTCGCGCCGTGGCGCGGGCAGACGATGCGGCAGCCTTCGAGTTCGCCCTGGTCCAGCGGCGCGCCGTCGTGCGTGCAGACGTCCTCGACCGCGTAGATCGTTCCGCCGCCGTTGCAGAGCAGCACTTCAATGCCGTCCACGACGACGCGTTTCGTGCGGCCTTGAGGTATTTCGCTGATGCGGGCTGCGGGAGCATGCGCCATGCGAAAGGCGTTCGGCGCATCAGATTGAGGACCCGTTTCGGCTCGGCGCGAGACGCTGCATCCGCGCCGCGTGGAGCGACCGAAACATCCGACTCGATTGCTGAAGCCGCTACGCGCTCGAGCGCCGAGCTGTCTCTGCCGGCAACGGTGTATGTCATGGCCGCGGAGGCCGCAAACCGCCCGCCAGCCGCGCGCAGGCATTTCCAGAAGAGACGCTTGCGTCTTTATAGTCGGAGGGAACGCGGTTGTGCGAGCGCGCAACGAGAAGGACATCGTCGTTTGCGGCGCCAGGCGTTCG
>JBHEMM010000003.1:12178-31853 GCA_046262595.1 Vulcanimicrobiaceae bacterium
AATGGAGTTGCTCGAACGCAGATGCAGCGGACAGCGTTAGGGCGATAAGCGGATGCGAGGACGTTCATTGGCCATTCCCACCGAAAACCGCGACCAGCAGCGGCTCGCCTTCCTCGTGCGAGCCGGCGAGATTTTCCATCAGTCGTTGGACGTCGCCGAAACACTCAACAACGTGGCGCGGCTCGCAGTGGAGTCCTTTTCGGATTTGTGCTTGTTCGATCTCCTGGACGAACGTTCCGAGCGCCTTTTCGTTACCGCGGCGGCCCACCGAGATCCGGCGCTGCAGGATGCACTTGCCAGTGTTGCGTCGATTTTATACGTCGAGGAGTTCGGGGTTCATCCGGTAGTCAGGGTAACCCGCACGGGCATACCGTTTTTCTTACCGCACATTGACGAAGAGACGCTGCTAAGTCACGCAGCGTCCCGCCAGCACGAACAGTACATGCGCCGATTCGCGTACCGCTCGAAGATCGTCGTTCCGGTCACCGCGCAAAACCAAATTTTCGGTGCGCTGACGTTCGTGCGGACCGGCTCGGAAAAAGAGTTCGATACGGCAGATCTCTCGTTCGCGATTGAGTTGGGCCGCCGCGCCGGGCTGGCCGTCGCGAACGCGAAGCAGTTCCACCGCGAACAGTATGTGGCTGAAACGCTGCAACGCTCATTCTTGCCGCGCGACTTTCCCAGTCGTTCAAACATCGACATGACGGCGCACTACCGTCCGGGCTCGACGGAAGCCGACGTGGGGGGCGACTGGTACGACGCATTCGAGAAGGACAACGGTGAAATTGTCGTCACCATCGGCGACGTGACCGGTAAGGGCATCCAAGCCGCCCGGCTCATGGTGGTGATGCGCCACGCGATCAGGTTCGCCGCCGTAGACACTGGCGAGCCGACGGACATTGTCGAGAAGTGCAATCGCTTGTTGATGGCGGAGCACGACGACGGCCTCGCGAGCGCATTTGTCGGTGTTATTAGCCCCCAGACAGGGCGCCTGCGGTACGTTTCAGCGGGCCATGCACCGCCGCTGCTTCGTCTGCCCGACGGCAGCATTGCAGCGTTGGAATCGCCGTCGCCGCCGCTCGGCGCATTCAAGCGCGCAGTGTTCGAGGCACATGAAATCGTATGTCCCGACGGCAGCATGCTGGCGCTCTACACCGATGGTCTGATAGAAGTCTCCCGCGATGCGTTGATTGGGGAGGAGATATTGAAGGCCGTCATATCGTCCGACGCATTCGTGCACGCGGCGAACCCGGCGGAGTTCGCAGAGCGCGCGATCGGGAGGCAAGCGCCCCGCGACGACATTGCGATTCTGGTCGTGCGCTTCGGACCGGCAGAGTTGCGTTGGCAGTTCGAAGCGTCCGACGCGCGGGCCGCCTACGCGATGCGCGAGCAATATTACGAGACCATCCGGGGACGGTGTGCGCCCACGGAAGACGACCTCATGACCTGCGGACTGCTCTTCTCTGAGCTCGTCGGGAACGCTGTGCGTCACGCTCCTGGCCCATTGAGCGTGACCCTAGAGTTTCGGGGAGAATCGCTCGTCCTGCACTTGATCGACCGGGGCAGCGGCTTTGATCTTGAACCAAATCTGCCGCTCGATCTGTGGTCGGAGAACGGCCGAGGCCTGTTTCTCGTGTCTGCACTGGCACAGGACCTCTCCGTTGATCGCATTCCGGGCCTGGGCAGTCACATCGCCGCTACGCTGCCCGTAACGTGCAGTCGAATGCGGCCCAGCGGGAACGGTGCTTCGGACGGACGCGCGCGAGTCTGACTTCCTCGTTGGAGTGCCGTAGCGGTCTGTTCGAGGTCCGCGCTACGCGCACCGCGTTCGGTGTGCGACGTCAAGGCGAGCACATGCATGGTCGCGGCGAGAACGGCTTCATCGAGACGCTATAGTTATCGGGCCAGAGATTCGTTGTCCGTGTCTAACAATTCAATCCATGTGGGTGCATGGTCACTGGTTTTTTCTTTGGCACGCACGTCCCGATCAACGCCCGCTGCTAGCAGACGCGTGTCAAGCCTCCGACTCAAGAGCAGGTGGTCAATGCGGAGGCCGGCGTCACGGCCGAACGCATTGCGAAAATAATCCCAAAACGTGTAGATCCGCTCATTTGGATAAACGCTTCGCAGAGCATCGGTCCAGCCCTGCCCGGTGAGCCGATGAAACGCCTCGCGAACTTCCGGGCGGAAGAGCGCGTCGTCGCGCCAACTATCGGGCTTGTAGACATCCAGCTCCGTCGGCATGACATTGAAATCTCCAGCGAGGACGACCGGCACATCTTGCGCTAGAAGGTTGGCCGTATACTTCGCTAGTGCATTGAACCACGCTAGCTTATAGTCGAACTTCACGCTGGGTGCCGGGTTGCCATTCGGGACGTACAGGCACCCGATGATTATGCCGTGTACTAAAGCCTCGATGTAGCGGGACTGTCCCGGATCAGGCTCGTCCGGCAAGCCGCGCTGCGTCTCTTGCGGCGTCTCGCCGCGCGCTAAAATGGCAACACCGTTCCAGCTTTTCTGCCCGAGCCAGATCGCACCATATCCCGCGTCGCATAGAGCGTCCTTGGGAAATCTTTCTTGGGGTGCCTTTAATTCCTGAAGGCACGCAACGTCCGGCTTTGAGCGAGCGAGCCATTCGAGCAGCACCGGCAAACGGCCATTGACTCCATTCACATTGAATGTAGCGATTTTCATTAATGAACCTATATCCAGAAGCGCGCGACTAGACGATCAGCCCGTAATCTTCCTGACCGGTATGGCGGATCGAATTGCCTAGTAAGGAGGTGTCGGCGTTCATGAGTCCGATCGCTCAGGCTTCTTGACGTTTCTGCCCCTGGGACTTCTACAGAATGAATGCGCGCCGCGCACGGTTAGCCGACGGAACCTTCCATTTCCATTTTAACCAGACGGTTGAGTTCCACGGCATACTCCATCGGCAGCTCCTTCACGAAGAAGTCGAAGAAGCCGTTGACGATCATCGCCGTGGCGTCGGCTTCGCTCAGGCCGCGGCTCATCGCGTAGAAGAGCTGCTCTTCGCCGATTTTGCTTACGCTGGCTTCGTGTTCGACGGTCGAACGCTGCTCGTGAATCTTCATCGTCGGTTTCGTGTCGCTGGCCGACTGCGCGTCCATGATCAGGGCATCGCACTTGACGCGTGTTTTTGCGCCGGTGGCTCCCGGATAGATCTCGACCAGGCCGCGATACGTCGTCTTGCCGCCGTGCGCGCTCACCGATTTGTTCGTCACGACGGACGTGGTGTTCGGCGCCGCGTGAATGACCTTGGCGCCCGCGTCTTGATGCTGTCCCTCGCCGGCGAACGCCATCGAAAGGATTTCGCCGCGCGCGCCCTCGCCCATGAGGTAGATCGCGGGGTACTTCATCGTTAACTTGGAGCCGATGTTGCCGTCGACCCACTCAACCGTCGCGTTCTTGTGCGCGTACGCGCGCTTGGTCACGAGATTGAAGATGTTGCGGTACCAATTTTGAATCGTCGTATAGCGGATCGACGCGCCTTCCATGGCAATGAGCTCGACGACCGCGCTGTGCAGCGAGCTGGTCGAGAATTTCGGCGCCGTGCATCCCTCGATGTAGTGCACTTTTGCGCCCTTGTCGGCGATGATCAGCGTCCGCTCGAACTGCCCCATATTTTCCGCGTTGATGCGGAAGTACGCTTGCAGCGGCATCTTGACTTCGACGCCCGGAGGGACGTAGATGAACGAGCCGCCGGACCACACGGATGAGTTAAGCGCAGAGAATTTATTGTCGGCTACCGGGATGATCGTCGCTAAATATTTTTGCACGATTTCCGGGTGCTCGCGCACGGCGGTATCCATGTCGCAGAACAGCACGCCCAGATCGTCGAGCTCTTTGCTGACGTTGTGATAAACGACTTCCGACTCGTACTGCGCGGAAACGCCGGACAAGAACTTGCGCTCGGCTTCCGGAATGCCCAAGCGGTCGAACGTGCGCTTAATATCGTCGGGGACGTCGCCCACGAGCGCTCGGTCTTGTCGGTGGACTTCACGAAGTAGTGAATGTCCGAGAAGTCGATCTCGCTGAGCAACGCGGTGTCGCCCCATGAGGGCATCGGCTTGGATTCGAAGACCTCATACGCTTTTAAGCGGAAGTCGCGCATCCACGCGGGCTCGTTTTTCATCGCGCTGATGTTGGCGACGATTTCGCGCGTCAAGCCCTTGTCGGACTTGAAAACGTAGTTTTCCGTGTCGTGAAAGCCGTGCCGGTAATCTTCGGTGACGGGCATTTTTAGTTCGGTGGCCACACGTCAAGGCTACCCCTGCCGGCTACAATAGTCAAGATAGTGAAGTCGTATCTTCACTATTATTGAAGCAGCAAGCGGCCACGGTTGTGTTGCGTCGCTTAGGCGGCGACGTTCCGCACGAACATTGCCCCGAAAATGCTTTACAGGGGGGGGCAGAGGGGCTATCATTGACCCCGCACGCTCGTTTACTGCGAGTGCGCACGGTATGGGAGGCGCGCCCGAACGCGCCATCGCGGCGAGCCGCACGCGCACCGAAAAGCGCCGGTAAGAGCTCGCCGATAGGTCGGGGACGTGAAACTGCACTGCAGGCGCCAGCCGACGAGTCCGGAGGTGGGATTTCCCCCGAAAATCGAGGAGAAGAACAAGAATTGAAGGCACTCGGAACGCACATTGTGTGCGAACTGTCGGGGTGTAACGCGGAAGCACTCACGGACGTCGATGCCGTCCACGCCATGATGATCGCGGCCGCGCGCGAAGCGCGAGCGACGATCATGGAGAGCGCTTTTCACCGGTTCGAACCCCAGGGCGTCTCGGGAACCGTCATTTTGGCGGAGTCACATTTATCGATTCACACTTGGCCGGAAAAAGGCTACGCCGCGATGGATTTTTATACATGCGGCGATCACACCGATCCTTGGATGGCTTGCCAGCACGCGGCGCGTGTGCTCGGTGCAAAGAACATGCTGACGACGGAGTTCAAGCGCGGAATCGAAGCCAAAGGAGGCACGTTCACGCATGTCGTGACCGCGACCGAAGCGGAAGACCGGGCGAATTGCGCCTAACTCTTCGATAACTTCTAGGACCCAAAAACGGCCCGTCCATGGACGGGCCGTTTTATTTCTGTAAAAACGAGGGCGGGCAAGCGGCTTTTGCCCTCAAGCCCGGCCGATACTGTAAGCGTGACGACTTTTGCTTTGCGCTTTCGAGCGGCAGCCTTTTTCATTTCCGGATGCGCGCTTACTGCGTGCGGAGGCGGCGGTACGGGAGCTTCATCCGCACCGATTCTGCCGGCGGCGGCGATCATGCCTCAAGCGGGAACCGGGCCCGTTGCGTTCATGCAGAACAGCGGCCCGCTGACGAGCAGCGGAACGATCGTGAAGGGCGCTTCCTCCGCCATTGTGGCGGTTATGTCGGGCGCGATGCAGACCGGCAGCCAGTTTTCGGCGGACACCCTGACCGTTTCAGCCGGCGGAACGCAAACCGCCGTGCGGGCTGCGCGAATGCCCGTCGTGCTCGAACCCGCGCATGGACACGCTCCGGAGGCCTTCGCGGCCGACGACTCCGCTTTGTTGGAGAAGCTGCGCGCGCAGGGGTCAAGCAGCGTTCAGGCGCCGGGCGCGACGCGCTCTTCGGCGGCAAGCGTCGTCCGTGCCAATGCGCTGCCCGGCGCCAAATCGTCGATCTGGGTGCAGCAAGGCGGCTATGCGTCTCGCGCCAGCGTGCAAGTTCCCGCGACGCTTTTGGCGCAAAGCGCGCACGGCAACATTTGGGTGCAGTCCACGCTCGTGTCTTCGCTCAGCGCCGACGTTCCGCAACTGACGGCGGCCTTCGAGAACGCCTACGCGTCCGACACCGCGCACTTTGCTTCGCCCGACTACGGCTCGAACGCCCCCGGCATGCAGCCGCAATACGCATCATGCTCCGCTAGCGGTTCGCATCAAGGAACGGCGCCGGCGTATATCGCGGAGCCGGCTGACCGGCGTATCAACGTGATGATCGTCGATTCGTCGGCGCTGGGCGGGTTGGGCGGATACTTCTCCGCCGCGAACCTGATGACGCAGGGCGCGCTGAATTGCTTGAACGCGGGCTATGAATCGAACGAGGCGCCGTTCATCTTCGTGGGCTGGTTTAGTTCGTACGGCGCGAGCTATGAACTCCAGGAAGACCTCGTGCGTTCGACCGCGCACGAACTGCAGCATTTAATCAACTTCGTAAATCACGCAATCTTGGCGCCGGGCGCTTCGAGCGCGTCGTTCAACGGCACCGAAGCGCAGTATATCAACGAGGGCCTCTCGATGCTCGCACAAGATTTTGCCGTGAGCCAAATGTACGCCGGCAAAGGTTTGCCGTTCGACGTGGCCGATGCGCTGCAACGCGCGCAAGCCTACCTGAACGACCCCTCGAGTTATTCGATCAGTGCTTTCAGCGGCATCGATCCATCGGGATGGGGCGGCAATGCAAGCACGGCGCAGGTGAACTGCTCGGGCGGCTGTTATGGCGGTGCGTACCTCTTTGCGCGATACTTGCGCGACCGTTTCGGAGATCAATTCACGCACGAGATGGAGTCGAGCGGCGCGACGGGCGCCGCGAACCTCCAAGCGGTCACAGGCGAGAACTACGGGCAGCTGTTCGGTGATTTCGCTCTTGCCATGGCGGCCGGGACGCTGGGCGTCGCTTCATCGGACGCACGCTTCAGCTTCGGCACGCTCAACCTCAAAGGAACGTACGCCGATCAGTTCTCCCACAGTTTGACGCTAAGCGGCATTAATGCGGCGCCGTATACCGGCGGCACAGCCACCGTGCGGGCACCGGTGGGCGGCTTCGCGTTCATGCAGATTCCTTCCGTGCCGTCCTCCGGCATGAGCGTCCAAGTAACCGATCAAGCCGCCGTCGCAGGCTTTGCTCTGTTGGGTGGTTTGGCCTCGCGCTAGGCCTCAGCCGCCCGGCGAAAGCGGCGAACCCCGTGCCGATACGGTGAGCGAGGCGTTCCGCCTCTGCTCGCCAATCTAGCGGCCCTATGCCCAAGACCGAACAATGGCAGTGGTACGTCGAAGAATTCTCTGCGACGGAACAGCATCATCACGCCGTCGACCGCGTTTATTACGCGGGCCGAACGGCGTTTCAAAGCGTCGGCGTCATCGAGACGCCGGTCTTCGGCAAAATGCTCGTCCTTGACGGCGACACGCAAAGCTCCGAACGCGACGAAAAGATCTACCATGAGTCGCTCGTGCATCCGGCGATGGCTGCGGCCGCCGACCGCTCGGACGTGCTCATTTTGGGAGGCGGAGAAGGCGCGACGTTGCGCGAGGTGCTGCGCTGCCCGCAAACGCGGCGCTGTACGATGGTGGACATCGACGGCGAGGTCGTCGATCTGTGCAAAAAGCACTTGCCGGAGTGGTCGGCGGGAGCGTTCGAGGATCCGCGCGCGCGTGTGATCGTCGGCGATGCGCTCGCATTTTTAGCTGGCGATCGCGATTCGTACGGCGTCATCATCTCCGACCTTACCGAGCCGCTGGGGGATTCGCCCAGCAATCCGCTGTTTTGCGAGAGCGTTTTCCGCAGCATCAAGGCGCGGCTGGAGCAGGGCGGTGTCTACGTGCTGCAAGCCAGCACCGCAGGCTTTCACAACATGTCGCTTCACGCCAAAATGGCGCGCACGCTGCGGGCTTATTACAAGCACGCCGTTTCCTTTTACACGCACGTTCCCGCGTTCGACAACGATTGGGCGTTCATCGCCTGCAGCGACAGCGCCGACGTTTCTGCTTTGGACCCTGCGGCGATCGACGCGTATTGCGCGTCGCTTTCGGGCGAGAACTACTTCTACGACGCCGTGACGCACCGGCGCATTTTTTCACTGCCGCGGTACCTGCGGCGCGAGCTGGCAAAGCCGGGGGATGTTTTTTGAGCGCCGATCGCTACGATGGAAAAACGGTTCTCATGACTGCAGGCGGTTCGGGTCTGGGACGCGCGATGGCACTCGCGTTCGGAACGCTGAACTTCCGCAGCGTGTACGACCGGCTGGCGAACAAGATATGAACATCGATCAAGACGCTGCGATCCGGCAGTGGGACAAAGAGAAGTCGCACTTTGTGGAGCTGCTCGATTTGCATCTGGTCTCGGTCGGACACGGCACCGCGGTCATGCGCATGCCCTATCGCGCGCAGATTTCCAACGGCACGGGCGCCGTGCACGGCGGCGCGATCGTCAGCTTGTGCGACACAAGCTTTTATCTTGCGCTCGCCTCCATATTCGGCCCGGAACAGGACACGACGACCGCCGCCCTGCAGTGCAACTTCTTGGCGCCTGCCCTTCCGCCCGACGATCTTATCGCCGAAGCAACCGTGCTCAAGGCTGGGCGGCGCATCGTGTACGGTGAAGTGCACGTGCGCAGCGGCGAGAAGCTCGTTGCTCATGCCACGCTGAACTTTTTGAACTCGTATCCGCAAGAGAAGCCCGCCAAATGACCGCAACGACACCCGCGCGCCGGACGGCCCTGTACGACGAACACGTGCGCCTCGGCGCGCGGCTCATCCCGTTCGGCGGCTTCGATATGCCGGTGCAGTACGCGAGCATCCTCAAAGAGCACGAAGCCGTGCGCAAGCACGCGGGCTTGTTCGATCTTTCGCATATGGCCCAGTTCGTTCTGGAAGGCGATGACGTCGCGCCGTGGGCCGATGCGCTCACCGTCAATGCCGTCGGCACGATGAAGGCCGGCCAAGCGCGCTACAACATCTTTACGAACGAACGTGGCGGCGCGCTGGACGACGTCATTTTTTACCGTTTGGAAACCCGCTGGCTGCTCGTGGTCAATGCGGGCAACGCCGATAAAATATGGACCTATTTGAACGCGCAAGCAAACGGCGCGCACGTAAAACTCACGAGCCTGCACGGTAAAAATGCGCTCGTTGCGATCCAAGGTCCCGCGTCGTCGGCCATGCTTCAAGAGCATACGGACGTGGATGTCGAGTCGCTCAAGTATTATTTTTGCGCCCAAGGGCGCGTCTACGGCAAGCGCGCGCTCATCGCGCGCACGGGCTACACCGGCGAAGACGGCTTCGAGCTGTTCGTCGACGGTTCGGATGCCGCCGAGGTCTGGAACGGGCTCCTGCGCGATAACGCGCAAGCCGGCCTGATCCCGGCGGGCTTAGGAGCGCGCGACGTCTTGCGGCTGGAGGCGGGCATGCCGCTGTACGGGCACGAGCTCACCGAAGAAATCACGCCGCTCCAAGCGGGGCTCAATTGGGCGGTCAAGTTTTCGAAACCAAGTTTTACCGGCAGAGAAGCGCTAGACACGCAAAAAGAGGCGGATGCCTTCGATCGCATTGTCGGCTTAGTCATGGACGGGCGCGCTCCGGCGCGCGAAGGTTATGAAGTGTTTTCGCAGGGCGGCCGCATCGGTGAAATCCGCAGCGGCTCGGTGGCACCCTCGGTTGACAACAAAAGCATCGCAACGGCGCTCGTGAAAAAGGAATTCGCATCCGCCGGTACGGCGGTTGCGGTTCATATCCGTGGAACCGCTTACGGCGCGCGCGTCGTGCCGCTACCGTTTTATAAGAGGAGGACGTAATTGGCGCAGCCGGCAGAGTTGCTCTACAGCAAAGAACATGAGTGGGTCAAACTCGAGGACGGCGTCGCCACCGTTGGAATCACCGATTACGCGCAGAATTCGCTGGGCGACATCGTCTACGTCGAATTGCCCAAGGTTGGAGCCGCTATCGCACAGTTCGGGAGCGTCGGCGTGGTCGAATCGGTCAAAGCCGTTTCCGACTTGTTTACGCCGGTCGGAGGCGAAGTCACCGAGATCAATCCGGCGCTGGAAAACGATCCGGCGCTCGTCAACCGCGAACCGTTTGAGAGCGGATGGTTGTTTAAGGTGAAGGTCTCGGACGAGAATCAAACCGCCGGTTTGCTGAGCGCAGCCGATTACGACAAGCTCACGCAGGAGTAGCCGCCGCTTCGTGTATACCCCTCACACCGCAAAGGACATCCGGGAGATGCTTGCGAGCATCGGTGCCGGTTCGCTCGAAGAGCTCGTGCGGGTTCCCGACGCCGTCCGTCTGCGAGAGCCGCTCGACATCGTCCCGGCGCTGAGCGAAGCGGGCATTACGCGCCGCTTCGAACACTTCGCGCAGAAAAACGCAGCTGCAGGGTGCATTTCGTTTTTGGGCGCGGGCGCGTACCGCCATTATATTCCTCCCGCTATCGGCGCCTTGGCAATGCGCGGCGAGTTTCTGACGGCCTACACACCCTACCAGGCGGAAGTCTCGCAAGGATATCTGCAGGCGATTTACGAGTGGCAGACCTACATCTGTTTGCTCACGGGCCTTGATATCGCGAATGCCTCGGTGTATGACGGCGCAACCGCGCTCGCGGAAGCGGCGATCATGGCACTGAATGCGACCGGGCGTAAAAAGCTGCTCGTATCGCGCGCGATCCATCCCAACTACCGCGCAGTCCTTAAAACGTATTGCGACGGGCTTGAAATTACCATCGACGAACTGGCGCTTCGCCACGACGGAACGACCGATTTGCGAGGGCTTGACGCGCAGGTCGCAGGCAAGGAGTATGCGGCGATCGCCCTGCAGTCGCCGAACTTTTTCGGCAATGTCGACGTGCCGGATGCATCCGCGCAAAGCGCCGCGAGTTCGAGCGGCACGGTGCTTATCGGCGTCATCGCCGAAGCACTTTCGCTTGCAGCGCTGCAGACGCCGGCTTCTTGGGGCGCGCAGATCGTCGCCGGCGAAGCGCAAAGTTTCGGCGTGCCGGTCGCGTACGGCGGTCCGTACGTCGGATTCATCGCCTCAACCACCGAGCATCTGCGGCGCATTCCCGGACGCTTGGCCGGCAAGACGCTGGACGTGCACGGCAACGAAGCGTACGTTCTGACACTTCAGGCGCGCGAGCAGCACATCCGCCGCGAGCGCGCGACCTCGAACATCTGCACGAATCAAGCACACTGCGCGCTTATTGCGACCATCTACCTCGCGCTGATGGGCAAGAGCGGGCTGCGCGACGCTGCTGCGGCGAATGTTCAGCGGTCGCGCGAGCTCGCGGGCCGCGTCAGTTCCATTCCTGGACTGCGCCTGCAATTCGACGCGCCGTTCTTCAACGAGTTCGCGCTAAACGCGGGCCGCCCGGCAGCACACGTGCTGTCCTCGCTTCAGGAGCGCGGCATCTTAGGCGGCGTCGATTTGGGGCGCTGGTATCCCGAGTTGAAAGACTGCATCCTGATGACGGCGACCGAAATAACTTCAAGTGTCGAGATCGATGCGTTATGTGCCGCACTGCACGAGGTGGGCAATGTCGCGCTTAGCGTCTGATCACACCGCCTCGCCGCTGATCTTTGAAATGGGCCAAGAGGGGCGCGCAAACCGGTACCTGGACGAGGCTCCGGAGCTGGGCGATTATCTGCCGCAGGATGTCTTGCGATCGGAGCTGCCGCTGCCCGACAACAGCGAGCTGGATGTCGTGCGGCATTTCACGCGCCTCTCGCAGCGCACGTTCGGCATCGACGTCGGTTTTTATCCGCTCGGCTCGTGCACGATGAAATACAATCCGCGCGTAAACGACGCGATGGCAAACCTGCCCGGCATGCGCGATCTGCACCCGTACGCGCCCGACGAGCTGGCGCAAGGCGCACTGCAGGTGATGTACGAGCTCGAGCGCACGTTCTGTTCGCTCTTCGGCATGGCTGCGTTTTCGCTCAATCCCGCGGCCGGCGCGCACGCCGAGCTTGCCGCGCTGCTGATCGCCAAGGCGTACTTCAAAGATCGCGGCGAGAAGCGCGACAAAGTCATCGTTCCGGACACGGCGCACGGCACGAATCCGGCTTCAGCGGCGATGTGCGGCTTCAAAGTGATATCGCTCAAGAGCGATGCGGGCGGACGCGTCAGCCTCGAAGAGCTCCGCAAGGTGCTGGGGCCGGATACCGCCGTCTGCATGATGACGAATCCGAATACGCTCGGCCTGTTCGAGGATAGCATTCACGAGATCGCGCAGGCGGTACACGAAGCGGGCGGTTTGATGTACTACGACGGCGCCAACGCGAACGCGTTGATGGGAAATGCGCGGCCGGGCGACATGGGTTTCGATCTCATGCATTTGAACACGCATAAAACGTTTACGATTCCGCACGGCGGCGGCGGTGCCGGGCACGGGCCGGTCGGCGTGGCGGCACATCTCACCGATTATCTGCCGACGCCTTACGTACGCTCGCGTCAGAAAAGTAACCCTGATGCGCGCCTCTCGCCAAGCGATCAACGCGAATTTTACCTCGACTTCGACGTTCCTAAATCCATCGGCCCCATGCGTTCGTTCTGGTCGAATTTTGCGCACGCGGTTCGCGCGCTTGCATACATCTATGCCAACGGCGCGCAAGGGCTTACGAAAGTCTCGCAGTTGGCGGTGCTCAACGCCAATTATCTGCGCGCGCACGTGCGCGAATTTCTCGACACGCCGTACGACGAGCCGTGCCGGCACGAGTTCGTCGCTTCGGCGCAAAACTTGAAAAAAGAAACGGGCGTTCGGGCATTGGATATTGCGAAGGCGCTGCTCGACCGCGGGTTCATGGCGCCGACGGTCTATTTTCCGCTCATCGTTCCGGAATGTCTCATGATCGAGCCGACGGAAACGGAATCCAAGGAAACGCTCGATCAGTTCATCGCCTCGCTGCGGGAAATCGTCGAAGAGGCGAAAACCGACCCTGCGCCCATCCTTGCCGCCCCGGTCAACACGGTCGTCGGCCGTCTGGACGAGACGCGGGCAGCCCGGCACCCCGACCTGCGCTGGAGACCCGCTCCCACGATGTAAGGGGCCAAGAAAGCGGCATCCAGCCGGCTTTCCTCTTGGCGCTTTCGGTTATAATCGGGGTAATGGAGGCGACCCGGAGCGGGGCGCCTTTCCAGTCCTTTAGGGGCTTTGTGAATGCGAATCAAATACGAGGTATCCGCCGGCGGGCTCGTCCTGCGCCGGCGTGAATCAACGTACGATGCTCTGCTCATCGGACGCGGCACGCCGCGTGTTTGGACATTGCCTAAAGGACATCTGGAAGCCCGTGAATCGGCCGAGCAGGCGGCGCTTCGTGAAGTTCGCGAAGAAACCGGCTGCTGGGGCGAGATCATCACCAAGCTGAGCGACATCTCGTACTGGTTCTATCTAAACCGCGCCAAGCACAAGAAGTCGGTGACGTTCTACCTGATGCGGTACCTCTCGGGCGAAACGGCCAATCACGACCACGAAGTGGACGAAGCGGCGTGGTTCGACGTCATGGCCGCGAAAAAAGCGCTCAAGTACGTTAACGAAAAGCGGCTGATCGACTTGGGGCTGGATTACCTGCTGGCACATCCGGGCGCATTCGGCGATGTGCCGGTTCTGGCAAGGACGGCGGAACAGAGAACCTCTTGAACGCCGCAGATCCGCAGCGCGAGCCGGCCGTCGAAGACGAGAGCAAACTTACGGTCAGTTTTGAAGTGTTCGACGGCCCGCTCGACCTGCTGCTCAGTTTGGTGAAGGAACGTCAGCTCGATATTGCGACGATACCGCTTGCCATCGTGTGCGAGCAGTACCTCGCGTACGTTTCGCTGATCGAAGCGCTCAACGTCGAGGTTGCCGCGGAGTATCTCGTGATAGCCGCCACGCTGGTGTTTTTGAAGTCGAAAGCGCTGCTGCCGCCGATACCGAGCGAATTCAGCGGCGAGGAGAGCGAGTCGCCCGAACAGGTCGAGGAACGGCTGCGCCAACGGCTTATCGCTTATTCCAAATATCGCGAAGTTGGTGAAGATCTGCGCGCGCGCCAGCTTGAAGCCGCATCGTTTTTTTACCGCGATGCGGGCGATCCGGTCGGCGAGCTGCGCCAGCGCTACCGCGTGGACCCGGAGAAATTGACGCGCGCCTTCATGTTCATGCTGAAAAGCGCCCGTCCGGAAAAGCGCACGATCGCGCGGGAGCGCCTCTCGCTCGTCGCGTCCATGGATTACATCATGCGGCGCGTCCGCGAAGACGGCAGCGTCTTGTTTTCGCATTTATGCAAAGAATTGGGAATGGCCCGCGAATCCATCATCATTACGTTTTTAGCCGTCCTTGAATTGATCCGGCGCCGGCGCGTCTCGTACGAGCAGCCGGAGCTTTTCGAAGACATTAAACTCCTCATACTTCCAAAAGCCGCCGAACAAAGTCCGTGAGCACGCAAACGCAAGAGCATCTCGAACCGCCGCAAGCCGACGAAGACCTCGAAGCAAGAGTCGAAGTGCTGCGCCGGCCGATTGAAGCGCTGCTCTTCGTCGCCGGTGAAGCGTTGACGATCAAACAGATCGCTCAACTCACGCGCGCGGAGCAATCGCACATCGCGCTGGCTCTGCAGCGCATTGAAGCGGAATACATGGATCGCGGCATCGTTCTGCGCGAGGTCGCGGGCGGTTACCGTTTCGCCAGCGCGCCGGCGGTGCGCGAGATCGTCGAGGCGTATCTGCTGCCGCCGAAAAGCAATCTCTCGACGCCCGCGCTCGAAACGCTGGCAATCGTCGCCTATCTTCAGCCCGTTACCAAAGGCGAGATCGAATCGATCCGCGGCGTGGCATCGGACAGCGTCGTCTCGACGCTGCTCGATCGCAATCTGATTGCCGAAGCCGGCCGCAAGGACGTCGTCGGGCGTCCGATGCTCTATAAGACGACGCCCGAATTCTTAGAGTCGTTCGGCCTGCGCTCGGTCGACGATCTGCCCCCGATGGAACTCGAGCAGGGGCAGCCGTTGGAACTCGATCTTCTGACCGCAAACATCACCGCCTCCGCCCCGCAGGTATGACCGCAGCCGGCTACTCGGGCGAGCTGTATGACGCGATTGCGGCGTATGGGCTGCAACGCGGCGCTGCGATCCTCGATGTCGGGTGCGGCGACGGCGCAGCGAGCGGGCCGTTTGCCGACAATGATTTTCCGGTGACCGGCGTTGACGTCTCGCGTGAAGCACTCGCGGCGGCGCGCGTGCGTTTGCCCGATGCGGCGCTTACGGAAGCGCAGGCCGAAGCGCTGCCTTTTCCGGATCAGCGCTTTGACGTCGCTATCTGCGCGCAAAGCATCCACTTGTTCGATCGGACGCGAGCGCTGCAAGAGATGCAGCGTGTGCTCAAGCCGTCGGGAATCGTCGCGGTGTGGTGGAAACAGCTGATGACGCAAGAGGGCGTTCGCGAAGTGCGTGAAGAGACGTATCGCGAACGCAGCGCCGAGCCGCCGCCGGAAGGCCTTACGGGCGGCTTCAAAGAGTTTTACGCGGCGGCGGAGCTGCGCGATCAATCGCTGCGCGTCATTCCCTGGCGCACATCGGTGACGCTCGAGCAATTCGTCCTGGGCGAGAGCGAAGAGGTGCGCGATGCGCTGCGGGACGCGATGCGCAGGCGTTTGGGCGCGCAGAATCCGGCGCTGGGGCTCGCCTACATACAATACTTGTATCTGGCGAAGCGGCGCTGATGCGCATCGGCATTCACGTGCGCGTGGGAGCCGGCTACCCCGCCGCGATTGCGTATGCGCAGCGCGTCGGGTGCGATGCGTTACAGATCTTTTCGAGCAACCCGCGCAGCTACCGTCCATCGCCGGTAAACCGGCCTGCGTTAGCGGCCTTCAAAGAACTGCGCGAGAACGCGGGCATTGATCCGTGTGTCATCCACACGCCGTATCTGATCAATTTGGCAAGCGGCGATCCGAAGATCTCCGCAGGCTCGCCCGCGCTGCTCAAAGCCGACCTTGCCGTCGCGGCCGCGGGCGGCATCCGCTATGTCAACACGCACCTTGGCTCGTACGGAAAGCGCGAGCGCAGCGAAGGCTTCATCACCGCATGCCGGCTTTTGGAAGAAGCGCTGAGCGATTTGGGTCCCGACGTCTTCTTGGTGATGGAAAACTCTGCGGGTGCGGGTTCGCTTTGCGGCGGAACGCTCGAAGAGCTGGGGCGCTTCATCAAGTCGCTCGATCATCCGCAGCTTGGCGTGTGTTTGGACACCGCCCATGCGTGGTCGGCCGGTTATGAAATCAATACGCAGCGCGGCGTCGATGCGTTTCTTTACGAAACGGCCGAGCAGATCGGACTCGACCGCGTGCATGTGTTTCATTTTAACGACACGCAGGTTCCCCTGGGCGGCTCGCGCGATCGCCATCACCATATCGGAGAAGGCAATATCGGTTTCGAGGGTTTCCGCGCCTTGGCTTCGCGCCCCGAATTGCGCGGCAAAACAGCGATCTTGGAAACGCCGGGCGAAGAAGCCGACGACGCGCGCAACATGGAAACGATTCGCGCGATATTCCGCGGCGCGGCTGCGGCGCGGGCATGATTGCCCACTTCGACGTTGACGCATTCTATGCCAGCGTCGAAATACGCGATAACCCGTCGCTGCGCGGCAAACCCGTTGCGGTCGCCGGTTCGAGCCGCCGCGCCGTGGTGCTCACGGCGTCTTACGAAGCGCGTCCGTTCGGCGTGAAAAGCGCTGTGCCGCTGTACAAGGCGCTCGCCGCCTGCCCGCAGCTCATCGTCGTACGGCCGGACATGGCCAAGTACAAAGAAAGCTCGCGGGCCGTGTTCCAAATCTTCGGCGCGCGCGGGCATAACGTGCAAGGCCTCTCGATGGACGAGGCATTCGTCGATTTCGGCGACATGCACGTTACGCCGGCGACGGAGCTCGCGCAAACGATGCGCGCGGAGATTCTGCGCGACGTCGGGCTCACCGTCAGCGCCGGCGTGGCCACCGGAAAACTCGTTGCGAAGATGCTTTCCGATATGTGCAAGCCAAACGGCTTAAAGGCGCTCGAACCGGGCGAAGAAGCGGCGTTCCTCGCGCCGCTGCCTGTGGGGCGCCTCTGGGGCGTCGGCCCGAAGACGCAAGAACGGCTGCTCGAGCGCGGCATCACAACAATTGGCGACGTTGCGAACCTGAGCGACGAGCGGGTGCGCGCGATCTTCGGCGCCTGGGGCATGGAACTGCGCGATCTCGCGCGCGGCGTCGACCGCCGCGCCGTTGAACCCGATCGGGAAACAAAATCGATTTCCACCGAAGAAACGTTCGAATACGACGTGCGCGACGAGAAGCAGCTGGTGAATCTGCTGCGCGATCAGGCGACCGAACTTGCGCAGAAACTCGAGCGCGAACAGCTTACGGCGTGCACCATCGGTATCAAGATCAAACGCTCGGATTTTAAAATTCTCGCGCGTCAGACGAACCTGGCCGAACCGACGGCCGACGCGCGGCGCATTTTTGCCGCGTCGCTGCACTGTCTGCGCCGCGCCGGATTGGGGCGCGCTCCGGTTCGGCTGCTCGGCACGCGTGTTGCCTCGCTTGTCGCCGGGGCGGCGAAACAACAGAGCCTGTTCCCCGCTAGCATCAAGCCGACGGAGATCAACCCATGATTGTCGCCACAACGGAAAATATTGCGGGCCACCGCGTCAAGCAGACTGCGTTCGATCGTCGACGAAGAAATCACCCAATACACGTGCCGCTCGAAGAGGCGCGCCGTCACGCCGTGGATCAAATGCTATGGAGTGGCGTCGTACCGAGCGGCTATCAGTTCCGAAATTGCTTTTTCAAAGGCCGCATACTTACATAGCATTTGAATGCAAACTATCGCGTTGTTCTTCACCATACTCGCTTTGGTAATTGCTTTTTTACCGGCGTCACTGCGTCGCGCAACCGCGATCCGCATCGCGCCCGGCCGATATTGCGACGGATCGACGCTTGGCGGCATGGATTCGCTTCCGCCCGTATATCAGAGACGCGGAGGCGACGAAAACGTAGAGAGCATAGCGAAAATCGCTAATGACACGAACCGGACCGCGGGATGGATTTACAAAAGCACGTTCGCCCGGTTTTTCGTTCAGGCGAACGGGTTCATGCCGCGTGGCGATCAGCGCCGGGCTAAGGTGAGCGTCTCGCTTCCAGGGCGTAGCCAACGGTTCGTTTCCGGCATTAGTCTGCTACGTCGATATCCGTTGTGGCCCGATCTGCGCGTCTTGCGGTGCCGGTCATCAATCCGTAACGCACTGCGGTAACACAAGGGCGTGATCAGGATGCGGTTCCGTTCTTCGCAGAATGGGCCAAACGATGAGCGAAATCGTCGGTTACGGGACGGCCCATAAGGGCAAGCCGTCGCGCTGCTCACCGATGCAGCGTTCGATATGCGCGAGAACCTCAACGGCCACGACACGAGCGGCGAACTCGCATCAAGAGCGCTATCGCAAGCAGCAATCATCGCCGCAGTCAATACGACGCTGACCGCGCTCAAGGTCGAAGGTGCTAAAAACGCGAGCGTAACATTCAGTGCAAGCATGGCCACAGCTAGCAGGATGAGCGCGATGTAAGCAAGAGCCGCCGTTACCGAATCACCATAACTTCTTTCTACTGCCGAGATATTGCGTTAGCTCTTCTTTTTTCGATCAGAGCTTATCGGCCAAGGTCATTGTCGCTCGAGCGAGGCCGACGACCACGCCGGCGTAACGATTGCGCCGGCAGTTACGACGGCCCAGCGCCGCGACGACGACGACGCCGAAGCTGCACCTACGCAAACGCGCGTTTGGAACGCCCGCGCGTATTCTCGCCGGCATTTACCTATTTCGGTGTCGAATTTGTGGCGGTGATCGGCGCGTTAGTTTGCGCCAAACTCGCGCGCCTTAACGCGGCGCAGAACCTTGTACTTTCAGAAGCAACGAGGGTCGTAGTACGTTTTCCGGGTTGCGTAAAATTCACCTGACTTCAATTTGCTCGACGTCATCGCGAACACCAAGCAGCGGGCACTCCCGTCCCTGGTTGAACTGACGATTCGTCAAGGGGGGATTGTCATTCAGCGATACCGGTGCGTCGAACGCGCCAAATCTGCTCAGCCGGCCACTTGCGTGCCCAATCATGCCCAACAAAGTCCGTGTAGGTCGTCTCAGGTTCTTGAGGCGCACGTATTTCGATGAGGTCCTCAATGATAAAGCCGCAACTTCGAAACAGCGCAATCCATTGGCCGTACGGCAGGGAGAAATTTACTGAGGACGCGTCTTCAAAGCGATGCTGTTCAAAATAATCGGCGTGCAGCCGCTCATCTACGCGACCCTCAAGTTCGTTCCAACAGATGTTCAGGATGGGAGTCGACGCTGAAAACGCAAGTAGGCCGCCAGGGCGCAACAGTCGTGCGGCCTCGGGGACCGTCCGACGCGGATCGCAGAACGTCATTGCGCCGTGGTCGCAGAAAACGATGTCGAACGATTCGTCGGGCAGTGGAACGGCTTCAGCGGTGGCGTGAAGCAGCGGAAATTCAACGCCGCCGGAACGCATCAGCGCTCGAGCATGCTCAAGCTGGCGTTGAGAATTGTCGAGGCCTACGCACTTTGCGCCCAGCTTGGTAAGCGCGATGGACCATCGCGCCGCGCCGCAGCCGAATTCCAAAGTGTCCTTACCCCCGACGTCACCCAAAACGTGAAGATCCGCTTCAGAAATCGACCAACAGCCCCAAGCCATAGGATGAAGCTGCAGCTGTGCACCATGACGGGCTTCATAGGAATCCGCGTTGCGATCCCAATGAACGCGGTTTTTAAGCGTGTGGCTTGTCAGCTCCATGTCGCGTTGTTCGAGACATATTCAGCAAATCGCTGCTTACCGTAGTCAAGTATTGACGTTGGCCCGGGTCGGCTTCTAAAACATAACGATGGCCGCAGTTCAGTTC
>JBHEMM010000003.1:31863-36977 GCA_046262595.1 Vulcanimicrobiaceae bacterium
CCGCACGCTCTCTAACGCGAACTGTATCTATTTACGTAAACTCCGGAACGTTCTGTACAGGGCATAACGTACGCACGTATCGTAGAATGCCGCATGGTTCTTGTCAAGCCGTCACATCAGCTCGCGCTCCGATATCGTATACACCTATAACGGCGCACCGATCAAGTTTCAATCCTCGGATGAAAGCGCCGGACAGTCAGGACGCGTAGTTCACTTCAGCACCTAACTGTGCCCATTTACGTCGACGCTCGGTCCTCGTCGTCAAATTGCGCGCCCAGACCGGAGAACGCAACTACCGTCAAACGTGATCCGCGCTCCACACGAAATCGCCGCTGCTTTTTCGCGCCGCCGCTTCGATGAACCGGCCCCCCGCAGCGCTGAGCGCGACGCTCATCAGGAGCGCGGAGGTGCGGCGGCGCACGGCTCCGCGTGCAAGAACGGCGCGCGCCGGCAGCGGCGGGAGCCAACCGGTGACCCGGCGCAAATCACCCGCCGCGGAGCGCAGCAGCGGCCCGATCAGCGCTTGATCTGGCGCGCTTGCAAAAGCCAGTTCCTCCAGCACATAGGCGTCGTGCTTAGGCTCCCGGCGTCCGAGCACGTAAGCGGCAATCTGTTTGCCGCGCCGCACGAGGAAATTGTCACCGGACTCCTGGCGAAGGCGCAAAAGGTTCCAGTCCGGCGCCGTGCGCGCCAGCGCGTCCTCGCGCGCAGCCTCCATCGCTGAAAAACACGCGCGCGCCGCGCTCCAGTCGCGATCGCCGAACGGTTCTGCGCGCACGCGCGTCGCGCCCAAGGCATCCGCCCGCAGCGAAATCGTCCGCGACGCGAGCTCGACAAAACCGAGTTGCTTGTAAAATTGCGGATGGATGTCCGAGAAAAGATACGCGAGATCGAATCCTTGAGCGCGGCCCGCGTCGAGGGCCATCGCGAGCATCGCGCTCGCGTAGCCGGCGCCTCGGTACTGCGGCGGCGTGAACACCGCGCCGATTCCGAACGCGCGCAGCGTGCTTTGCCCTGCGCGCGCCGTGCGCTCGTAGCGCTTGAACGAGGCCAACACCTGAGAGCGATCGTCGCAGAGCGCGAACGTTCCGTAGAAGCGGCGCCCGTACGCGCTATGCGCGATCTCCGCGTTGCGCTCGATATAGCGTTCCAGCGTAAGCGTGTTTCCCCACAAGCCGTGGGTGAGCGGCAGCACGCAGCGCGCATACTCCTGCGGTGAGAGCGCGCTTAAGCGCAGCGTCATGCGCGCAGCGAATCGTGCGAAGGACGCCAGCGATCCGAGAAGTCTTGAACGCCGGGTAAACCCGCTGCCTGCAGTTCGGCCAAGAATTCAGGCGCGGCGACCCCGCGCGTCGGACGCCCGGCAGCAGTGACCAACGCGGAGATGCGCGCGCGCCGCAGGCCGTAAACGAACGCACGCCGCTCTTGCAGATTGTACGCCTCGCGCGTCTTCGTGCGCCACATATAATAGGTGAACTTAGCCGTTCGCGCCGCCGAGGCATCCCCGACGTTTTCTTTGGCGATCATGCCTAGGCTGGGACTGTAAAGAAAAGCATCGGGAACGTACCAGCGCGGAAACGAACCGGCACGCGCGTTGGGCAGGATCACATGATCGAACTCACGCCCGCGCGCCGCTTCGATGCAAAGAATGCGTACGGCGTCCGCACGTTCGCTCGTTTCACTGGTTTCGAAGGAGCTGAGCATCCGGCGCTCTGCGTCCTCCAAAAATTCGCCCAGCGACGATTCGGGATGTTTGCGCGCGAACGCAACGATGCGCCGCATGATGCGCGCGAGCGTTTGCTGCTGATACGCCGCGGCGGCACTTTGCGGGGGCAGCGCTGCAGCAAGGCCTTGCGACCACACCGCGCGCACGAGCCGCGGCACGCTCGCCGAGCGCAGCATCTCGAGCCAGTTTTCGCGGGCCGCGCGGAACGCTTGCAGGCGAACGCGGCACGACGGCGTGAGGTGCGCGTCGCGCTCGCCCCGCAAAACATTCAATCCCAGCCGCACGTCCCGCTTCGCATCCCAGCGCCCGGAACGCAGGGCGCTTACTCCGGGCACGTCATTAAAAAGAGCGGTCTGCGAGTCGCCCGCTTCGGCACAGAGCGTCTGCACGGCTGCATCGGGCAATCGCAGCACTCCGCCTTGGAGCACGCGCAGCAGATAGTCGTGGCGGAACGGATCGTAGATCGTCCACAGCAGCGCAAGCGCATCGAGCGCATACGGCTGCGCGTAAACATTGACGTCGCCGGCAATTTGTACCGGAATGTTGCGATGCAAGAGCGCGTCGCAATATGCGTCCACCGACTCTACGGAACGGAATAGCAGCGCGATCGAACCCGGTGCGGCTCCCTCGCGCAGAAGCCCCGCAACATAGTCGGCGATGAAGTGCGTTTCTGCGGCCTGCGTGGTGGCACGGAAGAGCTGCAGCGGCGTTTCTCCCGGGGGGCACGGCGGCGCTGCGCCGGAGAGCGCGCTCAAGTGCCGTGCCGCAGCCTGGACGGCCGCGGGGTTGCGGCGCTGCTCTTCAAGCGCGATTCGCTCGCCGGGCACCGCAAAGACGCGATCCGGACGCGCGCCGCGAAACGCCGACGTGGTCGATTCGCGGTCGAACGCAAGCGTCACGTCGTGCAAACCCTCGCCGTAAACGGCTTGCAGAAACGTCAGTTCGCCAATCGTCATCTCTTGAGCGTCGTCCACGAACGCTGCGGGATAGGAGGCGCGCAAAGCCGCGGCGGCGGCCGGATGTTCGCGAAGGCGCACGACGCCCTGCGCGATCGCATCCCGCGCCGTCAAGCATCCCGCAAGCACCGGGTGCTCCAGGTACGTGCGGTAAAGTTTGGTGAGAATCTTCGCAAGATCCAGTTCGTGCTTGAACTGGCGGTTCAATTCCGAAGTTCCGGCCGCAAGCGAGTCCCGGTATGCGTCCTTCGTATAATGCAGAAGATCGGCGCCCGCCAGGTTCGGCGGCTTCGCGTAGAATTCCGTCGCGCCGCGCTGCGCGCTCTCTAAAAACGCCTCGGGAGCGATCAGCGCATCGCGCAATTTGCAGAACAACCGGAACGCCGCGTTCGCAAAGCGCTCGGGCGCGCGCAGACCGGGAACCTCAAAGTCGAGATCGGTTTCGAGAAACTCGACCCATGAAAGATCGAACAAGGGTGCCGCCGCGTCCTCGAAAAGCTCGGCGGCCCGCACGTCGTCGATGAGCTCGGCATGCGGCAGCATCTCGAGCGCCAGATCGTGCAGCGCGCACACGCGGGCACCGGGCAGTGCGCCGGCCGCATCACGCAGCACTTCGAGCGAGGACGAGGCAGGCGAAGTGACGAGTATGCGTCGCGCGCGCGCCGCCTCGCGCGCGCGGCGCAGCAGTTCCGCGGTCTTCCCGCAACCGGCCGTGCCTGTGAGGAAAATGCTCACCGGGCAAACTTGGTTTCGGGCGCGTGCGGACGGTCCGCGCATGAGAGCGTGTACGCGCAGTACGTACACGCATCCGGATCGGACGCGACGGGGAACGCGGTGGTCGAGCCGGCGGTAATCTCACGGCACAACTCGATCATGCGGGCGCGAGCGCGTTCCAGTTCAGCGATCGGGATAACGCCGCTCGGGCTGTTGGCCCGCGCGACGGCGGCGGGCACGGGCACCACTTCAAGCTCGATCGGCCGGACATCGGCCAGCGCATCCTTTAACGGTATCAACGCCAGGCGCGAGACGCGGTCGCCCGCTTCGGTACGCGCCCAATAATAAAACGGCAGCTGAAAGTCTTTGAACGCGCGCACTTTTTCGCGGTACTCCGCTGCGGTGCCCGCGATGGAGCCGGTCTTATAGTCGATGACGGCAACGCTGCCCGATTGCTCGTCGCGGTCGAGCCGGTCGATATATCCGATGAAGTCGTAGCCCTCGAGCTTGAGCTCGGCGGGCAGCTCGCACCCGACGACGGTAAACGGCGCCCGCCGCGCTTGCGCCACGAGCCATTCGACGTAGCGCTTCACGGTGCGGCGCGCGCGCCGCAACTGCAGCTCGTACTCGACCGCCGTTTGAAAAAACGTCCGGTGCCGGTCAAACGCGGCGTTGATGTAGCCGGTTGCCCTGCGCTCCAGCTCCACCGCATCGGCTGCGCCCGGTTGGGGATAAGCGCCGTGAAAATCTTCGAGCGCCGCGTGGAATGCGGTTCCGTAAAAGGATGCCGACGAACCCTTATCTTCCACGGCGGCGCAGACATAGCGGTAGTACCATTTGCGTGCGCACTCGACGTACGTGTTGAGCTGCGAAGCGCTGAACCGCGCGTTGATCGCCGTGACCGGCGCGGGCGGTTCGTTTACGGCCGGCGGCGCAAGATCGAAGGCGCGGTCGTCGAGCGGCGCATCCGTTTCGCCGTTTGCCGGCGGTAAACGGAAGAGCTGCGCGATTGCGTTCTCGTCGGCAGGGGCGCTGCCCAGCGTCTGCAGCGCGGCGGTGAACGCGAGCACGGCATCGCGCGCGTACGAAGCGGCGAGGCGCTGGTGAATGAGAAGACCCAGGAGCGGACCTTCGCGCACGGCAAGCGCCGCATATGCGGCGCCGACCTCGTGCGGCACGCCGGAAAACGGCGAGCGCAGCATGCGCGCCGCTTCCCGTTCGCCGCGTGTGCGGCTATACTCCGACGCGGCCGCGAGAAAAGCCGAACGCTCCGCAGAATGCACGAGATCAGTTTTAAGCAGTTGCGAAGGCGACCCTGCCGCCGATGTGTAACCGCGCAAGCATGCGGCGAATTATCATCGGCATCAGCGGAGCGAGCGGCAGCATTTACGCTTACCGCGCGCTTGAGGCGATGGCGCAGTGCGGCATCGAAACGCACCTGGTGATCAGCACGCAGGCCCGCCGCACGATCGAACTGGAGACCGGAAAGAGCGTGCGCGATTTCGAAGCGCTGGCTGCCGCCGTTTACCGCGACGACGATTTGGCATCGTCCATATCGAGCGGCTCTTTTTTGACCGACGGAATGCTCGTCATTCCATGCTCGATGAAGAGCGCCGCCGCGATCGCCTATTCGCTGAACTCGAACTTGCTGGTGCGTGCTGCCGACGTATGTTTAAAAGAAAAGCGTAGGCTGGTTCTCGTCGTGCGCGAGACTCCGC
>JBHEMM010000003.1:36987-42409 GCA_046262595.1 Vulcanimicrobiaceae bacterium
GGATATTCCCGATAACTCGGTGGCCGTTGGCGTGCCCGCGCGGGTTATCAAGTCGGTTGATGCCTATCTGGAGCGCGCGTGCCAACGCTCGCTGCATCTGGGGCATCTGCGCACGCTCACGCAGCTGGCGGAGATCGGCGCGACGATCTTACCGCCGGTGCCGGCGATGTACGCGAACCCCCAAACCGTGGGCGACATCGTGAATCACACGGTCGGGAAGGCGCTCGATCAATTCGGCGTTGATGCTGCGCTCTTTACGCGCTGGTCGTCGCCGGCCGGCTAGACCGGATGGGGCCGGACGAGAACTTCGGCTAACGCGATGTCGCTTAAGCGATCGACGTTTACGGCGATTTGGGGATACGGAGAAACGACGGCGCGCACACGTGCGCCGATGACGTACGACGCGCGGCCTTCGGCGTGCGCGATCGTCAACCGCCGGGCGACGTAGCGTACCGACGTGCGAAAACCGAAGATGCGGGCGAGTGCAAACGGATTTTTGCGCGCGTGCCCGAGCCGTTCGATGAAACGTTCGAGCGATGGCCACACGCGCGGACGCAGCGTGACGAAACCAGTGCCGCAGAAACTTCCCTCGTTCAGATGCGCCCACGTGTGGGGCACGTTCGGATATGCGGCAAGGTGCACGCGCCGCTCCACGCAGCCGTATGTTACATCGGCGGCGGCTTCGTTCGCGCGGATGACGTAATCGTCCACCGCCGCAGGCGTGAGCACAGGAAGGTCCGAGGTGCTCACCAGCACTTCGTCCTGCAGCCCCAGCCCTTCTAATCCGTTTGCGAGGCTCTCACGGATGCGCGCGCCGTCGGGGCGGCATTCGTCGGCGAGCGCAAGCGCCGGGTCGCCATGCACGTGCGCCGGAGCGACGACGATGATGCGCGAGATGCAGGCGGCGCCCCGCAACGCACGCAGCGTGCGTTCAACCAGCGTAATGCCGCCCACGGAGACGAACGCTTTGTTTGGCGCGCCCGGCGTAAGCGCGGAAAGCTCGTCAGCAGGCCCGCCGGCGAGCACGACGGCCGTCGTGCCGATTATGCCGCGCTGCGCCATGCCGCTCCGCGGTAAAACGCGCACGCGAAAACTTCGAAGCCGGCCGCACCGCGCACGCGCCGCGCGATGGCATCGCGCTCTTGCGCCGTTTGCGCGAGCGTAAAAATGCACGAACCGGATCCCGTCAGCGTCGTGCGCGGCGCGCCCGCCTCGATCAATAGGTTTGCGGCCTGCGCGATCGGCGCATGCGAGCGTACGATGACGTCATGAAAATCGTTTTGAAGCAAAGCCGTGACCGCCTCGAAATCGTGGCGCTGCAGCGCTTCACCCATCTGCAAGCTCACGGAGCCGCTGCGCGCGCGCGATTCGCGCTGCGCGGCGTCCAAACGTTCGTATGCCCAACGGGTCGAAACGCTCACCGGCGGTTTGACGATCACGGCGTGCCACGGCGGCGGCGTGCCCAGCGCGGTCACGCGCTCTCCCGCGCCTTCCACGAGCGCGGCACTCTGCGTCAAAAAGAACGGCACGTCCGAGCCGAGCGAACGCGCGATACGTAAGAAGTCCGTCCCGGCGGGCTGTTCGCCGCCCATCGCCAGCAGCACCGCTGCGGCATCGCTCGATCCGCCTCCCATTCCGGCACCCGTGGGAATTGATTTTTCCAAAAAGAGATCGACGTTGCGGCCGGCGGGAAGTGCGCGCAGTGCGCGCTCCGCCAGATTGTTTTCCAGCAGATCGGCGCGATCGCATCGGAACTGCACGCCGTTTGCCGGCGTGAACGTCAATTCGTCACAAAGATCAACCGGCACCATAACGCTGCGCAGCGCGTGCAAGCCGTCCGGGCGCTTGCGCAGCACTTCAAGCGTCAAATTCAGCTTTGCCGGAGCGCGAACGCTCTTGCTTGCTTCCATTGCCGCTTCCCTTGCGCGCAGCGGGCGGGACATCCCTCCGCGCATCGCGTACAGGCCGACATGCGACCGAGTTACGACGCACAGCACAACGAATATTGCGCGTATGTGCTGCCGGAGGCCCAAACGCCGTACGGCTTGCTTTTAGGCAACTTCAAATCGTACGCCCAATCGACCGGTAAAGGCGGGATCCGCGGCTTGTGGGATGCGGACACCGATCAGATCATCTTCGGTACGCATCAGATTGCCTATCATCTGCGCGAGCGCGGTCAAACGGTCTTTCCGCACCAAATCACGCGCGAGTTCACGTTTTTGCCGTACGCCCAGATCTCCGAGTTTACGCTGCTGGATCGCGTGCACGTGACCGAAGCGTTTTACGTTCCGCATGGGCCCAAGCACGATCGCAGCGTCAGCTTCGTGGTTGACGTCACCTTGTACAATCCCGGCTCGGCAACGGTCGAGGTCTCGCTGTTTCCGTGGGCGCTTCTGGTCGGTCAGCGTTTCTACGGCGAGCCCGAGCACGAAGTGCGCGCCTTCGTTGAGGACGGCTACATCTGTTCGAGAAATCAGCAAACCGGCGGCGAGCGCTGGTGGGGCGGCTCGCGCAAGCCGCACGCGGCAATCGTAGGGCTGCGCGAGCAGGTGATACTGCAGCATATGCGCAGCGGCTCACTGATCAGGGAAGGACATCTGGACGAAGTGACCCCGCAGCTCGCCGAATGCGTGAGCCGCCGCATCTTCGGCGCGTGTGAATACCGCTTAAGCGTCGCGCCGGGAGCGCGTGAGTCGCTGCGGCTGGCCGTGGTCTTCCACCGCAACGGCCGCGAGCAGTCGCGCCCCGTACTCGAGCAGCTGCTGCACGACCCGAAGGCGCTGCACGAAACGCAGCGCTACTTCGCCTTGAAAATGCGCGACGCGCGCTTCATGTGTCCCTCGCCGGTCATCAGCCGCGGCGTCGTGTGGGCGAAGGCGAACATGCTGCGCATCATCAAGGAGTATCCGAACGGCTGGGGCTCGACGAATTCGCCGCCCTCCGACATCTTGGTCTCGCGCGACACGTCGTGGTTCGTGCACGGTTTCGACTATTTCTTGCCTGAGTTCAGCCGCGCGGCCATCGAAGTTTTTAACAACTTTGCGGACGAGAGCGGCGAGATGATCGAATACGTTCGCGGCGTGAGCGGCTTCAGAACGTCGTACGAACTCAACATCAACGACGACACGCCGCTTCACATCATCGCGATGCTGCACCACTACAATGCGACGCTGGACGATGACTGGGTGCGCAAATGGTTTCCGCTGGTGTGCAAGATCGCCGACTACATGCTCACGCAGAAGGACAAGAACGGCCTGCTGTTCTGCAAAGCCGGCGGCGTGGACATGTTCGGCATCAGCTCCTGGCGTAATATTATTCCGTATTACACGCTCGACGGCGCGGTGACCGAAATCAACGCCGAGGGCGTGTTCGCGCTTGAGGCGGCTGCTATGCTCGCTGCCGTGGTCGGTGAGGGCGAGCGATGGCAAACGTACTCGAACCAGGCGCAAGCGCTTCGGCAAGCGATGATGCAGTATCTTTTCAACGACGATACCGGGGCGTTCGTCCTGAACTACGACCAAGAACAAAACTATCAGGACAATTTTACGGCCGACGAAGTTTTTCCGGTGCTCTTCAACGTTGCCGATGCCGAACAGCGGCGAAGAATCTTGGATCGCTTGTGCGAAGCCGACTTCATCACGCCCGTGGGACTGCGCACCATTTCAACGGCGGATTCCTGGTACTTTCCCTCGCATGGTTTCGGGTTGCTCGGCGGCGTGTGGCCCGATCTGACGTTGTGGTTCGTCATGTGTCTGGCGCGCAACGGAAAAACGGAAGTCGCGATCCGCTGGCTGGAAGCGATTTACGACACGATGGAAGCCGGCGCCGTGCGCAATACCGTTCCGGGCGAATTCGCAGAGTGGTTCGACGGCGGTTCGCTCACCAACCGCGGCATGTATCTCTCGCCGTGGACCGGCGCGAAGTTCCTTTGGGCGATTGCGGAAACGATTGGCGGCTTGGACGGATACCGCACCAGCGGCAGGCCGCATCTGCAGCCGCTGCGGCCTGCGGGCTGGAACTGGCTCGCCGCGGCACGCGTGCATTGGGGCGGCAAGTTGTGCACGTACGTTATCGACTTCGAACGCAACACGATCTTCGCGAACATGCGCGAGCTTTCGGCGGAAGAGCCGTTCGTTTGCCTTTATGCGGGACGCGACGTCAGCGACGAAGTTACAACGTCTCCGGTAGAGGCCGGTGCAGTCGCGTTTGAAGACGACGAGGGCGCGGTGCGTCTCTTCGTCTGCAACTTAAACGATCAAGCGCGCAGCGTCTCCATCGAGTTCCGCGGCTTATTCGAAAAGCTCAGCCTGCACGCCGGCGACATGCGCGAGCTGCACCTTGTGGGAAAACCCGCGGACAAGGCGGCCCGCGCGGCAGCGCGCGATGTGAGCGCGCAGGCGCTCGCGCGTACCTGAGCGTACTCCTAGCCTCCCGTGCTCGACCCGTCAAAACGCTTCATCACACTCGTTCTTGCGCTCGGCATCGTCGTGCTCGTGGCGGCCATCGCTTTGGGGGAGCGCGCCGGCGACAAAGTGATCGGACAGGTCACGGAAAAGCGCCTTACCAGCATCGGCCCGATCACGGTGACGCCGGCGCCGCAAGCGACCGTCATGCCGTACGGGCCGGACTGGAAGCGCACGGACGTTATGGCGGCGGCGACGGACCCCGGGTTTCCCGACCCCCGCATTCCTCCCGAGCCGCCCCCTACGCCCATGCCGCTGCCGAAGTACACGCTCGCCCCCGTGCGCCCAGGCAAAGCCGCGCCGCATCGGGTGAAAGCGACGCCGAACCTCGATGTTCCGATTTGGCGGCGGGAAGCACCGCTGCCCACGCCGACACCGCTGCCCAGCGGCTCACCGGCCCCGAGCGAATCGCCCTCGCCCACTGCGGCGCCGAGTACGGAACCGCAGCGCCTTCCCTAGTGTTGATCCTAATGTTCTTGTTGGATCGCGCTGATATGATGGGATCAACAGCGGAACATTAGGGAGACTCCATGGGCGACCAAACCGACTCACAGACCGGCACGCTTACCGTCAAGCGCGGCCTTGCTCAAATGCTCAAGGGCGGGGTCATCATGGACGTCGTCACGCCGGAGCAGGCGGTCGTAGCGCAGGAGGCCGGAGCGGTCGCCGTCATGGCGCTTGAGCGGATTCCCGCCGACATCCGGGCCATGGGCGGCGTCGCCCGCATGAGCAACGTGGAATTGGTGCAGTCGATCATGGACGCGGTGACAATCCCCGTCATGGCGAAAGTGCGGATCGGTCACTTCGCCGAAGCGCAGGCGCTGCAACGGCGGCATCTCGATTTCTATCTGGCCCAGGCGGGCGCGGTCTGGCGCTCTGGTGCCCTCGGCGGATCCGAGGACCAGGTTCAGGCCCTCACCGAAGAGCTTCCCAACGTGCGGGCCGCGCTCGCCTACGCC
>JBHEMM010000003.1:42419-86614 GCA_046262595.1 Vulcanimicrobiaceae bacterium
CGATTTGGGCGAGGCGCTGCGGCGCATTGCAGAAGGAGCCGCAATGATCCGCAGCAAGGGCGAGGCGGGCAGCGGCAACATCGTCGAAGCCGTCCGGCACATCCGCGCCATCACGGATGCGATTAAAGAATTGAGCGTCGTGCCGGAAGAAGAATTGGTTTCGCGCGCTCGCGATCTGGGCGCGCCGCTCGAGCTCGTTGCACAGGTGGCGCGGGCCGGGCGGCTGCCCGTCGTGCTTTTTTGCGCGGGAGGCGTTTCCACTCCGGCAGACGCGGCCCTGATGATGCAGCTGGGCGCGGAAGGCATTTTCGTCGGCAGCGGCATCTTTAAATCGAACAACCCGAAAGCGTTCGCTAAAGCGATCGTCGACGCCACCACGCATTTCGGCGACCCGTCCGTGATTGTCGCGGCGAGCAAGTCGCTCGGAAAAGACGCGCAGGCGATGGAAGGGCTCGATCTGCGCAAACTTCCCGAGTCCGAAATGCTGGCAACGCGCGGAAACTAAATGTCTGCGTCGGTCGGCGTCCTTGCGCTGCAGGGCGACGTTGCGGAACACCTTGCCGCGTTGGAGCGATCGGGCGCCGAGGCCGTGCCGGTAAAGACGGCCGGCGAGCTCGATCGCGTTGATGGCCTCGTGATTCCGGGCGGTGAATCGACGACGGTCATGAAGTTGCTGCAGCGGTTCGGCCTAGAGGCGCCCATCGTCCGTCGCGCCCGCGCGGGCATGCCGCTTTGGGGGACGTGCATGGGGATGATCGTTCTCGCGCACGACGTCGCCGGTTTGGCGCAGCCAACGCTTGACTTGCTTGACGTCAGCGTGCGCCGCAATGCGTTCGGCCGCCAAAACGAGTCGGCGGAAACGATGCTCGACGTGCCGGTTTTGGGAAGCGCGCCGTTCCCCGCAATCTTTATTCGCGCGCCGTGGATCGAGCGGGCGGGAGCGGGCGTCGAGGTTTTGGCGCGGCGCGGCGGTCATGGCGTGATGGTGCGGCAAGGCAACGTGCTGGGAACATCCTTTCACCCCGAACTCGCACAAGACGACCGCGTGCACCGTCACTTTTTGCAGGTGGTGCGCGAGAATGCCGCCCGGGTAGGGAAGCGCAGCACCGCCGCATAATTTCACTCGCACTATGAGTCCGCAACGTTCTGCACGCCAGCGGGAAAGCGTAGAGGCCACGGTGCCGCCGGCGCGGCTGCGGTTGAGGCCGCTGCCGGGCGAAGAGCGACCGGCTTTACTGTGGAAGCGAGGAGCGATGCCTCGCTTTCCGCTTACTCGTGTCGTGCGCGCGTGCAGAAATCGCACATGAGCGAAGTTCTGGTTCTCAATTTCACGTACGAAGCGCTGAACATCACCAATTTTCAGCGTGCCGTAAAACTGATCTTTGCCGGCAAGGCGGAGATCGTGCACGGGCGCGAGCGCGTCATCTCATCCACGACGTTCGAGATGCGCATGCCGTCGATCATCCGCATGCTGTATTATATCAAGCGGCCGATGCAAAAGGTCGCGCTGACGAAGAAAAATATCCTGATCCGCGATGATCACACGTGCCAATATTGCGGTCTGCACGGCGACCGCTTCATGACCGTGGACCACGTGCATCCCAAGAGCAAAGGCGGCCCTTCCACTTGGGAAAATTTGGTGTGCGCCTGCATGCGCTGCAACAACCGCAAGAACAATCGCACGCCCGAAGACTGCAACATGAAGCTCAAACGGCGGCCGCGGCAGCCGAAATACATTCCGTGGATTCAGATTAAACGCAACACGCTGCCCGACGAATGGTGCAAATTTTTGTTCTTGTACAACGTCTCGATCGAGGAGCGCGTCGAGGCTTAGCGCCGGTCCCAGCATCGAACCGCGACCAATACGTCCGTTTCGCCGAACGCGCCTGTTCGACTCGGCCGGCCGCCGTGAGTTGCGCGCGGAACGCCGTTCGCGGCATCGATTTCACGTACGATGTGCTTGAATACCATGCCGGAATATCCTTGGGGACCTCATCTTCACGGATGTCGCGGACCTGCGAATCATCATAACGGTCGGACTGCGCATCGGCTGCATCAACCACGCGCTGCTCACCATGGCGCTGTGCGAACAGATGCGTTTGGCAATCGCCGGCTGCGTGCTCGTCAACCGCTGGGAAGGCGCGGCAGAAGCTTATGCGGCCGACGTGCGCCGCGCATTGCAGGGAAAAGCGGAAATTCTTGGCATTCTGCCGTTTGACCCGGACGAGGCCGCTGCGGTCGAGCAAGCCGCGCAAATCTTTCTTTCGCTGCTCTAAAAAGTTCCCGAACGAGGACGAAACGCTTTAGGTGAATCACCCGCTCATAGACGAATCGCGCCGCTGCGTGCTCGCTGCGCATGCCGAGGTCCTGCAGCCCTTGCAGCGTCACTTTCCGTCCGCCTGCAAACCGGATGAGCGCAGACGGCAGTGCTAAACGCGCCATTGCGATAAAGCGCAGCATGGGACTTGAACTTTGCTGCGGCGGCATCATCGGCATGGGCGAGACGGCAGAAGACCGCATCGATTTTTTAAGCGCCCTGCAGGAGCTGCACCCGCAAGAAGTGCCGGTGAATTTTTTGAATCCGCGCCCGGGAACGCCGTTCGGCGTTTGTTCGCTCGTCGAGCCCGTCGAAGCGCTGCTGGGCAACTATCTTACGAGGGCGGGCCGCCAAGACCGTGAGGACTTCGAGATGCTCGACCGTTTGGGGTTCGAGGTTCTGGCGTAACGTGGACCAAACCAAAGCGCCGTATTTTCAAGCGCTGCTGGAGTACGTCGATTCCGGCGTGATTCCGTTCCACACGCCGGGCCACAAGCAGGGCATCGGTATGGACCCCGCGTTCCGGCAGTTCGTCGGCGACAACATCTGCGCGATCGATCTCACGCCGATGCCCGGCATCGACGATCTCCTGCAGCCGACGGAGTCGCTGCTCGAGGCGCAGCAGCTTGCGGCGGAAGCATACGGCGCGGATCGAACGTATTTTCTCATCAACGGCTCGACGAGCGGCAATCAATGCATGATGATGGCGGCGCTTAACCCGGGCGAGAAGATCGCCGTGCCGCGCAACTCGCACAAGTCGATGCTCGGCGGCCTCGTTATGAGCGGCGCGCAGCCGGTGTACATGCAGCCCGAAGTGGATGAAGCGCTGCACATGGACCACACCGTCACTCCGCAAACGGTCGTGCGCACGTTGGAAGAGCACCCGGATGTGAAAGCGGTCTACGTCGTCACCCCCACGTATTACGGAGTCGCAGCCGACCTGGAATCCATCGCGAAAATTACGCACGACGCCGGCAAACTGCTGCTGGTGGACGAGGCGTGGGGGCCGCATTTTCAGTTTCATCCGGCGCTGCCGCTTTCCGCGACGCAGTGCGGCGCGGACTTGTGCATCAACTCCACGCACAAAATGCTCTCGGCGTTCTCGCAGTGCGCCATGCTGCATCAAATCGGCCCGCGCGTGCGCGTCGACCGGCTCGAAGCCGTCCTCAAAATGTTTTTGTCCACATCGCCGAATCTGCCGATGGTCGCATCGCTCGATGTCGCACGGCGTCAGATGGCTACGGACGGCGCCGCGCTGCTCTCGCAAACGATCGCGCTGGCGGAGAACACGCGCCGGCGCATCAACGCGATCGAAAACGTGTATTGTTTCGGCGAAGAGTTGCAGGGCCGGCCGGGCGTCTTCGATTTGGATCCGACCAAGGTGACGATCACCGTTAAAGATTTGGGCTATACCGGCTACGAAGCGTCGGCGATTCTGCGGCGGCGCTACAACGTGCAAGTGGAGCTGGCCGATCTGTTTAACGTCGTCGCGCTCTTCACGATCGGCACGTCCGAAGAAGCCGCCGAACGGCTAATCGAGGGGGTATCGGAATTGGCGCGCGAAGACCGCGCGATCGACTTGTTCTCGCCTTCGGGCGTTTTGAAGCGGCGGATGAAGACCGGCACATACAAGCTTCCGAAGATTCCGGCTATTCGCATGCTGCCGCGTGATGCGTTTCTCGCCGATACGGAGTTCGTCAAATTTAAAGACAGCAAAGGGCGCATCTGCGCCGAAACGATCTCGCCGTATCCGCCGGGCATTCCCGTTATTGCTCCCGGCGAAGAGATCACCGAACAGGTCATCGACTATCTCAATCTGGAGCTGAAGGCCGGCGTACGCATGCAAGGACCGTTCGATAAAGAACTCAAGACGATCCGGGTGGTCAAGCAGTAACGGCCCGCGGGCCCAGTGCCGCGAAAATAGGCCGGTTCGACCCTCGCGCGTGCAGGGCGTCCGACCGATATTGGGAATAAGTGACCGTACAAAAGCGGATGAAAATGCAGTACGGGCCGCACGCAGGCGCAAGCAATTTCATAAAAGCGAGGGTCAGTATTGGCGGTTAAAGCCGAATCGTTGCCTTTCAACTGGGAACTCACCCAGCTCCTCGACATCTTTCCGCTCCCTATCCGGCAATCGCTCGTTCGTCTTCCTAACCTTGAAACCGTTATCGAGGTCGTTCTCGACTTAGGGCGGCCGCCCGAGGCGCGCTTCGAAAACGACTTCGTGTATCTCTCCGATACGCGAGTGAGCCAGGAAGATATCGCGCACGTGTGCTCGCGTTTGTCAGCGTTCGGGCCCGACAACCGCGCGGGCATCGAGCAAACGCTGCACCGCATCAGCGCGATACGAAACCGCACCGGCAAAATCGTCGGCTTGACGTGTCGCGTGGGCCGGGCGGTTTACGGAACGATCGACATCCTGCTGGACATTTTGCGCAGCGGTAAATCGATCTGCTTGCTGGGACGCCCCGGCGTCGGCAAAACGACCATGCTGCGCGAATGCGCGCGCATGCTCGCGGAGGATCGCAAACGCGTAGTGATCGTCGATTCGTCAAACGAGATTGCCGGGGATTCCGATGTACCGCACGCGGGCATCGGTACGGCGCGGCGCATGCAGGTTGCCGACCCGGCGCTGCAGCACGCCGTGATGATTGAAGCGGTCGAGAACCACATGCCGCAGGTAGTCGTCATCGACGAGATCGGTACGCAGGCCGAGGCCGAGGCCGCTCGGACCATCGCCGAACGGGGCGTCTCGCTGATCGGGACGGCACACGGGCAGACTCTTGAAAATCTGCTTATGAACCCCACCCTTTCCGACTTGGTAGGCGGCATCAGCGCGGTCACGCTTTCCGATGAGGAAGCCCGCCGCCGCGGCACCCGCAAGACGGTTCTCGAGCGCAAGGCGCCGCCGACGTTCGAGGTGGTCGTCGAGATCCACGACCGCGACAACATGGCGATTCACAAGAACGTGGGCGACGTCGTCGATGCGCTGCTTCGCGGCTACCAGCCGCAGCCGGAAGTCCGCCGCCGCACGGCCAGCGGCCGGGTGGACATTGTGCAGGAAGCCGACACGGAATCGATGCCGCAGCTGGCGGCAAGCGGCGCCTTTCACGAGGACGAGCGCGATCGTGAAGAACGCGACAAACCGCTGATGATCTTTCCTTACGGCGTTTCACGCAACAAGATCGAGCGCGCAGTGCACAACCTGCGCGTCAACGCTTCGATCGCGCGCAATTGGGACGACGCCGACGTCGTGCTCACGCTCAAGACGCTCGAGCGAAAAGAACAGCCGAAGCTCAAACAGATCGCTTCGGAGAACATCCCGATCTACAGTATAAAAACCAATACGACGACGCAGATTCAAAGCTGTTTGAAAGACGTGTTCAATCTGCCGTCGATCGACACGGAAGAGATCGCGCTTCGCGAAGCGGAGGAAGCGGTCTACCAAGTGCTTCTGGACAATAAAGCGATCGAACTTACGCCGCAAACGTCTTACGTGCGGCGCATGCAGCATCAGCTGGCCGAAAAATACCGCCTGCAGTCGCGCAGCACGGGCTTGGAGCCGAACCGCCGGGTGCGAATTTTTAAAGGCGCGGAAATTTAAACGCCGCCATACTGCGTTCACCGGGCTGCAAAAGAACATTGTTTATATCATTTGAAGGCATCGAAGCCAGTGGAAAATCGACGCTCATGAAGGGCGTCGGCAGCGCTCTGCGCGAGCGCGGCTATGAAACGCTGCTGACCCGCGAACCGGGTGGAACGCCCGCAGGCGATGCGGTGCGCGAGATCTTTTTGCGCGGCAGCGCGTACCTCACACCGGTGAGCGAGATGCTGCTCATCAATGCATCGCGCGCCGAACTCGTGGCGCACGTCATCCGTCCGGCATTGAGTGAAAACATTGCCGTGCTGTGCGACCGGTACGTTCATTCATCGCTGGCGTATCAAGGATACGGGCGCGGCCTGCCGCTTCAACTCGTGCGCATGACGTGCGCCGCGGCAACGGGCGGCTTGATGCCCGATCTCACGCTTTACGTCGACATCGACTACGCAACCTCGCATAAGCGGATGACCGCACGCGCTTCCAAGCCCGACCGGATCGAGCGCGAAGATGCGCCATTCTTCGAACGCGCTCGCGCCGGGTATCTGCAACTCGCCTCGAAGGAGCGCAATATGGTTGTGCTCGACGGCATGCAGTCGGCGCAGGACGTTTTACAGGCGGCGCTGAGCGCGGCTTCCCCGCTGCTTTCATGAACGCTCTGCGGTTTGAGGTCGTGGGCCAGCAGGCGGCCAAAGCGTTCTTTTCGCGCTTGACGAAAGAGACGCTCTCGCACGGCTATTTGTTTGCCGGACCTGCCGGCATCGGCAAAAAAACCTTCGCTCGAGCCCTTGCGCAGTCGCTGCTTTGCGAGGCGCCGCATCCCCAGGGTCTTTTGGGATACTGCGGCGTTTGCGCAGCGTGCAGGCTCGTCGGCAAGCAAGAAACGCGTCATCCGGATCTGCTCGAGTCAACGGGGATGCTCAAGATCGGCGCGAGCGACGAAGAGCTCGGCTTTCACGAAGCGGAAAGCGTCACATCGCGCGACTTAGTGCGCCAGCTCTCGCTGCAGTCGTACGCGGGGGGCCTGCGCATCTTCGTTCTGGGCGACATCGATTTCGCCGGTCCGCCGGCCGCAAATGCATTGCTGAAATTTTTTGAAGAACCGCCGTCCGGCGTGGTTTTGCTGCTTACCACATCCACGCCCGCGCGTCTGCTCGCCACAATCCGCTCGCGTTTGCTCGAGGTGCGCTTCTCCACCTTACGCACGGGTGAAGTCGAGCAAGTGCTGGACGCGCGCGGCATCGATGCGGAACGTGCGAAGCTTGGGGCATCGCTTTCGCAAGGCTCCGTTTCGCGTGCGCTTTCCGCGTTGGAAGAGGACGAAGGGCAGCTTCGCGCGCAGGTTGCCGCATGGTTTTTCAGCGTCGTGGGCGGCCGCACGCCGCAGGAGTCATGGGCGTCGCGCGAATCGCTGGACGAGGGACTGGAGATCCTTAAAACGCTGCTGCGCGATTGGATCGTGCTCTCGCAGACGGGCGCAGACGCGCCGCTGCTTGCGCCGGACTACGCTTCAGGTTTGAAACAACTGCGCACCATTTCGCCCCTGCACGCCGGCGCGGCGCTGGCAAAGGTCACCGACGCTCAGCGCTTGGCGCGCACGAACGTGAGCCCGGCGCTTGTCGGCGACTTCGTGCGGATGGCTCTTACCGGTACGGTCTGAAGGCGAAGTCCGCATACTGCTTGGCGATAACGACCGCGATGTAGCCGAGCGCCAGCGCCCCCAGCACGAGCTGCGCCGCATCGCGCGCCGCCCAATTCATCGATCCTGCCAGCGCCGCGAGCGCATATCCGGTCAGTCCGATGTAGACGATGGCGCAAACGATCACCAGCAGCGCCGTCGCGACGGGATTGCGGCGCGCCGTCTGCAGCGATTGCGAGAACACGGCGCCGCCCGGAATGCCGCCGATAGCGGCCGCCGGTATGGCGTAAATGAAGGCCCAAACGGCGATCGCCTGAAGTGCGAGCGCGAGGTAGGGGACCGGTAAGATCGCCCCAATCATGCCTGCGACATACAGCAAAAAGAAAAACCCCAAGCTTGCGATGAGAATATTGGCCGCTCGGCTGCGCGCGCCGTCCCAAGAACTGCTCAGATGCCCCCGTCCGTGCCGCCACGCGTCGTCGGCGAAGATGACCGCGATCCCGAAGGCAAAGCCCTGGGCGAGATTGGCCAAAAGGCCCGTGATCGGATCGCCCGCACCGCCGACTTGATCGAACAGCGGATGGTTGAGCCATGCCAACGCAATGACGATCAGCATGCCCGCAAGCGGTGCAGCGACGACGCCCATATTTCGCCCGAGCACCGGGACGGCGCGCACGTACGAAAGCAGATCCAGGCGTTCGCGCATCGGGCGCACCGGCGTCAGCCTCGCGCGCCTTCGAGCGCGTGCATGCAGCGGCAATCCGCCGCGATGTCGATCTGTTCGACGATTTTGTAGATGCCGTCTTTGACGCGCGCGTTGTTTTTGTTGAAAACCTCGATCACGTCGTGATGCGAGACGGGTTGGATCCCGCCGGAGCCCTCGAGGCCGACGTCGTAGTCGGTGATCAGCGAAATATTGACGTAGCACATCTCCAATTCGCGCGCCAGATACGACTCGGGATACTGGGTCATGTTGATCACTTCCCACCCCAGGGATGAAAACCAGCGCGACTCGGCGCGCGTTGAAAAGCGTGGACCTTGAATGACCACAACGGTGCCATGATCGTGCGTCTCGATGCCGAGGGCGCGCAGCTGTTCGATCGCAACCGGACGCAGCACGGAGCAATACGGATCGGCGAAGCTCACGTGCGTGGTAATCGGCCCGTCGTAGAACGTGTCGCGCCGGCCGGTGGTGCGGTCGACGACTTGGTCGGCGACCACCATGGATCCGGGCTTGAAGTCGGCGGTGAGCGACCCGCATGCCGTCGGCGCGATGATGCGCTTGACGCCGAGCATCTTCATCGCATAGAGGTTCGCGCGGTAGTTGATGGCGTGCGGCGGGAAACGGTGGTCTTTCCCGTGCCTCGGCAAGAACGCGACGCGCTTGCCGGCTATCTCGCCCAGAGCCACTTTGTCGCTGGGCGCCCCGTAGGGTGTTTCGATCGTGGCTTCGCGGGCATTTTCGATGAGCGAATAAAAGCCCGAGCCGCCGAAAACGCCGATATCGGCGCGTTCCTGTGTCTGCATGCGGCCGCTTCGTTCTGGGAAAACGCGCGTACCCCTCGAAGCGGGAAGCATGAGCAGATTCGCGCGTACGCTAACGGCGTCGGTCCTTGCTTCCGCCGCGCTCTTGCAGGTCGCATGTCACGGCGCGGTCAGCGAACCGGCCGAGGGGCGGCACACGTGGACGCAGCCGCACGTGCTTCGCATGGCCGACCTTTCCGATCCCGATTCACTCAACGAATATCTCTCGACGATGGATCTCGTGTATTTCTTGAGTTCCATGATGTATTCGTATTTGATCGCCAGTGACGAGCACGGCCGCCTGCAGGGCGATTTGGTTACGGAGGTTCCCTCGCTCGCGAACGGCGGCATCTCGCGCGACGGCCGGACGTATACGTACCGCCTGCGCCGCGGGGTGCGCTGGCAGGACGGCAAACCGCTGACCTCGCGCGACGTGCGATTTTCGTGGCAGGCGGTGGTCAATCCGCAAAACAATGCGCTGCACCGGGAGGGGTACACGGAGGTCGCCTCGATCGATACGCCGGACGCGTACACGGCCGTCGTGCATCTCAAACGCCGTTATCCGCCGTTTCTTTCCAAATTTTTCACGCCGCTGCAAGAGGGCGGCAAGCCGATTCTGCCCGCGCACCTCTTGAGCGGCTATGCGTCGATCAACCAGGTGCCGTTCAACTCCGCGCCCGTGGGCAGCGGTCCGTTCAAATTTCTAAAATGGGATCGCGGGCGGGAATTGGTGCTCGTGCGCAATGCCCTGTATTTCCGCGGTGCGCCCAAACTGCAGCGCGTCGAGCTGCACATCATCCCCGACGATCAGACGATCTTCAATGAAGTGCGGCTGCATCATATCGACCTGGTACTCACCCCTTCGGTTTCTCAATATCCGCGGTACCGCGCGATGCCGGACACCGTCGCCGAGGCCGACCCGTGGAACGCGCAGGAGCTGCTTGCAATCAACGACGGCAAACCAGGCCTGAACGACGTGCGCGTGCGCCGTGCCGTCTCGATGGCGATCGATTACGGCGCCATCATCTCAAAGCTCACGCATGATACAGGCGAGCGCGCGCGCGATTATATCCCCCCGACCGCGCTGGGTTACTCGGATAACGCTCCGTACGCGTACGATCCCAAAGCAGCGGCCGCGGCGCTGGAGCGAGCCGGCTATACGATCGGCGCCGACGGCGTGCGCACGCGTGGAAAGGTGCGGCTGGAGTTCAGCTTGGGCACCATATCCGGATCGGTGGCGCTGCGCGCCATGGCGATCCTGCTGCAGCAGTACTTTCACGACGTCGGCATAAAATTGAACGTGCGCATGTATCCGTACAACGGCATGTTCACGCCGGACGGGCCGACATACAGCGGAAAATACGATTTCGCAATGTACGGCGTGACGCTCACGTGGGATCCCGACATGTCGTTCTATTTGGGCTGCGCGTTCGTCTATCCGCATGGCGAGAACATCTACCGCTATTGCAACCCGAGGGCGGATGCGTACGAAGCGGCTGGTTTGCGCTCGGACGACCCCGCGCTGCGCGCGTCGGCCTACCGCAAAGCCGAGCCGCTGTTCTGGCAGACGGTGCCGTATATTCCGCTTTACGAGCGGCGCCGGATCGTCGTGCGTTCGCCCGACCTGCGCAACTTCAAGACGAACCCGACATCGACGCCGTGGTTCAACCTTTGGCAGTGGGATATTTAAGGCCTAGCGGTTGAAATCGCTCGGCTTTAACTCTTCGATGAACTTCTTGAAACGCTCGACGTCCGCTTCTCCGGTCTTCTTGTCGGGCGCGGATTCTTCCAGAACGATCTTGTCGGAAACATAGATCGGCGCGCTCATGCGCAGCGCGAGCGCGATGCCGTCGGACGGACGCGCGTCGATCTCCTGCAGCTCGCCGTTCTTGCGGACGAGCAGCTTTGCGAAAAACGTTGCTTCTCGAATGTCGTGAATGATGACTTGCTCGAGTTTCGCATCGAGCGTCTCGAGCACGTTGCGCATTAAATCGTGCGTAAGAGGCCGCGGAACCGGCGCGTTCTCGAGCGCCAGAGCAATCGCGGTCGCCTCGAACGGACCGATCAGAATGGGCAGGAACCGTTTGCCGTCGGCGTCTTTGAGGATCACAACCGGGTCATGCGTAAGCAGATCGATTCCGAGCTTGTCCACCTTCATCTGGCGCATAATCTCCACTCCTATACGCTCCCGTGCCGCTCATTCCTTAGTAGGCGAGCGCGGCGACCAGGTTCGCCCGACCGCCCGGCAGAACGCAGCGCGGCTGTCATGGCTCTTTCGTGCGGAATCGTCGGGCTGCCCAACGTCGGCAAGTCCACCATCTTCAACGCGCTAACGCGCTCCGCGCAGGCGCTCGCTGCCAACTACCCGTTCGCGACGATCGAGCCGAACGTCGGCGAAGTGCCAGTGCCCGACGAGCGCCTGGGGGTGCTTGCGGGGCTTGTGAACTCCAAGAACATCGTTCCGGCTACCATGCGTTTCGTCGATATCGCCGGTTTGGTTCGCGGCGCGAGTTCGGGCGAGGGCTTGGGCAACGCGTTTTTGAGCCATATCCGCGAGACGGACGCGGTCGCAATGGTCGTGCGCGCGTTTCACGACGACAACGTGACCCACGTGGAAGGCGGCCCCGACCCGGCGCGCGACATCGAGATTATCGCCATCGAGATGAATTTGGCGGACCTCGCAACGCTTCAAAAACGCCAGGACAAACTGGAGCGCGAGGGCCGCGCGAATCCGAAAATGCGCTACAAGGCCGAAGCATCGAAAAATTTGATTCAGGCACTGGAACGTGGCCGCCCGGCGCGCGCGTTCGTGCGAGGCTCGCCCGAGGCCGAGGTCGCTGCCGAGTCGTTCCTCATTACGGCCAAGCCCCTGCTTTACGTCGCGAACATCGATGAGGAGCAGATCGGCAAACCGGGACCCTTCGTCAAGCAGATTGAGGCCGTAGCGGCCGGCGAGGGCAGCGGTGTCGTGGCGTTCTGCGGCAAGGTTGAAGCCGAGCTGGCCGGCTTGTCCGGCGAAGAGGCGAAGGAGTTTTGCGCGGAGCTGGGCATCGCCAGCGGCGGTCTGGATCAGCTCATTGTGTCCGCGTACGGCATACTGGGGCTCATGACGTTTTTGACGGCGGGCGAGAAGGAAGTGCGTGCTTGGACGATCGAGCGCGGCACGAAAGCGCCGCAGGCGGCGGGAAAGATTCACAGCGATATCGAGCGCGGATTTATCCGGGCCGAGATCGTGGCTTATGCTGATTACGTGCGCCTGAAAACGATGGATGCGCTGCGCGCAGCGGGACTCGTGCGGCAAGAAGGCAAGGAGTACGTGATGCAAGAGGGTGATGTCGTAAACTTCAAATTCAACGTCTGATAGGGATTTTATTGTTCTTCTTAAACCCCATGGACGTCTATATTCAGGAGGCTTAACCGTCCTATGTCTGTCCGCGAAGTTTCGGTATTCGGCGACGGAATTACGTATTTCAACGAAGCGGCGGATCTGCTTCAGCTCGATTACGCTATGCGTGCCATCCTCACGCACCCCACGCGCCAGATTATCTTTTCGATACCGTTTCAGCGCGACAACGGCGAATTCGAGGTTTACACCGGCTACCGCGTTCAGTACAGCTTCGCGCGCGGGCCGGCGAAGGGCGGCATTCGCTTTCATCCCGGCGTGACGCTGGATGAAGTTACGGCGCTCGCGTTCTGGATGACGTGGAAATGTGCGGTCGTCGACCTGCCGTTCGGCGGCGCGAAGGGCGGCGTCACCTGCGACCCCAGCAAACTTTCCCAGGGCGAGCTCGAGCGCATTACGCGCCGCTACGCCGCCGAGCTCGTTGAAGTGGTCGGTCCCGATAAAGACGTGCCGGCGCCCGACGTCAATACGAATCCGCAGACCATGGCCTGGTTCATGGACACGTACTCGATGCACATGCGCATGGGTGTTCCGGGCGTCGTGACCGGCAAGCCGCTCGTGATCGGCGGCTCCAGGGGCCGCGTGGAAGCCACGGGCCGCGGGGTGACGATCTGCGCCATGGACGAGCTCGACCATTTAGGAATCCGCGCGCAGGACACCCGAATCGTCATTCAAGGCTTCGGCAACGTCGGCATGTGGGCCGCGCGGCTGTTCGAGGAGCGCGGCTGCACCGTCGTCGGCATATCTGACGTTACCGGCGCCTACTACAATGCGGCGGGCCTGAACATCGGCGAAGCAGTCGCGTACGTCGAAGATCCCGCGCACCGCAACCTGGAAGGCTTCAAGGGCGGCGAGAAGATCAGCAACAGCGAGCTGCTCACCAGCGAGTGCGACGTGCTCGTTCCGGCCGCGCTCGAGAAAGTGCTCACCGCCGAGAACGCGGGCCAGGTGAAGGCCAAACTCATCGTCGAGGGCGCGAACGGCCCGACCACGCCCGACGCGGACCATATCTTCAACCAACGCGGCATCACCGTCATCCCCGATATCATGGCAAACGCCGGCGGCGTCACCGTTTCCTATTTCGAATGGGTGCAAGACCGCATGGGCTACTTCTGGAAGCTCAAAGAAGTCAACGAGCGTTTGGAAGATGTGCTCATTACGAATTTTCACGAACTTCGCGGCATCGCGCAGCGGCACAAAGTCCCCTACCGGACGGCCGCGTATATGATCGCGATCGACCGCGTCGTGCAGGCGCTCAAGTTGCGGGGCGTTTACGCTTAGCGCTTAACCGCGCGAAAAAGCGATCGTGGTGATCTCGCCGTCTTTGATTGCGAATGTTTCGATGGCGGCGCCGCGTTCGCACGTAAACCGGTAAACGTACCCGGTGCCGTAGCGCGAGCCGGCACGGCGCAGCAGCGTTTGCGCCGCGGCGATCTGCGCGCGTGCGGGCGCTTGGGAAAAGAACGGCGCCTGCACGGCATCCGCGGCAGAGCACTCGGGGCCGTTGCGGCCGGCGCCGGTGCCGGCGTCGCGGGCGTTGCAAGCAGAAGCAGAACGAACAAAATCGGTATCACGGCCTCTTATCCAACGTTTGCAAAGGCGATAACGGCTCGACGGGAAAAGCGGCTCGTTCCACGCGGCGTAGCCGCCCGCTAGTGCTTGGACGTTCGTTAAACCTTTTTCGCGCAGCGTTTGCGCAGCGCGCGAACAGGAGTTGCCGCTGCCGCAATAGAGCACGACGCGCCGGCGCGCAGAAACGTGCGAGCCACCATGCGGTGATCTGCTCAAAATTAAGGTAGGCCGCCTCTAGACCGTCGTTACTTGGCTACAAAACCCGGCACGTTGGGCAACGCTGCCGGCGGCTCGAACGACGGGCGGCGCTTGCGCGACCAGCTCTTGATGATGACGTACACGACAGGCGTGACGGCCAGGTTCAGCACCGTCGATAAAACCATGCCTCCGAAGACCACCGTGCCCAGCGAGTTGCGGGCCGCACTGCCTGCGCCCGTCGCGAGCACCAGCGGTGTGACGGCGACGATGAACGCGATCGAGGTCATCAAAATCGGGCGCAGCCGCGTTTGTGCTGCGCGCGCCGCCGCGGCTACCACGCCGGCGCCGGCGCGCATCTGCTGATTGGCAAACTCGACGATAAGAATCGCGCTCTTGCTCGCAAGTCCGATCAGCATCACATAGCCGACTTGCGCATACGCGTCGCTGGGAAGATGCCGTCCGTTCAGAAACAGCAGCGCGCCCAAAATGGCGAGCGGCACCGAAAGCAAAACGATGAGCGGGTCGACGAAGCTTTCGTACTGCGCCGCCAGTACCAAAAACACGAACACGATGCCGATGCCGAAGATCAGCGCCGAAAGGAGGCCGCCCTCGATCTCGTCGAGCGTAATTCCGGACCATTCGTACGTTATGCCGGCGGGATCGATCTGCGAGGCGATGCGCTCCATCGCCGCGATGGCTTGACCCGAGCCTTTCCCCGGCGCTGCCTGGCCGTTGATCTCGAGCGAGCGGAAAAGGTTGTAGTGCGAAATGATCGGAGCTGTCTGTACCAATTTTTCGCTTGCGATGCCTGAGAGCGGCACCATTCCGCCGGCGTCCGAGCGCACGTAGATATTTTGCAGCGCGTCAAGCGAAGATCGGAAGGGCTCCTGCGCCTGCACATACACCCGGTACGAGCGGTTCAGATAGCTGAAATCGTTGACGTAATAGGAACCGAGCTGCGTCTGCATGGTGCGGAAGACGTCGTTCAAGCTCACGCCGATGGATTTGGCCTTGTTGCGATCGACGTGCACCTGCAGCTGCGGAGAATTGATACGAAACGTCGTGAACACTTGGGTGAGATCCGGATCTTTGTTACCCAACCCCATATAGCCGTACGCCGTCTGCATGAGCAGCGGCAGGCCGGCGTTCCCGCGGTCTTCCAGTTCGAATTGAAAGCCGCCGAACGAGCCGACGCCTTGAATCGCCGGCGGCTGGAACGCAAAGATCTGCGCTTCAGGTATTTGAAGGAATGCCATCTGCAGGCGGCCGATCAGCGCCTTTGCCGTATGGCTCGCACCGCGCCGGTCGCTCCATGGCGTGAGCCGCACGAACATCATGCCGCGGTTGGGCGTGCTGCCGGTGAAACTGAACCCGGAAACGTTGAAGACGTGCGCGACTTCCGGCTGCTGCCGGATGATGCGCTCGACCCGCTTGGAGATCGCGATCTCGTTTTCGAGCGACGTCCCTTCAGGTGCTTGAATCGTCGCGAAGATCGCGCCCTGATCTTCATCCGGAATGAATGCCGTCGGCGTCATGCGGAAGACCACGAGCGTAACAGCAAACGCTGCGATGAACAGCGCAGCGACGACGCGGCGCGCTCGGAACAGCTTCGGCAGCAGCGCCGCGTACCACGCGCGAAACGCCTCCAGGCCGCGGTTGAACCAGACGAAGAAGAGAAAGCGCGGGTGCGATTCATGAAGCAGCAGTGCCGACATGACCGGCGTGAGCGTCAACGAGGCGAATAGCGAGATGGAGATCGAGGCGGCGATGGTCAGCGCAAACTGCTTGTAGAGCTGACCCGTGGTTCCCGGAAAGAACGCAACCGGAATAAAAACGGCGAGCAGCACGAGCGACGAGGCCACGACGGCGCTCTGCACCTCGCGCATCGCAGCAGCGGCGGCGTCGATACCGTTCATGCCCTTGTCGTGCACGAAACGCGCGATATTTTCAATGACGACGATCGCGTCGTCGACGACCAGACCCGTCGCAAGCGTAAGCCCGAAGAGCGTGATCGTATTGATCGTGAAATGGAAGATTTTCATTGCGGCAAACGTGCCGATGAGCGAAACAGGGATCGTAACCGCCGGAATGAGCGTCGAGCGCGGATCTTGCAGGAACAGATAGATGACGGCCACGACCAGAAAGATGGAGAGAATCAGCGTGACGAGCACGTCCCGTATGGATTCATTGACGAACAGACTAGAGTCGAATGCCGTGTCCCACGTGATGCCTGCGGGAAACGACTTCGAAAGATTCGCCATGGCGGCTTTTACGCCGGAGGTCACAGCCAAGGAGTTCGCCGTGGGCAACTGCTGGATGCCGATGCCGACGACGTTGCGGTTGCCGTCGAAGGCGATGCCGTTCGAGTAGTCCTCGGCGCCGAGCTCCACCGTCGCGACGTCGGAGAGACGCGTGTATCCTCCGCCGGGCTCCGGCCTGACGATGACGTTCGCGAACTCTCCGGGCGTCGAGAGCCGGCCTTCCGCACGTACGTTGATCGTGAACGGCTGGTTTGCGCGCTCGGGCGCGGCGCCGATGTTGCCTGCCGCCACTTCGACGTTTTGCTCTTGCAGCGCGTTGAGCACGTCGGAAACCGCGAGACCGCGCGCCTGCAGCTTGTGCGGGTTCAGCCAAACGCGCATTGCATAGCGGCGCTGTCCGAAGATGATGACGTTCGAAACGCCCTGCACGCGTTTGAGCGCGTTCACGACGTTCAAATCGGCGTAGTTGCTTAAGAAGAGTTGATTGTATTGCGCGTTGTTCGAGCGCACCGCGAGCGCCATGACGAAGCTGCCCGAATTTTTGGTAACGGTGATGCCGGTTTGTTTCACTTCGGCGGGCATGAGACCCGATGCGGATTGCACGGCATTCTGCACGTCAGTCGCCGCGATGTCGAGATCCGTGCCCAGGCGGAACGTGCACGTTATCGTGCTGGTGCCGTTGTTGCCGCTCGTCGAAGTAATGAAGCGCAAGCCTTCAACGCCGTTGATCGCTTGCTCCAGCGGCGTCGTAACGGCGGATTCGACGGCCTGGGCGTTGGCGCCGGTATACATCGCATTTACCGTCACGACCGGCGGTGCAATCTGCGGATACTGGCCGACGGGCATGCCGGGAATCACGATCGCCCCGGCGATGACGATAACCAGGGAACAGACGGCCGCAAAAATCGGCCGTTTTAGAAAGAACTCAACCACGGCTGTGTCTTACTGCGGGGCGCTAATGGAAAGCCTGCTCGGCATGATACGAACTGCGCGAGAGCGGGCTGGAAACCACTTGATGAAAACCTTTCGACTTCGCAAGTTCGCCGAGCTGCGCAAATTTCGAGGGTGTCACAAATGTGCCGACGGAGAGATGCCGCTTAGTCGGCTGCAGATATTGCCCCATCGTGAAGATGTCTACACCCGCCGCGCGCGCGTCGTCCATCGTCTGCTCGATCTCTTCATCGCGCTCGCCCAAACCCAGCATGATCGAGGTTTTGGTGAAACGTCCGGGGGCGCGAGCTTTTGCGTGCGCGAGAATTTTGAGCGACTGATCGTATTTCGCGCGCTTGTCGCGCACGGTGGGCGTTAACCGCCGGACTGTCTCAAGATTGTGCGCGAAGACGTCGGGCCGCGCGTCCAAGACGATGTCCAGGGCGCTGCAGTCACCGCGGTAATCGCCGCTGAGGATCTCGACGCGTGAGCCCGCAACCCGTTCATGGATCGCGCGCACGGTATTTGCGAAGATGAGGGCTCCCCCGTCCGGCAGATCGTCGCGATCGACGGCCGTGAGGACCAGATACTTCCAACCGAGCTCGCGCACCGCTTCCGCCACCCGCACCGGCTCCATCCAATCCACTTCTCCGCGCGGATTTCCCGTCTTCACGTTGCAAAAGCGGCAGCCCCGCGTGCACACTTCACCCAAAATCATGATCGTTGCGGTGCCTGCCCCCCAGCACTCGGCAAGGTTCGGACACATCGCTTCCTTGCAAACGGTGTTGAGCGCAAGGCCGTTCACCTTCGCTTTGACGCGTTCGTAGTCATCGCCGCGCGGCAGCTGAACTTTCAGCCACTCCGGCTTTTTCTTACGCGGCGGGGTGCTGTCGATCAGATCGATTTCGATGGCCATCAAATGCTATTCCAAAGGTTCGTTCGAGCGCCGCCCGCAGAAGGGGCTGCACTTCATCGATCGCTACAACCCGTCCGGTCTCCTTAGAGATGCTGGTGATGCCGCGGCCGGTCAAGCCGCACGGGTTGATCAGCGTATCGTAGCCCAGCTCAGTGCTCACGTTGAGCGCGATGCCGTGCAGGGAGGTCATCTTTTGCACGGCGAGACCTATCGCGCAAATCTGATTGCGGCCCACCCAAACCCCGGCGTGCTCGCTCCAGCGCACGGCTGCGATCCCGAAGTGCGCGCACGTCGCGATGACGGCGCCTTCGAGCGCGCGCACCAGCGGCACCACTTCGCGAAAGCGCTCGAGTTTGCGGATCGGGTACACGACGAGCTGCCCAGGCCCGTGATACGTGACGTCGCCGCCACGCTCGATATGCACCACGTCCACGCCGCGCGCGCTCAGCGTCTGGGGCGCGAGCAGCACATTCTGTTCGTTCGCTTTGCGGCCGAGCGTGATGACCGGAGGATGTTCGACGAATATCCACGTTTCCGGCGCTTCGCCGCCGCGCACTTTTGCGTGCAGCTCGTGCTGAAGATCCCATACTTCGCGGTAGGGACGCAGGCCGAGCTCGAGCAGTTGGGCGGTTGACACTCGTTACTTTGCCGCGACCGGCTGGAGCGCCCGCTTCTTGGGATTCACGATGTGGATCGCTTTCCCGTGCGCAGCCTCGGCGGCGTCCATGATGCCTTCGGTAAGCGTCGGATGCGGGTGAATCGAGAGACCGATGTCTTCGAGCGTCGCGCCCATCTCCAGCGCTATCACGCCTTCGCCGATCAGCGATTCGGCTTGCGGTGCGACGATGTGCATGCCCAGAAGCATGTCCGTCTTGGCGTCGGCCACGAGTTTGATCAAGCCGTCCGTCTCGTTCATCGTGCGGGCCCGTCCGCTCGCCGCGAGCGGGAATTTACCGATCCGCACGTCATGGCCTGCGGCTTTGGCCTCTTCCTCGGAAAGTCCGACGGTCGCTACTTCCGGATCGGTGTAGACGCAATTCGGCACGGCAACCGGGTCGTACGCGGCGGACGCGTCTCCGCCGATCACTTCCGCCGCGATAACGCCTTCTTTCATGCCTTTATGCGCGAGCATCGGCGCGCCGGTGATGTCCCCGATCGCGAACACGTTTGCCACCTTCGTACGGCGCTGCGCGTCGACGTCGATGAAGCCGCGCTCGTTTGTCTGCAAACCCGCTTTTTCCAAATTCAAGCCGTCCGTTACCGGCCGCCGCCCCACCGCAACCAGGACGCAATCGAACTGCCGGGTTTCCTCTTTGCCGCCGGTGCCCTCGCCCGCGAACGACGCCTTAACGATGCGTCCTTCTTTTTTGAGCGCGGTCACCTTGGTGTTGAGCACGATCTCGACGCCTTGCTTTTTGAGAATGCGGCCCAGCGTTTTCGATATTTCCAGATCGGTGCCCGTTAAAATTTGCGGCATCGCCTCGATGACGAGCACCTTGCTGCCCATGCGCGAATACACCGTCGCGAACTCCAAACCGATAACGCCGCCGCCGATGACCAGCATGTTCTTGGGCACGCGTTTGATTTGGACGGCGTCATCGGAGTTGATGATGTACTCGCCGTCGCGCGGCCATGCCTTGACGTCGAGCGGCGCAGAACCCGTCGCGATGACGGCGTACTGCGCCGAGATCGTTTCTTCGCCTCCGTCGTTTTTCTTGACCGTGATCTCGTTCGCGTTTTTGAAGGCGGCCTGACCGTAGATGAATTGCACGTTGTTGGCTTTGAAGAGCGTTTTAACGCCGCCGACGTTGGCGTTGACGACGTCGGTTTTAAACTTTGCGACGCCTTCGCGATCGACGTCTGCTTTTGCGACCTTCAGACCCAGTGCGCCCGCGTGGTCGATATGACGGATGACCTCGCCCACATGCAGCAGCGCTTTGGTTGGAATGCAGCCCCAGTTCAAGCAGACGCCGCCGACCTCGTCGCGATCTACGCAGATGACTTTTTTGCCGAGTTGCCCCAAACGGATCGCTGCGTGATAGCCGCCCGGCCCGGCGCCGATGACGACTGCATCGACTTGATGATCAGCCACGTGTAAAACTCTCCAAAAAAAAGCGTGCGGTCGGGGATGCTTCTCTTTCGGTCAGCATGACAACTGTCGGCGACGCGCCGCAACCCCCAAAGTAGGCCTTTAACCATCCAATCCGCAAAGTGGACCGTTCATGTCGAAAATTGGATGGCCTGGACGCCTGCCGGGGCTCGACCGTGAGAGCATCGTCCCGCTTTACCGTCAAATTTATGAGGCGCTGCGGGAGGCGATTCTGGCGGGCACGCTGCCGGAGTCCACCCGTTTGCCGCCCGAGCGCACGCTCGCGGAAAAGATGGACGTCAATCGCAGCACCGTCGTTCACGCGTACCGCGAGCTGGCGGCCGACGGCCTTATCGAGCAAAAGGTCGGGTCGGGATCCCGCGTGGTTCCACAGCTGCGGGCGGGTCAGCCCGAACGTTCGGCGTCGGTGCCGTGGTGGGTCACGCTGCCCCCGTGGCGCGTCGGGGAATTCCCAGCCGTGCTCGGCGAGCTGGCGGCCAAGCAAGACCCCGGCGTAATCAGCTTCGTTCAAGGCGTCGCACCGGATCGCCCCTCGCCCCTGGACGAGCTGGCGAAATCGTTCGCGCGCGTCGCTGCCGATCCGCGCTTCATCCTTTCGTACGGCGACTCCGAAGGCTACGAGCCGCTGCGTCAAGCGATCGCGGCGCGCATGGCCGCGCGCGGCACATCGACGCACGCTCGAGACGTCATCGTGCTGACCGGTTCGACGCAAGGTATCATGGCCGTCGCGCAGTCGCTTGCCGAACCGGGCGATGAAATTATCGTCGAAGTGCCGAGCTATCCCGGAGCGCTGCAGATTTTTCAGATCTGCGGCTTGCGGGCGATTCCGGTCGCAGTGGACGAAGACGGAATGCGCGTCGATCACGTGGAGGCCATTCTGCGCACGCGCCGTCCGCGGTTCGTTTATACGATGCCCTCGATGCACAATCCGACGAACGTTACGATGAACGCCGACCGCCGCGAACGTCTGGTGAAAATCGCGCGGCGCGCCGGCATTCCCATTATCGAGGACGACCCGTACGGAGAACTTGCTAGAAGCGCGCTGCCGCCGCTGGTCGCGCACGCGCCGGACTACGTCGTGTACCTGAGCACCTTCAGCAAAACGATAGCGCCATCGCTGCGCGTAGGATGGCTCGCGGCGCCCCGGCCGATCGTCGAGCGTTTGCTGCTGCGCAAGCAAGCTCTGGACATGGCGACCAGCCTTTACGTGCAAGCGGCGATTTACGACTATCTCCAGACGGGGTATGACGCGCACGTGACGCAGCTGCGCGAAGAACTGCGCGTGCGCCGCGAAATGGCCGACGCCGCGTGCGCCGAATATTGGCCGGCAAGCATGCGTATGAGTAAACCGGGCGGCGGCTTTTATCTGTGGGTGACGACGCCGCGCGAGATTCGCGCCCGCCCTCTGCTGGATCAAGCCGAGCGTCTGGGCGCATCGTTCCTGTTCGGACAGCCGTTCTTCGCAAACTCCGGCGGCGAGTACAATTTTCGCTTGGCGCTCACGCCGGTGACGCGCGAACAGATACCGGAAGGGATCAAACGCATCGGAAAAGCGATCGCGTCCGTCCGCGAATGAATGCGGTGCGCGCGCGCGGTATCGGCGATGCGGATCGCGATGTCCGCCAATACGTGATCCGTACCGCTTCAGTTTTGGGCGAGGTGCTCTCGGAAGCGATGACCGGCCTTTACCTCTATGGTTCGCTTGCAACCGGAGCCTTTTTCAGGGAACGCAGCAGCATCGATCTTCTTGCGGGCGTGCGTAAGACGCTCGATCCGCACAAGGGCGCGCAACTCGCAAACGCGGCGCGCATTTTTTCGCAGGAGTGTCCCGTTCCGGGCGGCCTTTCGCTGATCGTGCTGGAGCAATCGACCGCGCAGGCATGCACGCATCCGGCGCGCTGCGAACTGCGCTGCGATCGCACGCATGGCGCGGGCGCGGGCATCGCGGCGCGCGTGATGGAAACGCGCGAACGCGGTTTTCGCCTGGTCGGACCGCCTGCGGGCGATTTTTTCGGGCCGGTGCCGTGGTACGCATTCACCGCATCGCTGCAAGAGGCGTTTGCCGCGCCGCAAACCGATCCGGTCTGCGCGGTTCTGGATGCGTGCCGTGTTTTTGCGGCCGTAACCGCGCGCGTCATGCATATGCCGAACAAGCCGGAAGCGGCGCAAACGGCACTCATCGCTTTGCCTGCGGTGCTGCAGACGACCGTGCGCGATGCGCTGAACGTCGCTACCGGCGTGAAAGCGATCGACGATGTGGTGTTCGGGCGCGGCGCGATCGCACAGTTGCGCGCATACGTTTGCGCACGGGTCACACCGGCGTTCGAGCGCGCATTGGATTGCGAAGAAGACGAATGAACCGGACGGCGCGGCTCGTGCTCGATTGGTATGAGCGAAACGGCCGCTCGCATCTGCCTTGGCGCGCGACGCGCGATCCGTATGCGGTGCTCGTGAGCGAATCGATGCTGCAGCAGACGCAAGTCGAGCGCGTCGTACCGAAATATACCGCCTTCCTGCAGCGCTTTGCGGACTTTCCGTCTTTGGCGCGGGCCGACGCCGCGGACGTCGTTCAAGCGTGGAAGGGCCTGGGATACAACTCGCGCGCGGTCCGGCTGCACCGTCTTGCGCGCGAGGTCTGCGAACGTTTCGGCGGCCAGCTGCCGAGCGATTGTGCCGCGCTGGGCTCGCTGCCCGGCGTCGGGCCGTATACGATCGCCGCCGTGCGTGCGTTCGCGTTCGACCAGGACGGCGCGGCACTCGATACCAACATCCGCCGGGTCGTGCATCGTGTGCTTTTCGGGCTCGAACTTGCATCGCCAATCGAACCGGCGCGCGTCGATGCGCGGGCCCGCGCACTGGTCCCCGCCGGCAGAGCGCGCGATTGGAATTCGGGCATGATGGACTTGGGCGCGCAGATCTGCACGGCCCGCGCGCCCAAGTGCTCCGTATGCCCGCTTGCCCGCGTTTGTGCCGCTTCGCCGGTCGATGCCAAGCAGCTGGAAGCGCTGCGCCGCGCGCGCGTGAAGCGCGGCGGACCACAAGCGCGCATTCCGTTCCGGCAAACGACGCGCTTCGCGCGCGGCCGCATCGTCGACGCACTGCGCGAGCTTCCGGCGGGGAACCGCATTTCGCTCCTGAAGTTGCGTGCTTCTCTGCACGATGCACTCGAACGCGAGGAAAATGAATTCGATGCCATCGTGCGGGCACTCGTAAAGGACGGGCTCCTCGAATGTGACGGTGAGGAGGTCGCTTTAGCGCGCTAAGGTAATGGCGGGTAATGAAATTGCTGCCGCTGATTCTCGCGTTTCTCATGGCCGCATTGCCGGCATCTTCAGAACCGCTGGACTGGGCCGCCGTCCGGCATATCGTCTCGCTCAGCCAGCCGCAAATTTCACCCGACGGAACGCGCGTGCTTTTCATGCGTTCGCGGCAGGATTTTGCGAAAGACCGCCGCGTTTCGCAACTCATGCTGATCGACGTAAAGACTCGCGCCATGCGGGCGCTCACGTTCGAGCGCACGGGCGTGTCGTCGCCGCGATGGTCGCCCGACGGATCCCGCGTTGCGATCTTGGCGCCTGGAGAGCGCGAAGGCAGCTCGCACGCACAAAGCCAGATATTCGTTTTGCGTTTAGACGGCGGCGATGCGCGCCAAATCAGCGACGCGCCCGCAGGCGTCGACAATTTCGCGTGGAGTCCCGACGGCTCGCAGTTCGCATTCATCACGCAAGATCCTAATCCGTACAAAAAGCAGATAAAGCAACACCTCGATGCGTTCGAAGTGTCGAACAACGATTATCTGCATCAGTCCGCATCGATTCCCTCGCACCTGTGGCTGATGCCGGCCGGCGGCGGCAAGGCGCGCCGGCTCACATCCGGAAACTGGAGCCTGGGAATTGTCGACCCCTACGGCACTTCGGCGATCAGCTGGTCGGCGGACGGCAAACGCATCGCGTACGACCACTATCCCAGCGCGGTAAACGGCGATACGCTCGGCGTCGTCATCGACGTGCTCGACGTGCGCACCGGCAAACGATCGCCTTTGAACGGCGTCAAGGGGGAACGCGGCGCCCAATTTGCGCCGGCGGGGCATGCGATCGTCTTCGACCGGAACACGAACGGCGACCCGACCAACGGCGTTTCACCCTACGTCACGCGTGACGGCAAGAAGCCCGTGAATGCGGCCGCAGCGATCGGCCGCAACATCAATGCGGAGAATTGGGCGCCGGACGGGAAAGCGCTCTGGCTCTTCGGCCCCGATGGCGATCGCACCGCCGGCTGGTACGTGCCCGCGGCGGGCGGCAGCGCACGGCGCATTGCGCTCGGCCAGATTGCGCTGAGCACTACGGGCAACGTTTCCAAAACGAACGCGCTGGCGTTTGTCGGCAGCACCGCGTCCGCGCCGCCCGAGTTGTATTATCTTTCCTCACCGTCCGCGCGCCCGGTGCGTTTGACCGCACAGAACGCCGCTCTCGCAAAGCGCGAGATGGGCCGCGTCGTGCCGGTCCACTGGCGCAACGACGGGTTCAATGAGAACGGCATTTTGACGCTGCCGCCGCATTACGATGCGCGCCGCTCATATCCGCTCGTCCTGATCGTGCATGGCGGCCCGCAATCGGCAAGCACAATCGCATTCAGCGCGCAGAACCAGGTTACTTCCTCGCACGGATATCTCGTGTTCAATCCCAATTACCGCGGCAGCACGAATTTGGGCGATGCGTACGAACATGCGATTTCGCGTGACGCCGGCGCTGGCCCCGGACGCGATGTGATGGCCGGTATCGCTGCGGTCGAGCATTCGTACCGGGTGGATCGTGCACGGATGGCGGTTACGGGCTGGTCGTACGGCGGCTACATGACCTCGTGGGTGGAAGGACATTACGACATCTGGAAAGCTGCGGTCGCCGGCGCCGCGCTCAACGACTGGCTGGACGATTTCAACGTGTCGTTTTACGTGTATACCGACGTTCCGTGGTTCCCCGGTCCGCCGGGAAATCCCAAGTACACGCCGATGTGGCGCGCGCAGTCGCCGATAACGTACGCGCAGCGCATCAAGGCCCCGACGCTCATCATGGGCGACATCGGCGATAACAACGTCACGATCACGAACTCGTTTAAAATGTATCACGCGCTCAAAGACAATGGAGTCACGGTGCAGTTTGTCGCGTATCCCGTTCATGGGCATTTCCCGACCGATCCGGCGCAGAACGAAGACGTCGACCAGCGCTGGCTTGCGTGGCTGGACCGCTACCTGAAGCGCGGCAAATGAAGCGCCTTCTGTTGACGCTCGCGCTGGTCGGCGCCGTCCAAGCCGGGGCTTCGGCGCGGCCCATCGTCTTGAACGATCTCAAGTCTTTGACGGGCGTCTCCGACGCGGTGATTTCGCCCGATGGAGTGCAGATCGCATACATCGTTTCCACGCCCGATTTTAAAGCCGACCGCACCGTGCGCCGCATGCATCTGTACGATCTGCATGCCGGCGCGGACCGCATCATCACGTTCGACCGCAACGACGTTTCCTCGCCGGCGTGGTCGCCCGACGGTTCCCGCCTGGCATTCATCGCGCACGATAACGTGTTCGTGATGGACATGCGCGGCGGTGAGGCGATGCCGATCACGCGTGCGGCGCGCGGCGTGCAGCAATTTGCTTGGCGCCCGGACGGCAACGCCATCGCATTCGTAACGCGCGACGAACCGAAGAACAAGCGCGAACTCGCGCGCCACGTGAAAGCATTCGTCGTGGGCGATCAGTCGTATGTCGAAGAAGAAGCTCCCACGCCCAGCCACATTTGGCTCGCAACGCCGGGGGCGCCCGGCCAACTTTGGGATGCGAAGCGGCTTACGCACGGCGCCTGGTCTTTGCCGCCGAGCGCGCCTCCCGGGTCACCATCTTCACCGCTTTCATGGTCGCCCGACGGCCGCTTCATCGCGTTTTCAAAGATGTCGAGCGTGTACTTTGCGGACGGGCATCGAAGCGTCGTTTGCGTGCTGGATACGCGCGACGGATCGATCCGCACCCTCACGTCGCACGGCAAACTGGAGGGGTACGGCACATTCGCGCCGGACGGCACCAAAATTGCATACTGGTATCCCTACCAAGGCAATCCCGCGGCGGAAAACGACGTTTACGTCACGGCCGCCGGGGGCGGGAACGGCAGCGACGTCACCGCCGAAGATATCGACACCAACGTGCAGCGCGCGATCTGGATGCCCGATTCGCAGTCGCTGCTCGTCTCGGGACACAACGGCACCGATGCCGCGCTTTGGATCAAACCGCTGCAGGGCAAAGCGCGCCGCCTGGATCTGCACGGCGTTCAACCGGTGCAGGCTTTCTGGCTGGATGCGAGCGTCGCTAAAACCGGCGCCCTCGCCTTCGTCGGCTCGCAAGCACATCATCCCAACGAGCTGTACTATATGAGCTCCCCGTCTGCGGCGCCGAAAGCGTTGACCTCGTACAACGATACGGTCGCCGCGCTGGACTTGGGCGATGTCCGGAGCGTTACATGGACGTCTGAGGGCTATGATGAGGACGGCGTGGTGACGTATCCGCCCGGTTACGACGCGCGTAAGAACTACCCGCTCGCCTTGATCATTCACGGCGGGCCAAACTCGGCCTCAATCGCCTCGTTCAACGCGATGAATCAGCTGCTCGCCGCGCGCGGGATCGTCGTCTTCAATCCAAACTACCGCGGAAGCGACAATCTGGGCGAACGTTATTGGTACGGCATTTTCAACGATGCAGGCGCCGGTCCGGGCCGGGACGTCATCGCCGGCATTGCCGCGGTGCAGACGCGGGCGCATATCGACAAAGCGCGCATCGGCGTGTCGGGCTGGTCGTACGGCGGCTACATGACTTCGTGGATGGAAGGCCATTACCACTTCTGGCGCGCGGCGGTCGCCGGCGCCGCAGTGAACAATTGGATCGACGAATATGCGCTTTCCGACAACAACGTCTCGGTGCGCTTTGCCTTCGGCGGATCGCCGTGGACCGGCAGCAATCTGCAGCAGTATTTGGCTCAGTCACCGATTACATACGCGTGGGATATCACGACTCCCACGCTGATTCTGAGCGACACGAAAGACGCTCGCGTGCCGATCACGCAGTCCTATGAGATGTTTCGGACGCTGCGCGATCGCGGTACGCCGGTGAAGTTCTACGCGTATCCGGTGGCGGGAGATTTCCCAAGCGACCCGGTGCGCGCCATGGACGTCGACCGGCGGTGGATCGACTGGCTCGTGCGCTACTTGAAGTGATCCCGTTCCCGTTGCGCAAAGTTTCCAAGGAAACCGCGCGCACAGAGCTCGCCATTCTGGAGCAGACGTATCCACGCGCGAAAACCGCACTGCAGTACGGCAATCCCTTCGAGTTGCTGATCGCGGTCATTCTTTCCGCACAGTGCACCGACGCGCGGGTCAATATGACGACGCCGGCGCTGTTCAAAAAATATCCCTCGCCTGCCAAACTTGCACAGGCGCGCCAAGAGGACGTCGAGCGGCTTATAAAGTCGTGCGGCTTTTTCCGCATGAAGGCGCGCAACATTATCAGCGCCTCGCGTGGCCTGCTGGAGAAGCACGGCGGTGAGATTCCAGCGCAACGGGAAGCGCTGGAAGCGCTTGCCGGAGTGGGGCGCAAAAGCGCAAGCGTCGTCATGGCCGTCGTTTTTGAAGAGCCCGCGATCGCCGTCGACACGCACGTGTTTCGTGTGGCGCACCGTTTGGGTTTAACGCTCGGTAAGACGCCGCGCGATGTCGAAGCCGATCTGCAGAAAATCGTTCCGCGCGAAAAATGGCGTCACGCGCACCACTGGCTCATTTTGCACGGGCGCGCCGTCTGCAAAGCGCCCGTGCCGCGCTGCGGAGAATGTCCCGTCAATGCGCTTTGTCCGACGCCGAGGATTTTGCGGCTAAAACTGCAGCGGTCCGGGCCCGCTTAGGTGCGGCGGCGGCGGAATCTGCGCGTCTTGCGCGAGGCGTTTGAGCAGCGTTGAGGGCGTGACGGCCTCACCGTAGCCGGCTTCCGTGGAAACCTTCGAGAGGTTGATCAGCGACGGTATGGCCGCATCGGGATCGAATTGATACTCGCCGTCGAAATCTAAGCCGGAGATCCGCACGAGCTGGTGCATTTCGTCCAGATCGAGCGCGATGCGGTGTTCGCGAAAGCGCAGCCGCACGCGTTCGGGTTTGAGCAGCCGGATAAATTTCACGCCGGTGCGCTCGCCTAAGATCGCGTTCAAACGCTTTATGCCGGTCTGCAGCTGCGCTCCGAACGCCGCGAAAGCACTTTGCGCGTCGTCGAACGCCGCGGGGCTGCCGCTGCCGTCGATCGCTTTTTCAATCTCACGGCGCGCGCGGATCTTCGTTGCGGCGGCAACGATTGGATTCTGTGCGGTGAAGTCTTCGTCGAACGGGCCGGCCATCTGCACAAGTATTACGAAGGGGCCCGGTGAACTCCGCCTGCATGGTGTTCGGTCTTGCGCTTGCGGCGGCGCTCACGTTCGATCAGATATTCGGCGCGCAGCCGCCGTGGGGCTCGCAGCCCGAGCGGGTGCAATGGGCGCCCGCAGGAACCTCCGTTCTGTATGTGCTCCCAACGCAGGATGGGGCGCAAGCCGTGCCCGTGCTGCAGCTCGACCTGCAGACCCGCCAAGCGCGCGTCCTCATCGATCCGGCGCGTTATGGCCGCAAAGCGCGCACGCCGGCGCATGTGTCGTGGTCGCCGGACGGCAGGCGGGTCGCGTTCTCGATAAACGGCACGGTTTACGTGCGCGACATGGCGACCGGGTTCGATCGCACGATCGCGCACGACGCCGGCGACATATTGTGGTCTCCACAGAGCGACGCCTTGGCGTACACGCGGCATGCAAATCTTTTTCTCACGCGCTTGGAAGCGAAACTGCGCACGGTTCAGCTCACCGAAGACGGAGAGCCGGGCGCAGTGCTGAACGGCGAGCTTGATTGGGTTTATCCCGAAGAATTGGGGATCGAGCACGGCTTCGCGTGGTCGCCGAGCGGAAAAGCGATCGCGTATCTGCGTCTGGACGAACGCGGCGTTACGAATTTTCCGATCGTTGATTTTCTCACTGCGGTCAACACGGTGACCTATCAGCGCTACCCGCTGCCCGGCGAGCGAAACCCGCGGGGCGCGCTGCACGTTATCGACGTTTCCACCGGCGCCGACCGCACGCTGTACGACGCGGCCGCACGCGATGAGTACGTGAGCGCCTTCGCGTGGAAACCGAAAGCGGACGTGCTGGTCGCGCAGCTCTTGGATCGTTCGCAGCAGGACGTGCGCTTTCTCCAGTGGGGCGCCGCGCGTAACCCTGAAACGCTTTACACGCAGCATTCAAACACGTGGGTCGATACGATCGCGCTTCCCCTTTGGCTGCAGGACGGCACCTCGGTGTGGATCCTCGATCGGGCCAACGTCAAAAGTTTATACCGCCGGGGCCGGGACGGCTCGTTCGCCAAGCTCGAGCGCGCATTCCACGTGTTCCAACTTTTGGGCGCCGACGAATCGCAGCACCGCGTCTTCGTGAGCGCCGCATATCCGACGCGCCGCGACCGCGCGCTGCTGGCTGTTCCCTTAGACGGCGGGCCGCTGCAAAATGTAACGCCGCAACCCGGCGACCACGCCGTCTCGCTGGCGCCCTCGACCGATGCGTTCGTCGATACCTTCTCGACCTTGAACGATCCGCCGCAAACCGATGTACGGCGCATCAGCGGCGACGTCATAACGACGCTTGCGCCGCGCAGTGGCGAGCTGCGATCGGAGCTGCTCCCGGTGCAGCTCGTGCAAGTCGACTCCTCGTACGGCCCGCTCGACGCATACCTGATCGAGCCGCCGGGCTTCGATGCTTCGAAACGCTATCCCGCGATCGTGTATGCGTACGGCGGACCTGAAGCGCCCACAACGTCGAACCGTTTCGGCCGCATGCGCGGCCTCTATCATCAGATGCTCGCGCGCGCCGGTTTCATCGTGTTCAGCATCGACGGGCCGGCCTCGCAGTACGGCAACTCCAACGGCGTGCGGCTGCTGTATAAGAACTTCGGCCCCGGTTCGCTGCTCGGCCAGGAAGCCGGCGCGCAGTATTTGCGTTCGCTGCCGTTCGTCGACGGCGCGCGTTTGGGTATCTGGGGCTGGAGTTTCGGCGGTTTTGAAACGCTCTACGCACTTACGCACCGTTCCTCGTTCAAAGCAGGCGTCGCCGGTTCGCCCGTATCGGACTGGCACCTGTACGATTCGATCTACACCGAACGGTATATGGGTCTTCCGCAGAAAAACGCCGCTGCGTACGAGCGCAGTTCCGTGCTTGCCGCACTGCCGCAGCTGCACGGCAGCGTGCTCGTCAATCACGGCACGGCGGATGACAACGTGCACATGGCCAACAGCATCGCCTTCTTGCAGGCCGCGGTTGCCGCCGGTAAAACGCCCGTCGATTTCTTCGCGTACCCGCGCCAGTTGCACGGTTACACCTCGCTGCTCTCGCTGCGGCACATCTACGAGCATATGCTCGAATGGTGGAAGGCCCATCTCTGATTGCGGCCCAATAGACTCGCCATGGAAGAAGGCTCCGCCCCGCGCGCGCCGGTGCCCGATTTTCGCGTCGTCGTCGATACGCCCGGCTGGCGCAACGTACGGCCACGCATTCCCGACACGCCGCAGCGCCGCACGCTTGAACGGCAGCGTTCCGTACGCGAACTCGTTTTCGGCGTCCAAGACGGCATCCTCACCACGCTGGGAATTGCAACGGGCATCGGCGTAGCCGAGGGCAAGAATTGGTTCGTGCTGATCAGCGGTTTGCTGGCTTTGCTTGCCGGCGCGCTTTCGATGGGCGTCGGCGAATATCTCGGCGGCAAAGCCGAGCGCGAGGTCGTGCAGGCTGCTATCGACATGGAGCGCGAGGAGATGGCGACCAATCCACACGACGAATTCGCCGAGCAGGTTGCATACTATAAGCTCAAAGGCTTCAGCTCCGAAGAAGCGCATACGATCGTTTTGCGTCTTTCGCAAAACCCGGAGATCTATTTGTACGAGATGATGCGCGACGAGTTCGGCATCGATCCGCGCATTGCGGAGCAGACCAGTCTGCGCCCCGCGTTTCAGATGGCGGCATCTTTTGCGGCCGGCGCGCTGCTGCCGCTCGTTCCATATTTCTTCGCTTGGCGCGGATTTTGGACGCTGGGTGTGAGCCTGGGGCTGGCCGTTACCGGACTATTCGGCATCGGATACTATGCGGGCACGCTCACGAACCGCGTGAACTGGCACAAGGGCTTGGAGATCGTCGCCTACGGCATGGTCGTGTTTGCGATCTCCTGGGCGGTGGGGTGGCTGCTGCCGCAGCTCTTCGGACACCCGGGCATCAGTCTAACGACGGGCTAACGCCGCGGAAAAAAGAAAGAGGACGCGAAGCGCTTCGCGTCCTTTTTAGGTTTAACGAGGAGGAAAAAAGACGGTTATTTTTTGCCGGTCTTCGCTTTCGCTTTAGACTTGGCTTTGGTTTTCTTTGCGGTCGCTGCCTTTTTCGCAACTTTGGCAGCCGTTTTCTTGATGGCTGCTTTCTTCGCTGCTTTCTTTGCGACGGCGGATTTTTTGGTGCTCTTGGCTTTTACCTTACCGGCTTTCGCCTTGACTTTATCGGCCATCTTGATTTTCTTCGCGGCCGTTTTCGCCTTAGCGGCGGACTTCTTCGACGCGACCTTCGCCTTTACGGCGGCCTTTTTTGTCGCCGTCGTCGTTTTAACGGTCGTCTTTGCAGCCGTCATTTTTGCGGCGGGAGCGGCCATGGCCGTGCCCGTCAGAAGAAACGCGGATGCAACGATGGATGCAAGAATCTTTTTCAAGTGAGTGTCCTCCTTCCCGCAATACTCGGGTGCCGCCGCGCAATAGCGAAACGGCGCCACGCTGACAATAACGCCAGCGGACGCCGCAATCTTCCAGCCGTCCCGGGAAGGAACCTTTTAGCCTACTTCGCCTTCCATTTGCCCACCAGAGCGCGGGAAATGACGAGCCGCTGAATCTGCTGCGTTCCCTCGTAGATCTGCGTGATCTTGGCGTCGCGCATCATGCGCTCGACGGGATAATCGACCGAGTATCCATAGCCCCCGAGCACCTGCACCGCATCGGTCGAAACGCTCATCGCAACGTCGCCGCACTTGAGCTTGCACATCGCCGCCCAGAGCGTTACGTCCGCCGCGCCCTCGTCGCATTTGCGGGCCGCCTCGTACAGCAGCAGGCGCGCGGCTTCGACCTCGGTCTTCATGTCGGCCAGCATGAACCCGATGCCTTGCTGCTGGCCGATGGGCTTCCCGAACGCCATCCGCTCCTGCGCATATTTCGTCGCGTATTCGAGCGCGCCCGCCGCGATGCCGAGCGCCTGCGCGGCGATGCCGGGACGCGATTTGTCGAGCACTTTCATGGCGATTTTGAAGCCGTCGCCTTCGGGGCCGATCAAATTTTCCGCCGGCACTTCGCAATCTTCGAACACCAGCTCGACCGTCGGTGAGCCGCGGATGCCCATCTTTTTCTCCAGCTTGCCGACGCTGAAGCCCTTGAAGCCCTTCTCGACGATGAAGGCGCTGATGCCGCTGGGGCCGCTGCTGGGATCCGTCACCGCGAATACGCACACGACGTCGGCAACGCTGCCGTTTGTAATCCAAATTTTCTGACCGTTGAGAATATAGGTATCGCCCTTGCGCTCGGCGCGCGTTCGCATCGATCCGGCCGCATCGGATCCGCTCCCCGCCTCAGTCAATGCGTACGCCGCGATCCATTCGCCGTTGGCGAGTTTGGGCAAATACTTGCGCTTTTGATCCTCGCTGCCGCCGATGAGGATCGGGAGCATGCCGAGCTCCTGCACCGCAACGATGAGCGAACTGGAAGCGCACGCTTTGGCGATCTCTTCAACCACTTTGACATACGTGAGGAACGTGCCGCCCAAACCACCGTATTCGGCCGGTATCGGGATGCCGAGCAGATCGTTCTCGGCAAAAACTTTGCGGATATCTTGCGGGTATTCACCGCGCTCGTCGATCGCTGCGGCCCGGGGTGCGACTTTTTCAGCAACCAGTTCACGCACGGCACTGAGGATCATCGTCTCTTCGCCGGCGGTTGCGGCGTGGTTCGTACTCGCTGCTGTCATGCGGGAAAACTTCGCGGGGCGGCATACTACGGCCTACGTATGGACAAAGTCGTAGCCTCGTGCGCGCAAGCCGTTGCCGACGTCCCCAGCGGCGCTTCAATCGCCGTCGGCGGGTTCGGTTTAAACGGCATCCCGCACAATCTTATCGGCGCGCTCCTGGAACAGGGCGCCGCGGACCTGGTCACCGTTTCAAACAACTGCGGCGTGGATGGGTGGGGCTTGGGAGTGCTGCTGGACGCGCACCGCATCCGCCGCACGACCGGTTCGTACGTCGGCGAGAACAAAGAGTTCGAGCGACAGTATCTGCACGGCGAGTTGGAAGTGGAGCTGGTGCCGCAAGGCACGCTTGCCGAGCGTCTGCGCGCGGGCGGCTGCGGCATTCCGGCGTTTTACACGCCGGCCGGCGTCGGTACGCAGGTGGCACAGGGCGGGCTGCCCTGGCGTTACGACGGCACCGGCGGCATCGCGCTCGCTTCACCGGAAAAAGAAACGCGCGAATTCAACGGGCGTCCGTACGTCTTGGAACACGGCATCGTGTGCGATTTCGCGCTCGTACGCGCGAGCATTGGCGACCGGCACGGCAATCTCGTGTTTCATAAGGCGACGCGCAACTTCAATCCGCTTGCCGGCATGGCCGGTAAAATCACCATCGCGGAGGTTGAAGAGCTCGTCGAGCCCGGCGGAATCGATCCGCAAGATGTGCATTTACCCGGAATATTCGTGCAGCGCGTCGTGCGAGTCGGCAGCGAAGGCAAGCGCATCGAACGCGTCACCACGCGCAAGAGGGAGGGCTAACCGTGCCGCTCACACGCAACGAACTGGCGGCGCGCGTGGCGCAAGAACTGCGCGACGGCGAATACATTAACCTGGGCATCGGTCTTCCTACGCTGATCCCGAATCACGTGCCGCCCGGAATAACGGTGGTACTGCAGAGCGAAAACGGCATTCTTGGAATGGGCCCGTATCCGTACGAAGGTGAGGAAGATGCGGATCTGATCAATGCCGGAAAAGAAACGGTGACGCTGCTGCCGGGCGCATCGTTTTTCGACTCTTCGCTCTCTTTCGGAATGATCCGCGGCGGACATATCGACCTGGCGGTCCTGGGCGCGATGCAAGTTTCGCAGCGCGGCGATCTGGCGAACTGGATGATTCCCGGCAAGATGGTTAAGGGCATGGGCGGAGCGATGGACTTGGTTCACGGCGCCAAACAGCTGATCGTCATGATGGAACACGTTTCCAAAGACGGTGCGCACAAGATCGTCGAGTCGTGCGATCTTCCATTGACGGGCGAACGCGTCGTGAACCGGATTATCACAGACATGGCGGCGATCGATGTAACGGACGGCGGACTCGTGCTGCGCGAAGTCGCTCCGGGCGTGAGCGTGGATGCGGTGCGCGCCGCAACCGGCGCGGTGCTTCACGTTCCGGCGCAACCCAAAGAGATGGCGCTCTAAGCGGCTTCGGCTTGCGCGAACGCCGCTCCGCTGCCCGCAATGCGCGCCGCCGCGAACAACACGAGCAGACAGACTTCGCCTGCCGCGCTCAACATCGCACACGCCGCCCCTAACGGGATGCTGTGCGCGAGGTATCCGGCAAGCACGCCGGCGATTGCGGGCGGAAAACACAGCGCGTACGTGATCAGCAGACGCACCGCGCCCATCGGTCCGCGCTGATCGATCGTCGAGGGAAACATGGAATACGTCGCCAGGCCGACGGCGCGCAGATACAGCACGGCCGCGAACGAGGCCGGCAATGCAAACAGTATCCACAGCGGCAGGTGCAGCGCCAGCGCCCACGCCGCCGCGCCCGCAAAAACCACAAGACCGGTCCGCCACGACGTCGCGCACACCCAAGCGGCCAGCCGCGCGCGAAGCGAATGCGGCCCCATCCACCACAGCGGTTTGCTTAAATCGGTTGCGAGCGTGAGCGCCGACCCCATCGCGACGAACACCATAAACATGATGAACACGGCCGGAAGATATTCGAAGCTTTGCTCCAGCGCGTTGCTGCTGCGAGCCGCGGCGGTGCCCAGAACCCATCCCGTCAGCGCGCTTGCCCCCACGCCGAAAACGAAGATGCGCTGCGCGCTCGGCGACCGCGCGAACGCGATCCACTCTTTCCACGCCAGCGACCACGGGCCGTGCAGCGAACCGAAGGCTTCGGTTATGCGGTCGCGCCCGTTGTCGCGCCTTTGATAATCGGCGGGCGCGCGAAACGCGATGCCGGCGCCGCCGCGCGCGCGCTGCTTGAACGAAAGCGCGCGCATAGCGGATGCGTAGAGCTCGGGGTATACATCATCACCGCACAGCCATGCCGCGGCGAGCAGCACCGCGCAAACCGCCCAAAGAACGCCGGCGGCGCGCATGTCGCCGGCGAGCAGCGCGTTCATGAAGCGGCCCGCGCCCAAGCGTATGATGCCTTCGGCCGTCGCATTCCGGCGCAAGTAACCGGAGAGAACGATAAGCATCGGAAAGAGCGCGATAGCCGCCAGCGCGCCTGGAAGTGCCTGCGCGGTACGCATGCCCACGGTGCGGCGAAGTTTAAGGCACGGCACAGATACCGCAGCTATGGCTGCCGTCGCGCCGAGCGCCGAGACAGCAAGTGCGGCGAGATTCGCCGAGCGCGCTGCCACCATCGCATAAAAAACGAAACTTAACGTGATCCGGGCGAGCAGCGCCGTGCATCTTCGCAGTTGCAGCCAAAGCACGACGGTGCGCGCATCCAGCGTCGAGCCGGTCAAAAAACGCGCATCGGCGGTTGAGCTGAACGTGCTGGAAAAGCCCGACGCGGCTCCGTATGCGACGACGGCGAACAGCGCGAGCAGCGCAAATGCGGCGGCGCTGGCGAAGGGTTCCATTAAGTGCGGTGCGCGCGGAGCGAGCTGGCCGCGGACCATCCGTACGGATGCCATCACAACGAAATAGGCAGCGATAAGGACGTAAAAAACCGTGCGGCTTGTCGACGTGAGAATCGTTTTGACGCGGTTGACGATCTGGCGCCGTTCCAAAAACCACAGCGCGTCTAAACCGGCCACCGCTATTGCGTCAATTGCAGAAAGAGGTCTTCGGCACCGGCATGCGTGCCGAGTTGGGCCTGCAGTTCGTCGAACGTGCCTTGCGCCACCATTCTGCCGGCTTTCAAGATTACGACCCGGTCGCAAAGCGCTTGCGCCTGTTCGAGCATATGCGTGCTAATCACGATGGCGGCGCCGTTGCCGCTCAGGTCGCGCATGATGCTGCGCAGCTCGCGCTGCCCGAGCGGGTCGAGCCCGATGGTCGGTTCGTCGAAAAGCAGCACGGGCGTCGAAGCGATCACCGTCGCGGCGACGAGCGTTTTCTGGCGCATGCCTTTGGAAAGCGATCCGCCCAGGGTGCCGGCTTCGGCCGTCATTCCGAAGCGTTCCAAAAGGTCGCGCCCGCGCGTTTCCCAGCCGGGCGCAATGCGGCAACTTTTCGCGACGAACTCGAGATGCTCCCAAACGGTGAGCATGGGGTAAACGTCGGGCGATTCGGGGATGAGCGCGACCGTTTGTCCGCGCGACGTGCCTAAGTGCGCGCCGTTCCAGCGGAATGAGCCGCCGTCCGGGCGCAGCAGGCCGGCCGCGCAGAGAAACGTCGTGCTTTTGCCTGCGCCGTTCGGCCCGAGCAAGCCGACAATCTCGCCCGCGCTCACGGCGAACGAAAGATCCTCGACGGCAATTTTCTTGCCGTAGCGTTTGGTGAGGGCGTCGATTTCGAGCGCGGGCATTACACTGCCGGAGTTCGCGATTCGTCCCGGAATTGCTTGCGGTACAGGCGTGCGTATTCGCCGCTGCGGGCCATGAGCACGGGATGGGTGCCGTGTTCGACGATGCGTCCTTGCTCGACGACGAAAATGACGTGTGCCGACAGAATCGTCGAGAGCCGGTGCGCGATCACTAAACTCGTGCGTCCGCGCATCAGCGGAACCAGCGCGTCCTGAATCGCCGCTTCGTTGTGCGAATCGAGCGCGCTCGTGGCTTCATCTAAGATCAATATTCGCGGGTTCTTCAGCAAAACGCGTGCGATGGCCAAGCGCTGGCGCTCGCCGCCGGAAAGCTTGTGGCCGCGCTCGCCCACGATGGTGTCGTAACCGGCGGGCAGCGAACTGATGAAGTCGTGAATGTTCGCCGCGCGCGCCGCCGCTTGCAGTTCTTCGGCGCTCGCATGGGGCTTCGCGTAGCGCAAATTCGCGGCGATGGAATCGTGAAAAAGGTACGTTTCTTGAGTCACGATCCCGATGTCGCGGCGCAGGGACTCGAGCGTAATCGTCCGTACGTCGTGTCCGTCGACGAACACCTGTCCCGACTCCGGATCGTAGAAGCGCGGAACCAGCTGCGTGATCGTCGTCTTTCCGCCGCCGGACGGGCCGACGAACGCAGCGACTTGGCCGGGCGCGATATGCATCGAGAGATCTTGCAGCACGGGCCGCTCGCCGTTGTAAGAAAAACTCACATTTTCGAAACGCACGTCGCCCGCGGTTGACGGGAGCGAAAGCGCGCCGGGCGGCGTGTACGGTTCGGGCGTCATATCGAGATACTCGAAGATCCGTTCGAATACGGCCAAAGCGCTCACGATCTGCACTTGAATGCCCGCGAGCGAAGCGGCCGATCCGTACAAGCGGCCCTGAATGTATTGAACGAAAGCGACGACAACGCCAACGGCGATCGCCTTATGCAGCGCGAGCCATCCGCCGCCCAGCCAGACGATTGCCGGACCGATAATGACCATCGCGCCGATCCCGGCGATGAACCAGCGGCCGACCATTGCCAGGCGCACTTCCAAATCCATCAAAGCCGTGCCCGTGCGATAAAAACGGGCGCGTTCGAACGCTTCACGCGCGAACGATTTTATCAGGGTGATGCCGGAGATTGAAAGCGTCTCCTGCGTGATCGATTCGATCTCATCGCGCTTTTCACGCGTTAATTTCCGGATGGCGTGCATGCGCCGTCCGACGGGCCCGAGCGGCAAAATCATCAGCGGAACGATAACGACCGAGAGCAGCGCGAGCCGCCAATTCCACAAGAACATCCAAAGGACGGTCGTAAGAATGGTGACGAGATTGGTAAGAATCGACGTCAGCGTGCCCGTGACGACGTTGTCGATATTGTCCACGTCGCCCGAAACGCGGTTCATGATCTCCCCGGTTTTCGTTCCGGTGAAAAAGCGCAGCGGCATACGGTGCAGATGCGAAACCAAGTGCGTGCGTATGTCGCGCATGATGCCTTCGCCGACGATCGAGTTCAAGTATCCCTGGAGCACGCCCAGCAGCATCGTCACGACCGCGGCGGCGAGCATCAGCCCGACGTCGCGCGCCAATTCGGGGAAACCGCCGTGCGGGATGGCGTGATCGATGATGCGCGCCATCAAATACGCCGGAACCAGGCCGATCACCGCCGCGAGGACGATGCACGCCAGCACGATCGCCTGCTGCTTCCAGTATGGTGAAAAAAGCGCGCCGATCCGTTTCCAATCGACGCGCTTGGGAGCCTTGGGCTTTTCCGGATCGAAGGCGCCGGACCACATCATCCGGTGGGCGGAAAAATTAATGCGCGACCGTCGTTTGATGCAAGGTGACCTTGTTGCCTTCAGGATCGTTAAACGAACTCAGACGGCACACCGGTGTGTCGTACGCGCCCTCGGGCTCGACACCCTTGGCTTTGAGCGCCGCCATGGTTTGTTCGAGGTCGTCGACCTCGAACGCGAGACCGGCGCATGGAGCGATCTCGAGCCATTCGACTGTCATGACGGCGAACCAGCCGCTGCCTACGCGCGCTTCGTCGTACTTCAAGACGCCGTCTTCTTCGAACGCTGCGCTGAACGTCAGCCCCAGCGCATCGCGGTAAAAATCACGCAACGCGGCGACGTTTTTCGCCGGATAGGCGGTGAACGCAATATCCTTGATCATGTTTTTTTGCCGTTTCGTAACGTTGCGAGTTCCTTGAAGAGCTTGCGCTCCTTGTCGCTGATATCCGCCGGCAGCTGGCCGATCAGGCGTACATACAGATCGCCGCTGCCGCCGTCGCGCACTTTCGGCATGCCGCGTCCGGTCAGACGCAGCAGCCGGTTGTTTTGCGTGCCGGCCGGTACGGTCATCGTGACCTGCCCCGACATCGTGGGCACCTTCACTTCCGAACCCAGGACCAGATCGTAGACGCTGACAGGTAAATCGATATAGAGATCGTCGCCTTTGCGCCGGTAAGACGGATCGTCGATCAAGTGCACGATGAGAAAGAGATCGCCGTTCGGTCCGCCGGCCACGCCCGCGCCGCCTTGGCCCGCGAGCCTGATGCGCTGGCCTTCCGCAATGCCCTTCGGCACGGTGACTTCGAACTTTTTGGTCTGCAGCACCCGTCCGGTGCCGTGACAATTCGCGCAAAGTGAACCGCGCAGCGTTCCGGTACCATGGCAGCGCGGACAGACGTCTTCGACCTGGAGCGCGACGGGCTTTTTGCCGCCGTCGTACGCGTCGCGCAAGGCCAGTTCGATCGTCGTTTCCAAATCCTGGCCGCGTTGCGCGAAGCCCGAAGCCTGCGCGGTGTTGCGCCGGCCGATGCCGGAGAAAAACATGTCGAAGAAATCCGAGAAACCGCTCGGGCCGCCGGTGCCCGCTGCGCCGCCCGGCTCGCCGAAGTTGCCGAAGTTGAACGTTTCGCTTTGCGTGTTTCGATAGCGCCGCTGCTGCTCCGCCTGCCGTGCCGCTTGCTGCCAGTCGCTTCCGAGCACGTCGTATTTCTTGCGTTTCTCCGGATCGCCTAAGACTTCGTACGCTTCTTGAATCTCGCGGAACTTTTCTTCGGATTGTTTTGCATTTTGCGGATTCGCATCGGGATGCCATTTGCGCGCAAGTTTGCGGTACGCCGATTTAATGTCTTTTTCCGGCGCATTTTTGGGGACGCCGAGGACTTGATAGTAGTCTTTGTAGTTCATTTAAAAGGCGCTCCGCCTTGCTGCGCGCCCCCCATCTGCGATGGGGCCCCCCGGAACCGCATGGCGCCTCGTTGCTGCGGACACTTTGTAGACTCCCCGAGGGCGCCGCCAGGCTGCGCGTTTGGCTGCGCGCGCCCGATTGCGAGCTGCGAGCTGGGACGCGCCCGTGCCGGCGGCGATCATTCGGATTTGGCGACGATGACTTTGGCGGGGCGCAGCAGGTCGTCGCCGCGCACGTAGCCTTTTTGCGCTTGTTCCAAAACGATGTCGTCTTGGATGCCGGGCGCGTTCTGCGTGCCGATCGCTTCAGCGATTGCCGGATCGAACGGCTTGCCCTTGACGTCAATGGGCTTGACGTCGGCCATGGCCAGAACATTCTCGAACTGCCGCAGCGTCTTCTGCAAGCCGTCGCGAAGCGCTTGCGTATTCTCGGCGCTGAAGTTGAGCGCGCGTTCCAGGTTGTCTAAAACGGGAAGAAAGTTCAGCAGCATCTTGCGCTCGCCGGACGTCGCGATGTCCTTGAACTGACGCTCCATGCGCTTTTTGTAATTTTCAAAGTCCGCCATGGCGAACAGGAATTTGTTGTAGTTTTCCTCGGCCCGCGCGTTGGCGGCGTCGAGCTGCGATTGCAGCTCGACGCCCGCCGCCGGCACGTCCGCTTCCGTAACGTATTCGTCTTGTGACACGGCTCAGCAGCCCTTACTTGGCTTCTTTGAATTCCGCGTCGATAACGTCTTCGCTCGGTTCGCCGGGCGTTTCGCCGTTCTCGGAATGCGGTGCGCCTTCGTCCTGCTGAGCATCTTGCGAAGCGCCGTTCGCGCCCGCCGCCGTCTTTTGATACAGCAGTTCCGCCATCTTGTAGCTGGCCTGCTGCAGACGCTCGACGGCGGGTTTGATATCCGAGAGCGTTCCGTTCTCGCTCACGCGTTTGAGATCGGCAAGCGCCGTCTCCACTTCGCCGCGCGCGCCCGGGTCGAGCTTCTCGCCCACTTCCTTGAGCGATTTCTCGGTCGAGTAGATGAGGCTGGAGGCTTGATTGCGCACTTCGGCTTCTTCGCGCTTCGTCTGATCGGCGGCCGCCTGAAGCTCCGCGTCTTTGACCATGCGATCGACTTCGTCTTTGGACAGGTTGGTCGATGCGGTGATCGTGATCTGCTGCTCTTTGCCGGTGCCCAAGTCTCTTGCGCTTACGTTCACGATGCCGTTCGCATCGATATTGAAAGACACTTCGACTTGCGGTATGCCGCGCGGCGCAGCGGGAATGCCTTCCAAGCGGAAGCGTCCCATCGTCTTATTGTCAGCCGCCATCGGCCGCTCGCCTTGCAGCACGTGGATGTCGACCGACGTTTGGCCGTCTTCGGCGGTCGTGAAGACCTGCGACTTTTTCGTCGGAATGGTGGTGTTGCGTTCGATAAGCGTCGTCATGACGCCGCCGAGCGTTTCCAGTCCGAGCGAGAGCGGCGTCACGTCGAGCAGAACGACATCGCGCACTTCGCCGGCAAGCACGCCGGCTTGAATCGCCGCGCCGACGGCGACCACTTCGTCGGGATTGACCGAAAGATTCGGCTCTTTGCCGGTGAGCTTCCTCACGAGTTCCTGAATGACCGGCATGCGGGTGGAACCGCCGACCATGACCACTTCGTCGATTTGCGAGATATCGATCTTCGCATCTGCAAGCGCGCTCTTGAAGGGCTGCACGCAGCGGTCGGTCAGGTCGCCGGTGAGCTCTTCAAACTTCGCGCGGGTGAACGTAAAGTCCATGTGTTTGGGACCGTTTTGATCGGCCGTAATGAACGGCAGATTGATGCTGGTCTGCACCACCGATGACAGCTCGATCTTTGCTTTTTCGGCGGCTTCCGTCAGCCGCTGCATGGCCTGCTTGTCGCCGCTCAGATCGATGCCCTGTTCCTTGCGGAACTCCGCAACGAGCCACTCGACCACGCGTTGGTCGTAATCGTCGCCGCCCAAATGCGTATCGCCGTTGGTCGCTTTCACTTCGAATACGCCGTCACCGACTTCGAGAATGGAAACGTCGAAGGTGCCGCCGCCTAAGTCCCAGACCAAAATCGTCTCGCTGCCTTTTTTATCCAGGCCATATGCGAGCGCCGCTGCGGTCGGCTCGTTGATGATGCGCAGAACGTCGAGTCCGGCGATCTTGCCGGCATCTTTCGTTGCTTGGCGCTGTGAGTCGTTGAAGTATGCGGGTACTGTGATAACCGCTTTGGTGACGCGTTCGCCTAAATAGTTGCTCGCGTCGTTGACGAGCTTTTGCAGAATCATCGCCGAGATCTCTTGCGGCGAGTACTCCTTGCCGTCGATCTTGACGTGAAAGTCGGTGCCCATGTGCCGCTTGATCGAAGCGATCGTGCGGTCCGGGTTGGTGATTGCTTGCCGCTTTGCGAGTTGGCCGACGAGGCGTTCGCCGGTCTTCGTAAAAGCGACGACGGAGGGCGTCGTGCGGGAACCTTCCGCATTTGCGATGACGGTGGGCGAGCTGCCCTCCATAACGGCAACGACGGAATTCGTCGTGCCGAGGTCGATTCCGACCACTTTAGCCATGAAATTGTTCTCTCTTTCCGAGCCCATGGACCAGCTGTTGGGCGTGCTCTCGCGCCGCCGTACTAAGCCTTGCCGCTTATTGGACTGCAAGGACGATTGCGATTTGATTATACTACGCTATCGGACCGCTCGTGTTCCACTCCTTTAGACCCTTTTACGAGGCCTTTTGGTTGCGGACACGACCCGGCGTGTCGGAGGGCCGGAGCGCTCGTCCGCCCCGACCCCTGAGGCCTTCGCTTTTAAGGGCCCTGCTGATCGGGAGGGCCTTGCTGGTCCGGCGGGACGTAGCCGGCGTTTGCAGGGCGTTCGCCCAGCGTGACCTGCACCAGGCGGCGCGCGCCGGACTGCTGCGACCAGACCTCCGCGGTGGCTTTCTGGCCTGCATGCATCTTCGCGATCGCGTTGACGAGAGCTTGATTGTCCGTATACGTCTTGCCGTTGAACTGCAAGATCACGTCGCCCGGATTGATGCCGGCTTGATCGGCTGGTGAGCCGCTCTGGACTTGGTAAACGGCGACCCCGCCTTGGCCGTGGTAGTTTGTCTGGCTCCGGAAGCCCGGCGTTACGGGGCCGAGCACGACGCCGAGGAAGGCCTGCGCCGCGGGTTGCGTGATTCCCGGATGCGCTATCATCTCCGCGACCACTTTGCGCACGGTGTTCGAAGGAATGGCGAAGCCGATGCCCTCAGCGCCGCCGCGCAGTGTGGATTGGTTCACACCGATGACGTCGCCGTTCGTATCGATGAGCGGGCCGCCGGAGTTGCCCGGATTGATTGGCGCCGAGGTCTGCATCAATCCCTTGAAGGTGTACGTCTGACCGGTTTCGCTTTGGATCGGCTCACTGCGGTTGAACGCGGAAACGACCCCGACGCTGACGCTTTGCTGCAGTTCGTACGGTTCGCCGATCGCGATCGCCCATTGGCCCTGCTGCGCTTTATCGGAGTCCGCGAGCGTCAACGCCGGCGGAACGACAGCGGCGAAGCTGACGTGCACGGGTGCGACCAGCTGCGCCGGAACCCTCGAGCTTCTGTATCCGGCGGTCGGGGGAGCCAAGCGCGCCGTGATCGCCCACGCCCGCTTCAGCGT
>JBHEMM010000003.1:86624-94794 GCA_046262595.1 Vulcanimicrobiaceae bacterium
GGTAAGGAGACCCACTAAAGCCTTTGTTTTCCGTGCTCAATCCATTCAGTTGGTATTGCTCGCCATTGGGAAACACGACCGTCATGTCGCTCACTTGCGCGTTCGGCACCGGCGGCCGCGCAACGTGCGCGTTCGTGACGATGTCCCCCTTGGAATCGAAGACGAATCCCGAGCCCGATGCCTTGCCGTGGAACGGCTGGACCACCCCGGGGCCCTGCTGCCCGAAGAACTGCTGCAAAAACGGATCGACGGGAATGTACTGCTTGCCGTTTACCGCGATCGTGATGGCGACCACGGAGGGCTTCGCACGTTTTACCGCATTGACGATGCGCTCTTGGTCGCTGCCGCCCGTAAGCGGTGCCGCGCTGACGATCGGCGGCGTATTGCCCGGACCTGCAGCGTTGGAGAAATGCGTGCTGGCGTACAGCATCATGATGAATGAGCCGACGATCGCGCCTACCAAAGCCACGATCGCGGTGGGCATTACACGGTTATTCAAGTTCCTCTACCATACTAAGCGGACGGGTTGTATGCGGGTTCCTACCCGTATGCGTTTTAAAAGTAGCGGCGCGCGCCTTAAGATTCGATGAGAGAGCGCCCGGCAGGCTGGTCCGAAACCAGCTTGCCGTCCAGTGTGCGCAGCACGCGCTTCGCGTGCGAGGCGACGTTCTCGTCGTGCGTCACCATGATAATGGTCCGTCCGGCGGCGTTCAAGCGTTCGAACAAGGCCAAGATCTCGCCGCTCGTCGTCGAGTCAAGGTTGCCTGTGGGCTCGTCTGCGAGCAAGACTGCCGGATCGTTCACCAAGGCGCGTGCGATTGCGACGCGCTGCTGCTGTCCGCCGGAGAGCTCGTTGGGCTTATGGCGTCCGCGATCGCCCAAGCCGACGTCCTGCAGGCGCGCGCGTGCGATGGCGTTGCGCTCCTTCGTGCCGACGCCGGCGTAAAACAGGGGAAGCGCGACGTTCTTCACGGCATCTGTGCGTGCGAGCAGGTTGAATCCCTGGAAGATGAAGCCGAGCTTCTTGAGCCGGATCTGCGCGAGCTCGTTGTCGCTCAAGAGCGAGACGTCGATGCCGTCGAGCAGATACGTGCCGCTGGTCGGACGGTCCAGGCACCCGAGCAGATTCATCAGCGTCGATTTCCCCGAGCCCGATGGGCCCATGACGGCGACGTACTCGCCGGCGGCGATCGTGAAAGAAACGCCTCGCAGCGCCTGCACTTCGAGCGCACCGGACGCGTATGTTTTGACGACATCGCGCATCGCGATGACGGCGGGCGTGTCATTCATGACGTAAAGCCTCGATGGGATCCAGGACCGCCGCTCGATACGCGGGGTACGTGCCGAAGCACAACGTGACGATGAGCGCAAATGCTGCCGCGACGACGATCGATTCGACCCACGGAAGCGGAGCCGTGTATCCGGTAAGCTTTACGATTGCGATGGAGTTTACCGCCGCCCCAACGGAAAGGCCGATCGCCATTCCGGTAAAGCACCCCACCGAACAAAGAAGCAGTGCTTCGATGAAAAACTGCAGTAAAATTTGTCCGGCGCGGGCTCCGATCGCTTTGCGCACGCCGATCTCGCGCGTGCGCTCGGTGACGGAAACCAGCATGATGTTCATGATGCCGATGCCCGCCACCAAGAGTGAAACGGCGCCGATAATTCCCACGACGACTGTCATGCCGCTGAAGATGCCGTTGATGCCGCCGGTCAGCTGCGCCTTGTCGAACGTATTGTATTGCAGCCGCGGGTCACGGTGCAGCGCGCGCAACTTCGTGATGACGGCCAGTTCGGTAAAGTCGATCTTCGAAGCATCCGCGACGATAACGCGCGCCGCGCCCACCTTCGTGCCGCGCACGTATTGGCGGATGACGGTGGTGTACGGCGCGTAAAGATCGCCCCCGAACGTTGCATTGATGAGTCCAGAGCGCGGCGGCGCAAGAACGCCAACGACGACATACCGGTTCAGGCCGGCGTAAAGGCTTTGCCCGAGCGCGTTTTCACCGGGTGCGAATAACCGGTGCAGCGCGCGGTCGGTAATCACGGTTACCGAGAGTGCCTTGTCGATGTCGTCTTGCGTGATCCGCCGGCCGCTTTGCAGGGGGCCGTTGTTGAATGGCTGCGCCGCATCGCCGGTGATATAGTAGCGTGCTTGGCGGTGGCCGTGGCGCACCAAATCGTTGGCTCCGGTCAGCGGAATAACCGTCGCGACGTTGGGCAGCGTGCCGAGCGCCGCGATGTCCGAGCGGGTCACCAGTGCGCGCTGATAATCCGGCTGAGTGAAATTGGGCTGGATGAAAAAAGAATTGTCGGCAAGGTTGCCCAGCGCGCCGCCGATCGCTCCCGCCATGCTGCTGCCCAGCGTTTGAATGGCGATCACGGCTCCCACGCCGATGATCAAACCCAGCATCGTGAGCAGCGAGCGCACTTTATTGGCAAAAAGGACGCGAAGCGCTTCCTGAACGTACATCATCAGGAACGCAGCGCCTCGATCGGATCCATCCAGGCGGCGCGCACTGCCGGGTAGAGACCGAACAACGTGCCCACCAGAATCGAGAACGCCAATGCGATGGCGACGATCAGCACGTACGGGATGATCACGGCACCCAGCTGTTTACTGATCAGTTCGGCGCCGCCGATCGTCACCATCAGGCCCAGGAGCATTCCCGTTCCGCCGCCGGCCAAGGCCAGCAGCAGCGCTTCCATCAGAAACTGCAGCGCGATGTCGGCGCGGCTGGCGCCGATCGATTTGCGCAGACCGATTTCCCGGGTTCGCTCGGTAACGGAGACGAGCATAATATTCATGATGCCGATCCCGGCGACCAGCAGCGCAACGCCGCCGATTGCGGACAAGCCCGCGCCCGCGACGTTCAGGACGCTTTCAAAGATCTGTATCTGCGACTGACCGTTCTGCGTATTGTACAGCGCGCGGGCGCCGTGGATGTGCTGCAGCGCCTTTTTGGCGTCGCTTTCAACAGCGGCCGCATTTTGCGGATCCGTGGGATAGATGAGCAATCCGTCGGGCGCCTGACGGTGAATGCGGTAGAACGTCGTGTACGGTATGACGGCGCTGTCGCCGCCAGCCAGCGAATTGAAGAACGAACCGTTGAGTTTGGGATACACTCCGCCGACGATAAAATGCGTGCCGTCGATCGTGATGTCTTTCCCGAGCGCGGCTTGAGCTCCGAACAACTTCTCCGCCGCGCCGGCGGTTAAAAATGCGGTGCGCGCGGCGCCCTGGACGTCTTGCGTTGAAACTTTGCGCCCGGCTTGCATCGCAACGGTATCCGGATGGAAGTCGCCTTCGGCGCTCACGCTCAGAAACTGCGTCTTCGACCCGTAGCGTATCGGCATCGTTTCCTGGTAAAACGGCAGCACTTCGGCGGCGCGCGCGCCCAACGCTTCGCGAACCGGAGCGACGTCGCGGTATTGAATCTCCGCTGCGGCCGGAAAATCTTGCGTACGGTCGACGAAGACGAAGACGGGCGCTTCGCCGAACGAGCCGATCGTCGCTGCGATTCCGCTCGTCGCGCCTTTGCTTATGCCGAACACCGCAATGATCGATGCCGATCCGATGATCATTCCGAGCATGGTCAGAACCGAGCGCGTGCGGTTAAGCCACAGCGAGGCAGCCGCTTCGCCCGCATAAGCCCAGAACCGGCTCACTGAACGGTAACGGCGGACCCGTCGCGAAGGTCCGCGACTTTGGGCGAGACCACGCGGCTGCCGCTGGAAAGACCCTTCGTCACAACAACGTGCGTGTCGTCGCTCTGATCCGTCGAGATGCGCACCTTATGCGCCTTGCCTGAGCGGACGACGAAGACGAAACTGCTTCCACCCTCGTTGACGATTGCATCGGTGGGCACGAGCAGCGCGTTTCGCACGTCGGAGGTGACGATGTCGACGTCAACCGTCATGCCGTCCTTCAAGTACGAAGGCGAGCGGTCCAGCCGCACCACGGTCAGCACTTGCTTTGCCGTGCTCGATGCGTCCGAGGATTTGACGGCGACCGGCGCGATGCTTTCAACGTGTCCGGCAAGATGTTTGCCCGGAAAGTCTTGCCCGGAGACGATCGCTTCTTGTCCCGGATGCACGTTGATAATGTCTTGCTCGTCGACTTGCGCTTTGACGATAAAATTTCCGCTTTCGGCAAGCGTGAAGAGCATCTGCCCTGCGGTGACCGGATCTCCTGCATGCAGCGTGGTCAGCGGATCTCCGGCTTCCGGTGCGACGCTTTGAATGACGCCGGCGAAAGGCGCTTCGATGCGCGTGAAGCCGAGTTGCTCTTGATTCGCCGCGTTCGTTATCGCGGCTTTTTGCGCATTTGCACGCGCGTACTGCACGCTGTTCTCGCCGTACCCGGTCACCGCGCCGAGCTGCAGCTGCCGCGCCGCCTGATCGTAGGCAACCTGCATGCGGTCGAGGTTCGCTTTATCGGTCTCCAGTTGGTTTTTCGCAATGGCTCTGCTGTTGTAGAGTGCGACGTCGGCCTGGTACACGCGGCGCGCTTCATCGAGGTTCGCTTTGGCGGTGCGGACCTGTCCCTCGTAGGTCACGCGCGCATTCTGCTCGTTGATGCGAGCGGTTTCAATATTCGCCTGCGCCGAGTTGTAATCGGCCTGCGAGCCTGCGGCAGTCGATGCAAGCGCCGGATTTTGAATCGTCGCAACGAGCTGCCCCGCGCCCACCGTGTCGCCGGCCTTTACGTCGATGTCCGCGATGTTGCCGGCAATCAGTGTCGGGATCGTTGCAAGACGCGGATGCTGCACCACGCCGTTCTCCGGTAACTTGCTCAGGAAAACGCCGCGGCGCACGACCTGCGTTTTGACGGTAATGGCATGCTGGGGGCGGCCGGCGATTTTCGCGGCGAAAATTACCGCCGCAATTGCGATGAGGATTCCGCCCAAGAGTAAAAGCCTTTTCATTCCGCTTCCTTAAAGATCGGCTACCGCGGCCGGCGCGTCATAGATGCCGAGCGCCACGCGCAGGCGGACCAGCGCTTCGACGTAGGCGACGCGCGCGTTGTACGCATCGGTCTGCGCGGAGAGCGATGCCTGTTGGGCGGCCAGCACGTCAATGAGCGATTTCAGCCCGTGCTCGTATTGCAGGCGCGCGATACGGGCGGCCTCGCCGGCGTAGCGCGATTCCTGCTGCGCCGACTGCAGTTGCGCGAGCGCAGTCTGCGCGGCGCGATAGGATTGGCGCACGTCGATTTCGACTTGGGCCTGCGTTGCAGTGACGTTTTCGCTCTGCGTTGCGACCTCGGCGTCCAAGTTCTGGTGATTCGCGCGCCGCGCGCCCCAGTCCAAAAAGGGCAGCGTGACCGACGAACTGAGGCCGATCTGCCAAAACCCCGGCGAGCCGCGGTTTACCGCGCCGAACCGCGCCTCTTGCACGGCGAGCGTTGGAGAAAACTGGTTTCCGAACGATGCGAAGGTTTGCAGCTGCGGAAACAGGTCGGTGTCGGCGGCGCGCCGGTTGGTTTGCGCCACTTCAAGGCCTCGCATCGCGGAAATCACGTCCGGGCGGTTCGCTTGAGCGAGCCGGACCAGTTCGTCCACCGGCTTGACAGGCAGCGGCGGCGCGGGCGGCTGCGGAGGAACCGCAAAGCGCGTATCGAGCGGCGCGCCGATCAGCTGCGCGAGCGACTCGCGCGAGTTCTCGGAGTCCGCTTGCGCCGCGGTCAGCGTGAAGCGGCTTTTTTCTTCCTGCGCCTGCGCGGAAAGGACATCCACGCCTGCAGCGACGCCTGCGTGCTCCTTGGCGCGTGCGATGCGCACCAGCGCGGCTTGATAGGCCGTGTCCGCAAGGTCCAGCCGCACGCTTTCGTTTTTGCCGGCCAGCGTGAAGAAGGCATCGGCGACGTCCGTGGCAATGCGGTTCTGCGTTTTGCTCAGGTCCGCCCGGCTTTGCTCGTATGCCTGCTGCGCCGCCTTCGTTTGCAGGTACGACAAGCCGCCGTTGAAGGTGTATTGCGTGCCAATCTGCGCGGTGTTTTGCGAGAAAACAGATGCTTGCGACGCGCCGATGACGCCATACGAGCCCGAGTAATTCTGCGATTTCTGCAGTTGGTTGGACAGCGATCCGCTTACCGCGGGAAACTGCTGGGCGCGCTGGCGCAGATACTGTGCATGCGTCTGCGCGAGCGCCGCTTGTTCGCGCACCACCGACGGACTGTGAAGCAGAGCGTATTGGACGGCTGCCGAGAGCGTGAGTGCGGTCAGAAGCACAAGGGGCATTCTTCTAGCGCGCGCCCCACGCGAAGTACAAACCGGCAAGAGCCGTCGTGAGAACCGCGCATGCCGCGGCATTCACGCGCGAAACGCGCGCGACGTGAATCATCGCTATCGCCAGCAGCACCGCCCCCCAGATCGAGATGACGTTGAATGCGGCTAAAAAGGCCACGACCTTGACGGGCGCCGCACCGGCCAGCCACGCAGCACTGGGAACGGCGCGTATCGTTTCAATAGTGCTGCTGAAGCTCTGCGGCCCGCGCACCATCACGATGATGCCGTTCACCATGGAGTAGATCCCGTAACCGACGACCAGCGTGTTCATGGCGGCCGCCCACAGTTGTTTAAAACTCGCCTGGGAACGGCCCGCAGCTTTGAATGCCAGCATGATGACTGTTTCGAGCAGCGCCGCCAACAGAACGATCGCCGGGGCCGCAAGCCATGCGAACTTGATCGCCGTTAGAGCAACCTGCAGCCCGCGCTGCTGCGCCTCCGGCGTCATTGCGGCGAGTTTGGGGTTTGCGGCAATCTGGGCCGGCCATCCAGCTTGAATCGCGTGCGCGACTGCAGGCCCGGCTAAATACTGACCGATCATGGACAAGATCGCCGTGACGAGGTAGGCCCAGCCCCACATGGGCACGGACCGCAGCCGCTCGAAAGCCGTCGCCGGCTCCGTGATAACGTCGAGAATCGTCGATAGGCCGTTAGCTTTAACGGCCGGCCGGATCGTCGAGCTCATCCTGACTCCTTGAAAAAAGCGCGGATTCGCTGTCTATACGCAGCTGTCCACGCGGATGTTTCAAGAGGGGATTTGCAAAATCCGGTTTGCCGGAAAGCCGCATTGGATGGCATGGAGCACGCGTTCGAGCCGTTGTTTGCGCAATTCGAGCAGGCGGAGCTGCAGAACAGAGCGCGCTCGGCGCAGTGCGCGTGCGGAATAGAGGCCGGGGGGCGCCCGTCTGAGCGGCGCGTGATGCGGCGCCGCACCGAGCAGCAGGAGCGAGGTTAGCAGCGGCACGGCGAGGTAACGAAGGCTCATGCCTGTCTCTCACGCCCCGGCGGCACGCGCCTAGATGTCCGTCGCCAAGCCCGGCCCGCTCGTCGTTCAAGAACCCCCCGCGCAGCCGTTCGTGCGCATCGTGCCGCTGGGCGGCTGCGGCGAGATCGGCCGGAACATGACGCTCATCGAAACGCGCACCGACATGGTCGCCGTGGACTGCGGCTTGATGTTTCCCGATGCGGAGATGTACGGCGTGGATATCGTCATCAACGATTTCACCTACATCCGCGAGCGCCGTGAAAAGTTCCGCGGCATCTTCGTCACGCACGGCCACGAAGATCACATCGGCGGTATTCCGTACCTCCTGCGCGAGTTCAACGTGCCCGTGGTCGGGACGGCGCTCACGAACGCCCTCATCAAGGCAAAGTCGCGCGATCATAAGATGGTCGGCGAGGCGCACTTTCAAACGGTGCAGCCGGGCGGCCGCGTGCGGTTCGGCGAAATCGAGGCCGAATTCATCCATATCAATCACTCCGTGTCCGGCGCGTGCGCGCTCGCCCTGCGCACGCCCACCGGAACCATTTTCCACACGGGCGACTTCAAGTTCGATCAGACGCCCGCCGATTTCGCGGCGATAGCACGCGTCGGCGACGAAGGCGTGCTCTGCATGCTCTCGGACAGCACGAACGCGGAACGGCCGGGCCACACGCTCTCCGAACGCATCGTCGGTGAAGCGTTCACCAACGTGTTCTCGCACGCGAAGGGCCGCATCATCGTGGCCTCGTTCGCTTCGAACGTGCCGCGCATTCAGCAAGTGATCGACCACGCCGTCCAGTTCGACCGCAAGATCGCCTTTTTGGGACGCTCGCTTACGAACGTGGTTCACTTCGCGTCCGAGCTGAAGTATCTGACCGTGCCGGGCGATCGCACGATC
>JBHEMM010000004.1:0-11721 GCA_046262595.1 Vulcanimicrobiaceae bacterium
CGGTTTAAAGCACCGCCGCAAAGTCATGAAGCTCGTCAAGGGCTTCCGCGCCGCACGCCGCCGCAACTATCGCGTCGCGAACGAAGCGCTGCTTCACTCGCTCTCGTACGCCTATCGCGACCGGCGCGTGCGCAAGCGCGACTTCCGCGCTCTATGGATCAGCCGGATCAACGCCGCGGTGCGCAAAGAAGGGCTGACGTACTCGGTGTTCATGAGCGGCTTGAAAAAGAGCGGCGTCATGCTGAACCGTAAGGCGCTGGCCGAGCTGGCCGTTTCCGACGGTGCCGCTTTCCGTTCGCTCACCCAAAGCGTAAAGCAGGCAAGCGGAAAGTAGATTAGCGGCGACGAGCCGTCTCGCTTAAAAAAAGCGTCGCACGAGCGGCGCTTTTTTCGTGTCCAAGTCTTAATCGAACCTTGCCGGAACGCTCGCGGAGTCTGGGCGCGGAGGACGAACAACCCCGGGAGCATGCAGACGAGCGCGTTCGAGGTTTACGTCCTCGGGCTATTAGCCGTTCTCGAACGGCTTCCGGTTCCTATTGCCATTGCGTTCGACCCGCAATGCGAACGCGTGCAGGGCAACCGTGCATTCCGGCGCCTGGCCGGCCTGAGCACCACGGAGAATGCTTCTCCAGGGGGGCACGAGCGCCGTATCCAGCGTTATCACTTCATGAACGGCGCCGGCCGCCTGACTGCGGAACAGCTGCCGATGCGGCGCGCGGCAACCGCGGCGGAAGACGTGCTGGACGTTCCGGTGCAAATGGTGCGCCACGACGGAACGCAATTCGCCTTGATCGCCTCCGCCTGGCCTCTGCGCGATCCGAGCGGCGTTATCGAAGGCAGCATTGCCGTTTTCGTAGACGTCACGCAAAACACGCAAGCGGAGCAGCGGGCCGAACAGGCGATGCGGGCATTGCGGGAATCCGAGCGCCGCTACCGGCTCATCACCGAAGCGATGCCCGAATTCGTGTGGCTGGACGCGCCCGACGGAAGCGCGATCTATTCGAACCGCCGCTGGCTCGAGTACACCGGCCTGACCGAAGAGCAGAACGAAGGGCTGGGCTGGCAGCGCGTCGTGCATCCGGACGATCAGGCGCGCCTCGAAACGCAGCGCGCGCGCACTTTAGAAACCGGCGAACCTTATGAGGGCGAATGCCGCTACCGCGGCAAGGATGGAAAGTACCGCTGGTTTCTCTTCCGCTCGATCCCGGTCCGTGAAGAAGGCGGTGAGATCACGAGCTGGCTGGGCACGGCGACGGACATCGACAAACAAAAGCGCGCGGAGGCGCAGCAGGCGTTCTTCGCGCTTGCCAGCGATCTGCTTGGCTCGACGTTAGACGTCGGCACGACGCTCGAACGGATCGCGCGTCTGGCGATCGATACGCTGGGGACATGGTGCCAAATCGATCTTCCCGCGGCCGACGGTGCCCTGCGCGTCGCGGTGGTGGCTCATGCGGATCCGGGCAAGAAAAAAGATCTCTCCCAGCTCGTCGGCGCGCGCATCTACGACAACGCCGCGCCCTTCGGTCCGCCTGCCGTGCTGCGCACCGGAAAGCCGCAGCTGCTCTCGCATATCAGCGAAGACGCCGTCCGTAAGACGATTCCGTCGCAAGACCATCGCGACGTCTACGCGCGGATCGGATACGAGGGCGGGTTGCTGGTGCCGCTGCGCTGCGGCGAACGGGTGCTCGGCGTTCTGGGGATCGCTTCGGACGACACGACGCGCCTCTATACCGATTTCGACGTCGCGACGGCGCTGGAACTGGGAAGACGCGGCGCAAGCGCCCTGGAAAACGCGCAATCGTATGCGCGCGAGCACCGCGTTGCAACGACGCTGCAGCGCGCGCTGCTTCCCGTATCTCTTCCTTCGAACGCGCAGTTGCGTTTCGATTCCGCATACGCTTCGGAAACAGTCGACGAAGGCGAAGCCGTCGGAGGCGATTGGTACGACGCATTCGCACTGGACGAGGACCGCATCGCCGTTTCGATGGGCGACGTCGCCGGCCACGGAGTCGATGCGGCTGTGACGATGAGCACGGTGCGCCAAGCGATTCGCGCGGCGGCGATCGGCGGACACACGGTCTGCGAGGTGCTTGCGCGCGCGAACGCCATGATCGCCTTGGAGCGGCGCGCGACCATGGTCACCGCGTTGTTCGGCGTTTTCGATTGCCGCACGAAAGCGTTCACGTATGCGCTTGCCGGCCATCCGCGGCCGTTGATGGCGTGCGACAACGGCGAGTTTCGCGTGCTGCCCGGTTCCGGTCCGCCGCTCGGAGATGCATTCGATCCCGCGCTTTGCCACGAGCACAGCATCACCGTGCAAGGCAATGCCGCGATCGTTTTTTACACCGACGGACTGATCGAATATTCGCGCGATCTGATTGGCGCGAGCAAACGGCTTGAGAAGATCGTGAGCGAACGCTACTTTTTGTCCGAGGAGCGCCCCGCACAGGCGATCATCGATTTCATGCTCGACGCGCCGCAACGCGACGACATTGCGGTGCTTGTCATGACCATCGGGGATCTGCAGCAAGCGGAGATGCATGTGAGCATGCCCGCGCGCGGCCGCTCCGCTCCCGTTCTGCGCGCACGCTTGCGCGCGTTCGCAAAAGCGCAGGGCGTGCCGGACGAACAGATGTTCCGCATGCTCAACGCGGCCGGCGAAGCGATCGCCAACGCAATCGAACATGCCTATGACGGCGAAGAAGGGCCCGTTTCGCTTCGCGCACAGCGCGATGGCGAGGGGTTTTGCATCGAGGTGTCCGACCGCGGCGCGTGGCGCGAACCACGCCCTTCCGGCAACGGCCTGCGGGGCCGCGGGCGCGCCATCATGCAATCGCTCGTGCGCGAGATGGACGTCGAATCGCAAGCCGGCGGGACGACGGTTCGTCTGCAGTTTTAAACCGCCGCCGGCTCGCAGGCGTACTTCCTGCATGACCGGAACAGCGTGCAAGCATGGACGAAGCGAGCTTAGCGCAAGCGTTTGCGCGCCGCGAACCATGGGCTTTTGATGAAGCGTTCCGGCGTTACGGTTCGCTGCTTTTTTCCGTCGCGCTCAACGTTCTGCACTCGCCCGAAGATGCGGAAGACTGCGTGCACGACGTCGCCGTGCGCGTTTGGAAGCGCCCCGGCGCCTTCGTACTGGAACGCGGCTCCGTTCGTGCATTTCTGGCCGTTTGCGTGCGCAACGAAGCCGTCTCGCGCGCGCGCACGGCATCACGCCGCGGCGCGCTGCTCAAACGCTTGGATGCGTCTCCCGAGCCGGCCGAAGAATTCGACATTCCGGACCATCTCGAACAGGCTCGCGTACGCGACGCGCTCGCGGCGCTGCCGCCCGAACAGCGCGATGCGCTCACCCTCGCCTATTTCGGCGGGAAGACCCACGCAGAAGTCGCGAGCGTTTTGGGAGAACCGCTCGGCACGGTCAAGAGCCGCATCGCGCTCGGATTGCGAAAAATGGCGGCCGCATTGAGCGCGCAGGAAACGTTGTGAACGGCCACGCCGGCGAATCGGCCGAGCTCTACGCGATCGGATCGCTCGATGCGGCGCAGGCGGCGGCCTTCGAAGGACACGTGCGCGGATGCGCGCCATGCGCCGCCCGTATGCGCCAAGCAGCCGAAGCGTTCGCGCAGATCGAGTCGGCTCGCGTTCGCGGCGCGGCACCGCCATCGCTCGGCCGGCGCCTGCACGGTGTGCCCCGGCACGCGAGCCATGCGCGTCATTGGTGGACGACCGGTCTTGCCGTCGCCGCGGCGTTCGCGATATCGCTGATTCCGACGTGGGTTGCCGTGGATCGCAACCGTTGGCTGCGCAGCGCAATGAACGCTGACGAGTTGGCGCTCGCGCGCATCGCCGCGGCGCCCAGCGTGGAACGGGCGTCGTTCCTCGCGGCAGGCCGCCCGATGGGCAAGGTGCTGTACGGGGCACGGGGCGATTGGTACTACATCTTGATCGTGCACCCCAAACGCGCGATGCAGATTGCATACGTGCATAACGGGCGCCGTGAAATGCTCGGCACGATACGTATGCACGGTTCCAGCGGCACGCTGTACCTGCCTATCGATCACCGCATGGACGAACTGGCGCTGATGGACGGCGACACCGTCGTAGCCGACGCACACCTCGCCTACTAGGGCCGCTGCTGCAGCTCGCAAGCAGCCGAAGGCTCCGGTGCGCAGCCGCCGAAGCCCGCTCGTATGCACGTGCTGCCCGCTCTCGTTCTCGCCGCAATCGGCGCGCTCCCGACGCCCGTGCCGGTCGACGCGGCGCAAGCGCGCGCGATCGACGTCATCGCGCGCGGCGAATTGCACGCGCACAGCACGCCCGGCGTCGCGATCGGCATCGTCGAAGATGGCCTGCTCATCTACGCGCACGGCTTCGGCAGTGCGGATCTTCGCCGAAAAGCAAGCGTTACGCCGCAGACGAAATTTTTCACCGGAGCGGTCAGCGAGCAGTTCTCCGTCGCATCGGTGCTGCTGCTCTTGCAAGATAAGAAGCTTTCACTCACCGATCGCGTCACGCGGTTTTTGCCCGAACTCTCTTCTGAACGCGACGTCACGATCGGCCAGCTGTTGGCCCATACTTCCGGCCTGCCCGATCTTTCCGACCTTGCCGGCATACCGCATGACGTCTCGCATGCGCTGAAATGGGACGACGTGCTGCGCGTACTCAACCGCACCAAAGCGTACGCGCCTCCGGGCACGGTGTTCCGGCGCAATCGTCTTGATTCTGCGCTCGCCGGAATCATCGTGCAGCGCGCTTCCGGCGTCCCGCTCTCGGTTTTCATGCAGACGCGCATCTTCGAGCCGCTGATCATGACTTCGACGTTTCTCGCCGGCGATCAAGGCGCCGCCGGGTTCGCGCGCGGTTACGAACGCGCCGCGGGCAGATTCCGCGAAGCGCGCACGCCGGACCCGTCCTGGCTGTTCGGTTCCAATGACGTGATCTCGACCGTCGATGATTTGGCGAAGTGGGATATCGGGCTCCCGCTGCTTTTGAACGTCGACTCCGTGCGGACGATGTGGAGCTCGGTAAACGCGCCGGGAAGCGCGCTCTACGGTTTAGGATGGGTCGTCGATCAGCGCGACGGACAGACGTTTGTGTGGCGCAACGGCGTCCTGCCCGGCTACCACGCGATGAACGCCATGCTGCCCGAGGAGCATGTCGCCGTCATCGTTCTGAGCAATGCCGGTTCGCCGAACGCCGTATCGTCCGTGTCACCGGAGCGCTTGGCGAACCGCGTCTTGGATATCGTCGCGCCGGTTCCGCAGGCGCACTTCGCGAATGCGATCGTCCGGCGCGCCGGCGAATGGCTCGACCGCCTCGAACGTCTCGATATCGACCGCACGCAGCTGACGCCGGCCTTCAGCCAATACTTAAGCGACCGGGTGATTATACAAGCCGATCTGCATTCGGAGGGGCCGCTGGAATCGATCGTTCCCGTCGAAAACTTTCAGCGTTCGGGAGACACGGTCTATGTGTTCGACGTGCGTTTCCGGCACGGCTCGATGCGCTATCAGTTCGCGCTCACGCCTGACGGAAAGATCGACGCGCTGCTGCTGCAGCCGAGCTCTTAGTCGTCGCCGTTCGCTAAACGCCGGCCCGTTGCCTCAATGACTTTGCCCAGCATACTTACGGCCTCGGCGCGTGAAGCGTTGCTGAACATGTACTTGAGTTTGTCGTCGGAATCTTCGACGATCAAGACGGCACGTTTACCGTTGCGCACTGCGGCGATGAGCTTATTGAGATAAGCTTCGTCTTCAGGGGCCAACACAGACGATGCACCGGCTTCCTTGCCTTCGCTGAGCAAATATTGTAAAACGGAATTTATATCCCGCGGAGTCTCCACGCGTTGATTACCTCCATGGCAGAAACCGCCACTGTTACTAAACGCAACCGTAGCACATTCTGTGGCAACTTCGTATATGGATTATCGTCCCCTTGTACAACTTACTTAACTTGGCGGCTTTCCAGCCAAAGGAGCGCGAGGACCGTTTTCATGTCCGCGATCTCGCCGCTTGCTTGCATTCGCCATGCCTGCTTGAAGCTGAATTCTGCGGCCGTAATCGCCTCGTCTTCATCGAGCTGCTGCTGGCCGGCATGCAGTCCCTGCGCGCGATAGACGTGAAGCAGCTCGGTGCAAAAGCCGGGCGTCGGATAGAGGCTGGCGAGCAGTTCGAAGCGATCGGCGGTGTAGCCGGTCTCCTCGCGCAGTTCACGGCGCGCGCCGGCTTCGCAAGACTCGCTACCCTCGGCGCTTCCCGCCGGCAATTCCCACATATATGTCCGGGCTGCGTGCCGGTACTGCCGCACCAAAATCAAGTGCCCCGGTTGCGGCATCGCGGCGATCGTAAACGAGCCCGGATGCACGACGATGTCGAGATGATGCGTTTTGCCGTCCAGCGCGAGCGTGTCGGTACGAACCTCGAACACGCGCCCCTGAAAACGGCGCTCGGAGCGTAAAACGGCCGGCATCGGTTCCATGAACGTCCTATTAACGGAGAACGCGGCGCGCGCCTCGTAGAAGCAGGCGTGGGCGCTTCACCAGGTTCCTCGGTCGGACGCGAATTGCTCTGGCTGTTCGTGTGGGCGGTTCTTTTTGTGGTAACCACCACCGCCATGCTGCGCTTCGTCGTTCCGCATCACTTCAATGACCGGGTTGCCGTGATGCTTTCAGCGATTTTCTCGGCGCTCGTGATGATCGCGCTTCGTGCCCGTTCCGCTCGGCGCGCATAACGCGCAGATCGCGGACGTCCGCGATCTGCGCGAAAAAAAAGGGCGCCGCGCGCAGGGCCGGTTCGCATTCGAAGGGCCCACGCTCTTGGACGAAGCAATGGCTGCCGGCGCGCAGGTGCACGCCGTCTATGCCACCGCGCAGGCGTACGAGCGGTTTGCGCAACCCCGGACCGCCGAGCGCGCGGGGATCCCGGTCTATCTCATCGACAAGCGCAGCCTGGCCCGCATCTCCGATGTTGCGACCCCCGCCGGCGTGGTATCCGTGAGCAGCATAGCCGACGTTCCGGCCGCCTCCCTTTTCGAATCGGACGGCCTGGTGGCGATCCTCGCGGGTGTGGCCGATCCCGGCAACGCCGGCACGCTTCTGCGCGCGGCGGAGGCCTTCGGGGTCGATCGCGTGCTCTTCAGCGGCGATGGCGTGGAACCGCACCACCCGAAGGTCGTGCGCAGCGCCATGGGCGCGCTTTTCCGGCTGCGCATTGCGGCCGCGCGGCCGGCCCAGGCGGCCGGCCTGATCTCCGGCTGGACGGTCACCGGCCTCGATGCCTCCGGCGAGCCGATTCCGGGCCTGCGCTGGCCCTCGCGCAGCGCCCTGGTGGTCGGCAGCGAACGGCGCGGCCTGGGCCCTTGGGCGCCGCTGTGCACGCGCCTGGCCGCCATTCCGATGCGCGGCCACGCGGAGAGCCTCAACGCCGCGGTGGCCGGCGCAATCGGCTTATACGAAGCGGCCAAACGCCTTCAAACTTAAAAGGCGGCACTTCGCGCATGGCTTGTCAAGAGAGTCGGATCGGGTCAAAAAGTCAAGACTACCGGGTGCAAAAGTCGCATGCTATACTGCTCCCATTCGCATGCGGACATGCGGGCACCAGTCGCAGAAAAGGAGACCGACAAAGCCGATGGCGACCTCCGACTTCTTTTGGAAACTGTTCAAAGACACGGGTTCCATCAACGCCTATTTGATTTACCGGCAGTTGCATCCGACTGCAGCGGCGGTTACGTAAAGGAACCCTTCGAAAGATTTGTCTTGAAGCGCCCGGAATGAACCCCGGGCGTTTTTATTTGAACGGAAGTTGATGAACGATTTAGACCAATCGCTTCAAGCGGTACAAGAAAAGTTTGAAACGGCGCTTGCGGCCGCGGGCACCGCCGACGAACTGCAGGCGGTGCGCGTCGCATTTTTGGGACGCAGTGGCGAAGTGACCGCCGTGCGCCGCGGCATCGGCGCGCTCGCGCCATCCGAGCGTCCCTCCGCGGGCAAGATCATCAACCAGACGGTAGACGCGATGGAAGCGCGCCTGGCGCAGAGCGCCGCGCGGCTCGAGGCGCGCGCATTCGAGGAACAGCTCGCGCACAAGATCGATGTAACTTTTCCGGCGACGCGTCCGGCGATCGGGAGCATTCATCCGATCCGGCGCGTTATCGACGACGTCTGCCGTTACTTTCAAAGCCACGGTTTCGCGGTGGTGCTGGGGCCGGAGATCGAACCGGAATATTACAATTTCGACGCGCTCAATATTCCGCCCGACCATCCGGCGCGCGAGGGTTTCGACTCGTTCTTTCTAAACGGCTCGCTGCTGCTGCGGCCCCACACCTCGCCGATGCAGATCCGCACGATGCAGCATCACCGCCCGCCCGTTGCCGTCGTCGTGCCGGGGCGGTGTTACCGCCGCGATGCCGTCGACGCGCGTCATCTCTTCCAGTTCACGCAGATCGAAGGTCTGCTCGTGGCTCAAGACGTGCACTTCGGGCATCTCAAAGGCATGCTTTCCGGAATGTGCCGCGAGCTGTTCGGCGCGCATCAGCAAGTGCGTTTCCGCCCGTCGTTCTTTCCGTTCACCGAACCGAGCGCCGAAGTAGACACCACGTGTCCGCTGTGCGCGGGATCGGGCGGCCCGTGCCGGATGTGCGGCGGTTCGAAATGGATCGAGCTGGGCGGAGCCGGCATGGTGCATCCCAACGTCTTGCGCAACATGGATTACGATCCGGCCACGTATTCGGGCTGGGCGTTTGGTTTCGGCGTCGAGCGCATGGCGCTGGTGCGCTACGATATCGACGACATCCGGCGCTTCTACGAAAACGATCCCGGCTTCTTGGAGCAACTCGCGTGCTAGTTCCCATCGGCTGGCTGCGCGACTACGTCCAGCTGCCCGACGATCCGCATGCGATCGCGCAGATGCTCGCGCAAATCGGTTTCCCGGTGGAGTCGGTCGACGAGCGGCCGCGGATAACGGGCGTGGTCGTGGGGCGCATCGCGGATCTTGGAAAGCATCCGAATGCCGACCGCCTGCAAGTCGGCACGATCGACATCGGCAACGGCGCCGCGCTCACCATCGCGACGGCCGCGACAAACGTGGCGGCCGGGCAAACGATTCCGGTTGCCGTGATCGGGGCGCAGCTTCCGAATCTGAAGATCGAACGCCGCAAGATGCGCGGACTCGAATCCGAAGGCATGATGATCTCTGCGGAAGAGCTCGCGCTCCCCGCGGAGTGGTTCGAAGACGGCATCATGCAGCTCGAACCGGCGCTGGCGCCGGGAACGGACGTGGTCGAGCATTTCCGCTTGAGCGACGCCGTGCTCGATGTCGAAGTGACGGGCAACCGCGTGGATGCCATGTCGATCACCGGCTTGGCGCGCGAACTGGCCGCATTCCAGGGCATTCCCTTGCGTTTGCCGCAGACGCCGGCGCTGGAACCGGGCGGCACGGGCATTCGCGTGAGTCTTGAATCGGAGGACTGCATGCAATTCGTCGGCGCACGCATCGACGATGTGCGCACCGGCGCCTCGCCCGCGTGGATGCGATTGCGTCTCGCGCTGGCCGGTCAGCGGCCCGTCGGCAACCTTGTCGACATCTCGAACTACGTGATGCTCGAAACCGGTCAACCGCTGCATTTTTACGATGCGCAAAAAGTGGCGGACGCGCATCTTATCGTGCGTGACGGCGGCGACGACGAACGCCTGCAGACTCTGGACGGAAAAGAGCGCGAGATTTCACCGAACGATCTGCTCGTTGCAACGCTAAGCGAACCGGCAGCTTTCGCCGGCTTGATGGGCGGAGCCGCCACGGAAGTGAGCGCGGCCACGCAGAGCATTCTGCTGGAAAGCGCCACGTTTTCCGGGCCGCGCGTGCGCCGTATGAGTGCGCGTCACGGCTTGCGAACCGAGGCCTCCACGCGCAACGAAAAAACGCTGCCGCCGGCTCTTGCGCACACGGGCGCCGCGCGCGCCGTACAGCTGCTTACGGCGCAAGGCGCGCATGTGCGCGGCGTTGCGTTCGCGGGCGAGGCGCAGACGGCTGCGCCGTCCGTGCACTTCGAATTGCGCGAGGTGAAACGGCTGCTGGGTTTTTCGCTCACGCTGCAGGAGACCAGCGAGTATTTAGATCGCCTTGGCTTTGTTACGCAGACCGCCGGCGAGAATGCGTTATCCGTCACGCCGCCGCCGTGGCGGCGCGATGTCTCAATCGCCGCCGACATCGTGGAAGAGCTCGCGCGAATGGCCGGTTATGAACGCATTGAAGCCGTCATTCCTTCGGTTGCCGCGCACGATATCCGCAGCGACGTCTACCGCTTGGAGACGCGCATCGCCCGTTCGCTCGCGGCGCTCGGATACAACGAGATCGTCACGATCGCGCTGCACGGCGCGCAGGTCATCGACAAACTCCGCGCTGCCGGATTTGCGCCGGGCAGCACGCCGGTCGAAGTTCTCAATCCGCTCTCGGAAGATCAGCGCTATCTGCGCTTCTCGCTGGGGCCCGCGCATCTGCAGTATTTCGCGCGTTTGGACCGTCCCGCACGCGCGTTCGAGATCGGCCACGTGTTTCATCAGGACGACGGCGGCCCGATGGAAGCGCCGCTCGTCGCGTTTTCGTTTGCCGCGGAACCGCAAGACGAGCCGGCGTGGCGCGACTCCTCATTCTTGAAGATCAAAGGGGACGCTGAAGCGCTGCTGCACGCGCTTACCGGCAGGCGTGATGTCGAATGGGCGCCCGACCAGCGCAACGGCGCGCATCCGGGCAAAACGGCCGCAGGATTACTCGACGGGCGCGAAGCGGCATTCGTGTGCCAAGTCGATCCGCGCATGCAGCAGGCGTTCGGCGTTCGTCTTGCGGTGTACGGATGCTGGATATATCTGCAGCGCATTCCGGAATTTCTGACGCCGCGGTATGCGGCGCCCTCGAAGTATCCTGGAACGTATCGCGATCTCGCCCTGGTGTGCGATCCGGACGTGGCCGCCGGCGCCATTGAAACGGCGATCCGGGAATCGATCGGCGGGATGTGCACGGGCGCGCGCACGTTCGATGAATACCGCGGCCCGCAGATCGCCGCAGGCAAGAAAAGTTTGGCGGTTCGCGTGACGCTGGTGCGCGACGATCGCACGATTACCGATGAGGATGCGGATAAGGCCGTCGAACTGGCGCTCGCCCGCGTGCGCGACGAGTTCGGCGTGGCGCTGCGAACCTGAACGGCGTGAGTTGGCCCGACATCCTGATGGCCGCGATTCTGGCGATCCTGACGCTCAAAGGATTCAAGCGCGGCTTCATCCTCGAACTTTCCGGCGCAGTCGCGCTGTTTCTTTCGCTCGTCACGCCGTGGTTTTACAACGGCTCCCTCGATAGGCCGCTGGAAAACATTATTCACACCGGGCCGGGCGCCTCGCACGTCATCGCGCTTTTCTGCGTCGGCGCCGGAACGTATCTCGCGGTGATGCTGCTCGCACGCGTGCTCAACGCCGTTGCGAAATTGCCGGTGCTCGGCCTGGGGAATGCCCTTGCGGGCGGCGCCGTCGGGCTGCTTAAAGCGTGCGTTTTTCTTTGGCTGCTGCTCTACGTCGCGCTGTTCTTCCCGCTCTCGCCGGAGATCCGCGGCGATTTCCACCGCTCCGTTCTGGTACAGTTCTTCACGCGGCCCGACGCGGGCATCGACGCGAAGATCAGCGCGACGTTGCCGTGGTTGGCGCGGCCGCTGCTTCGTCCGCTTTTCGATCGGCAT
>JBHEMM010000004.1:11731-21750 GCA_046262595.1 Vulcanimicrobiaceae bacterium
CCCTCCGGCGCCGCCAGGATCTCCCCGGGATCGACCACCGCCCCGGCGGCGACCACGCTTCCGGCACCGATCGCCGCCCGGGGCCCGACGACGGCGCCCGCGCCCACGCGCACCGGAACGTTGTATTCCAGCAGCGCCATTTCGATCGCGCCGATTGCGCCCAGGACGTCGGTTTGCGAGACGTCGCCCATTGTGCCCATGCGGATAATTTTGCCCTTGAGCTCGAGCTGGCCGCCGGAAAGCACGACGCCGCGCTCTTCGCGCAGTTTGCGCAGCAGCGTTGCCGCCTCGACGCCGTGCGGCATGTTGCCCGCAACCACGGTTACCGAATGCGCTCCGGGCTGCGAGAACACGCCGAGACCGAGCGCATTGAACGCGGCGCGAATCGCTTGCGCGTACATCTCGTGACGGTGCCATACGTGCTGCGCGCCTTCGCTGTGATACTGTGCAAGCGCCGCGTCGAGCGCGAACAAGATCGAAACCGGGGGCGTCCAGGGCGTCTGTCCTTGACGCGCAAACTCGCGCGCTTTGAGCAGATCGAAGTAATAGCGCGGTATGCGCGCGCTTTCGATGGCGTTCCATGCGCGCGGGCCCACCGCGACCATGGCAACGCCGGGCGGCGCGGCGAGCACCTTTTGCGACGCGCTCACGACGATATCGTAACCCCATGCGTCCATTGAAAACGCGCTCGCTCCCAGCCCGCTGACGGAATCGACGATCGAGAGCGCGCCGTGCTCGCGCACGATCGGCGCGATTGCAGCCATGTCGTTCTGCACGCCGGTCGAGGTCTCGTTGTGCGTGAGCAGGACGCCTTTGAACCGCCGCGCCGTGTCGGCGCGCAAACGTTCTTCGAGCGCGCGCGGGTCGAGCGCGTAACCGGGGTCCGTGTCCACGGTCTCGACCGTAATGCCATACGTCTTCGCGATCGCGATCAGACGCCGCCCAAAAACGCCGACGGGCGCGGCCAACACGGTATCGCCGGGCGAGAACGCGCTTGCGACGGCGGCCTCTAATCCGCCCGTTCCCGAAGAGCCTAAAAGCACGATTTCCGCACTGCGGGTTCCCAAGATTGGCCGCAGACCTTCGTCGATGCGCTTGGCCAGGGCGGCGAATTGCGGGCCGCGGTGATCGATGAGCGGTTTGCTCATAGCCGCGAGCACGGTTTCCGCGACCGTAACAGGGCCCGGGATAAAGAGCAAATTATTGCGCATGACAGGCGCTTCGCCGCCTTGCAAAAACACTCCGGTCATGGAGCGTAAACGGTTAACGGAACTTTCGTCGAGCGCGGGTTGAGCGAGTAAACTCGGCTCCGCCGAGCTGGCGCAAGTTTTGCGCCGATTGCCGCCGCAAACGGACGAAAGAATCCTCGTCGGATTCGGCACCGCGGACGACGCGGGCGTCTACCGGTTGAACGACGATCTCGCGCTGGTGCAGACGGTCGACTTTTTCACGCCCATCGTGGACGACCCGTTCGATTTCGGGCGCATCGCTGCGGCAAATGCGCTCTCCGACATCTACGCAATGGGCGCCGTGCCCGTTACGGCGCTCAACATCGCCGCGTTTCCGTTCGACGTGCTGGGCGCTGAAGTACTGGAGTTGATTTTGCAGGGCGGTGCGGCGGTCGCAAAAAAAGCGCGCGTCGCGATTTTAGGCGGCCACACGATCAAAGACAGCGAGCCCAAGTATGGTTGGGCAGTGGTTGGAACCGTGAGGCCCGCGGGTATTGTTAGGAATGCGGGCGCCCGCCCCGGGGATATCTTAGCACTAACCAAGCCCCTCGGGACGGGCGTTCTCGCCACCGCGCTCAAGCGCGGCGCGTTGAACGCCGCCGGAATGCAACAAGCGGTGAGTTGGATGACCACGCTCAACGATCGCGCATCGGCCGCGATGATTGCGGCGCACGCGCATGCCGCTACGGATGTGACCGGTTTCGGTTTACTCGGTCATGCGGCGGAAATGGCGAACGCGTCGGGCGTCGCGTTCGAACTCGATGCCGCCCGCATTCCGCTGATGGACGGCGTCCTTGACCTCATTGCGCGCGCATTCGTCCCGGGCGGCTCGCAAGACAACGCGGCGCATCACGCCACGTTCACCGTCTTCGATGAGCGCGTTTCCGAAGTGGTGCGCGTTGCGTGCTCGGATGCGCAAACGTCGGGCGGGTTGCTGATCGCGCTCGACCCCGCCGAGCTGCACGCGTTCGAGCGCGCGATGGACGGTACGTTCTTTGCCGCGATCGGAAGGGCCGTCGTGGGCTCGGGCATCCGCCTCGGCCCGTGATCCTTGCGCTCGACCAAGGAACGAGCAGCTCGCGCGCAATTGTTTTCGATCGGTACGGGAATGCGCTCGGCAGCGCGCAGCGCGCGATTGCCCAAAGCTTTCCTCGCGACGGATGGGTCGAACACGATCCCCGCGAGCTCTGGATCTCGCAGCGCGAGGCAGCGCGCGATGCGCTTGCCGCGGCCGGCGTAAGCGCCCACGACATTGCCGCAATCGGCATTGCGAACCAGCGCGAAACGACATTGCTTTGGGATCGCCGCACGGGTGAACCGCTCTGCAATGCCATTGTGTGGCAAGACCGGCGCACCGCCGGAGAATGCGAGCGCCTGCGTTTGCACGGCGTGGACCAGACGGTGCGCCGAATTACCGGGCTCGTGCTCGATCCGTATTTTTCCGCCACCAAACTGGCATGGATGCTCGACGTCATCGACGGCGCGCGCGATCGCGCGGAGCGCGGTGAGCTTGCATTCGGCACGGTGGACGCGTGGCTTATTTGGAACCTGACGGCGGGGGCGCGCCACGTCACCGATGCGACGAACGCCGCGCGCACGATGCTTTTCGACATCCGTTCCCTGCGCTGGAGTGAGGAGTTGCTCGAGCTCTTTGCCATACCGCGCGCGATCTTGCCCGAAGTGCTGCCGTGCACGGCCGCTTTCGGCCGGACGGCGGCAGACCGCTTCGGCATTTCTCTGCCGATCTGCGGTGTTGCGGGCGACCAGCATGCCGCGCTCGCCGGACAAGCCGGTTTTCACCCGGGCATTGCGAAAAATACGTACGGCACGGGCGCGTTTGCCATGCTGCATACCGGGGCGGCACCCGCATCGAGCTCGCACGGCCTGCTCACCACGCTCGCATATGCGTTCGATATGCATTCGGCGGCGTATGCTTTGGAAGGCTCGGTTTTTAATACGGGCACGGCGGTACAGTGGCTGCGCGACGGCCTGGGCATGATCGAGCAATCTGCGGAGATTGAGCCGCTGGCGCGCGCGTGCGAAGAAGGCTCCGGCGTGTTCTTCATCCCCGCGTTCACCGGTTTGGGCGCTCCGTATTGGGACCCGGCGGCGCGGGGAACGATCACCGGCATCACGCGCGCAACCACGCGGGCCCACCTCGCGCGCGCCGCTCTGGAAGCGATTGCATTCCAATGCGCGCAGACGTTTGAGGCCATGCAGCGCGACGCGCGCATGCCGCTGCACGAGCTGCGCGTGGACGGCGGCGGCGCGCAGAATGCGCTTTTACTGCAGATGCAAGCTGATTATACCGGCACAACGGTCGTTCGCCCCCGTATCACCGAAACGACTGCCCTCGGCGCCGCCTTTTTCGCGGGCTTGCAATGCGGATTCTGGGACGACATGGCGGCGCTGGCGCGCGTCTGGAAAGAAGATGCTCGCTTTACACCCGCAATCGATGGGAGCGTCCGCGCGGCGAAAATGCGCGGCTGGGAGCGCGCGGTGGAACGCAGCCGCCACTGGGCGGAATGAACCGCGCCCTGGCGATCGCGCGTCTGCAGAAACGTTCGACGTGCTCGTGATCGGCGGCGGCGCGACCGGCTTGGGCTGTGCGATCGACGCGGCCGCGCGCGGTTACCGCACCGCGCTCATCGAAGCCGCCGATTTTGCGAGCGGCACGTCGAGCCGTTCGACGAAGTTGATCCACGGCGGCGTTCGCTACTTGCGCCAAGGAAACTTCGCGCTCGTGCGGCAGGCACTGCGCGAACGGGCGCGGCTGCTGGCAAATGCGCCGGAGATGGTGCGCCCGCTCGCGTTTTTCGTTGCTTGCGCGAATACCCGCGAACGGTTGTGGTATGCGGCGGGGTTGCGTCTTTATGACGCACTTGCCGGCAGCGCCGATCCGCTGCCGCGCAGTTCGGTCCAGTCCGGCGGCGTTCAGTATTACGACGCCGCCTTCGATGACGCGCGGCTCGCGCTCGCCCTCGCGCAAACCGCATGGACGCTGGGAGCAGCACTTGCAAACTACGTTTGCGCGAAGGAATTTCTTTACCGCACGGGGCGCATCTGCGGCGCAATCGTAACGGACAGCGAGAGCGGCGGCGCATTTGCGGTTCACGCGCGTGCCGTGATCAACGCCGCAGGCGTTTTTTCCGACGGCATACGGCGGCTGGACGAACAAAACGCCGCGCCGCTTTTGCGCTTGAGCCGCGGCTCGCACCTGGTGGTGCCCTTGCGCGTGTTGGACACCGGCGGACGAGCGCTGCTCGTTCCAAAGACGGCGGACAACCGCGTCGCATTCGTGCTCCCGTGGCACGGACACACGCTCGCCGGAACCACCGACGTGCCGTGCGTGCACGCATCGCGCGAGCCCCGCGCGTCCGGAGCAGAGATCGACTGGCTCGTGAAGACGCTCGCCCACCATACCGGCGTATCGATCCAAAGACGCGACATCGGCAGCGTGTTTGCCGGTCTGCGCGCGCTGCACTCCGGGCGCAGCGCAACGACGGCGGCACTCTCGCGCGAACACGCCGTTGAGACCGCGAAAAGCGGACTGCTCACCGTGAGCGGCGGCAAGTGGACAACCTATCGCGTGATGGCGAGGAGACGCTCGACGCCGCGGCCGCGGTCGCCGGCCTGAACACCGCGGCTTCGCGCACCGCAACGCTGCGCATCGCCAACGTGCCCGCGACTCCGACTTTTGAGCACGCTATCCGGAACGAGATGGCGCGCACGCTGGACGATCTGCTCGCGCGCCGCACGCGCACGCTCTTTATCGATGCCGGGCAAGCGCTCGCGCAGGCACCACAAGCGGCCGATCTCTTAACCGCAGAGCTGCATCGCAATGCCGCCTGGCGTACAGAAGAGCTACGCAGGTTCGCCGAACTTGCGCGCGCGTATATGCCCTTATGAAACAACGCACCATCGGGACAGGCGGCGTCGCCGTCTCGGCAATCGGATTCGGCTGCATGGGCTTGACGTGGGCGTACGGTTCGGCCGTGGATACGGCGGCCGGCACCGATGTGCTCAACCATGCGCGCGACATCGGCGTCACGCTTTTCGATACCGCCGACATGTACGGCCCCTTCACGAATGAGACGCTCGTCGGTGAGGCGCTGCACGCGCGGCGCGGCGAGTGCGTCATTGCAACCAAATGCGGCATCGTCGTGCACGGCGATCGCGCGGATTACGATATGCGCCGCAACGGAACGCCCGCGCATATCCGCGCTGCTTGCGACGCATCGCTGCAGCGCCTGCAGACCGGCGTGATCGATTTATATCAGCTGCACCGTGTCGATCCGGAGGTGCCGGTCGAAGAAAGCGTCGGCGCGATGGCCGAGCTCGTTGCTGCCGGAAAAGTGCGTGCGATCGGGCTTTCGGAGGTCGACGTGCAGACGCTGGAACGCGCGGGGGCCGTTCATCCGATCGCGAGCCTGCAGTCGGAGTACTCGCTCTTTGAGCGCAACGTCGAGCGCGAGATTCTTCCGTACTGCAAGCAGCACGGCATCGCGCTGCTGGCGTATTCGCCGCTGGGCCGCGGGTTTCTGACCGGTCGATTGACGCAAGCCGAGATCCGCACGGGTGACTTCCGCGCGACGCTTCCGCGCTTTCAAGCCGAAGCGTTCGAACACAACCGGGCCATCGTGCAGCGCATTGAAGCGGTCGCCGCGCGCGCCGGCGCGGCGCCCGGTCAAGTGGCCCTCGCGTGGCTGCTGGCAAAGGGCGAGAACGTCATTCCGATTCCCGGAACGAAGCGGCGCACGTACCTGGAGGAAAATGCCGCAGCGGCGGCACTCGAACTTTCTGCCGAAGATGTTCGCGAACTCGACGAGTTGCCCGCACCCGTGGGAGATCGTTACGCGCAGGCGAACCCCACGCGCTCATGATTTCGCGTTCGTCGATCGCCGAGTTGGCCGCCGGTCTGGAACGTTTCCAACGCGGCGGCGCGGACGCAGAGATCGTGCGCTGGCTGACGGCACAGTGCGCAGCCGCAACGCGCGTACCGAAACCCGCAAAGGCTTCGCCCGAACACGGCTATACGCGTACCCTCCTGCATAAAACGGAACAATTCGAGATCGTCGTCATCCATTGGCCGCCGCATTGCGTGACGCCGGTCCACGACCATGGCGGCGCGTTGTGCTGGTTTGCCGTCGCCGATGGGACCGTCGGCGTGGAAAACTACGTGCGCTGCGACGCCGGCACGAGGCCGGGCTACGCACAGATCCAATTGGACGGCCGCGAGTCGCTGTATCGCGGCGGGATCGACAGCCGCAGCGACGACGTCCATCTGCACCGTTGTCTTACGGAAGACCATCCGGCGACCACTCTGCACGTGTATGCGCGCCCGATCGAACACTTTCTCACGTTCGACGAGAAAGCAAACAGCTGCTTGAATGTGGACTCCCGGTATGACGCGGTGCTCGCGCCCTAGAGCCGCGGTGCACGCTGTTGACGCCGGACGCTTGCGCAAGTACGATGAACCTCAAGCCCGAAGCCTTGGGCGCGTTTTGATTGGTGAGGAGCCTCCCTGTGTTTAAAAGCCGGCTATTTTTTTTAGCAGTCATCGCGCTTTTACTGACGGCCGGAGCGCCGCAGGCATCGCTTGCGCAAACCGCGGCGCAAGTTTCCGTCACGGGCAGAGTTTCCGACGAAAACGACTCGCCGATCGCGGGCGCGGACGTTTCGCTGCGCGGCCCGTCGCGCCAGCATACGACAACCGATGCGGCGGGAGCGTTCACGCTGAACGGTCTGACTCCCGGCATCTACGTTCTGGCGGTTTATAAGGCCGGATACGCATCGGCCGTCCAGAACGACGTCACGCTTCTGGGCGGCCAAACCACGTCGCTTGCGGTGCGCCTGCAGCGCCAAACGTTCTCTTCGCTTCGCACGATCGCGAGCGTGCGCACGAACGGCCGCGGGATCAACACCACGCCCGCCTCCGTCGACGTGGTGACGAATCAGACGTTCGTCGACCAGGCGCAGCCGCAAGTGACGCGCGTCCTGAGCCAAATACCGGGCATCCAAATCTCGTTTCCGTCGAATTCGGCAAACGCGGCCGCCCCGGGTTCCATAACGGTGCCGAATATCCGCGCGGCGACGTCATATGAAACCGCTTCGCTCATCGACGGCCATCCGATTTCGGTCGGGCAGTACGGCGACAACGTGACGACGTTTTTGAACAGCTTCATGTTCGGCAGCGTTGAAGTGGTCAAAGGTCCCGGCGCGGACGCACCTGAGGTCAATAACGCCATCGGCGGCACGGTGAACTTCCGCACGAAGGACCCCACGATCGCTCCGCTCGCGCAGTTCGTCACCAGTTTAGATACGCGCGGGGGCAGCTTCACGAACTTCGGTTTCTCCGATACCGTCGGGCGCTTCGGCTTCGTCATCGATGCGGCGACGAACGACAACCCGTCCGCGCTCAGCGGCAAGAACGTATACTACGACCCGTCGTACGGCGCGGTTCCGGCCGGCGTGCTCAACGGCAACGCCTCCGGTACCCAGGTCGGCAACACCGCAAGCAACTTGACGACGCAGTATCCGCTTATCGCTTGCTGCTTCACGCTGTTCGGCAACCTTGACCAGACGGCTGAGCTCTTCAAAGTGCGTTACCGGCTCTCTCCCGCCACGACGTTTACCGCGAGCTACCTGGGAAGCCAAACGGTCAGCGATCAAAACGGCAACACCTCCGCCTTCATTCGCTCGCAGTTTACGCCGGGTCCGGGATACACCGGGTCGCTGCCCGCCGGGCCGATTGACGTTGCGAACGTCTACCCCGGCGGATTCAGCGGCGAGTTCAACAACGAGCCCATCGTTCAAGGCGAACTCACGAGCACGCTCGGCAAAGGAACGCTGCTCGCGCGTTATTATAAAGCCACGATAAGCCGCTACCAGTACCAGGGCGGAACGCCCGACCAGCTCGACTACAACGCCGTCAAACTGTACGGAACGTCGACGGCCGATCCCGTGAACGTGCCCGGCAGCTTTGAGGGAACGTTTAACGGCAGCGGCGCGAACGTCGGCTACGCAACGTTCTATCGCGAGCCGGAGCTCGACAAACTCACGGGCGGCTCGTTCGAATACCAGCTGCCGATCCTGGACAACGACATGATCTCGTTTTCCGCCGAACAAACGGCGGCTCAAACGATCGATTACGTTGAACTGCCCGGCCCAAGCTACCAGTTGGCGCTTCCGCCGGGAACGAGCCAATTGCTCTCGACGTACCTGCTGCGCGGGCATTTCTACCTCGGACGCAAGCTCGAATTGACGCTCGCAAATTACTTCAACACTTACAGCAGCACGTATGCGGTCGACTGCGCCGGAGGCTGCACCGACGATTCGGCGCGTTTCGGGACAGGCGTCATCTTCAATACGACGCGCAACCGGCACGACGATCCGCGCGTGGGCCTGGTGTTTCACGCAAACCCCTCCACGGCCGTACGGTTTGCCGCCGGCAGTTCGATCGCGCCGCCTTTTATGGGCCTGTTGAGTCAAATTGCCTCGCCGCCCTCGTTCAACGGCAACGTGGCCATCGAAAGCGAGAGCAACGGCAATCTCAGGCCGGAGACGGGCTTCGGCTACGACCTTGGCGCCGACGTACGTCTGCGCGATGCGACCATCGTCTCAGGCGACGTTTACCTCACGAACTTGTTCAATCGCTTCTTCGGTCAAACGGTAAACAGCGGCCTCGTCTGCGGCACCGCGAATCCGTGCACCGGCGGCGCGCCGAACGGAACACCGATTCTCAACCAAACGAACACCAACATCAGCAACGCGCGTTTCGAAGGCATCGAATTGACCGTTCGCCGCCAGCCTTCCGTCGGTTTGGGCTACAACCTCTCCGGCGCGCTGCAAAAAGGCTACTACTACAATCTGCCGCCGTACTTCTATTGCTCCGTTCCGGGGCCCGGATGCACGTACGACCAGAACCTCAACGTCCTTGCCGGGCAAAACACCAACGGCATACCGGTTGGCTTCTACAACATTTCGTACAACGGCAACATGCGCATCCCGTACGCGCAAGGCAACGGCGAGATCTCGTACACGTTCCGAAACAAGGCGTACGCCGAGTTTGGCGCGACGTATTACGGAAACAACAACTCGCTCAACGAACCGCCGTTCTTCATCGGTTACGCGACGCTGCGCTACCCGCTGTCGAACGCAATCGCACTGCAAGTTTCGGGCGATAACATCTTCAACCGCTATCCCGGTTATCTGCCCGTTTTGGGCGCCGGCGTGCCGATCGGTCTTGCGAACGGACAAACCGGCGCGACGACCGGGAATGTGCTGGGCCCGTCGACGTGGCGTCTCGTGCTCTCCACGCGGCTTCCGTAAAGCCTGCGCTACCGCCGGTGGCGCGATCCTTTGCGTTCTGCGGGACGCTTGATCGCGCCGTTGCGGCGGCGCATCGGCACCACGTTGCTCGCACGCGATCCTTCGCCGAGATCGACGGGCGTGATCACGCGTTTGCCCAAAGCGTGGTACAAAACTTCCGAGAGTTCCTCGACGGGAATGAACGTCATCGTGTCGCGCACTTCTTTGGGGATGTCGTCGAGATCGATCTCATTGCGCTTGGGCAGTAAGACGATCTTGATTCCCGCGCGCTTTGCTCCGAGCACTTTTTCCTTGAGGCCGCCGATCGGCAGCACTTGACCGGTCAGCGTGATCTCGCCCGTCATCGCGACGTCGGGATTCACTTTGTTGCCGGTGAGCAGCGAGGCGATTGCCGTTGCGAGCGCGATGCCCGCGGATGGCCCGTCCTTCGGCGTTGCACCGGCGGGCACGTGAATGTGC
>JBHEMM010000004.1:21760-82783 GCA_046262595.1 Vulcanimicrobiaceae bacterium
GTCCTCGGGCAGCTCGGGATCGAGCGTGCGCGCATGGGCGCGCAGGTACGACATCGCCGCCTCCGCCGACTCGCGCATGACGTCGCCGAGCTGACCGGTCAGCACGAGTTTTCCCGTCCCCGGCATCACCGTCGTTTCGATGAACAGAATGTCGCCGCCGACGGGCGTATAGAACATGCCGGTCGAGACGCCGACCGAGGCCACGCGCTTTTTGACCTCGTTGTAAAAGCGCGGCTTGCTCAAGAACTCACCCAAGTTCTCGGGCTTCACGCGGCCTTTGTACCGTGCGTTCTCCGCGACCTGACGCGCGATCTTGCGGAAGACGGTACCGATCTCGCGCTCCAGGTTGCGCACGCCGGCCTCGCGCGTGTAGTCGGTGATGATCGTCCGCAGTGCGCCGTCGTTGATCGCCGCCTGCGTTTCCTTCACCCCGTTCGCCTTGCGCTGCTTGGGAATCAGGTACCGTTTGGCAATCTGCGTCTTCTCGAGTTCCGTATAACCGGAGAGCTCGATGATCTCCATGCGGTCGCGCAGCGGGCCGCTGATCGTATCCAGCGTGTTTGCCGTGCATACGAAGAGTACTTGCGAGAGGTCGAACGGCAAGTCGAGATAGTGGTCGCGGAACGAATTGTTTTGCTCTGGGTCGAGCACTTCGAGCAGCGCCGACTGCGGGTCGCCGCGGTAATCGGAGCCGACCTTGTCGATCTCGTCGATCATCATCACGGGATTGCGCGTGCCCGCGTCACGGATGGCGCGCACGATGGTGCCCGGCATCGAGCCGATGTACGTGCGGCGGTGTCCGCGAATCTCGGATTCGTCCCGTACGCCGCCCACCGATAACCGGACGAACTTGCGTCCCATCGCGCGGGCGATCGATTGACCGAGCGAGGTTTTGCCCACGCCGGGCGGCCCGACGAAGCAGAGAATCGGCCCGGTGAGCCGGTTTTTCAGCTTGCCGACGGCCAAATACTCGATGATCCGGTCTTTGATCTTCTCCAAGTCGTAGTGGTCTTCGTCCAAGATTTCGCGCGCGCGCTTGATGTCGATGTGGTCGGTCGTTTCCTTGCCCCACGGCAGCTGCACGAGCCAGTCCAGATACGTGCGGATCACGCTGTATTCGGGGCTCGCCTGCGGCACTTTCGCCAGCCGGTCAAGCTCGCGATCCGCCGCCTTGCGCGCGTCCTCGGGCATCTGCGCCTCGTCGATCTTTTGTCGCAGCTCGTTCGTTTCGGCTTGCTGCGGATCGACTTCGCCCAGCTCCTCCTGAATCGCGCGCAGCTGCTGGCGCAAATAGAATTCGCGCTGGTTCTTTTCCATCTCGCGCTGGATCCCGGATTGAATCTTGTGGCCGAGCTCGACGACTTCCAATTCCTTGGTGAGCAGCATCGTGAGCTTGCGCATCCGCTTGGCAGTGTTGCGCTCTTCTAAGATCGCCTGGCGGTCGGCCGTCTCCAACCGCATCGTCGAGGCGACGAAGTAGGTGAGCAAATTGGGATCGGTGATGTTCTGGACTTCCATTTCCATCTCACGCGGCGCTTGCGGCAGAAAGCCCAGGAGTTTCTGGAACAAGCCGCCCAAATTGCGCTGCATTGCGACCAGCTCGTCCGAGGCATCGGCGATGTCCGGCAACTCGGTATAGCGCGCGATCATATAGGGCTCGGTTTGCTCGAACTTGTCGATCTTAAAGACCGTCTGGCCCGAAACGATGCAGCGCAGCGTGCCGTCCGGAACCTTAAGCATCTTCTGCACCGTGCCGATCGTGCCGATACGATGCACGTCATCGGGGCCCGGGTTCTCCGTATCCTTATCTTTGAGTACGGTCAGCCCGATCGGTTTGCCCTCGCGCAGCGCTTCTTCAACGAGTTGAATGCCCGGCTTTTTCACCACGGCGAGCGGAATAACGGTGTTGGGAAAAAGGACCGCTTCTTGCAGCGGAAGGATGCCGATCGAGCTCATGTTATGCGAGAATCCTTTTGACGGTGACGTGAATCTCCGTTCGCATCACCGGAATGTATTCGGAAGCAGCCACCGGCAGCGCGAGCGTGAGCATGCCGTCAACATAGGTTGCCGTCACTTCGCCGTACTCAACGCTTACGGGCAGGTGCAGTTTTTTCATGAACTCGCCGTCCGGAATCTCTTTTTGCAGCAGCGACCCGTCGCGCAGACGCATTGTCCGCGCGCGCCGTCCCGAGATGAACAAGTGGCGGCCGTCGATGAACGCCTGAAGGCTTTCCGGCTCGACGCCGGCCAATTCCACACGGACCAAGACGCGGCGCGACGACTCGTCGATGACGAGGTCCGCGTTGGGTTCCCACCGGCCGCCATGCGGGCGGCGCACCAACTCTTGAAAGTCCATTCCAGGCGTATAACCCTCGTGGTTAGCAACCGGATTCGTAAACTGCTCATTTTGCGCTGAGCGCGAGGCCTCCCTGGCCCGCCCGGTTCCCGGCACCAAGGGCCCGATGGCCCAGAACACGCTCTGTTGAAAGCCCCGCGACCGCGCGCCCATAGGCTGCTACCATATCCGATAGGAGGCTGCCATGCACGAAATCGACCTGCCGCGCCGCTCCGATGCGTTTTGCGACGAGGCGACGATCGGCCGCGATGCCGGGCTCCCGCGTTCAGAATCGCGGGCAGCGACGCTTTCCGAGTATGCGGGTGCATGAGCGAGCTCGCTAGGAAAAGCGTCGAGAACTTCGCCGCCCGCATTGCGACCCAAGCGTTCTCGATCGTCGGCGCCATCGTCGTCGCGCGGACGCTCGGCGCTTCGGGAAAGGGGCTGTTCAGTTACGCCGGCACCGTGCTCGCGATGCTGCAGATGGCGAACGCCGGGCAATCAGCCGCTATCGCTTGGCAGTATACGCAAAAGAACCGCTCACCGATGCAACTGCTGCGTTCGATGATCGCGATCTTGAGCCGCATTGCGCTTCCCGTCGCCCTCGCACTGGTCGCCGTTGCGCTGTTCGTGCCCGGGCAGCGCGCGCTTCTGGCGGTCGCCGCGGCATTACCTTTCGCGCTCTTTGCGCAATCGGCTACCGGTTTTTTCTTTGCCGACAGCGACGTGCGGATGATCAATCTTCAGCAAATCCTCATCGGCGTTGTTTCCGTCGCGATCTATATACCGCTGCTCGTGTTTGCGCACGCCGGCCTGAACGCACTGCTCGCGGTATGGATCGCCGGATACGTTGGCGGCGCGATCTACACCGCGATCCGCTTGCGCTCGTATGCGCGGAAAACGGCCGGCGACGACAACGCGCAGGTAACGCGGGAGCAGCTGCGCTACGGCAGCCAAGTAAGTTTGAATAGCGCCGTGCAGTTTCTGAACTTTCGCATCGACGTCTTCATCATCATGTTCATGCTCGGCAATACGGCGCTCGGCGTCTACTCCATCGGCATCGGCATCGGCGAACTGCTCTGGCAGCTCAGCCGGCCAATGGCAACCGCGGCGTTCGGCGCGATCGCGCGCGGGACGGAGTCGCAAGCCGCCGACGCAACCGCAACGTGCATGCGGCACTCCTTTTTGCTGGTGGCCTTGGCCTCCATCGCGGTGTTCTTCATCGCGCCCCCGCTCGTGCCGCTCGTCTACGGAAAAGCCTTTGCCCAGGCAGGCCTGGTCGCGCGCGTGCTGTTGCCGGGAATCATCGCTTACAGTATGATGCCGACGCTCGCAACGTTCTTCGGCCAGCAGCTCGGCAAGCCGAAGATTCCGCTCGTCATCAGCACGGTTTCAACGCTGCTTTGCGCCGGGATTACCATACTGGCCGTGCCGAGTATGGGCATCGTCGGGGGCGCCGTCGCCACATCGATTACTTACGTGCTTGCGTTTGCGGCGGCGGCAATGTATTTCATGCAGCGCACGCGCATCGCGCCGCTCCAGCTGTTCAAGCTGACGCGGCGCGATTTGCGTCCATACCGGGCGCTGCTCCAGTACAAACCGACGAGACGCGGCGTCTAGTGGATTTTTGAGGGTATCTGCGAGCCTGACTTTTTGTTGCTGTTGTTCAAGATGTAGATCTTGTCGGCGTGGCGGATTCCGAGCACCTTCTGATCGTACACGACGCGGACGTACTGTCCGGCTTTGAGATATTTCATCTGGTACGTCGTCTTGCCGTTGCCCGAAAACACTTGGTCGAACTTGGGCGTGAGCACGAATCCCAGTGTGAGCTTGGCCTTGGGGTCGAAGACCTTGACGCTGTTCACAGAAACGTGAACCACGTCACCGTAGAAGTTGTTCGTTTTACCGGCGAGGGCCGCTTGGGGAGCGGCAAATGCGGCTAAAAAAAGCACCGCAAAAAGTGCGCGTAGTATTCGCATGAATTTCCTTTCGAAAGAGCCTCGAGTGAGGCACGGAGGGCTTTTACCCATTCGCGGACCATATCGCCGCCATGGAAGTGCGCAAGCGTCCAGGGCTGGCCCGCCGGCTGGGCGTCTACGATGCGGCGCTCATCGTCATGGGCGGCATCATCGGCTCCGGTATCTTCCGCAATCCCTCGGTCGTCGCGGCGCGGCTGCATGTGCCGGCACTGATCTTAGCGGCGTGGGGACTGGGCGGAGCGGTTGCCTTGGTGGGCGGCTTTATCTTTGCCGAACTGGCGGCGCGCCGGCCGGAGACCGGCGGCCTGTACGCCTATATGCGCGACGCCTACCACCCGGTAGTCGCGTTCATGTACGGGTGGACGCTCCTGCTGGTCTCCCAAAGCGGCGGCGCCGCGGCGTCGGCCGTCACGTTCGCCGGCTACTTCCACGGCCTGAACGCCGCCTGGCATCCGAACGAACAAATCGTGGCGGCGGCAACGCTCGGTTTTCTGACGCTGATCAACTGTTTGGGCGTGCGCGCAGGCAGTAACGTGCAGAACGTCTTCATGGTGATCAAGATCGGCGCCATCGCGTTGCTCATCGGCGCCGGCCTTTTCGCGCATCCGGGCCCGCAGGCCGCGATGCACGCGCAAGCTTTCGGAAGTTCGATGGATCTCCTGAGCGCGATGGGCTTTGCGATGGTGCCGGTGCTTTTTGCGTACAGCGGCTGGCAAACGTCGAGCTTTATGACCGGCGAGCTTAAAGACCCAAAACGGACGCTTGCGATCGGGATGATCGCCGGCGTCAGCGTCGTCGTCGTCCTCTACATGCTGGTCAATATCGTTTCACTGCGCGTTTTAGGACCGCTGGGTCTGATGCAGACGACGACGCCTGCATCGGATGTGATGCAGCTGGTGCTGGGCCCGCGCGGCGCGCAGTTGATAGCGGCTGCGGTGATGCTCTCGACCTTCGGCTTCATGAGCAATCAGATCCTCACCTCACCGCGCGTCTATTACGCAATGGCGAAAGACGGCGTTTTCTTTAAACAAGTCGCGTGGGTGCACCCTGCTTCACGCGTGCCCGTGATCGCGATCGCCCTGCAAGGCATTTTCGCAATCGTCATCGCGCTCTCGGGCAAATACGATCAGATGCAAAATTACGTGACGTCCGTCGATTACGTTTTTTTCACGCTTTCCGCTATCGCAATCTTTATCTTCCGCGCGCGGGATCGTTCCGCAGGACGTGCCGAGCCCGCATTTCGCGTTCCTGGACATCCGTATTCAACAGCGCTTTTCGCTCTGGCGGCAGGCGCTGTGGTGCTGGACACCTACGTCAAGTCGCCCGCCAACAGCCTCATCGGCGTGGGTCTGCTCGCGCTCGCGGTCCCCGCTTATTTCGCTTTTGCGCGCAGCCGGCGGTTTGCCTCAGAGGCAGCCCGGGAACAGTAGCCCCATGGCGAGCCTCTTAAGATTTGCCGCCGCCTTCGCCGTTGCGGCGCTCGCGTCGTGCACAACGCCTGCGCACCACGCCGCTGCGCAGGCAGCGGACGCACGTTGCGGCGCGCGGGCGGCGCAGCTGATGAATTCCAGCACCGGCTCAGTGAGCGCGCGTCGCTATGAAGCTGCCTCGCGCAAGGCTGAGGGCGCGGCGCGCATTTGGCTGGGCTGCGGCGACCGGTGGCGCGGCGCGAACGCGATGATCGTCGCCGCCGAACTGGCGCACCAGCACGGAGATGCCGCGCATGCACGCTCGCTGGTGCATCAAGGCTTTGCGATCATGCACGGCTTGCGGAAAACAGTGAGTGTAAACGCCATGCAGTCGTCGCTGCTCGCCGATAAACTGCATTCGGCAGCGCGCGATATGCGCGGCGAGTGGTCGTACTGGTAAAGTGAGGGACACCGCGCTCGCGCGCGGTGTCCTCATTGCTCTAGGTACTCAGGTCGCCGCAGGAAACGTACCGTTTCAAGTTGTGCTGATCGTGTACATTGATTGCGTAGTGACCCTTTTTGATTTGGTCCAGCGTTACGCCCGCGACGTGCGTCGTCGACGCACCGTTCACCACCGCGGCGAGCGGTTTCCATGGAACCGGGTCGAGATTCTTGCAGGTTCCCCGGTGAATATGGGCGGGCTCCGAGCCGCCTTTCGGCTCGTTGAAGACTTTGACGACAACGCTCAGGCCGTTGCCGGTCGTTCCGACGCTCGCCGAACCGTCCTGTTTGGAGCTGTTCATGGCGCCCATGTTGACGTTGAGCACTTTGCCCGTCATCTCGTTGTGCGCTTTGTGCAGCGGATTGATTTGTTTCATGTGGGAACCCGTCGTTTGCGTGTTCCCTGTATTCGTCTGGTTGCTCGAGCCGCTGCCGCAGGCGGCCAGAACCAGAGCCATACCGGCCGCAAGGAGCGCCGGCGCAAGAGTGCGTGTATTCATGCTGCAGTATTGCCCGCTTTGCGTGCGTGCTAACGAGGGCGGAGTGCGCCTACTTGCTTTGGAAGCGAGGCTTCACATAAAAAGAGCGAGGCCCGCAACGCGGAGCCTCGCTCTCAAATGGCCCTCGCCTGAAGCGAAGGTTACATCATGTCGTATCCGCCCATGCCGCCGCCGCCCGGCATCGCGGGCTCTTTCTTCGGCTCGGGCTTGTCGGCGATCAGCGTTTCCGTCGTGAGGATCAGCGAACCGATCGACGCCGCGTTCTGCAGAGCCGAACGTGTCACTTTGAACGGCTCGACGATGCCCGCTTCGAACATGTCGACGATCTTGCCCGTCATCGCATCGAAGCCTTTCGGCGCGTTTTGCGTTTTGACGTTGTTCACTTCAACGGAGCCTTCGAAGCCCGCGTTATAAGCGATCTGGCGCAGCGGCTCTTCCAAGGCCTTGCGGATGATGTCGATGCCGATCTTCTCGTCAGCCCACGTGGTCGTGTGGCCGTTCGTCTTCGGCGGCTCGTATTTGGCAATCGCCTTGATTGCGTGGACGAGCGAAGAACCGCCGCCGGGGATCATGCCTTCCTGAACGGCCGCGCGCGTTGCGCTCAGCGCGTCCTCGATGCGATGTTTCTTCTCTTTGAGCTCCGTTTCGGTCGCGGCGCCTACGTTAATAACCGCTACGCCGCCCGACAACTTCGCCAGACGCTCTTGCAGCTTCTCGCGGTCGAAGTCGCTGTCGGTTTCCTCGACCTGGCGTTTGATCATCTCGATGCGGCCCTTGATGTCGGATTCTTTGCCCGCGCCGTCGACGATCGTCGTCTCTTCTTTGGTGACTTTGACGGTCTTGGCTTTGCCGAGCATGTCCGGCGTCACTTTGTCGAGTTTAAGGCCGAGCTCTTCGCTGACGACGGTCGCGCCGGTGAGGGCAGCGATATCCTTGAGCATCTCTTTGCGGCGGTCGCCGAAGCCGGGCGCCTTGACGGCGACCGTGGTGAACGTCCCGCGCAGCTTGTTGACGACCAGCGTTGCGAGCGCTTCGCCTTCGACGTCTTCAGCGATAATCAGCAGCGGCTTCTGGACTTGAACGATCTTCTCGAGCAACGGCAGAATATCGGCGATTGCCGAAATCTTGCGCTCCGTAACAAGGATGAACGGATCGCTCATGACCGCTTCCATGCGCTCGGAATCGCTGACCATGTACGGCGAGATGTAGCCCTTGTCGAACTGCATGCCTTCTTTGGTTTCGACTTCGGTCTTCATCGACTTCGACTCTTCGACGGTGATGACGCCGTCTTTGCCGACTTTCTCCATTGCAACGGAGATCAGATCGCCGATCTCTTTGTCGTTTGCAGAGATCGAAGCAACCTGGGCGATTTTTTCTTTCGTGTCGACGACTTGCTTGAACGATTCCATCTCGGCAATCGCAAGTTCGACCGCTTTTTCAATTCCGCGCTTAATCAGCAGCGGATTCGAACCGGCCGTAACGTTGCGCAGACCTTCGCGGATGATCGCTTGCGCGAGCACCGTCGCCGTGGTCGTGCCGTCGCCGGCGATGTCGTTCGTTTTCGAGGCGACTTCCTTGACGAGCTGGGCGCCCATGTTCTCGAAGGGTTCGCTCAGTTCGATCTCTTTGGCGATCGTGACGCCGTCGTTGGTGATGGTCGGCGATCCGAACTTCTTGTCCAGCACGACGTTGCGGCCCTTAGGCCCCAGGGTCACCTTCACCGCATCGGCGAGGGTGTTCGCTCCGCGCTCGAGCGCGCGGCGGGCGTTTTCGTCAAATACTAATTGTTTGGCAGCCATAATTCTTTCAAATACTCCTTAAACGCCGGCCGGGACTTTGTCGACAATTGCGAGGACGTCTTTTTCCGAGATGATCAGATACTCGGTGCCTTCGAGCTTCACTTCGGAGCCCGAGTACTTCGAGTAGATGATCCGGTCGCCGACCTTGACGTCCATCGCAAGTTTGGTGCCGTTGTCGAGCGTGCGGCCGGAGCCGACCGCCTTGACGAGACCTTCTTGGGGTTTCTCTTTGGCGGTATCCGGCAGAAACACGCCGCCGGCGCTCTTATCCGCCTGTTCTACGTGCTCGACGACCACGCGATCGCCCAATGGCTTGAGATTCACTAAATAGCCTCCTAAAATTCGTGGCGTTGGCACTCTCAGCAAATGAGTGCCAGCCGAGCGATCTTAGCAGACGCGCGCCATGAGTGCAAGCCATAAAAGCCGCAAGGCGAGCGCGACGACGCTTCGGGCTTGGGCTCCCACGGCGCGCACGTCCCGGCGGCTATTCGGTGGGGAAACGCCCCAGCCGACCCCTCGCCGTCGTCATTTCGTGGGCTGCGGATGCGGCTTGAACGGATCGAAATGCATGATCGTGCGGTGCAGCCAGCCATGCCGTCTGGGCGCCGGCGGCGGCGTGATGAGTTTTACCGCACGCGGCGCGATCACCGGCACCGCCGTTTGGTCGGGCATCGGCGTCGCATCGGTATACGGCTGCGGCATGTCGCTCGTGTCGATCGGCGCCGCCTGCGTGGGACTGGCAGACGGACGCGCCGGCTGCGGCACCGTAACGACCGCTTCTCCTTGCGCCACGGGAAGGGAAGACGGACGCGCCCGCTGCCGTTGCATGCGGGCCGGAACCGGCGGCAACAGCTGCGGCGCGGCCGTTACCGGCGCGAAACCCGCAGCCGGCGCCTGCGGCACCGCGACGGCGATACGATGCTGCAACGGCACAGGCGTGACGCGCGCCGGGCGCCGACGACGCGCAGGCGCAACGGCGATCTTCGGCAAGACGATGTACGGCGTCGGAAGCGCGTTCGCCGTTTGCACGCGGGCGGTTCGTGCGTACTGCGCTCCGCCGGCCGCAGCGAGCGCAAGTGCTGCGACGAACATGGCGCCGAGGGCAACGGCGCGGCCCGGGCGCCGCGAGCGCTCGTCCGCGAATCCCACGGTGCGTTCGCCGCCGGCCTTCGCCAACACCGCTTCGCCGAATGCGCGCCCGAAAAGCGGAATCGCGCGCAGGTTGCTTTTAAGCGATTGCGCAAACGCGGTTTGCAGTGATGCTTGTTGCTCGTGCGCGTTCACGTCTGCGAATTCGGAAACGTAATACTCGTTTAGCCGCGGCAGCGCCGCGTCGATCAATTCGTGAATTTCCGGCGCGGAAAGCGAGCGCACGTGACGATCGACGGCTTGAGCGAGATCGAACGGGTCGGTTTGGGCTAAAACCTGATCGAGACGGTGGACGAGCACGTCCTTCGTATACCCGTCTGCGGCGGCGAGCATGATCGGTGCGGTTCATATCGCGCGTGACGCCTTGCAAGAGAACGCGCGCTCTCTCGCTGCTTTCATCGCGCCGTGCGATCCGGCGTTCGTCGTGAAGGCGAACGCCTACGGCCACGGACTCGTGGAAACGGCGCGGACGCTCGAGCCCTTCACGAAGCGTCTTTGCGTCTACTCGGTTCAGGAGGCGCTTGCATTGCGCAGCGCCGGCATCCGCTGCGCGATTTTTGCGATGGGTCCGGTCGAAACAAGTGCGCTCGATGACGCGATTGCCGGCCGCATCGAGCTCGCGCTTTGGGATACCGGTTGCTACCTGCGCGCACTTACCAATGCAGCGAGGGCGCGCAACGCACGCTGCGCCGTTCACGTGAAGATCGATACCGGCGTCGCACGTTTAGGATTGGAACCGCAAAAGGCGCCGTCCGCGATCGAAGGATTTTTGCGCACGCGCGAGATCCACGTCACCGGTATTTTCTCTCATCTCGCGGCCGCCGAAGAACTGGATTCGCCGTTCACCGCTTCACAGCTCGAGAAATACAACGGCGTTCTTTCGGCGATAGGTCCCGCGCTGCAACCGGCGGGTGCGAAACCGCTTCGCCACATCGCGGCATCGGCGGCAGCGATGCTGTGGCCGCAGACTCGTTTGGATTTTGCGCGCACCGGCATTGCGCTCTACGGCATCTGGCCTTCGGCGCAAACGCGTGAAGCGATGAACGGCTCGGCGCTGCAATTGCGGCCCGCACTCTCGCTGCATTCGCAACTCGTTGCTGTGCGTGATGTCGAAGCGGGCACCGCGGTCGGATACGGCGGTACCTATCACGCACCTGCGTCGACCCGCATCGGCGTTGTCCCGCTCGGTTACGCGGACGGCATACCGCGCGCGTTTTCGAACCGCGGCGCATTTTTGGCGGGCGGAGCGCGCTGCCCGATCGCGGGCAGGGTATGCATGAATATGACGATGATCGATCTGGCGGCGGCGCCGCAGGCGCGTCCCGGCAGCGCCGTGACGCTGCTTGGACGCGACGGCGATGCCGAGATCGGCGCAGCCGATTGGGCCGCATGGGCGCAGACCATTGAGTACGAGATTTTGGCGCGCCTGCCCGAACATTTGCCGCGCGAATATCGTTCCGGAGAATAAGATGCTTGCCATCAGCGTGGACGACCGGCCTCTTGCCGCGGAAGCCATCGTACAGCACGGGCGCGCGTTCGTGCCGCTGCGGGCGGTCGGGCAAGCACTGGGCGCAACGGTCCGGTACGAGCCGCGAACGCATCGCGTTATCGTCAGGCGTTTCGGAAAAAGCCTCACGCTGCGCCCGCGGATCGTTGCGAACCGCGCGTTTGTACCGCTGCGTTTCGTTGCGCAGTGGTTTGGTGCGGTGGTCGGCTACGACGCGCGTCTGCAGCTTGTACGGGTGAGCGATCCCGCCGCAGCGGCCGCCGCATCGCCGGGCGCGATAACGCACGCTTTCAGCACGCCGCTTCCCGTGCCGCCGCCTTGGAATACCGGTCAGGATGCGCCCGCGTATGCGGAAAACTTCAATTTTTATACGGAAGGCGCGCGCGCCTATTATCCGGGCGATTGGATGCATTTCGTGCTGATCGCCCCGCCGGGGGGATCCGCATCACTCGAGCTGTGCAATCTGGGCTACCGGTACCAACTCACCGATCAAGGATACGGAAACCGTTATGAAGTGAACGTGCCGGTTCCTAACGGTTTGTACGTTCCGAACTGTCTGGTGAGCGCGCAGTACACATCGTGGTCGGGCCGCGCGAGGTGGGTGGACGTCCCCTTATACATCGGCCTTTACACCGGCAGCCGCGGTTCACACCGCGCCCCGCGCCCGTCGCCCTCGCCGGCGTCCAGCACCGCGCCTCCGCCGGGCCGCCGCCGCCCCGAGCCCACGCCCGGACCGGTGGTGAGCGCACCGCCCGTCGTGCCCAAGCCCGTGCGCACGCGCGAGCCGGTTGTGCAACGGACGCCGCCTCCGCGTCCCGGCGTTAAACCGACGCCTTAGCCTAGCCGACTGCGGCGATCGCTTCGGCAAGGGAGAGCGTGCCTTCGTAGAGCGCGCGTCCCACGATGCACGCATCCACGTTCGGCGGCGCCGCTTGCCGCAGCGCGCGCAGATCCTCCACCGTTTTCGCACCCCCGCTTGCAGTGACGCGGATCGCGCCCGCTTGCGCGACCCGCGCGAGCGCATCGGTGTCGTAGCCGGCTCCCATGCCGTCGCGTCCGATCTCCGTAAAGACCACGCGGACGATGCCCCACTGCACGACGCGCTGCACGAGAGCGTCGCGATCGACGATGGAGCCCGATTGCCAGCCGCGCACCGCTACCTTGTCGCCGCGTGCGTCGATGCCGGCAAATACTTTTTCGCCCAGCTGATGAATGATGTTGCGCGCAACGCGCTCTTCTTCCACGAGCAGCGTTCCAAGAATAACGTACGAGGCGCCCGCGTTCAGCCGCGCCTGCGCCTGCGTGAGCGAACGGATGCCGCCGCCCGACTGCACGGGAACGTCCACGCCTTTGCAGATGCGCGCGATCGCTTCGTGATTTTCTCCCGCTCCGAAAGCGCCGTCTAGATCGATCACGTGCAGCTGCCGCGCGCCGGCGGCAACGAAAGCCTTCGCTTGCGCCACCGGATCGGTTTGGTACGCCTTTTCGCGCGTGGGATCGCCCTGCTGCATGCGCACGCATTTTCCGCCGCGCAGATCGATGGCCGGGATGACGAGCATTACTTAATCACGCCTCGCGAGCTCTGAGCAAAAAGTTATCGAGCAGTTTTGCGCCGGTTCCGCGGCTTTTCTCGGGGTGAAACTGCGTACCCATAACGTTGTCCCGGGCGACCACCGCGCTGAACCGTTCGCCGTGCGTCGCCGCGGCGACCGTGTCGGCAAGGACGGGCGCGCGGTATGAATGCAGAAAATAGGCGTAAGGTTCCTCTGCCAGCCCATCCACGAAGGGGTGCTCCGCAACCTTCTCGAGCAGATTCCAACCCATGTGCGGAATGCGCGGCGCGTTCTCGAAACGCGAGACGCGCCCGTGCAGGATCCCCAGGCCTGGCGATTCGCCGAACTCGGTGCTTGCCTCAAACAAGACTTGCATGCCGACGCAGATGCCTAAAAACGGCCGCCCGGCTTCAATGTGGCGCCGGATGCCGTCATCCAAACCACGCTCGCGCAGCGCCCGCATGGTCGCCGCGAAGGCGCCGTCGCCTGGAAGAATCGCGGCACGTGCATCGTGCAGGCCGCGCGGATCCGAACAGACGGTAAACGCCGCCCCGCGCCGCTCGAGCGCCGCGAGCAGCGAACCCAAGTTGCCGCCGCCGTAGTCCAGCACGGCAAGCAACGCTTCTATTCCAGCAGACCTTTGGTGGAAGGCACGCCGCCGCCCGTGACCGCCGCCGCTTCGCGGAAGGCGCGCGCAAATGCTTTAAAGCATGCTTCACAGACGTGGTGCGCGACGTGCCCGTCCATTTGTATCAAGTGCAGCGTGATCTTCGCATTGTCGCTGACCGCGCGGAAAAACTCCCCGATCATCTCGCTGGGCAACGCACCGAGATTTTCCCGCAGAAACGAAACGCGAAAATTTAAAAACGGCCTGCCCGAAAGATCGACGGATGCGGCGATCAGCGCTTCGTCGAGCGGCAGCATGATCGAGCCAAAGCGCGCGAGGCCTTCTTTGGTCCCGAGCGCCTGCGCGATCGCTTTGCCGAGCGCGATGCCGACGTCCTCGATCACGTGATGGTTGTCCATTCCGTCGCCGGTCGCGCGGATCTGCAGACCGCAGCCGCTGTGTTTTGCGAATGCGTGGAGCATATGATCGAGAAAATCAACGGAGGTTGCAATGGCGGCCGGCCCGCCGTCCAGATCGAGCTGCAACTCGATCGACGTCTCGGACGTCGTGCGGCTGACCGACGCGATCCGGCTCACGACACGCCGTTGCCGCTGCGCGTTTCGATCGGCTCGAAGGCGTGAACGTCGGGCCCTTTGTACGTTGCCTGAGGACGTATCAACCGGTTGTCTTTCAACTGTTCGAGAATGTGCGCGGTCCAGCCGGCGATGCGGCCGCACGCGAAGATCGGCGTAAACTCATCGCCCGGAAATCCGAGACTGTAAAACAGCGGCGCGCTGTAAAAATCGACGTTGGCGTAGATGCTTTTGTCGGGTTTGGCTTCCTGCAGAACCTTACGCGCAGCTTCTTCCAGCGCGCGCGCGATGTTGTACCATTTCGGATCGGTGGTTTCGCTCAGCTTCTTGGCAACTTCGTCCAAATGCTGCGCGCGCGGATCGCGCACGCGGTACTCGCGATGCCCCATGCCCATAATGCGCTCGCCGCGCGCGAGCTCTTCGCGCACGTACGTTTCTGCGCGTTCCGGCTCGCCGATCTCGACAAGCACGCGCCCCACCGCGCTCGCCGCGCCGCCGTGCGCCTCGCCTTGCAGCGTCGCGATCGCCGCCGTCACTGCGGCGTAGAGATCCGCCTTCGTCGACGCCGTCACGCGCGCAGAAAAGGTCGAAGCGTTATACGAATGATCCGCCAGGAGCACGAGATACGTGTCCACCGCATCTTCCGCGACAGCGCTGGGCACCTCGCCGCGGCACATGTAGAGAAAGTTCGCCGCCTGCGAAAGATCTGCACGCGGCTCGATCGGTTCCAGGCCGCGGCGGATGCGGTCCCACATCGCGACGACCGACGGCACTTTGGCGATCAGTTCGATCGCGGCGTGCACGTCCGACGTATGGGCGCCTTTGTTGTCGACCGGAACGAACAGCGCCAAACCGGAAACGAGCGTGCGCAGCACATCCATCGGCCAGGCGTCTTTGGGTGTGCGCTGCATCGCATCGATCAGCGGTTCGGGCAGCATACGGCGCGCGCCGAGTTCCTTTTTAAGCGCGGCGAGCTCTTGCCGCGAGGGCAAGTGCCCGTACAGCAGCAGATGCGCGACTTCTTCGAAGCATGCGTGCGGCGCCAAGTCGTGAATGTCGTAGCCGCGAAACGTGAGGCGGCCTTGTTTGCCTTCGACGTTGCTGAGCTGCGTGTTGCCGACGACCACGCCTTCAAGGCCGCGGTCGACAACGATACCGGTGGTACTCAGGATGATTCCTCCAGGGATAAGCTCCCGTGCATTCGGCAGCCCGGTGCCGGGACCCCCGCACGCTACTCCGGAGCGTTGGCCTGGTTCTGCGCGTACTCGCGCGGATTGAAGTACCACGGCGGCAGCGAGCCGGGGAAACTGATGTCTTTGAACTCGAAGTCGACCGTGCGCCCGTCGCCGCCGTACTCGGTTTTCGAACCGTTGGACTCAATGCGCGGCTCGACGATCCCGTGCAGACGCGTGATGAGCAGCGTGCCGCGAAGGTACCCGAGCGTGTAGGTAAAGGTCACGGGAAAGACGCCCTGGTCGTCGGTGAACAGCCGGTCGTGCGCGACGATCTTGCGCAGTTCGTACGTCTTTTTGTCGGCCCAAATCTCGCGCAGCACGTTGCGTTCCGGATCCCGCCGCGGACTGAGAACCAGATGCATGAGCGCGCCTTCGGAGGTAAGCGAGGTCACGTTATAGTCCGGTTCACCAATTGCAATTACCGAGGCGATGTTCTTGAACGGTTCGGCGGAAGGCTCGGGAGTCGGGACGTATGCCTGCGGGTTCGGATGCTGCCGCACGGGCGCCGCCGCAAACAGATCGACGGTAGGCGGGCCGGGGTCGGTGGCTTCGTTCAATTCCGGCCGCTGAAAGTTCAGGTCGCCCTCGGCATCGTCGCGGAAAAGACGGCGCGTCAGCGCGGCGCGGTCCTGGTTGCGCACCCAATATCTCGTGGTGTACGAACCGGCATAGTCCGGATAACCGTAGTTCGTGGTTTGCGTGCGCACCATCGTGTAGATCTCGAACGGCGGCGGCGGACGATGCGCACGGTACACCCGGCGGATGAGACCCAGCACGCGCACGGGCTGCACCGAGTTGTACGGCGGAAGGGTGAACGACGGTTGAGGCGCCGCTGTGCTTTGCGCCGGCGCGGCGTGCGGCAAAAGCAGCGCCGTAAAGAGCAGCAGCGCGAGCCAAGAATATTTCATACGCATGTACTAGAACGCATCAACGCCTCCAATGGTCGCGCCGCGAGAACCGGTGTCTAACCCGCGAGCACCCGCTCGCCCGCACGCGCCAGCGCATAGCCCACGAGCCGCTCGATCAACGCATCGTACGAGATGCCCAGAGCGTTACAGGCGTCGGGCAGCAGGCTCGTGGGGGTGAGGCCGGGGAGCATGTTGATCTCCAAGATATACGGGCGGCCTTCGTTGCTCACGATGAAATCGGTGCGCGAATAGTCGCGCAGGCCAACGAGGCGGTGCGTCGAGAGCGCAAGCATTTGAATGCGCGCGCTCAAATCGTCGTCGATCTTCGCGGGAACGATGTGCGTGCTGCCGTTGGCGCCGTACTTTGCTTCGTACGTGTAAAACTGATCGCGGTTGGCGATGATCTCCACGACGGGCAGCGCCTGTTCGCCCAGAACGCCGCACGTGTACTCGCGGCCCGGGATAAACTCCTCGGCGACGATCTCACTGTAGCGTTCGGCCGCCTCGATCATGGCATGGCTCCACTGTTCGTGCGTTTTGACGATCGACACACCGGCGCTGCTGCCTTCGAACCGCGGCTTGATCACCAGCGGCAGGTCCAGCGATCCGGGAAGGAGCGGCAGCGTGCCTCCGGTCAGATCGAAGAGATCCCATGCAGCAGTCGGCAGGCCTTCGGCGGCGCACAATTTCTTCGTGAGATGCTTGTCCATTGCGAGCGCGGCCGCTTCGATGCCGCTGCCGGTATACGGAAGGCCCAGAAAATCGAGCACGCCCTGAATCTGACCGTCCTCGCCGCCGGGGCCGTGCAGCGCGTTGAACACGATGTCCGGCTCGATGTCGCGCAGCGCATCGACGAAGCGCTCGTTGTAGTCGAGCGATCGCGCCTCATAACCGAGATCGGATAGCGCGCGCATCACGCCCGAGCCGGTCTGGATCGAGATCTCGCGCTCGGCGCTCGAACCGCCCATCACGACGGCGACCTTGATTTTTTTTCTGCTCGTCATTGCCGTTTAACCAAACGCCTTCATACGATCGTGGTCGATAAAGACGCCCACGAGGTGGACTTCGAGGTGCAGCTCCACTCCGAATTGCCGCGCAACTTCACGGCGGACGCGCGCCAAGAGCGTGGCAACGTCGCGCGCGCTGGCGTCAGCGCGGTTGTTGATGAAGTTAGCATGCAGCGGCGAGAGTTCCGCTCCGCCTTCGCGCCACCCCTTGGCCCCCGCCGCTTCGATCAGCCGCGCCGCCCGGTCGCCGGGCGGATTGCGGAAACAGGAGCCGGCGTTCGGCAACGCGATCGGCTGCGTTTGCTTGCGGCGCACCAGACGCCGCTGCATCTCTTCACGCACCTGCTCCGGGTCGCCGCGCTCGAAACCGAGTACGACATGCCCGACGATCGCATCGCGCGCGAGCGTGGTGTGCCGGTAATAATACTGCACGTTGACTGGATGCGCGCGCGGCTTTGCGGGCGAATGCACGTAGACCTCGCGCACGAAATCGCCGATCTCGCGATCCGTCCCTGCGTTCATGCGCAGCGAGCCGCCAACGCTTCCGGGTATGCCGGCGAGCGACCCGATGCCGGCCGCGCCTGCCGAGGCGGCCTTTGCCGTAAGCGCCGCCATGCCGGCGGAAGCGCCGGCGCGCACGGTGACCAGCGAATCCGACGGATCCACTTCGATGACGGCAAACTCACCGGCCAGGCGCATGACCACGCCACGCATCCCGCCGTCACCGACCAGCAAATTGCTGCCGCTGCCCAAAACAAACCACGGAACGCGCCGTTTGCCGCAAAACGTCATGAGCGCTTCCAACTGCGTAACCGTCTCCACGACGATCCACGCGTCCGCGGGGCCGCCGATCTTCCAGGACGTGTACGGCGCGATCGGCTCGTCGAAGGTCACGGTGGGCACAATGGCGCGCAGAGCCGCACGATCCGTCTCGTTCAGCAGCGATCGAAGCGCTTGCGCCGCCGCACTCATGCGCTCACGGCCGCGTTCACATCGCAAGCCAAATCGGCCGCGACTTTCGTAATGTTTCCCGCGCCCAGCATCAGCACAAACGCCCCGTACGGCACGTTTTCGGCAAGCGCGGCGCGAAGATCGTAAACGTATTTTACGTACCGCACCAGCGTGCCCGAAGCTTGCAGCGGCTCTCCGATGCTGCGCTCGCTGATGCCCTCCATCGGCGGCTCGGCAGCAGCGTAGACCGGCACGAGATAGACTTCATCGGCGCCGCTGAGCGCGTTCGCAAACTCGCTCGCCAGATATGCGGTGCGCGAATAACGGTGCGGCTGAAACGCGACAATCAGCGGACCGGCGGCGACGCGCCGTGCCGCCGCGATGGTCGCGCGCACCGCCGTTGGATGGTGCGCGTAATCGTCGACAAGCGTCATGCGGGGCGTTTGCGCCAGAATTTCAAAGCGGCGGCGAACACCGCGGAATGCGCGCAGGCCGGCGGAGATCGTGGCGAACGGCAGATCCAGCGCGCGGCCCGCGCAGATTGCGGCAAGCGCGTTCTCAATGTTGATCGTTCCCGGAACGTGCAGCTCGATCGGCCCCAGGCGCTCGCCGCCCGCGACGGCTTCAAACCGCGAGTGCAGCCCGTCGAAATGAATTTTCGCAGCGCTCACTTCGGCCGGCGGGCGCAAGCCGAACGTCACGGTGCGCGCCCGACGCGGCACGCTCGCGAGGGATCCGCTCAGCGGATTGTCGACGCCCAGTATCGCCGTTCCGTCCGCAGGCATACGCGACAGAAAGGCTTTGAACGATTCGACCAACGCGCGCAGCTGCGCATCGGAGGAGAGATGATCGTTCTCGATGTTGGTGACGACGGCAATCGAGGGATCGAGCAATGCGAACGATCCGTCCGATTCGTCGGCTTCCGTCAGAAAATAGGGCGCGCTTCCGTGGTGCGCGTTCACGCCGCTAACCACGTCCATGCCGCCGAGCACGACGCTTGCGTCGATGCCGGCCTCGCGCAAAACCGCTGCCGTCATTGCCGTGGTCGTCGTTTTTCCGTGCGTCCCGCAGATCGCAATCCCGCGCGTATCGTTCATAATGCGGCGCAGCATTTCGCCGCGGCGCACGACGGGAATGCCGCTCGCAACGGCGTGGGCGTATTCGGGATTCCCCGGATCGATCGCCGAGCTGACGACGACTTCACGCGCACCGTTCACGTTTTGCGCGCGGTGGCCGATGGTGACGGCCGCTCCCAGATCGCGCAGTTGCTGCAGCAGAGGCGAGTCGCCCGTGTCGGAACCGGTAACCGTTTCGCCGCGGGCTATCAGCACGCGCGCGATCGCGCTCATGCCGATGCCGCCGATGCCCACAAAGTGGACGGTCCCCTGCGTCATGCGGCACCCTTTCTCGCCGCTAATGCGTCAATCCGCGCGAGAATCGCCGCGCAGGCGTCCCGTCTGCCAAGCGAGCGCGCGGCCTCGCGCATGGCCGCAAGGCGCTCGGGGTGCATCAGTTCACGCATCGTCCACCACAGCGAATCGGCATCGAGCGAGCGGTCTTCAAGAAGAGCGGCGGCGCGCGCCGTCTCAAAAACCTTCGCATTGCGGAACTGATGGTCGTCCGAGGCGTACGGATACGGAATCAAAATCGAAGGAATGCCGAGTGCGGCGAACTCGGCCAACGTCGAGGCACCCGAACGCGCGATGGCAAGATCGGCCGCTTCATACGCGTCCGCCATGTCGGGTAGGTACGCATGCAGCGCGACGAGATTGTTTTCGAACGGCTCGCGTTCCTCGGCTTGCATATAGCCGAAGTCGCGCGGTCCGCACACGTGAAGCACTTGCCAATCCGGCGGAAGCGCGCGCCGCGTAACGAGCGCAGCAATCGTTTCATTGATCGTGCGTGCGCCCTGACTGCCGCCGATCGCCAGAATTGTTTTACGCGAAGGGTCGAGCCCCAAGCGCCGCGCCGCTTCGATGCGGTTGCGCCCGCGCAGCAGCGAAGCGCGCACCGGAATGCCCGTCCGCCGGTACTTCTTTCCGAAGTGCGCCCCTGCCGCATCGTATGCGCCCCACACTTCGTCGACCAGCGGCGCGAGCAGGCGGTTCGTCAGGCCAGGCTGCGCATTGGGTTCGAGCAGCGCAAAACGTGCGCGCAGCAAACCGCACGAACGCAGGAGCCGCGCCGCAACCATGACGGGAAAGCACACGTAGCCGCCGGTCGCGACGACGAGATCCGGCGCGAACGCGCGCAGTTCTCGCAGCGCTTGTGCGACGCCCAAAGCGTTGATCGCCGCCGTTCTGATCGCCGCGAGCGAAGCGCTGCGCTGCAGCGGCTCGGCGGCGATGGTGCGCAGTTCGTAGCCTGCCTGCGGCACGATCGTGGTTTCGAGCCGTCCTTGCGTGCCGATGAAACGCACACCCGCGCGCGTGCCGAGCGCATCGGCGAGCGCAACCGCCGGATAGAGGTGTCCGCCTGTTCCGCCGCCGGCAAAAAGAATCCTCACTCCAAATTGACGCGGCGGAAGCGGCCCACGTTCATGATCAGCGCGACGCACAGCAAACAAACGATCAGCGAGCTGCCTCCGAACGAAATGAACGGCAAGGGCACACCCGTGACGGGCCACGAGGACGTGACCACGCCGATGTTCACGAATGCTTGGATCGTGATGAGCGCCGCGCAGCCGCTTGCTAAAAAGAATCCGAAGCGATCCGGGGCTGCGATCGCGATGCGGATCGCGCGGTAGGCGAAGAACAGAAACAGAATCACGACCGCCATCGTGCCGGCGAGCCCGAACTCTTCGCCAAGAACGGAAAAAATGAAGTCGGTATACTGCTCGGGCAGATAGAAGAACTTCGCGCGCGATTCGCCGGCGCCCACGCCCGTCAAGCCGCCGCTGCCGAGCGCCAGCAGCGACTGCACGATATGGAAGCCGGTATTTTGCGGATCTTTCCACGGGTTGATGAAGGCGAAGATGCGCGCGCGTTTGTATGGGCTGGTCAAGACCATGAGGATTGTGGGCGGCAGCGTGACGAGGATCACCGCAATCAAGTGCTCGATGCGCGCGCCGGCCGCAAACAGCATCGCGAACGCCGTGAAGACGAGCAGGCTCGCGGTGCCCATGTCCGGTTCGGCAAACACCAAGCCCGCCATCAGGCCGGTGACGAGCAGCACCGGGAACAAGCCGCGTGAAAGCGACTTTATCTGATCCGCGCGCATCGAGAGGACCGCCGAAAGGTACAGCACCAGCCCGAGCTTTGCAAACTCCGAGGGCTGCAGCGAGATCGCACCGCCGCCGATCCAGCGCTTCGCGCCGTTCACCGATACGCCGATATGCGGTACGAGCACCGCAGCCAAGCTCCCGATGCACAGCACCAGCGCATACGGGGCGAGCGCGCGCAGTTTGCGGTAGTCGATCTTGTAAGCGAAGTACGCCAGAAACAGTCCCACCGCGAGATACACGGCCTGATGTTTCACGTAGTAGGCGGTGTCGCGGTGATCGGCATACGCCTGGGCGCTCGAGGCGCTGAAGATCATGATCAAGCCAATCGCCACCAGGGTGGCAACCGAACCGAACAGCCAAACGTCGGGCGGCGCCGGAACGAAGGCGCGGATCGTTTCCGCTTTTGACGCCCGCGAAGGCGCTGCCGCGCGCACGGACGTCTTCAGCGGCCGGCACCTGAAGGCGAATGGTCCGTAAGCCCATGCACCGCGGCGATAAATTGCGTACCGCGATCTTCGGCGGACGCAAACATGTCGAACGAGGCGCAGGCCGGCGAGAGCAGCACGACGGCGCCGGGCGCGGCGTGACGCGCGGCGCGCTGCACCGCATCTTCCATCGACACGGCAGGCTCGATCGGCGTGCGGTAGACGTGCGCTGCGAGCTCCTCCGCCGTTTCGCCGATCGTGACGAGCGTTTTCACGCGCGCGTCGATCGCGCGTCCGAGTTCGGTGAAGTCGGTGTTTTTCGATTTGCCGCCCGCAATGAGCACGATCGGGCGATCGTATGACTGCAGCGCGGCGATGACCGACCCGGGATTGGTGGCTTTGCTGTCGTCCACGAAAAGCACACCGCCGATGGTGGCGACCGGCTGCAAGCGGTGCGCCATCGCCGAAAAACTCCGCACACCCTGGCGCAGTTGCACCGGATCGCAGTCCGCCGCCAGAGCCGCAAGGAGCGCCGCCATCACATTGCAGACGTTGTGCGGGCCGGCAAGCGGAATCTCCGCGACGGGCATAATCTCCACCGGGCGCGGATCGCCGCGGAACGGCGCATACGTAATGACGCCGCGCTGCACGTACATCGAGGCGTCCCGGTGTGCTTGCGCCAGCGTGAACCACAGCTGCCGCGCGTGCACGCGCACCTCCGCCGACGTTTTGAGCCAGTGCAGCTCCGCTACGCGCGGGTCGTCCAGGTTGCCGATGAAAAAATCCCGCTCGCTTTGGTTCGCGAAGATGCGGTACTTCGCTTCGGCGTACTCGTCGATCGAGAAATACCGGTCGAGATGATCGGGCGAGATGTTCAGAATCACCGAGATGCGCGGATGGAACGAGCGGATGGCTTCGAGTTGAAACGAAGAGACTTCCGCGACGACCCATTGATCGGGCGCCGTTCCGCCCACTTCCGCAATCAGCGGATTACCGATATTTCCGCCCACGCGCACTTCTTTGCCGGCGGTGCGCAGCAGATGCCCGACAAGCGAGGTGGTCGTGGACTTGCCCTTGGTGCCCGTAACGGCAACCACGGGCGCCTTGCACAAGCGGTACGCCACTTCGATCTCGCTGTACACCGGAACGTTCGCGTTTTGCACGGCGCGCACGAGGGGCCCGTTGAGCGGCACGCCCGGCGAGAGCACGGCCAACGTCAGTTCGCGTTCGACGGAAGGCAGCGCCGCAGGTTCGATAAAAACGGCGCCGAGCGACTCGACGTACGCAATGGCTTGCTGCAGCTGTTCGCGCGGCTTCTCGTCGACCGCAACTACGCGCGCGCCACGGGCGCGCAGCACCTGGGCGCTGGCCTGGCCGCTGCGGCCCAAACCGATGATCAGGATCGTATCGCCGCTATCGAACAAGGGCTAGACCCAAGAGCGACACCGCCGCCGAAGCGAGCCAAAAGCGCGCCGTCACGATCGTCTCCGGCCACCCGGAGATTTCGAAATGATGATGCAGCGGACTCATCTTGAAGATCCGTTTTCCTCCGGTGCGTTTGAAATACGTCACTTGAATGATAACCGAAAGCGCTTCCGCAACAAAGACGCCGCCGATCAAAATCAGCAGCAGCATCTCGCCGCTCAAGATCGCAACACCCGCGAGCAGCGCGCCCAGCGCGAGTGAACCGGTATCGCCCATGAACACCTTTGCGGGATGCCGGTTAAACACCAAAAATCCAAAACATGCGCCCATTCCCAGCAGCGCTGCGAACGCCGGCGCGGCGCTTTGCGTGTGGACGAACGCCGGGAGCGCGAGAACAAGCAGCGGGGGCACCATCGTGCCGGCAGCCAAACCGTCTAAGCCGTCGGTGAGGTTCACCGCATGCATCGTACCGCTCACGGCGAGAATTCCCAAAGCCAGCCAAAGCCAGTGCGGCACGGTCAGCACGTACGCGCCGGTGCGAAACAGCACGTCGGCGTTGATATTGCCCTCGACGCCGAAGCGCAAGAACATCACGGCAGCAAGCGCAGTGAGGAGATATTTGGTGCGCGCGCATCCCGGCGTTCTTGCCGGAGCGGATTGCCTGGTAGTCGTCGGCGAAGCCGACGAGCGCACAAGCGGCGACAAGCAGCAGGAGCGCCATCGCTGCGCGATCGGCGTGCAGTGCGAGCAGCGGCACCAGCGCCGCCACGAATGCGATGCCGCCCATCGTCGGCGTGCCGGATTTTTTCTGATGCGTCTGCGGCGCATCTTCATACGCATGCTGGCGCAGTTGGAAGCGCCGCAGCAGCGGAATCAGGGCGGCACAGCAGAGCACGCACACAAGGAAGCCGGCGGCGGCGATTTCCAGGAACAGTGCAACGGTCAAGCGGGCCGCTCCGCGAAGAGCGGGTTGGGGCCTTCACCGCGCCATTTCAATACCACGATGGGCGTCTGTTCGTCGCCGTTGCCGTGGGGATTGGCGAGCAGCGCATACTCCACGCTGCGCCGGTTTACGCCCCGAGATGCGCCGAGCACTTTTGCCTTTTGTAGATCGTTCGCGTCGACGACCGTGCACGCGATGCCGGTGCGCTCGCACACGGATTGCGCGAACGCGTCGGGACGCTGCGGCGCGAAGACGATATTGCGTTCGAAGGGCGGCAACGTCCCCGTGTAGCCGTCGATCGCCGTGATCGCTTCCCCGAGGATCTCATAGAACATGCCGCGGCGCCCGAACGCGCGGCCGATCACCTGCATCACCGCCGCGAAAAGAACTTTGCCGGGACCGGTTTGGTCGATGACGATCTGCAGCGACTCGGGCTGGCTCACGGTCGCCAGCGCGCCCGCATGCCGGGAAAGCACGTACGCCAGTTTACCCGGGCGCACGAGCTCGGCCGGCACCGACTGGCCTTGCGCGATCGCGACCGCGGTTTCCGAAACGGCGAGCACGTCACCCGGGCGCGCGATGCCGCGCACGCAGCGCGCGATCAGCGCCGTCAGATCGTCGCGGGGGGCGACCAGCGGCGTGCGCACGGGAAGCGCGGCGATGCCCTCGGGGAGTTCGGGGCGCACGACACGCAGCTGTTTCACGCGCTCGCCGCCGGAAGAAGGCGTTGCACGATCTGCTCCATCGCGTACTTGCGGGAACCTTTGAGCAGCACCGCATCACCCGGGCCGGCGTGCAGGCGGATCCAATGCGCGGCCTCCTCGTTGGTCTCGTACCGCACCAGGCGCGTACGCGGAAATCCCGCCGCAAGCGCGCCTCCGATGAGCGCGCCCGCAAACTCGCCGCCCGCCAGAACCGTGTCCATATGGACCGCCGCCGCCTTCGCTCCCACGCGCTCGTGCATCTCGTGGGCTTGGGGCCCGAGTTCGGCCATGCCGGCAAGCACGGCGATGCGGCGGCGCGCCGGTTCGGCGGCGAACGCATCGAGCGCGGCGAGCATGCCGCTTAAGTTCGCGTTGTACGCGTCGTAGATCAAACGGGGCCCGCTGCTGAGCGCGATGCTTTCGAAGCGTCCGAGCGGTAACGTCAGTCCGCGAATCGCGCCCACAATCTGCTGCTCTGAAACGCCGAGCAGCAGCGCGCCGGCAATCGCTGCCGCCAGGTTCATGCGGTTGTGTTCGCCCGGCAGCCGGATATCGACCGCGTACGCCGAGGGTTCGCGCTCCGCGGTGAGCACCAACGTTTTTGAATCGGGAATCCATACTCCGGGCGCCCCCGCGGGTACCGTTCCGAACCACAACGGCGGCGTGGGCAAGCCGCCCGCGCGCGCCAGCGATTCGGCGTCGTTCGCACCGAGCACCGCTTGCGCACCGGAGGCGAACAGTCCCCACTTGGTTTCGGCCAGACGTTCGCGCGAACCGAAGATCTCCAGATGCGCCTCGCCGATATTGGTCAGCACGCCGACATGCGGACGCGCGATCGCAACAAGCTCGGCAATATCGTGTACGTGCCGCGCGCCGAGCTCCACGACGACAAAACGGTGCAACGGCTGCGCGCGCAGCAGCAGTTTGCTCACGCCGATCTCGTTGTTTTCATTTCCGGGCGTCGCCAGAACGGCGTCCTCACCGAATGCGGCGGCGAGCAACTGCGCGAGCAGATGTTTGGTGGTGGTCTTGCCCGCACTGCCCGTAATGGCAACCACGCGCCCTTCAAACAGTTCGCGGTTCGCCGCGGCAAGATCCATGTAAGCGCGCTTGGTGTCTGCGACAACCAGGGCGGGAGTATCGTCGGGGATGACGCCCGCGTCGTCGACCACGAGCGCAGCCGCGCCGCGCTGAATGGCTTGCGGGACGTACGCATGTCCGTCGAAATGCTCGCCGCGCAGCGCTAAAAACGTCTCTCCCGCAACCAGCCCGCGCGAGTCGGTGGCGATTCGCAAGGCGGCCGGAAAACGCGATTGGCGATACACCGCTCCGCCGGTCGCGGCACGCGCCCGCTCGATCGAAAGCATCATGCGCCTGCGGCCGTGCGCGAGGCAATCGCTTCGCGCACGACTTGGGCGTCGTCGAACGGCAGCACGTCTGCGCCGGCGATCTGATAGTTCTCGTGCCCTTTGCCCGCAACGACCACGATGTCGCCGGGCTGCGCGGCGGCGATTGCGGAAAAGATCGCGCGGCGCCGGTCGAGCTCGACGGCGTAGCGCGCGCCGGTCATGCCTTGCGTGATCTCTAGCGCGATTGCTTCGGGCGCTTCCGTACGCGGATTGTCCGAGGTGACGTACGCGTAATCCGCAAGGCGGGAGGCCGCCGCGCCCATGAGCGGGCGCTTCCCGCGATCGCGATCGCCGCCGCAGCCGAAGACGAGCAGCACGCGCTGCGCCGTTAACTCGCGCGCCGCCCGCAGCACGTTTTCGAGCGCATCAGGCGTGTGCGCGTAGTCAACGATCGCATCCACGCCCTCGCCGCGCACGTGTTCCATCCGGCCCCTCACCCGCTGCAGTGACGCCAAACCGCGCGCGGAAGCGCTGTCCGCGACGCCGAACGCGCGCGCGACGGCAAGCGCGCACAAGGCGTTCGAAACATTGAAACGCCCGGGCAGGCGCACTTCGAAAGCGGTGCCGTTCAGCGTGAAGGTGCTTCCGCCGGTGCGAACTTCAACGCTTTTGGGACGGATGTCCGCACCGGCGTGCATCGCATACGTGGTAACGGCCTTGCGTGCACGCAGCTCGCGCGCCCATCGCTCGCCCGTTTCATCGTCCATATTCAGCACGCAGGCGCGCGCAGCGTCGAGCAGTTTGCGTTTCGCCGCCGCATAGGCTTCGAAGGTGCCGTGAAAGTCCAAATGATCGCGGGTCAGGTTCGTGAGCGCGCCCACCTCGAACCGCACCTCGCCCACGCGTTCGAGCGCAAGCGCATGCGAGCTCACTTCCATGGCCACTGCGTGCGCTCCGAGCGAACGCATCTGCGCGAGCAAACCGTGCAACTGCGGCGCGAGCGGCGTCGTATTTGCCAGAGGCCACTCGCGCGCGCCCAGGCGCGCCCCGATCGTCCCAATCGTTCCGCACACGACGCCGCCCTCGCGCAGCATCGCCGCGATCATCTGCGTCGTGGTGGTTTTTCCGTTTGTCCCCGTGACGCCCGCGACATGCATCGCCGCGGAGGGGCTTCCATAAAAGACGTCCGCGATCTGCGAGGCTGCCCGTGCGCTGTCGGGAACGACGATCGTGGTTACGCCGTGCGTTTCGATCGCTTCTTCGGCGACGACCGCGACCGCACCGCGCGTGACGGCGGACGCGATAAAACGGTGACCGTCGCTGCGCTCGCCGCGCATTGCAATAAACAGCGCACCGGGCATCACTTCGCGCGAATCGATCGCGATCGAGCTGATGCTCACGTCACGCGCTCCGATCACGCGCGTGTTTTGCGCGAGATGCTCGATCAGCGTTTCTAGCCGGATATGCTGCCCGGGCGGTTCCATCCTAAAGCGGCTTCGCCGCGGCGCCCAGGCGGACCAAGCGTTTCCGCGCCGGTGCCGGCGAGGACAGCGGCGGCGGCGTCACGGCCGGCAGCACGCCCGAGCGCAGCATCGCCGCTTTCGCAATGGCGTCGAATGCCGGTGCCGCGACGACCGAGCCGTAGATTGCGTCCTGCGGCTGTTCGACTTTCACAAAGATCACGTACCGCGGATGCTCGTACGGAATCATGCCGATGAAGGAGGCGATGTACCCGTCGTAGCGTCCGTTGATGACCGCCTGCGCCGTGCCGGTTTTGCCGGCCGTGGTGTAGCCGGCGATCTTTGCCGACGGATTGCCCGTGCCGTGCACGACGACCGCGCGCAGATACCCGCGCAGCATTTGCGCCGTCCGTTCGCTGAAGGCACGGCGTTCGATTTGTTCGGGATAAGAGTAGATCGCGTTGCCTTGCGCATCGAGAATGGATTTGACGATCCGCGGGCGCACCAGCAACCCGCCGTTCGCGATCGCGCAGTAAAAACGGGCCATCGCGATCGGCGTCACCGAGACGCCTTGTCCGAACGACATGGTCGCGAGCGAGCTGCCGCTCCACGTGCCGGGCGCCGGCACCATGCCGGGCGATTCACTCGAGAGCCCGATCTGCGTGCGGCGTGAAAATCCCAGGCGCTCCTCCATGTCGTAGAACGGGCGCGATCCGATCGCCATAGCGACGCGTGCCGCGCCGACGTTGAGCGAATCGGCGATGATCGTTTCCAGCGTATCGCCTGACGGGCTGGGCGTGAGCCCGTCGAGCGCGTTGAAAATCCGTCTTCCGCCGACCTCAAGCGGCCCGTTCGCATTGAAGCGGTCGGTGCTGCTCACGCGTCCGCTTTCGAGCGCGGCGGCAGCGGTGACGAGCTTATAGGTCGATCCCGGTTCGTACAGATCCGAAACGGCGCGGTTGCGGTAACTGTCGGCCGGATATTTCCAGTATTGATTCGGATCGTAGTGCGGATAGTTCGCCATGGCCAACACTTCGCCGGTGTACGGATCCATGACGATCGCGGTGCCGTTTTTTGCGTGATACCCGAGCACTTGCTTACGCAGCGCCGCTTCGGCCGTGTATTGCAGATACGAATCGATCGTGAGTTGCAGCGAGAGGCCCGGCTTTGCGGGCTTGAGCACGTGCGTGCTGCCGAACGGCAGCGGCCGTCCGAATTCATCCGCCTCCAGCGTCATGCGTCCGGACGAGCCTTTGAGCAGATCGTCGAAGGTGTACTCCATGCCGCTCAGGCCGTTTTCATCGATGCCGACGAAGCCGAGCAGCGTGGATGCGCTTTGGCCGGCGATGTCGATGCGCCGCCCCGTGTCTTCTTCGATGACGGCAACGCCGGTCAGATTAAGCGCCTGCACTTTGTCGGCCACGTCGTGCGTGATCTTGCGCGCGATCCAAACGAACTGCATGTGCCGGTCGTGCATGAGCGAATGCGCAGCGGGGCTGACGCGCCCCAAAACGTTGGACAACGCGGCGATCGTTTGATCGGCGTCCCCGAAATCGTGCGGAACCGCGTACACGCTTTCGGAGGGCAGGCTGTGCACCAGCGTATTGCCGTCGCGATCCAGAATGCTGCCGCGGCGCGCGTACACTTCCACCGTATCGCTGCGCTGATCCAGCGCTTCCTTTGCGTAGACGGGGCCTTTGATTACCTGCACGTCGAAGAGCCGCCAGCAGAGATAACTGCCGACGAGCAGCAGCGCATAAAACAGCACTTTCGCCCGCCGGGGCCCGACGCGCGCGAAGGTCCGTTTGTGCATCAGAAGTTTGCGCTAACCTACTTCGCGCCGAAAAGCGTGGCCAGGCCCGCCAGAAACGCCAGGTGCGTTCCGGTCTGCGCACGGACGGGGCCCGGCATCGTTATCAAGGCGAACTGCTGCGGATCCTGCATCTGCAAACGCGCCGCCAGCATGCTCAAGCGATCGTCGCCGCGCAGTACGGCAAGCTGTTCGTCCAAGCGCGCCGTCTGCGCTTGCAGCGCCGTGCGCTGATGCTGCGCCTTCACGTACCCGTAGTTCAAACTCGTCAGTCGCGCGTTCAAAGCCAGATACGTCATGAAGAGCGCGAGTGCAACGACCAGACACGCGCTGAACTGCACCAAACTCTGATAGCGGGCGCGTTCCTTGCGTGAAATGCCCCGCTGCGTGGCGCGCTTGGCGGTGCGGACCCGCTGCGGGGGCGCGAGTCGCGGCTGTGCGAGCATTAGCTGGCCTTCCGTTGGGCGGCGCGCAGTTTTGCGCTGCGCGCGCGAGGGTTGCGGTCGATCTCCGCTTGAGCGGGAACGATCGGTTTACGGGTGATTACGTCCAGGCGCGCGTCCTCGCGCAGCCCGTGCTTGACGATCCGGTCTTCAAGCGAATGAAAGCTGATCGCAACGATGCGGCCGGCAGTACGCAAGCGTGCCGCTGCGCCGTCCAAGCTTTCGCGCAGCGCATCGAGCTCGTCGTTCACCGCAATGCGCAGCGCTTGGAACACGCGCGTGGCGGGATGAATCCGTTCGCGGTGCCCCGGACGGTGCAGCATGCCGCTGATCAATTGCGCGAACTCCACCGTTCGCGAGGGCAGCTTTCCGGCCGCGCGCCGCTGGACGATCAGCCGCGCGATCCGGCGCGCCGAGCGCTCTTGGCCGTAATGGAAGAAGATGTCGGCAAGCTCCGATTCGCTGCTGGTCATTAAGACGTCGTAGGCGCTCTTGCCCGTGTTCGGATTCATGCGCATATCGAGCGGGGCGGATTCGCGGAACGAAAAGCCGCGCGAAGCGTCATCAAGTTGCATGGACGAGACCCCCAAATCGTAGAGCACGCCGTCCACCGACTCGATCTCCAGCCGGTCTAAGGCGTTCGAGAGTTCGCGGAAGTTCGAAGGTTCGAAAGTGAAAGCGCGATGAACGACTTGTGCGGCACGGTCGGGCGCCTGCGGATCGGCATCGAGCGCGATCAAGCGGCCCGAGTGCAAGCGCTCCAAAATCGCGCGCGAGTGGCCGCCCGCCCCAAACGTCGCATCGACATAGATCCCATCCGGCCGGATAGCCAGCAACTCCAGCGCCTGCGGCAAGAGGACCGGAACGTGTTCGCTCATCGTTCCGCTCGCTCATTAATAGAGTCCAAGGTCGGCCATGAGGTCGGCCACGTTGCCTTCGGGTGCGGCGTGCGCCCCGAACCGCTCTTTCGCCCAGACTTCGATCCGCGTGAACGAGCCGATGGAGACGACCTCGCGGTCGATGCCGGCGTACGAACGAAGCGCCGCCGGCAAGAGCAGCCGCCCTTGGGCGTCGCACGCGACCTCTTCGGTATGCGCGAAGACCTGGCGCACGAAGCGCCGGTAACGGTCGTCCTTGCGGGGCGCAGCTTCAAGACGGGCGCAGAACTCGTCCCAAGCGGCTTGCGGGTAAAGAACCAGGCACGGGTCGGGCTGCGCGATGGTCAAAATGAAGCCGGCGCCGAGGCGCTCCCGGAAGCGCGCGGGAACAATGAGGCGGCCCTTTTCATCAAGAGCATGCTCCACCGAGCCCGTAAAACGCGGCAACTCCGAGTGCAATATGCCTCCCTCTCCAACCACTTTGCACCACTTCCCACCACTATACGCTTTTGTAGGGGGGCGATGCAACTTTCAAGCGTCTTCATTGTCTGTCACAAGCTGAATGGCGCGCCGTTTGGGCCGCGCTCGTCGCCGCGCGCCGGCATACGTTGCGCGACCCTTCATGCATTCTTCAGGCGTTGGCGGTAAGTCAACGAAGCAATGAGCTCGACAACCATCTCTCGTTCACAGCCTCTTCAAAACCGCCGTGAGACGGCGGCCTCAGCAGGACGCGTTGTATTGACGTTCCTTGCCGCCGGCATCGCTTTGGCATTTGCAGTTTATACTGCCGTTGCATTGACCGGCATGTCACAGAACATCGGCGATATGCGAACGGCGGCCCTAAATCGCACGAATCAGCAACTCAGCGAAACGAATGCACATTTCAAAGAGGCGAACGCATCTGCTGCGCGGCACGGAGCGGCGGGTTCAAACGACGAACACGACGCTCCGGCTTACGACGGACCGCCTGGGCGATACCAAGCATCTGCTGATCCGCACGAACAGCGGCTGACGGGCATGTCCCAGGACTCGCGGCTTACCGTTACCGCCTTAACGCTCACCAACGGGAAACTTCGACTGACAAATAAGTCGCTTGCGTCTATGCAGGCGCAGATCACGACGATTACCCACAAGATTACCCACGCGAAGATCCTGTTTTGAACATTTTGGCAAGTTGCCGGGATGCGCGGCTTCCCGCTCGGTTAGAGCAGGAGCCGCTGCATGAACGTCGCGTTTTGGTACCATACCGCGCCGTACGGCTCGCACTCTTCGAAGCCAAAAGAACGGTACAAACGATAGGCGGCCGGTAAGCGATCTTTCTCGGTATCGAGCACGACGCGCCCGTACCGCTGCCTATGACAAAACTTCAACGCGGCAGCGACAAGCTCGCGCGCGATACCGTGCTGCTGGTATTCCGGCTTGATATAAAGCCGCTGAATGATTGCGGCCGATGCATCGAGATGAGCCGTTGCAACACAACCCGCCGCAGCACCGCCCATCTTCGCGACAAACGCCGCATGCGGCCGATCGTATGCCGCACGCACGGACGCTCGATCCGGCTCGCTACCGTGCCGCAAGTCGGCGGGAAGGCTGCGGTCGTATTCGGCGAGCAGTTCCGTGAACCGGTGCAGCGCGTCATCGTCGCGCACGTCGAGCGTCGTTATCTCCATTCTTTGCCGTCGGCGTTACGGCCGCGGCTCGCCTTCCCTCTCTGGGTAAAAACCGCGCATGACAAGCAGCGCAATCGAACAGATTCCGCCTTTCCCCGGCAAACCCGATGACGATCACCTCGTGAATATCGTCGTGGAAACGCCGCGCGGCGTCCGCCACAAGTACGCGCTCGATGCAGCCTCGGGGCTCTTCAAACTGAAAACGACCATACCCGAGGGCCTGCAATGGCCGTACGACTACGGCTTCGTTCCGGGCACGAAGGGCGCTGACGGCGACCCGGTGGATATCTTGTTCCTCGACGACGCGCCGACGTTCCCCGGCTGCCTGCTCGAAGCGCGGCTGCTGGGCATCGTGCGCCTGGAGAAAAACGGCGAACGGAACGACCGTCTCGTGGCGTGCGCGAAGCGCGTTGAAGGTGTGGCGCAAACGACCGATCCGTACGAGCGGCTCGCGGACTTGCCCGAAACTTCCATCAACAGCCTATGCCGCTTTCTCGTCGAGTACTCGGCCGAGGCCGGCAACACGATCGTTTTTAAAGGTATCGACGGCCGCAAAAAGGCGCTCGCGGCGATCCGCGAGGGAATCGAGCGTTTCCGGTAGCCGGCCCGCGGGTATATCATGTGATCCGAAGGGAGTTTCGCCATGACGACGCTCGAGCAGCCGCTATTTCACGTTACCGGAACCGTCGTGTTTTCGCTTACGTCGAAGCGCCGGTTGCGCGCGTGCCTTGCCGGCGCGCCGCCCGCGTATCGTGTGCTCAAGGGCGTACGCATCCGAGACGGCCACCGCGGTTTGAAAAATTTCGCGCTCGCCGGTGCGCTGCGGATCCGCTTGCAGTTACCTCGTTCAACCAGCTCGTGGAGTCGCCGCTAACGGCCGCACATCGCTAACAAACAGAAAGGCCGGTGCACCTGCACCGGCCTTTCTGTTTTGCGCCGTGCGCCGTTAGATGGCTTGCGCTAACGCCCAGCCCTTCGGTGCGCCGATGCCGGTGACCAGATCGTATCCGGTGACGGCGTTGTACGCGCCGTTCGTGCCCGAGGTTACGTCGGTGTAGTCGGTATACGAGCTGTTCTTGAAGATGCTGTACAGCGTCGGATTCACCCATCCGAACTTGGTGCTGTGCAGCTGATTCACTTCAGCCATATACGCGGTGAATTCCGGCGAAGACCACGACGTGCCGTCAACCTTCATCCAGCCGCCCTGGCCCGAAGCGTACACGGCAACGCCGATGCCCGGAAGCGACACGTCGGGCTGATTGCGTCCCGAGCTGTTCGTTCCGGATACGCCCGACTGGTAGCTCGGCAGTGCGAACACCGTCGAAACGCCGCCGCCGGACTGGAATCCGTTGGCCGTGTCGTTCGCAGCGACGATGCTCGTGAGCGCGCCGGTCGTGCTGCTTTGCGTGAAGTCGACGGCGCCGACGGAAACGAAGTACGGGCCGCCCGCCGGCGCGCTAACGCCCAGCGCACCGCTGCACTCGTTGCTGCCCGAGTCGCCCGAAGAGGCCATGAACGTCATGCCCTTTGCTGCGGCTTGCTGCGCGATCGAGTTCGTGGTATTGGCGAACGGCGTGTCGCCGGACTCGCATCCGCCGAACGAGCTGTTCACCACGCTGGCGATGCCGTCGTTCACGGCTGCGTTATAGCCGTCTTCGATGTGCTGATCGCTTAGATCGGGGAAGTTGTAGACGCGGATGTTCGAGGCCGGCGCAAGACCCGAAACGGTTTCCACGTCGAGCGCGGTTTCCACGTAATCGCTGCTGGAAGCAACGCCGCCGCCGTCAACCGCGACGTTCGTGATCGATCCGCTTTGCGTGATGCCCGCCGCACTCATGTACGTGCTGACATCGCTCGCCGTGATCGGCGTATCGATTTCGATTGCAACGGTTTGACCCGAGCCCGTGCATCCGTGTTCGGACGGGAAGTCGAACGCCTTTGCAACGCCCGTCGCCAAATGTCCGTTCGTGCTGCTCAGCGGCCCATTCAACGCCGCAGCGTTGTTGCAATTACCGCTCGGAGTCGGCGTCGGCGCAGGGGTTGCCGTCTTGACCGGCGTCGGCGTCGGCACAGGCGTTGCCGTCGGTGCAGGCGTTGCCGTCTTGACCGGCGTCGGCGTCGGCGCAGGTGTTGCGGTCGGCGCTGGTGTCGGCGTCGCGCTGCCGCCCGAGAGGCTTACGTCGTCAACGTACTGCCACGTGTACAGATACGGATAGCCGTCGCCATGCACGCCGAAGTACAGCCAGAGCGTTTGGCCGGCATACGAGCTGAGACTGTAGCTCTTCTGCACCCAACCGCTGGCGTTGCTGACCGTCTTGTAGAACTGAACGACGCGCGTGCCGGAGCTGTTGAGCAAAGCGGCTTCCTGCCACGCGTACGACGTGTCCGATTCGGTGGACGTCTGGTATACCCAGAACGTCAGCGTACCGCTCGAGGGAATCGTCACTTGCTGGCAGATGCCCGAGTCGCCGTTCGGTTCGCCGGCGTTGGAGTTTGTGGAACCCATGCGGCCGCTGTACGAACCGGTGTGCGGATGATTCGTCGAAACCGTCGGGTTCATGTTCGAGCTGCCGCAGAAGCTCCACGAGCTTAGCGTGCCGGTTTCAAAACCGGGATTTCCCACGACGTTCGCCATCGTGTGCACGGCTTGCGGGTGCATGCCGCCCGAAGGAACGGTGAGATTGGTGTTCGAGGCATGGCGCCCGGCGCTCGCGCCGGCCTGCGTGTGTGCGACGATGACGTTATTGAGGGAGAGGTCTTTTACGAACGGAGCGATCGCCGCGGGAACCGCCGGATTCTTCACGTTCATGAAACGGCGTCCGAACTTGCCTTGATTCACATCGTGAATCTCGGTGGTGAAGAAGCGTTCCACGGCGCCGCTCGACGCGCGCGCATCGATGATCGTGCGGTTCGCAAAGCGCTGCGTGATCGTAAATCCGGCGGATTGCAGCGCCGAAAGCACGGCCTGTTCCTGCTGCGCCGTCGGCGCGTAGTATGCATTGAACTGCGCCGTGGTCAAATAGTGGTGGTACATCGGCGAGGACGCGTCGGCTTGCGCGGCAACGAGCGCATCGAGTTCGGATTGGTGGTTGTACGCAAGCGTCAGCGAAACAGTGACGGGAGCGCTCGCGGAGCGGCGGCCCAAATCCGAAACCGAAAACTCACCGGAAGGATGAACGACCGCGCCCGGTTGGCTACGCGCAACGCTTTCGGCGGCGCGCGAGCCGCCGGTTTGGCTGGTCGAGCCGATCGGCGGCGGCGTCAGTGAGTGGCCGCCGCAGGCGCTGAGCGCCATGCCGAAAGCAAGGACGGACGCTATGGCCCTAGAGGATGTTCGCATAGGACTCCTTAGAACGGAATGCAGCAAAAACGGGCGGGCGCGCTCCACACGCACTCGGGCCGTGCGATCAACCGTAAAGGTTTCGTTAACGCCTGTCTAGGAGGCATTTTCCATATAGCCCCCGCTTGGTGGCTCCGAAAAGGCGGAGAAGGCAACCGAGCCTGAACTCCTAGGACCTTCGTTCTAGGAATGTTAGGATGCGGTGAACGTGCCCCGTCCGCGCAGGCGGGGTACAGGAGCATTGAGAAAGGCGGTGGCATGCGGAAGCTTTTCGGGCTTTTCCTGGTTTTGGGCGTGCTCTACGGCTGCAGCGATGCGGGCGTATTGCCGTATGCGCCCTCGAGCCTGGACGCCTCGCAGATTCAAGCGCTCGTTACCGGCGCGTCCTCGCGTAACGACGTTGCCGCAGGCCTCGTCAACGCCGTCGTCATGGCTGAATCGGCCGGCAATCCTGCTGCCGTCAGCAGCGCCGGCGCGCAGGGTCTAATGCAGATCATGCCCGAGACCGCCTCATCGTGCGGCGTGAGCAACGCTTTCGACCCGGCGCAGAACGTCGATTGCGGAACGCGCTACCTGCACTCGCTTCTCGCGCGCTACAACAATAACGTGGAACTCGCCGTCGCCGCTTACAATGCCGGCCCCGGCGCCGTGGATCAGTACCGTGGCGTTCCACCGTATGCCGAAACGCGCGCTTACGTGCAACGCGTGCTCTCGGCATACCGTAACTATTAGCGACTAGGTACGTTCGTTGGCGTCCGTGTCCGGAGCACGCAGCGCTCCTGCTGCGATCTCCCGCCCGCGTTTTCTCCCAATCCTCGATGCGTATCTCTTAGGCGAGTTCGTCATGCCGTTCGTGCTCGCGTTTGCGATCATGTACGTGTTCTGGGCGTTCAACATCTACTTCTTGGCGCTCAAGTTCATCGCGCAGGCCAACGCGCCGTTCTTTCTGGTCCTGCGCTTTATCGTTTTCCGCATCCCGCAGGCCATCCCGTTCGCGTTTCCCTTCGCTACGCTCGCTGCGACGATGCTAGGCATGGGGCGGCTGCAGGGCGATAACGAGGTCAACGCCATCCGCACGAACGGCGTCTCGCTCTGGCGGCTGTGCGTAACGCCGCTAATCTTTGGTTTTTGCGTGTTTTTGGCGGCCTGGGCCGCAAACGAATATATTGCGCCGCGCTCGGTCGACCTTTCCACGCGCACGTTTTATCAAATCGTTTACCACACGGCCTCTTTGCCGCTGGACGCGCAGTTCTTCCGCAAGGATCCCGACACGAACAACGAGTTCTTCGTGAACCAAGTTCTTGGCGACGGCCGCACGATGCAGGGCGTGCAGATTTTCAAGCCCGGACGCAGCGGCGTATGGAACGAAACGATCCAGGCGCAGACGGCACACGTCGAGGGCGCAACGCTCGTGCTCAACAAAGCGATCCTCACCTTTTATAACGCGCAAGGGTACGAGACATCGCAAACCACGACGCCGGAATTCCGCATCGGCTTGCCGCTGGGCGAGAGCGCGATGCAGTTCATGACCAATCAAAACGCCGATGCGTGGACGATGAACTCCAAGGACCTGAAGGCCCGCGTCTCGGCACTGCAGTCGCAAGGCGTCGGCGGTGAGGCGCTGGGCAATCTGGAGATGAACCTGGCCGACAAGCTGGCGTTCCCGTTCGCCTCGTTCGTGAGCGTGCTCATCGCGCTGCCGCTGGCCTTCCGCTTCGGAAAAAAGGGACGCGGCGTCGGAATGGGCATGACCGTTCTTGCGTTCATTGTGTATTACTTCATGACCGAGGCAGCGTCCGCGTTCGGCAGCACCGGGCGCGTAAACCCGTACGTTATCTCGTGGATGCCGAACGTGCTGTTCGGGTTAGGCGGCTTGTTCATGCTCTGGAAGGAAGACCGCTGAAGATTCGCGCGCTCGCGTGCCTGCTTTCCTTCGCGGGCAGCCTGTGCGCAGGCACCGCCTCGGCAGCGCAGGCTACCTCGTTCGATGATCCCGCTTCCCAGCGCGCGATGGCGCTGCTCGGCGCGCGCAATTGCGGTGTGGTGGCTCAAGTGACCGCTGCGCCCTCACCTTCGGTGTCCCCCTCGCCTAGCGGCTCGCCGACCGTGCCGCCTGCCTTGGGGCAACCCGGCGGTCCGCTTTACGCCACGCCGTTTGCGACTGGTTCGCCCGTGACGCCGCCGCCCGTGCCGACGCCGACGCCCGAAACGAGCGGCAGCCCCGGACCCGTCTTTTTGGTTCGTCCCTCGGGCGCGCCGTCCATCGCGCCGCACGGGCAAACGGCGCCGTCCGCTTCGCCGTCCGCCTCGCCGAGCGCCGAGCCGACGCTTCGCCCGGGCGATGTCGCCGTTTTGGCCGACAAAGTGGCGTTCAGCACAAAGCCCGGCGTGCCGGGTGACGCGACGGGGAACGTGCACGTGTTTTACCGCGATCAAGTGCTTGTCGGCGATCGCGCGCATTACGACGGCATTCGCACCATTACGGTGACGGGCAACCCGTACATCGTCAACAACACCAAGAACACGATCTTGTACGCGGACAAAATCACGTTCGATACGGTGGCGCAAAAAGCGGCGCTGACCAACGGACGCGGCCAGAGCTCGCAAGGCGTCGAGCGCGGCTTAGTGTACTACGGGGCGAAAGATTTTGCGACCGACCAGCACGGCGTCGCGCACGGGAACTTCGCGACGTTGACCACCTGCGAGCGGCCGCGCGCGGGCTACCACGTCACCGGGAAAACGATCGACGTCTATCCGGGGGACAAAATCGTCATCTCGCGCGCGATCTTGTGGCTCGGAGCGGCGGCGGTGTTCCTGATACCGAAACTCGTCATTCCGCTGCGTACCGTTTCCGACGAGCGGCAGAAGCCGCAGTTTTTCCCGGAGATGGGCTACAACTCGTATCAGGGCTACTTCGTTAAAGCGCACTTGGGTTTCGGCTACACGCAGTATTATTACGGCTACTACACGATCGAGTTTTACAGCAAACAGGGTGTAACGCTCGGGTATAACGGTTCGATCAATAAAAAGAACGGGCGCCGGCAGACCAATATCAACGTGCAGCGCGTTCAAGACCGCATCCAGAAGCAAACCAAATACAACGTCTCGCTCAACGACGTGGAGAACTTCTCGCAGACGCTGCACGCCAACATCGCGTACGGGTATCAAAGCGCGTTCGGCCCGTACACGCAGTTCCCGCCGTCCCAAAATCTCAACGTCTCGCTCTCGCATATGCGCCCGAGCGAATCGCAGACCTACACGCTGGCGAAAACCTCGACCGGCACGCAGTCGAAGTCGTGGAACTTAGGCTTTGCCGACACGCGGCAGTTCTCGAGCACGCTGCAGAACAGCTTCAGCGCGAACTTGAGCCGCTCCGAGGCCACCTACGGCACGTTCTTTTCAACGTCCACCGGGCACGTCACGGACCTGGTTCACTGGGCGAGCAAGGGCGTCGACTACCAGTTGAACTTCGACAAGTCGTACACGAACACGCCCTCGGACATCAACAAAGAACCCGAACTGATCGTGCGGCCGAACTTGTTCAGCCCGCACTTCATCTTTCCGGTCTCGCCCACGCTCACCATCGGCGAATACAACGAGCCGCAGACGCCGGAGACCACCACCCGGGCCGATCTGGCACTGAACATGGGTCCGCTGATCTATAAGTTTTTGGGCAACGACTTCAACGCGCAGCTCAACGTGCATCAGTATGCGTACGGCACCGGCGATCTCAAAGCCAGTGTGCTGCAGACGATGTCGCTCACCTCGCAGCTGGGCCAGCACGTGAACAACATCATCTCGTACAACGAGAGCAATTACAACGGCCCGGGCACCGTGCCGTTCTCGACGCTCGATCTGCAAAACGGTCAGAACACGAAGAACGCGACGGATACCGTGCGCTTCTTTAACGGCGACATCTATAATTTCAGCTTAGGGTTCAGCACGGCGTTTAACCGTATGGCGCTGCCCGTGAACTACACGCTGACGCTGCGTCCGACGCCTGCGATCTACGCCAATCTGCAAGGGACGTATAATCCGGGGCCCAGCAACGGCTTCTATCAAACCAACGCGCAGCTTGCATTTCCGCTCGGGGTCGGCGGCTACGTACAGTTCCAAGGCAACGTGGACTGGAAGCAGAAGGGCCGCATCGAGAACAAAACGATCTACTACAGCCGCATCATCGGCGACTGCTACGAGATCCAGCTCACGTACAACCAAGATTCAAAGCAAGTCAATGCCGTGCTGAACCTGCTGGCTTTCCCCTCGCGCAGTGTGAGCTTCGGCTTAACGGACAAGGGGTCGATCATCCCCTCAAGCTTCAACGGCCAGAATTCGTCGTACTAGCGCGCTAGGGCGCGTCGCACGGCGGATGACCGCATTTGCACGTGTCGGTTTCAATGCCGCCGTCCTGAGCGTTCTTGCAGCTGAGGCTGCAATACGTCTCCGTGTTCATGTCCGCGGTGATCGTGCAGTTGCACAGGTCGTGAGCGCACTCCATCGATTGTTGCATGCTGCTCCTTTCCCGTTTTTACGGGCTATTGATCACGGCTCCGCCCGCGACTTGCCCGGACGGACCGGTCCCGGCGTTTTGCGTCCACGGCGGCGAAGGCTGGGCTGTCCACGCCAAGTTGAAGCTTTGCGTCACGTCGAGGCCCGGATTGCCGTCGGGGAACTGAAAGGTCGTGTCGTTGACGCCTTGCTGCCCCGGCGCCCAGCTCGGTGTTCCGGCGGGCTGACCGTTTGCGCCGCCCTGCGGCGATGCGACGATCCAATTGATGTACCAGACGCCGCCGGGGCCGTTCGCCGGAGGCGGCGTTGCATTGGCGATCTGCACGCCGTCGAATATGCGGCGGTTGATCGTCAGGCAAAACTGCATCTGATTGCCGTCGCAGTTGGGATTGATCACAATATCGACGTTCGGAATGAACGGCGCCTGGATCGCCACCTTCTGCGTGCCGTTCACCGTACTTTGCGTTTGGAATTGCCAAAAGGCAACTTGCACGGGACTGCTCGCATTCGGCTGACCCACGACCATTTCAAAGTCCCAGTTGCGGTAGTTCTGCAGTTGCGTCCCGTAGGTCGCGTACGGCTCGCAGTTTTGCGGCACATCGGTGCAAAACAGATCGAAAGCAAGAACGTACCGGTTGTTCACGAAATCGAGCTGGGCTTGCGTCGAATATTTAATTTGCATCTGCCCTGCATGCAGCCCGTTCGCGCCCGTGTCCGCCCGGTTCGGCGTCACCTGCCGCCCGCACGAGGTTAACGTGAGCGCAAGCGCACACACCACCAGCATCAGATTCCGGACCATCGCTACCTCCGTTCGTGCAACCGAACTGCTCGTTTGCCTCTTCGGCGCAATCGCGCTTGCGTTTGCGCTGCCCAAGGCCGGTCAGGCGTGGCTGGCGCCGCTCGGGGCGGCGGCCCTGTTCTGGGCATGGCAACGTCTGTCCTACAAACGCGCGTTCTTCGCGGGTTGGTTCGCCGGGGCGGTGTATTTCGGCATCGGCTACAGCTGGATCACCTATACGGTGGGCAGCTACGTGGGAATCTTCGCGTTTGCAATCGTCGTCATTCCAGCAGCGGTGCACGCGCTGACGTTCGCGTTCACCGCGCTTGCCACGCGCCTTGCCGCACGCCATGCCCCCGCTTGGCTTGTCCCGCTTGCGTTCGCAGCGGCGTTCACGGTCTTCGAGTGGTGGCGATCGATCGGCGTGATCGGCATTCCCTTCGCGCAAGTGGGCTACTCGCAAACCGGCACGCTGTTGGGCGTCTACGCCGCGTACGCCGGCGCATTCGGCGTGACGTTCGCCGTCATGGGTATCGGCGCGTACGCCGCATACGCGATCGCTTCCCGGACCGTTCGCGCCCTCGCAGCAGCTGCCGCGGTACTCGCGGCCAGCTGGAGCCTCTGCTTCCTTTTTTGGCCGGCGCGCCATGCAGCACCGCCGCGCATGCGCGTTGCCGTCGTGCAAGGCAACATTCCCCAGTCGCTCAAAGCGGAAAACTTGGATCTGGCGGTTTCCCGCTACACCGCCATGACGCTGCGGCTCGAGGCATTGCGCCCGGCATTGATTGTGTGGCCCGAGACGGTGATTCTCACCGAACTGAACGAATCGCCCGCGTATTTCGATTGGCAAGCCGGAACGCCGCAGCAGCGTGCGCGGATGCAATCGCTCATCGCGGCGGATCGGTCGCTTTTCGGACGCTTTGGACAGCTCGCCGTCCGTGTGCGCAGCACGCTCATGGTCGGCAGCCTGGATCGTCATTACGGGCCGGAGGGCCTCAAAAGCTACAACGCCGTCTACACGTACGCACCCAGCGGCGTGCTGCAAGATGTTTATGACAAACGCCAGCTCGTGCCGTTTGCCGAATCGCTTCCCGCGCCGGCACTTTTTTCCCATCTGCCATACGCGGATCTGATCGGCCGGTACGGCCACGGCACCGACGACACCGTCATCACGGTGGACGGCATGCGCTTCGCACCGCTCATCTGCTGGGAATCGGCATTTGCCGATATCGTTCACGCGCGGCTGCAAAAGGGTGCGCAAGTGCTCGTGATACCGACGGATGATGCGTGGTTCGGCCCAAGCTCGGGCACATACCAACACGCGCAAATCGCGCAGATGCGTGCGATCGAATCGGGCGAATGGGTCGTGCAGGCGGCCTCGACCGGCGTAAGCGGCATCATTTCGCCTGCAGGGCGCTGGACCGAAAGTTCGCCCGTGGGAAAACAAACGGTCGTCGTGGGCAATGTGGGACAGCCGACCGGATCCGTATTCGCGCGCATCGGCCCGACGCCGGTCGGAGTTGCGATGATGCTGCTGTACGCTGCGATCGCCGGTTTGAGCGCGCTTCGCGCCCGGATTCGCAATGCGTAGAAAGTTGAATTGGAAGTTTTTAGGTTTCGGCGTGGGCGCCGCGCTGCTGCTTTACGTCATCATCGGCATCGTCCTTGCGGGACGCGAGCCGGCGCCGCCGCCGCCCGGATCGGAACCGATCGTTCTCATGGGCTGCAAAGGCATCGGCAACCGCATCAGTACGCGTTCGTGGAGTTTCCAGTGCAAACGCGCGACGATGTCGGCGGATGGCGTGAATGCCACGATCGAAGGCGTGCACGACGGTGTGCTGTACAAGAAGGGCAAACCGTATCTCAAACTTTCGGCGAAGGAAGTGGCGATCAATACCCAGTCATTCGATTTCAACGCGATCGGCACGGTTCACATTGAAACGATATCCTCGAACGACGGAACGACGCGAACGTTCGAAACGGATCTCGTGCAGTGGACGAACGCGACGAAACTACTGCTCCTGTCTCATCCGAGCATCATCCGCACCGGCGATCAGGTGCTTAAGGTGACGAACATGAGCATCGATTTCAGTAAAGATGAAGTGCACTTAGGAAAGATCGAGGGCGGCTTGCAAGCTCCCGGCATTCCGTGAGCCGCCGCCGCATCGCGGCGCTCGCCGCGCTGGCCCTCGCCGCATGCGCCGCTCCTGCGCACGCGCCCCGGCCTTCACCCTCGCCGCTGCCGATGCTCATCGAATCGCGCGGCATCGTGATGCCGCTGGCGCAAGCGCGCGCGAACATCGCGTTCGCGCCGTTCATTCCGCCGGGCCGGGTCCTCGCCGTTGCCGCAATTCCTCCGCTGGGCGGATCGGACAGCAGGCGAACCCACGGCATCGCGCTGGAATACGAAAAAACGGGCCGCCGTATGCTGCTCTCGCAGTGGCCTCTTGGCGAGCTGAGAATCAACGCTGCTGGTTGGGACGCCGTCCACCGTCCGTGCGCCCCCATCGCCTTCAAGGCCGACGGCCTTTTGTGGGCGACTCGCAACGGACTGGTGATGACGCTGCAGCCTGACGGGGCTGTTTCCGGCCCGCATCTGGCGAGCGAATCGCGAGGGCTGCTGGGTGCCTCGCACTGTTTGCGGCGCTAGGGCTTCTTTGCTTTCGCTTCGTCAGCCGCTATCTGTTTTTTCGCATCCTCGATCAGCTTTTTGACTTTCTGACCGCCCTTGTGGCCGATTTCCTCGTAGAAGTCGGCGCCGTATTTTTCTTTGACGACTTTTCCGCCTTTTTGTCCGATGGACTCGTAGAACTCGACGCCGTGGCGTTCTCGCGTTGCCTGGCCGCCCTTGCGCCCGATTTCTTCATAAAAGCCGGACCCGTAACGGTCGCGGACCGTGTTGCCGCCCTTCTTGCCGGCCTCGCGCACGGACATCTCGCCACCCGGCTCCTTGTCCTGCGGTTCGCCTTTGGTGGGTTTTGCCATTAGGTTGACCCCGGAGACTTTCTAGAGAATTGAACGATTAGGGTGTCTTGCGTTTGAGTTTCTGGCCGCCTTTTTGGCCGATGACCTCGTAAAATGAGGGACCGTACTTTTCCTTGGTCGCTTCCCCGCCTTTGCGACCAATGGCCTCATAAAACTCCGTGCCGTATTTCGCTTTGACGCGATCTCCGCCGCGCTTGCCTGCTTCGCGTACAGTCATGCCCCCACCGGGGCCCTGCGTTTCGTCTTGCATTGCCATACCTGATTTCGCACCTCGAAGTGAGAAGGATTCACCGACTAAATACCCACTCGACCGCTTGTTAAACGAAGCAGCGGACAGGACTATCGCTCGATGATTACGACGCTACTGCACAATGCGACCATTATTGACGGCACGGGCCGCCCGCCTTACACGACGGATGTGGCTATCGCCGGCGATCGAATCGCGCTTATCGGCGATCTTTCCCAACGCGACGCCGGCAAACACCTCGACTGCACGGGAAAGACGCTCGCGCCGGGCTTCATCGACGTGCATTCCCACAGCGACGAGCTGTGGCTCGCGCTGCCGCGTTGCGACGGCAAGATCGCGCAGGGCGTAACCACCGAAATCGGCGGCAATTGCGGCATGTCGGCAGCGCCGTTGTCAGGCCCCGGGCTCGATCGCATGCGCCGTCACGCGCAGCATCTGCGCATGAGCGTCGATTGGCAGTCGCTCGATGCGTTCTTCGCGCTGATCGAACGGCAAGGCGTCGCGCTCAACGTCGCGACGCTCGTGGGTTTGGGAACGACGCGTCAGACCGTCGCGGGCGATTCGGAGCGCCGGCTGGAGCGCGAGGAGACCGAACTGCAGGCGCGCGCCGTTCTATTGGCGTGCGAGCAGGGCGCGCTCGGTGTCTCGAGCGGACTGATTTATCCGCCTTCGATGTACGCGGACAGCGATGAGCTCGTCGCGATGGCGCGCGCGGCGCGCGAAGGCGGCGCGCCGCTGTATGCTTCGCACATACGTGATGAAGCCGACGGCGTAGTCGCGGCGATAGAAGAAGCACTGCTCGTCGGCGAACGCGCGAACGTAACGGTGCAGTGTTCGCACCACAAAGCGTCGGGCAAGCAAAACTGGGGCAAGGTGCATCACACGCTCGAGCTCATGGATAGGGCTCGTTCGCGCGGCACAAACGTTTTCTGCGATGTGTATCCGTACACCGCAAGCTGGACCGGGCTCTCGACCATCTTACCGGAAAGCGCACATTTCGGCGGCGCCGCCGCGACACTCGAGCGGTTGGCGGATCCGCAGCAGGCGGCGTCGATCGCTCTGCATCTGCATCTCAAGCAGCAAGGCAATTGGCACGACATTTTGATCACCGAGGTCGGCAGCGAGAAGAACCACGCGCTGGCCGGCATGCGCATGGACGAGATCGCCCGCTCCTGGTTTTTGCCGCCGGCCTGGGCGGCAATCCGTCTGTTGCGTGAAGAAGCGCTCGAAGTGGGCGCGATTTTCTTCAAAATGAGCGAAGACGACGTCGCGACCGTGCTTTCGGCCGCTTTCTGCTGCATCGGCAGCGACGCATCGGCGCGCGCGCTGCGCGGTCCCACCGCGCGCGGTGTTCCGCACCCGCGCACGTTCGGCACGTTCCCGCGCGTTTTCGGACGCTTCGTGCGTCAGCGGAAAACGATCGAGATCGTCGAAGCGGTGCGCCGCATGACCTCCCTGCCGGCTGCTATCTTCGGTTTGCGCGATCGCGGCTCGATCGAACCCGGACGGTTTGCCGATCTCGTTCTTTTCGAGGCCGGCGCTATCGCCGACACCGCGACATACGACGATCCGTTTCAATTTCCAAAAGGCATCGCGCACGTTTTTGTCAACGGAGAAGCGGTGCTGCAGGACGGCGAATTTACAACCGCGCTGCCCGGGCGCGTGCTGCGCGGCGGAGGTTAAGCGTGGTTACGCGCGCCGGGCAAGCATGTTTAAGCGCACGCCGCGGATGGGCATACTGTCCGTGCAAGAGAATCCAGAGGAGTAGTCCATTGGCTTAGCTTGAAAAAGGACCGGGCGTTTCGTCCGGTCCTTTGCTTGTTTGCAAAAGCAACGCACCGTACACTTCTGCGGTGCGCGCCTTGAGGTGCGCCAGGTCGCCGTCGTTTTCGATGACGTACGTCGCACGTCCCCGCGCCTGCGCAGGATCGATCTGGGAAACCATGCGCGCGCGGATCTGCGCCTCGCTCCAGCCGTCGCGTTTTGCGACGCGCCGTATCCGCATGTCGTCCGGAGCGATCACCACGATATTCGCACCGGTCCGCGCGTCGTAGCCCGTCTCGAACAGCAGCGGCACCACGTGCACGACGATCTGGCCGGGTCTAGCATATGTTTCTTGCGCGGCCGCAAGCCGGCGCACGTGCGGATGCACGATGCCGTTTAAGCGCTCGCGCGCGCCCGCATCGCGAAAAACGATGTCGGCCAGCGCGGGCCGGTCCAGATTGTCGTTGCGCACGACGCCCGGCCACGCGCGCGCTATCTCGCGCAGGGCATCGCTGCCCGGGCAGACCGCTTCGCGGGCAAGACGGTCCGTGTCGATGATGAACGCGCCCAGCTCCTGCAGCAGGCGCGCAACCTCGCTTTTGCCCGAACCGATTCCGCCCGTCAATCCTACTCGCATAAAAAGAGAGCGTCACGTTTCGACGTGACGCCCTCTTTTACTCTCGAAGCAGCCCGTTATGGAACGGTAGGCTCGATATCGTCTTCCACGACAAGCTTTTCGATCTCCTCAAGCGGCACGTCGGCGACGTGCTGGATCGAGGCGGTGATGCGGCGCGTCTGATGATTGATCGTAAGCAGCGTCACCTCGACGTCCTGTCCGGGGCTGAACTGCGCGGACGGGTCGAACTCGCCCTTGGGAACCATCGCCAGCACGCCGGGGACGATTTCCACCAGAAGATAGTTCGGCGTCACCTTGACCACTTGCGCGGTCAATTTGTTCGTTTCGTACAACTTGTCCGCGTGCTCGTCCCACGGATCGGGCAGCGTGTGTTTGAGTGAAAGGCTGACCTTCTTTGCGTCGGCGTCGAACTTCATGATCTCGACGTTGACGACGTCTCCAATCTTGACCACTTCCGACGGATGCTTGATGCGCGCATAGCTCAGTTCGCTATTGTGAATCAATCCGTCGATGCCGCCGAGGTCTACGAATGCGCCGAACTCGGCAAGCCGTACGACCACGCCTTCACGGATCTGGCCGACCTCGAGCGTTCCCAGCAGCTCTTGCTTCTTCGCGTTCAGTTCTTCTTCGAGAACCAAACGCTGCGAGAGCACAACGCGGTGACGCTTATGGTCGAGGTCGATCACTTTCAAGCGCAGCTTGCGCCCGATCAGTTCGTCCAAATTGCCGACGGGCTGACGCCGGATCTGCGATGCGGGCACGAAGCCACGCATTCCGAGATCCACCAAAACGCCGCCCTTGACGACTTGCGTGACCGTTGCTTCGATCACTTCGTCGTTTTCGTGCGCTTCGATGACTTTCTCCCACGTCTTGAGGGCGCGGGCGCGCCGTTCGGAGAGAAAAAGCGTACCGTCTTGATCGTCGATGCGATGGATCATCACTTCGAGCGTATCGTTGACCTTGAGCTCTTTGGGCTCGACCGCCAGCGAAAGCTCGCGGAACGGCAATACGCCTTCCGATTTGCCGCCGATGTCGACGAGTAGTTCGTCCTGGTATTTGGCAACGATGATGCCGGTCAGGACTTGTCCTTCATCCAGGACCTTGAGCGAGTCTTCGTACAGGCGCTGCTCGAGTGCGAGCTGATCTTCTTCTTCTTCAGGCTGCACGGGAGCGATATCAGTGGTAGAGATTGTTAAATTCCTAGCCTTTCAAATCTTTTTACTCTTACGGATGTCTATTTTTGATGCTTGCGGCACCACCAGGTGCCGCGGCCGGCGAGGACGGTTCGTACAACCGTTCCACCGCAGCGCGAACATTTTTTGCCCGCTTTCCCGTAGACCGAAAGCACGTTTTGAAAACCGCCTTTGAGTCCGCCGGCATCAACGTAGTCATCGATGCTGCTGCCGCGCAGCTTTACCGCGCGGTTTAAAACGTCGACGAGAGCGTGATGCAGCCGGCGTGCAGCCGGCTTGCTCAGTGAGCCCGCGGGACTGGCGGGTCGTATCCCCGCTTCCCACAATGCTTCGCAGGCATAAATGTTACCGATGCCTGCAATGCGCCGCTGGTCCAGGAGGAAAGCCTTGACCGGCGTCGTCCGCCCCGACAGCATAGCGATAAAGCGCTCTGGAGTAAAGCTTTTATCCAGGGGCTCGGGCCCGAGCGCCTGGTCCCAAGGCTCTTCCGGTTCCACCAGACGCATCCGCCCAAATTGCCGCACATCGGCGAACACCAAACGGCCGCCGCCGTGAAAGGCCAGCGTCACGTACCCGTAGGGATACGGCTCATCGCCTGCCTGGAGGGCGACAAGGCGACCCGTCATGCGTAAACTCACGACCAGCGAGCGCCCCGAACCCAACCCGATCACCGCGTATTTGCCGCGGCGCGCGAGACGCGCGATCCGCTCCCCGCAAACGGCCTCTTCAAAGATGATTCCGGCGGGCGCCTGCGCCATCTTCGGCAGCGTGACCGCCGCCGAGGCGATCGTTTTACCGGAGATCGCTTTGCGCAGGCCACGCACGATCGTTTCGACTTCGGGCAGCTCGGGCATCGCGCGCCTTAAGGCAAGCCGTGAAGAACGCTGCCGACGCGCAGCCCGTCCGCGCGCGCTTCGAACGCGGGTAACTCGATCACGTATTTCCCCTCGCCGCGCTCGAGCGGGATGTCGGTATCGGGCAGCCAGAGCGGAACAACCGGCACGCCGGAAAAAATCTTTCGCACCACGCCGCTGCGCGAAACGAAGATCATGTCGAGTGCGACCGGCGTATCTTTCATCCAAAACGCAACGGGGCCGTCTTTTTCGAAGACGAACACCATACCGGTGCGCGGCGGCAGACGCATGACGCCCATCAGCCCGCGCTCACGCTGCGCCTCGCTGAAGGCGACTTGTAAATGCAGCGTCGCATGCGGCGCGCGCACGTCGATCGCGCGAAGGGACTGCGGCGTGGGAAGCGGCGCGGCGCTTTGAAGCGCAAAGCCCAGCATCAGAGCACTAATCATCGGATGTTTCCTCCACGTCGTACCAGTTCGCGCCGGCTTTCGCGGTGACGGCAAGCGGAACGCTCAGCTGCACCACATTTTCCATCTCGGAGCGCACGAGCGTGACGAGATCGCGCAGTTCGTCCTGCGGCACTTCAAAGATCAGCTCGTCGTGAATCTGGAGCAGCATGCGCGCCCGCGCGCTCGCGCTTTGCATTTTCCGGGCGATCCGCACCATCGCGAGCTTCATGATGTCCGCCGCACTGCCTTGTAACGGAGCGTTGGTCGCTTCACGTTCCGCAGCCGAGCGCAGCATGTAGTTGCTGGAGCGCAGCGCCGGCATGTAGCGGCGGCGCCCAAGCAGCGTCGTCACGAACCCGTCCTCGCGTCCTTGGCGTATCACACTCTCGATATATGCGCGCACGCTGGGAAAGCGCGCGAAGTAGGCTTGCGTCATCTCTCGCGCCTGTGCGCGGCCGATCTCCAAGCGCTGGGCGAGGCCGAAATCCGACATGCCGTACAGTAAGCCGAAATTAACCGATTTTGCCATGCGCCGCTGGTTGCCGTCCACGCGCTCGCCGGGCGGCACGCCGAAGATCTGCCGCGCCGTGAAGTCGTGAATGTCCTCGCCGTCCTCGAAAGCGCGGCGCATCGCCGCATCGCCGGAAAGGTGCGCCATGAGGCGCAATTCGATCTGGCTGTAATCCGCCGCGAGCAGCACGCAGCCCGGCGGAGCGACGAATGCCTTGCGGATCTTGCGGCCCAGATCGCTGCGCACCGGGATGTTCTGCAGATTCGGATTGCTCGAGGCCAGACGCCCGGTTGCAGTCGAGGTTTGATGAAAGATCGTCCGCAGGCGGCCGTCGCGTTTGTCCGCGAGGGCGGGAATGACGTCGATGTACGTGTTCTTGAGCTTCGTGACTTCGCGGTATTCGAGCACGCGTGCGCAGATCGAATACTCTTGCGCGAGGCCCGCGAGAATCTCGACGCCGGTTGCGTATCCCGTTTTCGTTTTCTTGCCGCCCGGTATGCACAGCTTCCCGAACAGGATGTTGCCGAGCTGCTGCGGCGAGCCGATATTGAACTCCTCGCCGGCAAGGTCGTAGACTTCCTTTTGCAGACGCGCGATATCCGCGTCCACGCCGCGCGCAAGACCTTCCAGCTGCGTCGGATCGATCAGAACGCCGTTCCATTCGAGTTCGGCGAGCAGCCCGGCGAGCGGAACTTCGACGTCTTCATACAGGCGCAACTGATCGCGCGATTCAAGCTCGGGACGCACGGCCTGCACCAGCTGCAGCACGGCGTCCGCATGCGCGGCGACATCGTCGCCCGCAGAGAGCGCCAACCCTTCCTGAGCCGCTTCTTCGATTGCGCTGAAATCGCGCGAGGGGTTGAGCAGATGCGCGCCGACCATCGTATCGTCCGCAAAGCTGCGCGTTTCAAAGCCTTGCCCGTGCAGGACGTGCATCAGCTGCTTGACGTCGTGCGCCGCCAAGCGCTGCGCACTTGCGAACGCCGCGGCAAACGCCTCGCGCACGTGTTCGTGCGCGAGCGCGTGAACGGTGAAACTCAAGCCGGTTCCGCTGTGCGCGCTCACGCCGATCTCTTCGTTCGTCCGCATCGCGAATGCGAGCCGTTCGGCCCCTTCAAGCGCGCGCAGCTCGTTGGCAAGCTCTGCAAACTCGGGCGGGTCCGTCGCAGGAAGATACGAACGGTAGCGCCCTTTGATCCGCTCTTGCGTTTCGAGCAGCGGCATCTCGAGCGGAACGTCGAGCTTATTGAGCAGCGTTTTGAACTCCAGCTCGCTATACAAGCGGTAAAGCTCGTCGTTGCCCGGCGGCGTGTATGCCGCGGCGTGCCAATCGATCGCAACGGCCAGGTTCGCGCGAGCCACGGAAACGTCGCGGCAGACCTGCGCCTGCGCTCCGTATTCGTGCACGAGTTTCTCCAGTTTCGGCGTGCCGGCGAGTGACGGATTCGCGACGAGGGCATCGAGCGAACCCGCCGCTTTGATCAATTTGATGGCCGTCTTCTCGCCGACGCCGGGAATGCCGGGAAGGTTGTCGGAGGGATCACCTTTGAGCCCGCGGTAGTCGGGCAGCTGCTTGGGCGTCAATCCGTCGTAGCGCGCGACCACCGCGTCCACGTCGTAGCGTCCCAGATCGGTTATCCCGCGGCGCGTCATGAGTATTCCCGTGTTGCGGTCCACGAGCTGGAGCAGATCCGTGTCGCCCGTGACGATCACCGTCTGTTCGCCGAGTTCTTCCGCCTGCCGCGCAAGCGTTGCGATCACGTCATCCGCCTCTTCGCCCTCCACTTCCAAAACCGGGATGCGGTTCACGTCCAGCACTTGCCGCACGAGCGCGAACTGCGGGCGCAAATCGTCGGGCATCTGATCGCGCTGGGCTTTATATTGCTGATAGAGCGCAACGCGGTGCGCGGGCAGGCCCTTGTCGAACGCCGCGATCACGTGCGTCGGGCGCTCCTCGCCGACTATTTTGTTGAGCATCATCGTAAAGCCGTACGCTGCGTTGATGGGAATGCCGCGCGTCGTGGTCAGCGGCGGCAAGGCGAAGAACGCGCGGTAAACCAAACCGTACGTATCCAGAAGCATTAACTTTTTTGCGCTCATTGCACCGTCACATCGCCCGAGGCGGCAATGACGCGGCCGTCGTCACCGATCTCGAGCAGCGAGACCACGTACTTGCCGGGCGTTAGCGGCGCTTGCAGCTGCACGCTCTCACCGGAATGGCGTTCGACATGCCAGTACACGCTTTGCGTGTCGGCTTGGGTCATGGTCAAATCCGGCGGCGGTTCGCTGCGGCGTGCGAAGCTCTGCATCGCCGGATGGTCGCCCGTCGAATCGACCCAAGCATGCCACGATGCGCCGTCGATCGCGGTGTCCTGCGTTGCGGTGCTGCCGACGCTGAGCAGATCCGGCGCGCTGGAAAATAGCGCCGAGCCGGTAGGCTCGCTTTTCGTAATGCGCACCGCGAGTGTTCCGCTTCCGGCGCGCAGACCGTCGAGCCGCGCAAGCACGAGCGCGCCCGGCCCGTATGCGGCGCGATCGAAGAGCAGGGCGGCGATGAGCGGGCGTCCCGGAGCATCCAACGCAAGCGGCGCGCTTGCCCACTGCAGCGCACCGTCGCGCACGAATGCGCCGCCGACTGCAAGCGCGCCCGGCGCGTTGCTTAAGCGAAGCCGCAGCGATGCGGATCCATCCTCAACTGCGACGACGTGCGCTTGCGCTGACGCACCGCTTTCCAACGTGATCAACGCATCGCCGGAAGCGCCGGAAAGCGACGCGTGCACGCGTGCCTCTTCGCCCGGAACATACCTTGCGCGATCCAAAACGATTGCCGCGTTTTGGTTTCCGGCGCCGCTCATCTGCATCGTGACCGGTTCCACTTGCAGTTCCGCCGCGTCCATCGCGTCCGCGCCCTGCAGCGAGGCGAGAATGAGGTTGGAGCCGGCTTCGGGTTCGGTGAAGGCACCGCGCCCGCGCCCGTTCTCATCGAGCACGATCTGTTGTTCTTGCACGGAAGCGCCGTGCATCAGCCGGACTTGCACGTGCGCGCCGGGCAGCGGTTTGCCGCCCGAAACGTCGTTTGCAAAAACGCGAAACGATGCCGGCATGCCGCTGCCGATATCGGTGCGATCCAGTGCGAGGCGGATCGTTTGCGGCGAGGTGGGCACCACGACGCGCGTGTCGGCCGTCGCCCCGCCGGCGGAAAGACGCACGCCGTACGTGGAGGGTAAGCCGTCGGTGGGGTGCGGAATCGCAATCGACGCCCGCCCGTCGGCGCCCGTGAGGACCGTAACGGCGTACCATTGCGCGATGCCCCACGGCGCCTGGGGCGTTTCATCGGCATAAACGTGGGGCGATCGGATGATCGAGGCGGATACCGCAACGCCCGGCGCGGGAAGCGCGCCGCGCATGGCGCGCACGATCACCGGAACGTCGGCCGAGGCATCGCAGAACGTCTCGCACTGCACCGTCGCGGAAAGCGTAAGATTTCCGGCGTTGGCATCGACGTGCAGGCCCGTGGCGGCCGACGTACCGTTTACCGTAGCCATGATGACGTAATCGCCTGCAGCGCTGTTTTGCGGCACGCGCAGCACCGCTGAAAACGCGCCGGCCGCATCCAAACGTACGCTGCTCTGCACGAGCGTTCCGCGGTTCGAGCGCAGCGCAACCGCCGCACTTCCGCCGGCGGATCGCAGCGCCGGTCCGGAGCGCTTGCGAGCGAAACCGACGACATGCAGCACGTCACCCGCGTGCACGACGGCGGAATCGGTTTTTATGCCGACGATCGTGCGCGGCAGCGGCGCCTGCGGCAAAAAGGAGAGAAAGGTGCTGCTCGCGCCCCATTGTGCGAGCGCGAACACCGGGCGCGGCGACGACTCCCAGACGACCACGCCGCTGCGATCGCTCGTGCGATCGACGAACCTGCCGTTCGCAATAAACGATACGCGCATGCCGGCAAGAGCTTTTCCCGTCGCTAAGTCGGCGCCGTACAGCACGATACCGCCCGGCGTCTCCTTACTGATCAGGCCCACGCGCGTGCGTTCGATCCACACCTGCTCGCCGACGTTGCCGCGGCGCGCTTCGACAACGAAAAATCCCTCGCGAGAGCCGAGCGGGACGGCGACGTCGCTGCTCTCGAAGCGGTAACCGCCGGCCGGCGTAAACGTCCATTGCGCGAGCGGTTTGCGTTTGCGCGTGTCGATGGAGCGGGGCCGCGTGTTCGCTCCAGCGCTGATCACCTCGGCAACGTCCGCTTGGTACAGCGTAAACTGCACGGGTGCGCTCGTGTATGTGTCCAGCCGAACCGCAGCAGGTTTCCACGGGACGCTCGTGTCGCGCGCGTACAGCGCAAAATAGGCATCGAGCCGATGGTAATCGAGCAGAGGACGGGCCGCGAACGCCGGCGCGTGCACGAGAGCAAGCGCGGCTGCAAGCCCGGCTATAAACGTACGCCGGAGCACGGTAAACGCGCGTTCGACGGCAGGGCGGTCCACGGCCTCCAGCGTACGACGGCTGCGTGGAACGATTTAGCGGCGTCTTCTCGTACCTAGAAGCGTGATGATCAAGCTTTTCTGCGCGGCCGGTCTCGCGCTTGCACTGCTCGGCGCAAGCCCCGCTCCGGCGCCCTTCGCCGCCCCGCCGGCCCTACCGTCAAAACCGCTGCACGCACGCTATTCAGTCGAAGTGAACCGCTTAGGTCAGGTGGTTCGTGTCGAGCACGGCACGCTTTCCGGCAACCAGGCTTTCGATACAATGACGCTGGGCAACGCCATGCAGATGTGGATCCGCCGTGCCAACGGCACCGCAACGGCGGGATTGTATGCGGTGCGGTACGACTACGATGCGCGGACGAAGAAACTTCTGCGCGTTCCTTCCTTGATTTCCGCCGGAGGCACGTGGGCCGGCAAGCCCGGCGCGGCCACGCTCATCGTCAAGGAAGCCAAGCGCCAAACGATTGAAGCGTACACGCGCCTGCGCGCCGAGCAGCAAAAAGCGGATCGCGAGCGCGCCAAGCACTTGCCCGACATCAACGCCGCCGTTAAGCGCGCCGTCGCGTCGCCCTCGCCCAAACCGTAACGCGTGCGGTACGTCAGCTTCTACCGGGACGGTGCGATGCGCCCCGGCCGGATAGAAGATGAACACATCGTCCCGATCGCTTGCGCGACGCTTCTGGAGTACATCGAGCTGCCGGCGAGCCAGCGCGCTGAGCGCGCTGCCGGCACGCCGCTCGCGCTGGACAGTGTGACACTCGGCGCGCCGCTGCGGCCGCGCAAAAATGTGTTCTGCGTCGGCCGCAACTATTTAGAGCACGCGAAGGAAGGCGCGCGCGCCTCCGGACGCGAGCTCAAGCTTCCCGACGTGCCGACCTTCTTTTCCAAGGCGCCCACCGCGATTGCGGACCCCGACACGGCGCTCGAATTCGATGCCGCCGTCTCGCATGAGTACGATTGGGAAGGCGAGCTCGCCGTCATCATCGGCGAACGCATCAAAAACGCTTCGGAATCAGAAGCGATGCGGGCGGTGTTCGGATACACGTGCTTGAACGACATCACGGCGCGCGATCTGCAGCGCACGCACCTGCAGTGGCTCAAAGGCAAGAGCCTGGACAACAGCTGCCCGATGGGACCGTGGATCGCCGGAACCGACGAGATCGACGATCCGCACCGTCTGCACATCACGACGCGCGTGAACCGCGCGCGTAAACAAGATTCCAATACGGGGCAGATGATTTTTAGCGTGACGCGGATTATCGCGGAGCTCAGCAAAGGCATGACGCTCGAACCGGGCGACATCATCGCAACGGGCACGCCCGACGGCGTGGGCTTTGCGCGCACGCCGCCGGAGTTTTTCCAAGACGGCGACGTCGTCGAGGTCGAAATTCAAAAGATCGGCACGTTGCGCAACACGATTCGCATCCGATAAAGGTCGCAGGGTTCGTACTCCCCGCGCGGAACCTGCGGGCATGAATCTGGCGGTACCGCGTGAAGCAGCGCCCGGTGAAAACCGCGTAGCGCTCGTGCCCGAAACGGTCGCGAAACTGAGCAAGGCCGGCGTGTCGGTGAAAGTCGCGCGCGGCGCCGGCTCGCGCGCAGCGTTCTTAGACGATCACTATACCCGTGCGGGCGCGGCGATCGTCGACGATGAAGCGGCGCTCCTCTCGGATGCCGATGCCGTCGTTACCGTGGGCCGTCCGGGCGAGGCGGCGCTGATGGCAATGCCCAAACGCGCGGTTTTGGTCGGCTTGCTCGCGCCGCTGGGCGACCCGGAGTACGTAAAACGCTTAGCGGACGCCGGTATCACCGCTCTTTCCATGGATGCAATCCCGCGCATCACACGCGCGCAGTCGATGGACGCGCTCAGTTCGCAAAGCAATATCGCCGGCTACAAAGCCGTGTTGATTGCGGCCTCGGCCTTACCGAAGTTTTTTCCGATGCTCACAACCGCCGCCGGAACGATACCGCCGGCCAAAGTTCTGATCTTAGGCGCCGGCGTTGCCGGGCTGCAAGCCATCGCGACGGCGCGCAGGTTAGGCGCCGTCGTCAGCGCGTACGACACGCGCGCGATCGTCAAAGAGCAGGTGCAGAGTTTGGGCGCGGCGTTTCTCGAGATCGATCTCGGCGTGGACGCGCAGGCGGCGGGCGGTTACGCGCAAGAGCTCACGCCCGAACAGATCGCCAAGCAGCGGCAGTTCATGGTCGACGCGATCGGCGCATCCGACGTCGTCGTCACGACAGCGCTGGTGCCGGGCCGCCGTGCCCCGGTGCTGATCACGAAAGAGGCGGTCACGGCCATGCACGCCGGTGCGGTGATCGTCGATCTCGCGGCTGAGGCGGGCGGGAATTGCGAGCTGACCGAGCGCGACCGCACGGTGGTCTCGCCGAACGGCGTGCAGATTATCGGGCAAACGAATCTCGCCTCGACGATGCCGTACCACGCGTCCCAGTTGTATTCGCGAAACGTGCAGGCGCTGCTGTCGAACATGCTCAAGGACGGCACGCTCGTGCTCGATATGGAGGATGAAATCACGCGCGGCACGACGATCGTGCACGGCGGCGAGATCGTGCACAAGCCAACGATCGACGCGCTTGCAGCGGGCGCCCTCAGTTGAGCACGATGCAGTTCGTCCACGATCTGTTCGGCATGCTGCTGGTGTTCGCGCTGGCGATCTTCGTCGGCTTCGAAGTGATCTCTAAGGTTCCGGCGACGCTGCATACGCCGCTCATGTCCGCAACGAACGCCATTCACGGCGTCGTCCTCGTCGGCGCGATCTTCGTTGTGGCAACGGTGTTCGGTGCGCATCTGAGCGGGCCGCTGATGACGACGCTTGCGATTTTGGCCGTGACGCTGGGGACGATCAATGTCGTCGGCGGGTTCGCGGTGACGGAACGGATGCTGCAGATGTTCAAGAAGAAGGAGCCCTCGAAGAAGTGACCGAGCCCAGTTCGTATCTGCTCGCGCGCGAAATATTCTTTTACGCGGCGACGCTGACGGCGGTCGCGCTCTTCATCGTCGGGCTGAAAAAATTAGGTTCGCCCGCGAGCGCGCGCGCCGGCAACCGCTACGCAGCCGTCGGCATGCTGCTCGCCATCGCCGCTTCAATCTGGGAGATCGACGGCATCGGCTGGTGGGCGATTCTTATCGGCATGGTGATCGGCGGCGCCATCGGATTGTACTCGGCGCTCAAAGTGAAGATGACGGCGATGCCGCAGATGGTGGCATTATTCAACGGCGCCGGCGGCGGTGCCGCCGCGCTCATTTCGACGGCCGAGTTTTTGGCCAACGAGTACGCGCACGGTTCGACCGGCGTGCCCTCGTTCAATCTGCTCGTCGTCGTTTCGCTCGTTATCTCCGGAATTATCGGCGCGGTGAGCTTCGCCGGCTCCATCATCGCATTTCTGAAACTGCAGGAATGGATGACCGGACGTCCGGTGACGTACAAGGGCCAGCAGGCGGTAAACGCGCTGCTGGGCCTGACGATCTGCGCGATCGCGCTGGTGATCATGGCGGCGACGGGCGAGGTGCAGTGGTATTGGTTCGCCGGAATGATGCTCGGCGCGCTCGCGTTCGGCGTGCTGTTCGTGCTGCCGATCGGCGGCGCCGACATGCCGGTGGTTATCTCGCTGCTCAACTCGTTTACCGGCGTCGCAGTAGCGATTGCCGGCTTTGAACTCAACGACGAGCTGCTCATCGTGAGCGGCACGCTCGTTGGCGCATCCGGAACACTGCTGACGATCATGATGGGTAAAGCGATGAACCGCCCGTTGAGCAACGTGCTGTTCGGCGCGTTCGGCGCGGCGGGCGGCACGGAAGTAGCGTCGTCATCGGGCGCTCCGCAAAACGTTCGCGCGGTAAGTGTCGACGACGTGGCGATTATGCTGGCCTACGCGCATCAAGTGATCGTCGTGCCGGGCTACGGTATGGCCGTCGCCCAAGCGCAGCACAGCGTGCGTGAGCTGGCCGACCAGCTCGAAAAAAAAGGCGTCGCCGTCAAGTATGCGATTCACCCGGTGGCGGGCCGCATGCCCGGCCACATGAATGTGCTGCTCGCCGAGGCCAACGTTCCGTACAATCAGCTCTACGACATGGACGACGTCAATCCGGAGTTTGCGCGCACCGACGTCGCCCTTGTGATCGGCGCGAACGACGTCACGAATCCCGCCGCTCGCAACGTCACTTCATCGCCTATCTACGGCATGCCGATTCTCGACGTCGATAAAGCCGCGAACGTCGTCGTGCTCAAGCGATCGATGCGCTCGGGCTTCGCCGGCATCGAAAATCCGCTGTATGAAGATCCGAAGACCGGCATGCTGTTCGGCGATGCAAAAACGAGCGTGAACGGTTTGGTTGCGGCCGTTAAAGCGCTGTAGATAATGATGCTCCGCTTGCCCGGGCGGCTGCTCGTGTGCGCTCTCATCGCCGCAGTGAGCGCCTGCCAAGCGCGCGGCGGCGGATCCGTTCTGCGGATTGCGGATCTGGCGAACCCGACTTCACTCAATCCGCTCCTTGCGCACGACCAGGAAACGATCGGCAACGATCTGCTCGTCGTGCAGACGCTCACCGGACTCGACGAGCACAACCGCGAGGTGCCGCTGCTGCTCGCGCGCATGCCGCGGATTTCTCGCGACCGGCGCCGCATCGTGTACCGCCTTCGCCGCGGCGTGCGCTTCGCCGACGGCGTCGAACTCACGTCGGCCGACGTCGCCTTCACGTTCCGCGCGATCGCAGATACGCGCAATCCCGTTCTTTCTCAGGATTCGTACCGCCGCATTGCCTCGCTTACGGCACCCGATCGCTATACGGTCATCGTCAATCTGAAGCGCCCATGGAACGCCGCGGTGAACGATCTCTTCGCCCAATCCGATTTTGCCTTCGGAATTTTACCGGCGCACGCGTTCAAGAGCACCGCCTTGCAAGGCGCCGATTGGGAGAATCATGCGTTCGGCACCGGGCCCTACCGGGTGGTGCAGTGGCGCCGCGGCGACCGCATCGAGCTTGCAGCAAATCCATACTTTTCGCCCAAGCCGAAAATTGAACGCATCGAACTACGGATGATTCCCAGCGCCAATACGGCCTCGCTCGCGCTGCGCTCGGGAGAGGTCGATATCGCGCCGCTCGATACGCCGCAAGCCATCGCGCTGGCCATGCGCGCGCGCGGAATTACGGTCGTGCGCACGCCGCTCAACGGCACGGAATGGATTACCGTGCAAACGACGGCACCCGGAACGAGCGGTGCGGCGGTGCGGCGCGCAATCGCCGGCAGCATCGACATGCGTTCGGTCGCAAAGACGTTCGGCAGCGTGTACCCTGAGGCGGCATCCTTTCTGCCGCCGGTCATGCGAGGTTTTTACGATAGCAGCGTCCGGCCGTACGTGCGCGCTGCGCTCCCGGCCTACGCCGGCGAATTGACGCTCGTCATTCAGGGCGAGAATCCGCTTTGGACGCGCATCGCCACCACCGTACAGCAAGACTTGGACCGCGCGGGTTTCCGCGTTACCATAAAAACGTTTCCGACGGCGCTGTTCAATGCGCCGGACGGCCCGATCCGCAACGGACGCTTTACGCTCGCAATCGACGGCTGGCTGGGCGGGGGCGATCCCGAACAGTCGATCGTATTCACGTGCGCGCAAGCCGGCGTGAACGGCGATAATATATCGCGCTTCTGCGACCCGCGGTTTGAGGCGCTGTTCGCCGATCAGGCCGTCACGCGCGACTCGGCGCGGCGCCGCGCCGACTTCATGCAGATGCAGCGGATCGTCCATGAGAACGCTCCGGTCATTCCCCTGTATTACATGACGTGGTTCGACGGCGTGAACCGACGCGTGCGCGGATTCGCGCGCAACATGCTGCAGTATCCCGTCGCCCCCGAAACGTGGTCTTTAGCGCGCTAATCTCCAGCGCGCCGCATTCCAGGTCGGCAAAAACGCATTCGGACCGAAACCCCGCAATTGCGCGCGGTACGCATAGATATATTGCGCATCGAACAGGTACAGAATCGGCACGTCGGCTGCGACGATGCGCTGGATGCGTCCGTAGAGCGCTTTGCGCGCCGGCTGCGCGGGCGTCGAAAGCGCTTGGCGTTCCAGCGCGTCGACACGCGGGTTGCAGTAGCGCATGTAGTTCGAAGCGCCGGCGCAGCTGAGGATCGACGAGTCGTCCGGATCCGCACCCATGGTGAACGGGACGTACGCGAGGTCGAAATCGCCGCTCGCCAGCGTGCCGCCGCGAGCGGAAGGCAAAAACAGTTGCGCGTTGCTGACCGACTTCAACTCCACGCTGATGCCGCGTTCGCGCAGCTCTGCTTGAATATCGGTCGCGACGCGCACGCCCGTGGCCGATTCGGGAAACTGCACGTAGACCAGCGCGAGCGCTTTGCCGTTCTTGCTGCGCACACCGCCCGGACCCCGGGGCCAGCCCGCCGCATCGAGCAGCGCATCGGCGGCGCGCGGATCGTACGCCGGCTCGTGCACCGCGGGATCGTACGCCCATGAAAAGCGCGGCTGCAGGACGTCGGTGACCGGGTAATGGCCCAGCGTGATTTTCTTGCTGATCTGCGTGCGGTCGATCGCCATCGCGAGCGCGCGCCGCACGCGCACGTCGTTGAGCGGCGCATGAGAAAGATTCAGAACTGCGCCGGCGACAACGGCTGTCGGAACGTCGGCGTAGCGGATGGAACCGGCGTTGGCAAGCGTGCGCTGCTGCGAAGGCGCGATCAGATTCCAGTCTAATCCGCCGGCGCGCAGCAGCACCAGATTCGTTTGGGGATCAGGAATGATGCGGATGTCCAAGCCGCCGTTTCGCGGCGTGCCGCGCCAATAGCGCGCGTTCGGACGGTACGCGATGGACTCGCCGCGATGCCAGGAAACGAACGTGTATGGGCCGTCGCCTACGGCGGGCGC
>JBHEMM010000004.1:82793-90450 GCA_046262595.1 Vulcanimicrobiaceae bacterium
GCGGGCGCTGCGTTGAAAGGCGCCTGCGCCAGCGGCCTTTCCCGTGCCAAAATATGCCGCGGCAAAACGAATTGCGGGCGGAACCCGTACGAGAAAAACGTCGTCACCGCCGGCGCCCACGCCCGGCGCAAATGAAAGACGACCGTGCGCGCATCGCGCGCTCGCGCCCGATCGATGAGATCGTATCCCTCGTGCGAGGGCACCGGATTGCGCGGATCGAGAATGGCCTGCAGCGTGAAGAGCACGTCGCCCGCGCCGACGGGCACGCCGTCGCTCCATCGGATGCCCGCGCGCAAGCGGTAGACGATCGTGCGCCCATCCGGCGAGACGCCGCCGTTCGCGATCGTCGGGATGCGCTCGAGCAGTTCGGGCACGGCACGGCCGCGCGCGTCCAAATCGATGAACGGAAGGAACGCGAGCCTCGCCATCTGCTGCTCGACCGACGAAGCGTCCTGATGCAGAAAGAGCGGATTCAGATTCGCGGGGTCCGCGGCGATATCGAAGCGGATCGCGCCTGCCGCGCGCGCGCGACCACCTTCCTGCACGCCTCTCGAACAAGCGGCAAGCAGCGCCGCGATGGCGGCCAGGGCGAGAAAGCGGAGCATAGAAACGGCCTTCCACCCAGCCACAGCGCGCTCTTGGCGTGTCGCCTCTTGCCCGAACAAACCGCGGGTGTTATAGTTTTTAAACCGAACGTTGTTCGGAATTATGGACAAACGGTCGAACATCGCTGTCGAGTCCGGCGAACTGGACGAACTGGACCTGCATCTGCTCGAGGCGCTCCAGCGCAACGCGCGGTCCACGTTTGCCGAGCTCGGGTCGCTCGTTGGTTTGCGGCCCCCTGCCGTTCACGACCGCGTTAAGCGGCTCGAAGCCAAGGGCTACGTGCGCGGATACGCCGCGCAGCTCGACAGCAAGCTGCTCGGCCTAGAGCTCGTCGCATTTGTAAGCTGCTACACCGCGCCGGAAGCGCGGTACGACACCTTCACGCAAGCGCTCGCCCAGCTGCCGGAAGTGCTCGAGGTGCACAGCGTCGCCGGTGAGGAGGCGTTCGTTTTAAAAGTGATGACGCGCTCGACGGCGCATTTGGACGAGCTGCTCTCACGCTTGAAGTGCGTGCCGGGCATGGCGCGCACGAAGACGACGATCGTGCTCTCGACGCCGTTCGAACGCGGAGGAATCAGCGTTCAATGAGCATCGCATCGAAGCGCGAGCTGCACGATCTCGGGACGCATCGCGTCATCGAGCCGCCCGGCGCCATGCCGCAGACCGCATGGAAGCTCGACAATAGGCCCATCGCGCACGAGAATGAAATTTTGTGCGACGTCGAAACGCTCAACATCGACTCGGCCTCGTTCAAACAGATGCACGATGCGTGCAGCGGTCAGGCGGGCCGTATTGCGGATCTCATCGCCGCCACGGTGCGGGAACGCGGTAAACAGCATAATCCCGTTACCGGCAGCGGCGGCATGTTCATCGGACGCGTGCTCAAAGTCGGCGAACGTCTGCGCGGCCGCGCGAATCTGCAAAAAGACGATCGCATTGCTTCCCTGGTTTCGCTCACCCTCACGCCGCTTTACATCGAAAGCATCACGGACCTGGATGTTAAGACCGGCCGCGTGCGCATCCGCGGCAAAGCGGTGCTTTTTGCCTCCGGGCTATGGTCAAAACTGCCGGACGACATCGACGACGAAGTTGCGCTCGCCGTTCTCGACGTCGCCGGCGCGCCCGCCCAGGTCAAGCGCATGGCGAAACCCGGCATGACGGTCATCGTCATTGGCGCCGACGGGAAATCCGGCATCTTGGCGTGCGCGCAAGCCAAAGCGCAGACCGGCACGGGCGGCCGCGTTATCGGCATCGCGCCGAGCGCAAGCTCGGACGGCGCGCTGCTGCTGCAACGAAGCGGCCTCGTGGACGCGTTCTTAGAAGCGGATGCGCGAGACGCGCTCGTCGTTTCGCGGCAAGTGACCGCCATCGCCCCGAAGCTCGCCGACCTGGTCGTCAACTGCGTGAACGTCCCGGGAACCGAGCTGGCATCGATCCTTTGCACGAAGGACGAAGGCGTCGTCTACTTTTTTTCGATGTCCACGTCGTTCACCGCAGCGGCGCTCGGCGCCGAGGGCGTGGGCAAAGACGTGACGATGATCGTCGGCAACGGCTACGCGAAAGACCACGCCGCAACCGCGCTGCAAACGCTGCGCGATCATCCGCCGATTCACGCGTATTTCAACACCGTCTATACCGGAGGCCGCTCATGAACGCGATCGTTCACAAAAAACCGCCAGTCGATCCGCAATCGCTCGAATACAAAAATCTCAAGCAGGGCGAGTTCTGGCGCCACGTTCCGGCATACCGCGAGGTCGGCGAACACACGTTTCTCGATCATCTCTGGCAGCAGAAACATGCCGTAAAAACGCCCGCGGAGCTGCTCGAGACGATCAAAGATTTAGCGTCCGCCGCGTTTATCGAAGACGCGCAGGCCGGCTTCGACCGCGCGCCGATGGCGGTTCGCGTGTCGCCGTACGCGCTCGCGCTCATAGACTGGAACGATCCGTACGGCGATCCGATCCGGCGGCAGTTCATTCCCGTAGCGAGCACTCTGCTGCCGGACCATCCGCGCCTCACCCTCGACTCGCTGCACGAACAGGACGACTCGCCGGTTCCGGGCTTGGTTCACCGTTACGTGGACAAGGCGCTGTTTTTGCCGTTGAACACGTGCCCGGTATACTGCCGCTTCTGCACGCGTTCGTACGCCATCGGGCCCGATACGGACGTCGTCGACAAGATGACGCTCGCGAAGACGCCCAAGCAGTGGGACGACGCCTTCAAATATATCGCCGAGCGCCCCGAACTCGAAGACATCGTCATCTCGGGCGGCGACACGTATCAATTGCCTCCCAAAAACATCGAGCTGATCGGCAACGCGCTGCTCGATATTCCGCACGTGCGGCGGATGCGTTTCGCCACCAAAGGCCCGGCGATCATGCCCATGAAGATCATCACGCACAAGGAATGGCTGGACGCGCTCACAGCGATCGTCGACCGCGGCCGCACGATGGGCAAAGAAGTCGTTCTGCACACGCACTTCAACGCTCCCGAAGAGATCACGTGGATCTCGCAGATCGCGATGAACATGCTCTTCGAACGCGGCATCTTCGTACGCAACCAGTCGGTGCTCATCCGCGGCGTCAACGACACGCCCGAGCGCATGCAGCTGCTGGTAAAACGGCTGGGGCACATCAACGTTCACCCGTACTACGTCTATATGCACGATATGGTCAAGGGCGTCGAAGAACTCCGCACGACCATACAAACCGCAACGGACATCGAAAAATTCGTGCGCGGGAGTACCGCCGGATTTAATTCGCCGACGTTCGTGTGCGACGCTCCGGGCGGCGGCGGCAAGCGCGACGTTCACAGCTTCGAACATTACGACCGCGAGACGGGCATTGCCGTGTATGCCGCTCCCAGCGTCAAACCTGGGAAAGCGTTTCTCTACTTCGACCCGATCGACAAGCTTTCGCCGGAGATGCAGGCGCGCTGGGCGGTCAAAGAACTGCAGGAACAGATGATCGGCGATGCGCTGCGCCAGGCGGGCGCGGGTCAGGAGCAGTTGGTTCCGGCCTAAACCGCCTTCATCAGCAGCGGACCGCGCGGGCGCAGCGTGATGATCGGTTCCGGCACCACTTCCTGCGCCGGATCGGCGAGCGCGAAGCGGTAACGCTGCACCAGTGCAGCCAATTCGGTGCGCGCTTCGCTCCAAGCGAATTGATCGCCGATGCACTTGCGTGCACCGCCGCCGAAGGGGAAGTACGCGAACGGCGGCAGCTCGCCGATATCCCCCCAGCGCTCCGGCTTGAAAACGAGCGGTTCGTCGAAATACGCGGCCGAGCGGTGCATGACGAGCTGGCTGATCAGCACCGTCGCACCTTTGCGCAAGCGCCAGCCGCCCGCATCCACGTCGGCGCGCGCGTCGCGGCCGAGAATCCAAACCGGCGGATACAGCCGCATCGTTTCGTTGAGAACCCCGTCTAAATAGGCCGTTTGCGGATCGGCGCGCAGCTCGTCGCGCAAACGCTGTGCAGCGTGCGGATACTTCGCGAGCAGATACCACGTCCAGGTCAGCGCGTTCGCCGTCGTCTCGTGCCCGGCGACGAACAGCGTCATGACTTCGTCGCGCACTTGCCGGTCGCTCAAGGTCAGGTTCGTATCGGCATCGCGCGATGCCAGCAGCATGGAGAGTGCGTCGCCGCGATCCTCACCGCTCGCGCGCCGCTGGGCGATCAGGCGCAGCACGATGATATCGAGGATGGCGCGGGCTCTGCGGAAGTTTGCCGCCGGACCGAATGGAAGGCGCCGTTTGATCGCGCCGAAGGGGCCGAGCACGTCGGGAAAAATGCGCACGACTTCTTGCAAGGCCGCGCCGACGCGATCCGCCTCTTCGCCGGCGTCGGCGCCGAAAAGCGTTTTGGAGGCGATGCGCAGTGTGAGTTCCATCATCTGCGCGTGCATGTCGAAGACGCCCACGGGGGCGCGCCACGCGTGCGCATATTCGTGCATCGTGCGCAAGTAACCGGCGATGCGCGTTTTATGAAATGCCGGCTGCACGATGCGCCGCATCTGCCGGTGCAGCGGCTCTTCGCTGGTGACCAGACCTTCGCCGAGCAATTCGCGCATCGCGCGCGTGCCTTCCGACTTCGTAAAGTGCTGCTGCTGCGTCACGAGCACGTCTTTGATCGCCGCCGGATCGTTCAGAAAATAAAACCGCCGCCAGGGAACGCGAAACGTGCACACCGGCCCGTACGCTTGCGAGACGTCGAACAAATAGGTCGGAAATTCGCGCAGCGGGGTCGCGCGCAGCCGCCGGTACGTCTGCCACATGCCGGGACCTGAAGGTTCGCGCATCAAAGATCGAGCAGCGGCAGACCGATATCCGAATTGTCCGTGCGGCGCGTCGCAATGGCATGCTCCGTGAGCAAAACCTCGAGCATGGCCAGCGGCGCATCCTCGCCCTGTTCGAGCGCCAGCGCGAAGCTGCGCCCGGCGGGCGCGCGCACGAGAAGTTTGTGTTTCATTTGTAAACGGGTACCCCTTTGCAGAGCGTAACGCCTTTTGGCCAAGCGCCCATGTGCAGCGAGGCGAAAAATGCGCGCGCATCGGTGTCGTACGCCGGGCAGTATCCCGCTTCGTTCGAGCGCCGCCGTTCCAGTTCGGCGTGCGGATTGGCGCCTGCAACGGCGTAAACGCCCTCGTCGGCGCGCCGTATAAATCCGGCGCGTCCACTCTCGCGCAACGCCGCCGCGGCGGCATAGGCATGCGAATCCACGATGAACGGCCAGCGTCCGATCTTTAAAACGGTATCATTAATGGTAAGCGCGCAAAGGATCGCCATGACGAGCATCGGGATCGCGGTGCGCGGACGCTTTGCGACGACGTACGCCGACGCAATAGCTGCCGCTGCAAAAACCGGAGCCGTCCAGTGCGTTCCGATACGCGCGACGGGATACGTCCACGGCCGGTTGAATGTCAATTCAGCAACCAAAGGCAGCGCCAGCAGCAAACGCTTTCCAAGCCACAACGGCGCGAACCCGAACGGTGCGATCAGCGCCAGAAAAAACGCCGCCTTTACAAGCGGATCGTCCACGTGCAGCGCATACGCCGGAATCGAAGGATGCACGCCTGCAAAACGTTCGTACAGAACGAATGCGGCGCCGTTGGCGGCCGCGAGCACGCTGACCGCGATGCCGATGCGCCTGTCCCACCAAAGCGCGCACGCAACGCCGAACCAGCATAAAAAAAGCGCTTCATCTTCTTTGAGCCCCAGCAGCACCTGCGCGCAAAGCACCGTCGCAAGCAGCGCGCGGCGGCGGGCCGCAAGTGCGCCCAGTACGGCGATGACCGGAACGAAGACGTTCTCGAGAAAATTGCCGTATGCGATCCCCTGCGCGCTCGGCGAGAGCAGATACGCAACGCCTGCCACAGCGGCGTTGCGTTCGGTTGCACCAAACACGCGCGCGAGCGCGTAGAGCGCGATCGCCCCTGCCGCGATCGCTGCCACCTGCAGCACCAGCAGCGTCTGCGCGAACGGGAAAGCGGCCAGCAGCGGCACGAGCGCGAGCAGCGCCCAGGAATCGTGCACCTGCAGATGCGGACGGTATTCGGCGTTGTTCCACGATCCGCGGTTGTGCGCTTCGTTCAGGAGAAACTGCAAGAACGTGCCGGTATCGGCACCGTAGCGCAGCGCGTAGAGCTTATTGAAATCCAGAGCGATGTAGACACACACGAAGATCGCCGCGGCCGCGAGCAGTGCGGGGCGCGGGCGCATCACCCGCCCGCTTTCTTCACCGCGCGTCCTTGCGAACGGAAAAACTCGGTAATCTTCTCGCGATGATCGCCTTGAATCTCCACGACGCCGTTCTTCGCCGTGCCGCCCGTTCCGCACAAGCGCTTGAGCGTCTTGGCCGTTTCGTCGATCTCGCAGGGGCGAAGGCCGGTAATCACGCACATCAAGCTGGCACGCCGGCGCTCGCGGAATACGCGAACGATGCCGTCGTCCGGAACGCGATTCTTCACGCGGCGCGCGTTCGGCAGGCGCGCGCGCAAGGCCCGCCAAAAGCGCGCGCCATGCCCAAACGGTATTTGACGATTTTCTGCGGCGCGCGCACTGGAGCCGATCCGCGTTACGCGCGGATTGCCGCCGACGCGGCACGCGCCGTCATTGCAAGCGGGGCCGGCATCGTTTACGGCGGCGGCCGCGTGGGATTGATGGGGGTGCTCGCCGATGCCGCGCTCGAGGCAGGCGGCCGCGTCATCGGCGTCATTCCGCAAGCGCTGATGACGGCCGAGATCGCGCACGGCGCCCTAACGACGCTGCACGTCGTCGGTTCGATGCACGAACGCAAAGCGCTGATGGCCGATATCAGCGACGGCTTCGTCGCGCTGCCCGGCGGCTACGGCACGATGGATGAGTTCTGTGAGATCTTGACGTGGGCGCAGCTGGGCATTCATCGCAAGCCGATCGGACTGCTCAATGCCGGCGGTTATTACGATGAGTTGCTCGCGCTGTTCGCGACGTTTTCGCGCGAAGGCTTCGTACCGCCGGCCGACGTGCCGCTTTTTCAAAGCGCGCCTGATATACCATCGCTGCTCGCCGGCTTCGGAAAACCGTGGTAGGAAGCGGTCGCAGCGCGGATAAGGTGCATGCTGGACGCACCCGTGAAGGAGATGGAATGAACGGCATGCTTCGATCGGCCGCCGCGGCGGCACTGCTTACGGCCGTCGCAATCACGGCCAGCGCGATTCCTCCCGCAGGCGCGAGCGTCTCAGCGGGCCCGGCGCAACGGACGATCGCGAAAGCCGCGCCCGGCTTTGCCGGCGGCGCCGATCCGTTTTTGTGGCTTGAAGACAAAGACGGCGCACGATCGATGGCCTGGGTGCACGCGCAGAATGCGCGCACGCTGCCCGTGCTCGAGCGCGATCCGCATTACGCGGCGCTTTATGCGCAGGCGTTGAAGATTAACGAGTTCGCGGGCCGCATTCCGTATCCGCAAGAGCTGCGCGGCCAACTGTACAATTTTTGGCAGGACGCAGCACACGTGCGCGGCGTCTGGCGGCGCACGACTCTTCAAAGCTACCGCACGTCTTCGCCCTTGTGGTC
>JBHEMM010000004.1:90460-93220 GCA_046262595.1 Vulcanimicrobiaceae bacterium
GGTCAAGGAGCGCGGTGTGGTGGTGGCCGAGATTCCGAACCCAGCGCTGACCGATCAGGCGCCGGTCTACCACCGCCCGATGGCACAGCCCGAGTACCTGGCCGACCTTCAACAGCTGGATCTCGATGCGCTCGCGTCAAGCGAACATGCGAATTGGGTGTGGAAGGGTGCGGACTGCGCAGAGCCGGAGCAAAGCCGCTGCCTGCTCTCGCTTTCGGACGGCGGTGAAGACGCCGTCAGCATCCGCGAATACGATCTCGCCGCCGACCGCTTCGTGCCGGACGGCTTTGCGCTTCCGCGCGCAAAACAATCCGTCGCCTGGGTAAACGATGCAACGCTGCTGGTTTCGCGTGCATGGGAGCCGGGAGAACTCACCGCGTCAGGCTATCCGTACGTCGTCAAGCGGCTGCAGCGCGGACAGCCGCTTTCATCCGCGGTTGAAGTTTTCCGCGGCAGCAAAAGCGACGTCAGCGTGGATCCGTTCACGCTCCATGACGGGCAAGACCATACGGCCGTGGTCGTGCGCCGCGGCGTCACCTTTTTCACGAGCGAATTTTACCTGCTCGCCGGCGATGCGCTGCATAAGCTGAACATCCCGGCAAAGTCCGACGTGAGCGGCTTGCTGGATGGACGGCTGTTGCTTTCGCTCAACGAAAACTGGAGCGTGGACGGCACGGTGTTTTCGCAGGGTTCGCTCGTATCCGTCCCGTTGGCTGGCGCACAAGCGGATCCAAATCATCTGCATCCTTCGCTGGTGTATCGGCCCGGACCGCGCGAGTCGATCGGCAGCGTCTCCGTCGCGAAAGACGAGTTGCTTCTGACGTCGTATCAGAACGTTCGCGGACGCGCCTTCGTTATTACCCCGGCGGCGGGGAACGCGTGGTCGGCGCGGCGTTTGGCGCTTCCCGACAACGCATCGATCGATATCGCCGATACGAATCTGCACGACGACCGGGCGTTTTTGCGCGTGTCGGGGTTCCTTATGCCGACGTCCCTCTATCTCGACGAAGCGCCGGGCAGCGCGCCCGTAAAGATCAAAGCGCTGCCGAATCAGTTCGATGCGTCCAAAGATGTGGTCGAGCAGCATGAAGCGGTATCGAAAGACGGCACGAACGTTCCGTACTTCGTCGTGCACCCGAAGAACATGCGCTTCAACGCTGCCAATCCGACGGTGCTCAACGCGTACGGCGGTTTCCAAATCTCCGAAACGCCGGTGTACTCGGCAACGACGGGAAAACTGTGGCTCGAGCGCGGCGGCGTGTTCGTGCTTGCGAACATCCGCGGCGGCGGCGAGTTCGGCCCGGCTTGGCACGAAGCGGGCTTAAACGTGCACCGCCAACGCATTTACGACGATTTCTATGCGGTCGGTAAAGACCTGATCACGCGCAAGATTACGAGCCCGCGCAGGTTGGGCATCGTGGGCGGCTCGAACGGCGGGCTGCTGATGGGCGTGGAGTTCACGCAGCATCCGGAGATGTGGAACGCCGTGCAGATCGAGGTGCCGCTGCTGGACATGCTGCGGTTCGAACAGATTCAAGCGGGCGCGTCGTGGGTGGGTGAGTACGGCAGTGTTTCCGTTCCGGCGCAGCGCGCGTTTCTAGCCTCGATTTCGCCGTATCAAAATCTCAAAGCCGGCGTCGCCTATCCCGAACCGTTTCTTTGGACGACCACCAAAGACGACCGCGTCGGTCCGCAGCACGCGCGCAAATTTGCGGCGAAGCTGCAGGCGATGGGCGTGCCGTATCTGTTCTACGAAGTAACCGAAGGCGGGCATGGCGCCGGCGCAAACTTGAAAGAAAGCGCGAAGACGAGCGCCCTAGGTTGGACCTACTTCATGATGAAATTGATGGAGTAGCTTTCGCCATCGCGTTCGCGCGACTATTCCGTGAGCGCTTCTTTGACGAGCCGCTCCTGCTCGACGGCGTGAGCGCCCGGATACCCTTCGGAGGGCGACGCGCGGTAGGGCCGGCCGACATAATCGATCTCCAGCGCCGCCTGCATGCGCTCGATGAGCCGGCGGCGCACGTACGCGCGCGCGCCCATGTTCTTCGGCTCTTCCTGCACCCACACGAGTTTCTTCAAGTTCGGGTACGTCGCAATGACGTCGTTGATCTGCGTGTACGGTAGCGGTGAGAGCAGCTCGATGCGCACGATCGCCGTTTTCCTCATCGCCGCGTAGAGTTCGTGCTGCGTGAGGTCATGATAGATTTTCCCGGTGCAGAGCAAGAGCCGTTCCACGCGCGTTTTCTCTTCGGCATTCGGATCGTCGATAACGGGGCGGAATTTGCCTTGCGCCATCTCCTCGATGCGGCCGCCGGCCGTCTCTTGGCGCAGCAGCGATTTCGGCGTCATGATGACGAGCGGAACCGGCTGCGGCATCGTCGCTTGCTGACGCAGCAGGTGATAGTAGTTCGACGCGTTTGAAAGGTTCGCAACGCGTAAGTTTCCTTCCGCGGCAAGCTGCAGAAAGCGCTCGAGCCGCGCGCTGGAATGTTCGGGACCCATGCCTTCGTAGCCGTGCGGAAGCAGCAGTGTCAAACGCGCGGTCTGACCCCATTTCGCCTGCCCCGCAGCGATAAATTGATCGATGATGATCTGCGCGCCGTTGTTGAAATCGCCGAACTGCGCTTCCCACAGCACGAGCGTCTTGGGGTCGGCGAGCGAATAGCCATATTCGAAGCCGAGGACGCCGAATTCGGACAGCGGGCTGTCGCGCACTTCGAAACGACCGCCTTCGACTTGGCATAGCGGGATGTATTT
>JBHEMM010000005.1:0-3359 GCA_046262595.1 Vulcanimicrobiaceae bacterium
CACGCGGCCCTCGAAGCCGCGCACATCGTCGGCCTTGCGGTCGAAGTAGTTCTGGCGAACGCGCTTGCCCTTGTGAAAACGCTGCAGAATACGCGGCGTTTTTGCATACTGGTCCAACGCCTCGGAGATCGTGGCGATCCATTCTTCCTTAGGCAGATCGTTGGCCACGCGCACGCCGCGCGAGCCCCACGCAAGTTCTGAGAATCCGGACGGCTTGATGACGTAGTCGCGTTCGCTCTTGCCCAGTTCCGCGAGCTGCATCCAATCCGTGACCGGAATGCCGGAGGCTTGCAAACCGTGAATGGCGGCTTGCGCGGGCAGCGGACGCGGATCGAGAACCCACGTCTGCGGAAAGATCCTCTTCAGACGCGCGAAAACGTCTTTGCCCATCTCCGCTTGCCAAAGTTTTTCGAGCGCGAAATGATGGAACAGCGCGAACGAGAGCTTCTCTTCAAGATGCGCCTTCGGCGGCGGCGTCATTTTCACGCGGTTGTGGCGCGCGGCGTACAGCATCAATTCTTGCTTGGGAACGTTCATCAGGTCGAACAGTTCGAAGTTGCGGTAGAGCGCGTCGATCTTTTCTTCTTTACCGTCTTCAAGGCGCACGAACATCGCTTCTTCGGTGAAGACGAGATCCTGCGGGGCGCAAACGTGCGCGGTGAGCAATCCGAGGCGATCCAAGGCGCCGGCAAGCCAGCGCAGTTCGGCGCGATAATCGCCGGATTCATCGGAAACCACGATAGCCGTGCGCGGCGAATCTTTGCCTGTGGCGGCTTTTATCATCGCCGCGAAACCATTCGGAATGCCGTTTGCTCCGCCGGCGCTTTCCATGCCGAGTTTGCAGTATGCTTCGGTCATCGCGCCGACGAAGCCCATGCCGCCCGGAACGCTGTCGAGCTCGCTCGCGGTGAAGCCGTCCTCCGTTAGAATGAGGTCGGGCCGTATCACCAGCGGAAGTTCCTGTTTGAAGCGGTTTTGCCGCGCGAGGCGCACGATGTGCTCGGGCTTGCCTTGGTCGAGGTACTCGGCAATGAAAGCCGGAGCCGTTCCGCGCGCGCTCCGGTTGTAAAGATTGTTCAACGCCCGGTAAAAGACGAGCAGATCGTTGCCGATCTGTTCGATGTCCGCCAAGGTGCGTGAAGATAAAGCAAACGGCTCGGGACTGATGCGCCACGGGATCCGGTCGCCTTCGTTTTCAACTTTGAAAAGATCCGGCGGGATCGCTTCGTAAAGGAAGCGCGCTCGATCGCGAGCCGTGAGGTCGGGGGCATATGCCGTACAGGCCATGCGTATGAGGCTCCTATCCGAGCCGCGGGCTGCAACAACAGCCGTCGGGGATTTTTGACATGCCGAACGCGATATAGCGACGCCGCATTTCTCTTAAAATACCCCGAATGGCCCCAAGGTTGCGCCTTATTTTATCGTAATTGCGCCCGGGGTGAGCATCGCAGCGTCCACGCGGACCAAGCCGGCGTGCAGAACGAGGGTCAAATGCAGCACGCCGCTCAGGCCGAGGCGGTCCAGCGAGAGGTCTTCGATGACGCGTGAAGCCGGTTCGCCCTCGATAAACCGCAGCGTTTCGGTCGTGGTGACCGAACCGCGGGCCGAGGAATACGTTTCGAGTACGCGCACGGGAAGCTCGTGTCCGGCGGCCGGGCCGACCGAAGCGACGCAGTATGCTGCGGTCACGGCGTTCCTTTGCACGGAAAGAATCTCACGGGTGCAACGGCCCGCAGGCTGCGCGGAAGCCGGCGCGGCGTACGCCGCGACGGCGGCGAGCACGAGGAGCAAACGAACGTACATATCCTTGCAACGTTTCGTCCAAGGCTTTCGGCTCACCCCGTCGGTCCCGCAAGCCCGACCTCGTCCGCTTGACGCGGGGGTATACCATAAGCGTGATGCCCACGTTCGATCTCATCGCCCTGGATCTCGACGGAACGCTCCTCGACAGCCGGGAACAAGTTTCGCCCCGGAACCGCCAGGCGATCGGTGCGGCGCTGGATTTGGGCATTCGCGTGGTCCTGGTGACCGGGCGCGGCGTCGATACGCCCATCCGCGTCAGCCGGGAGCTCGGGCTCAATCTGCCCGTGATCTGCTGCCATGGCGCGCTCACCAAAGACTTTCTGGCGAATAAAACACTGGGTCACATTCCGGTACCGCTGCAATATGCCAAACCGATGATTGAGTTCGCCGAAAGCCGAAATTTGACGATCGCAATCTATTCCGAGGAGACGTTTTACCGGCTCCAAGGGCACGAGCTGTTCATGGAAGATATGCGCGGCCCCAGTTGGCGCGAAGTTGCCTCATTCGGTGAGATCATGCACACCGCACCCACGTTCATCCGATTTCTGGGCCGCGAATCCGTCGAAGCGATGGAGCGGCAATTCGGCGATCTGCCGCTGCACTTCAAGCACGAAACGTGGCTCGATTTCACGGAATGCGCCGTGACCTCGCGTGAGGCGACGAAGCAGCGCGCGCTGGCCCGTCTGTGCGCGGATTTCCAAATTTCACGCGAGCGCGTGCTCGCCGTGGGCGACTCGCGCAACGACGTGCCGATGATGCGCTGGGCCGGCATGGGCGTGGCCATGGGCAACGCATTGCCCGAAGTGCGCGAAGCCGTGCGGTACGTTACCGCCGGCAACGACGCGGACGGTGTCGCGCTGGCGCTCGAACGCTACGCGCTGCGAGCTGCGCGAACGCAAAAGAAGCCGGCGTAGTGCGCGTGCGCGTTCTCGCGTTTGCGCGGTTGGGCGAACTGCTCGGCTGGACGCGGCGCGATGTCATGCTGCCCGGGCCGTCTTCCACGAGCGACGTCTGGACGCTGCTGGCCGCGCAAGCGCCGGCGATTGCGCCGCTAGCGGAGTCGACGCGCATCGCGCGCAATGGCCGCGTGGTCATAACGCCGCAACTCTTGGAAGAAGACGACGAAATCGCGCTGCTGCCGCCGGTGAGCGGTGGTTGATGTTCGAGATAACCGGCGCACGGATCGACCCCTCGGCGCTCGCGGAACGCGTGCGAAGTGACGAACACGGCGCCGTCGTTCTCTTTACCGGCGTCGTACGGCGGCTTTCCGACGAGTTGGAGCCGGTAAACGGGCTGCACTACGAGGCGCATGCGAGCATGGCCGCAGCGGAGTTTGAGCGCATCGCCGGCGAAGCGCGCGAACGGTTCGGCCCGTGCACCATTGCGGCGGTTCACCGTACCGGCGACTTAACGATCGGTGAAGTAGCGGTTGCCGTTGCCGCCGCGAGCGCGCACCGCGCGCAGGCGTTCGATGCATGCGAGTATGCCATCGACCAGATCAAAGCGCGCGCGCCGATCTGGAAAAAGGAGCACTATGCCGGCGGGCAGAGCAGCTG
>JBHEMM010000005.1:3369-17214 GCA_046262595.1 Vulcanimicrobiaceae bacterium
TGAACGTTCGCCTTCATCATCTTGAAACGGAGCGCAATCCGCTTGCGGTTCTCGAGTACGAACCGCGGCGCGCGCGCGGCGTACGCATCGTTGCCGGCCACGGCTATTCCAGTTCGAAGCACAATCTCGACTTTTTATGCGGCTTTCTGGCAAGCCACGGCTTCCGCACGTTCAGTTTGGATTTCCCCGGACACAAACTCGGCGCCAGCGGCGGCGTTCTGCGCGGCACGGGCGATCTGGTCGACGCGATGTCGGCCGCCGTTGAATTCGCACGCGTGCCGGGCGAACCGCTCTACGTTTTAGGGCACAGCATGGGCGCGATGACTGCCATCTTCACCGCCGCCGCCGATACCTCCATTGCCGGCGCCATCGCGCTGACGACCGGTTACGGACGCCCGCGAGCGCTCGAGTCGCTGCAGAAGGCCGGCGTGACGGATTTCCGCTCGGGGTATGTCGACGGCGTGTCGCTGCCGGAGCTCGTTGCCAGCTCCGCCGCGGAATTCGAGCGCGCGCTGCCGATGCTCGCCGGCCGCCCGCAGCTCTACGTCGCGGCTTCGCGCGATGCCATGGTCAGTGCTGCAAGCGTCGAAGACTTATACCGCCGTGCATCCGAACCAAAAACCTTTGTCACCATCGAGAGCGACCACACGACCGCCGCGGATAACGCGCGAGGCGCCGTGCTGCAATGGCTGAACCAGAAGCACCCTCGGTGATTCGCGGTTTGCGGCGTTACAGCCGCCATCTGCTCATTCCGCAAATCGGCATCCAGGGGCAGGAACGCCTTGCCGCCGCGCGCGTGCTCTGCGTCGGCGCGGGCGGCCTGGGCTCGCCGGTGCTGCAGTATCTTGCTGCGGCGGGCGTGGGACGCATCGGCATCGCCGACCACGACACGGTCGACGAAAGCAATCTGCAGCGCCAGACGATCTTTGCGACGGCTGATATCGGAAAGAAGAAGGCCGCAGTTGCTTCGGTGCGCGTGAAAGAACTCAATCCGCTCGTGAACACCGATGTCATTCCGTTGCGCGTTGATGCTTCCAACGCGCGCGACCTCGTGCGCTTATACGACGTCGTGGTGGACTGTACGGATCGTTTCGAGACGCGCTATTTGATCAACGACGCCTGCAAACTCGAGGCTCGGCCGGACGTTTACGGATCGATCTTCCGCTTCGACGGCCAGGTGAGCGTGTTCGCACGCGAAGGCGGTCCGTGCTACCGGTGCCTGTTTCCTCAGGCACCCGCGGCCGGCACGGTCCCGACGTGCGCGGAGGGCGGGGTGCTGGGCGTGCTTGCGGGCATCGTCGGCGCGCTGCAGGCGAACGAGGCGCTCAAACTGGTCTTGGCAATCGGCGAACCGCTCGCAGGCCGCTTGCTGCTCGTTGACGCGCTGGGCGCGCACGTGCGCGAAGTATCGTTCGAGCGGGATCCGCAATGCGCGCTGTGCGGAGACTCGCCCTCGATTCACGACGTCCGCGCGGAAGAAGAAGGCCCAAGCGATCCGGACGCCGACGACATCGAAGCCTCGCAGCTGCGCGAGGCGCTGCGCAGCGCAGTGCTGCTCGACGTGCGGGAACCGCACGAAGCGGTGCTCGGCGTTCTCGAGGGTGCGGTGCACGTCCCGGCCTCACAGCTCGCTGCGCGGCTCCACGAGTTGGAGCCGGCGCGGCGCTACGTGGTGGCCTGCCGCGTGGGCGTTAAATCGCTTTGGGCTGTGCAGCTTTTGCGCGATGCCGGTTTCCGGGCGGTCCATCTTCGCGACGGTTTGCTCGCGTATGCGGCGAAGGACGACGAATTTGCGTTTTTCTGAAACGAAATTTCCGCAAGCGATCGTGCTGCAGCCCGAGGTTTTCAGGGACGAGCGCGGCTACTTCAAAGAAACGTATTCTGCCGAAAAGTACGCGCACGCCGGCGCCCCGGGGCCGTTCGTGCAAGACAATGTTTCGGTTTCGCGCAAAGGCGTGCTTCGCGGCTTGCATTACGACCTGCGCATGGCGAAACTCGTGCACTGTTTGGAAGGCGAGATATACGACGTCATCGTCGACATGCGCGAAGATTCGAATACGCACAAGCAGTGGGATGCCGTCCGTCTTTCGGGCGAGAACCACCGGCAACTCTACGTGCCGGCGGGTTTCGCGCATGGCTTCTACGTCTGCAGCGAGATTGCTATTGTCGCGTACAAGCAGACCGCGCTGTACGACCCCGCCCAGGAACGCGCCGTCAATTGGCAAGATCCGTCGATCGGCGTCGAATGGCCGCTCGACGGGCTGCCGATCCTTTCCGCCAAAGACAGTGGGGCTTGATGCTGCAGCTTCCCCGCATCGGCCAAGGCACGTGGAACGTTCCCGAGAACGGCGCGCACGTGCAGGCCGCGATGCGCGCTATGCGCTTGGGCATCGAGCTTGGAATGACGCACATCGACACGGCGGAGATGTATGGTAACGGACGCGCCGAAGAGATCGCCGGAAAAGCCGTCGCGGGCATTCCTCGCGATCGCCTTTTTATCACCACCAAAGTTCTGCCCGGCAACGCCACGTACGACGGCACGCTGCGCGCATGTGAACGTTCGTTGCGCCGCCTGGGCATGGACTACGTCGATCTGTACCTTCTGCATTGGCCGAGCGCGCATCCGGTGAGTGAGACGATGCGCGCGTTCGAACGTTTGGTGGCGGACGGGAAGACGCGCCACGTCGGTGTAAGCAACTTCGACGTTGAGGAAGCAGCGGCCGCGCGAGCCGCTCTCACGAGCGTTCCGCTTGCATGCAATCAGGTGTTGTATCACTTGCAAGAGCGCGCGATAGAACACCGGCTCATTCCGTACTGCGCGCAAAACGGCATCGCGATCGTCGGCTATACGCCATTCGGCCGCGGGCGCTTTCCGCGCAAGGCTGCGGTGCTCGACCGGATTGCGGCAAAACACGCAAAGACGCCGCGCCAGGTGCTGCTCAATTTTCTTACACGTCTGCCCGGCGTATATTCAATTCCGAAAGCCTCGCGTGAAGAGCACGTGCGCGAGAATGCCGGCGCCGCCGGTTGGGACCTTGCGCCCGAAGAAGTCCGCGACATCGACGAAGCTTTTCCGGCACATGATGGACCGCTGGCGAGCCTCTGAACTCGAGGCGATAAAGCGCCGGATCCGCGATCTCGCCGTCTCACTGGGCGCAAGCGCCGTGCGCGTTGCGCGCGCGGATGCGGATCACCAGACCGCGCGCACGATGAAGGCCGCTTTCGCACGCAAGGATTTTGAAACGTGGCCTTACGGGGAAGCGTATGCGCGAACCGCGTCCGATCCCTCGCACATTCTTGAGGGCGCGCAAGCCGTCATCTGCATCGCCGTTCCGTATCGCATGCCGGTGCCGCGGCCGACGTTGCTCCAAGGACGCGTTTCGAACTATGCTTGGCCGGTCGATTACCACCGCCGTATACAGGCTATGCTTCGCGAACTTGCGCAGCGCATCGACGAGTGTGCGGGCGGGCCCGTTTGCGCCGTTGCGTGCGACACGAAGCCGCTCGCGGAGCGTGCCTTTGCGGCGCAAGCCGGACTGGGATGGATCGGCAAACATACGAACCTCATTTCGCCGGCCGCCGGCTCGTTCGTGTTTTTAGGCGAGGTCGTCACCACGCTGCCGCTGCAGGCCGACCCGCCGCTGCGCAAGACGTGCGGTTCGTGCGCGCGCTGCGTTCCCGCGTGTCCGACCCGAGCGCTGAGGGGCGACTACACCATCGACGCCGTGAAGTGCATCAGCGATCTCACCCAGCGCACCGATGCGATTCCACGCGATATGCGCGCGCTCATCGGCACTTGGATTTGGGGCTGCGACATCTGCCAGGAGGTGTGCCCGCCGAACGAACGCGTGTTGCCGCCAATAGAAACCGCTCCGCCGGCGAGCAGCGCCGCAGCCGCACCGCAGCTCGTAGAACTGCTCAAGCTTCGAAGCGGCGAATTTAAACGCACGTTTGCGCCGACCGCAATGGGCTGGCGCGGCGCGGCGGTGCTCCGGCGCAATGCCGCCGTGGCGCTGGGAAATGCGCTCGACCGTTCCACGGTGCCCGCCCTTGTTTCATCGCTGCAAGCAGATCCGCACCCGATGGTGCGCGGCCACGCTGCTTGGGCGCTCGGGCGCATCGGCTCGGCGGCCGCGATCGGCGCCTTGCAGGCGGGCGCGCGGAGCGAAGACGATGCAAGCGTGCGCGAGGAAATCCGCGCCGCGCTGGAACCCTTCCCGGCCGGGCGGGCGTTACACCCGGTATGAAGACCTTCGCCGTGCTTTTGCTGTTGCTGCTGGCGGCAGTGCCCGCCGGGGCGCAATCGCCCTCCGATGCGCTCATCGCACACATGATCGCCAACGTTGACGGCGTGAGAACGTATACGGCTGCAGTCCATACGAACGCTTCCGTGCACGCCTTCATCTCGCTCAATCCCTCGCTGGACGGCATGTATTACCACAAGGAGCCCGACCGTAACAAGGTCGTGTACACCAGCGGCATGCCGTTTGTGGCACAGCAGTTCAGCAAGCTCTATCCGCACATCGACAGCGCGGCGATTTGGAAGGCCAAGTACGTGGTGAGCGTCGAGGGCGATAGCGGCGGCTTCACAACGTTCAAACTGGTGCCGCGTCTTCGCGGACGCATCGATCACATCGACGCGAAAGTCGATGACCGCAGCGCGAACCTTACTTCACAGCGCTGGAATTACGGCGACGGCGGCTATGCGCAAACCGACTTGACGTATTCGATGGTGCAAGGCCATCCGCTCGTGACGGCGCAAAGCGGCAAGGTCGAAGTGCCCAAGTACTCCGCGGAATTTTCCTCGACGTTTAAAGATTTCAAGATCAATGTCGCCATCCCGGATTCGGTTTTCGCGGAGAACTAGCCGCGCCCGGCGAATAAGCAGAGCGTGACCGCTCCCGCCATCGATCTCACGCGCGCGCTTTTGGCCGATCAGTTCAACCGGCCCATCACCTATCTGCGCATCTCGGTGACCGATAAGTGCAACCTGCGCTGCGTCTACTGCATGCCGGAGCGCGGCTTGCCCTGGCTTCCCAAAAGCGACGTCCTTTCGTACGAAGAGATCGTGCGCGTCGTCGAGTCCGCCGCGTCCGCCGGCGTGCGCAGCATCCGTATCTCCGGGGGCGAGCCCTTGGTCCGCCGCCACCTCGAACGGTTGGTTGCCGCAATCAGCGCCGTGCCCGGCATCGACGATGTCGCGCTTTCCACGAATGCGCTGCTGCTCGAAGAGTCGATTGACGCGCTTGCGCAAGCCGGCCTCAAGCGCGTGAACATTTCGCTCGACACGCTCGACGAGCAGCGCTTTGAGAAAATTGCGCGCCGGCCGGGCCTCGATCGCGTCCTGCGGGGCATCGACGCCGCAATCGACGGGCGAATGACGCCGGTGAAGATCAACGTCGTCGTCATGCGCGGCCGGAACGATGACGAACTCGAGACGTTCGCGCAGTGGACGCGCGAGCGCGCCGTCTTCGTACGCTTCATCGAACTGATGCCGGTGCACGAGAACCTCGGCATAGCGCGCGATGCGTACATCAGCTCGGACGAGATATTGGAACGCGTGCAGCGCATCGGTAATCTGCGGCCCGTGAGCGGCCCCGGCGGCAACGGTCCCGCGCGCTATTACGCATTCGAGGGCGCTCCGGGTGCTGTGGGCGTAATCAGCCCGCTCTCGCACGACTATTGTGAACGCTGCAACCGGGTGCGCTTGACGGCCGACGGCCGCCTGCGTTTGTGCCTGTTCGGCGATCACGAGCTCGACCTGCGCACGCCGCTGCGCTCGGGCGCATCGAACGCCGCCATAACCGCAATGCTGCGCTCCGCAATGCTGATCAAGCCCGAACGCCATCACCTGCGCCTGGGCGAAACCGCCTCACGCATGCGCGCGTTCTCCGAAATCGGCGGCTGAGGCCGCGCGCCGGACGCATCGAGGAAACAAAACGGCAACAACTGCTCCAGGAATATGGGCCCTAAACGAGCCGTTTTCGAACGGTGATAGGTCTGGTCAAGTGCTCGCGGAGCACCGGCGCCCCTAGCCGGCCGCGCAAAAGAAGCCTGTCACACGGCGCCGAACGTGTCCGTTACAAGGCAAAGGGGGGCCCGATACGTGGAGCAGGTCTACCTCACCGCCACGGATGCACAACTCGCGCAAGACCGGGTCGATACCCTCGTTCGCGAGCATCAGATGAAACTTGCACGGTACGTGCGCCGCATGGTGGGCGATGCCGACATCGCGCTGGATATAGCGCAAGATGTCTTCTTCGCCGCGTACCGGACGCTGCGCGCCGATCCGGCACGGCCGCTCACGGCCGGCTGGCTCTACAAAACGGCGACGAACACGGCGATCTCACACTTACGGAGAAAAAAGATTGTTCGTTTCCTTTCCCTCGATCGCGATGCGGACCTCCGCTCGCTGCGCATCGACGAGCGCAGCGCCGCGTCCATCGATTTGCAAGCGGCAATCGCAAAGATTCCACCCGAACAAGCCGCGGCAATCATGCTGACGAGCTACGCCGGTTATTCATCTCAGGAAGCGGCCGCGGTGCTCGGCACGAGTGCGGATGCCGTGCGGCAACGCGTATGCCGTGCGATGCGCACGCTGCGCGCCGCCATGACGGAGCATTCGTGAACGCACGTGTGCATGGGCGCTTCGAAGCGCTCGCCGGCGCGATTGCGTTGGGCGAAGCCGATGAGGCGCAGCGCCGGGAGTACCGCGAGCATCTCTCATCGTGCGCCGCGTGTGTAAAAGAGCTGGGCGGCGAGCACGAGATAGAGCGTACGGCCGCAATGATTCACGCTGCTCGCGATCAGGAAACCTGGCACCCCGAATTGCGCGGCGCGGTCGCCAAACGCGCGCAGCGCAGCACACGTCGAGTCCAGTTCGGTTTCGGCATCGCCGGCGTGTGCGTTGCGCTCTCGCTCGGCGTTCACGCTGCGCTGGTTGCCGGCATTGCGCCGCTGGAACTGCGCACGCACCAGCCGGCCGTCATCGATACCGGCGCGACACGCATCCAGCTCGAACAGAGTTCGCCCGCGCCGCCTGCACCGGCGGCGCCCCCGCAGCGCCGGCTCGTCGTCATGCATAACGTCGTGCATCTCCAGCGCGCTCCTGCGGCGCTTCCCGCCGCCGCGCCGGTCTCAAAGGCGCTGCACGTACCGCGTGAATTCGTAGCGATGGTCGTCCATCCGCGCAGCGCGCGCGCGCCCAACGAGGGCACCGCGAGCTCTTCGTTTGCGGGACCCGGACAATCGCAATCGTGGCGGACCGTCGCGACCACCACAACGACCTCGCAAAGCGAAACGGCGCCGCAATCGCTCACGCACAGCGCCGAATCGATTCAGTTCGGCGCACTTCGCCACGATCGCGACGCAGGCGTCATCGGTGGCGAGACGGCGATTAATCCGCAACCGCCCATGATCGCTTACGACGAAGGCGCGCAAGGCACCGCGGTATTCGAGGTGTTGATCGACGATCGCGGGGCGCCTTCAAAATGCGTCATCACGAAGTCCACCGGTTATCTCGTCCTGGATAACGCGGTGTGTAAAGCCGCAATGGCTGCACGCTACTCACCGAAGATTCAAGACGGCCGCGCGGTGGCCGGCGTCTATCACGACGCCTTCACCTTCCGCATGGAAGAAGACGCCTCAATCGAAGGCATCCCTCACACGATCAAATTTTAGTCGATAGACTTCCGGAAAAACGCAAGCATCTTTTTCGGTTCGGGCATGATGCGGAACTCTTCAAATCCCCAGCCTTTTGCTTGATGGAGAGCGCGGTTCCCATTCATCGGTAAGCAGAACGTAAGCGTTTTGACGTTGCGTTTGGCCGCGATGCGCTGCACTTCTTCAACCAGTTTGCTGCCGATCTCGGGCGGTGCATCTTCACGCGTGCGCAAGCTTTCCATCATCGCAACGTCCATGCCGTTCGCCGATTCCGGATCGTTGTAACCGGGGGGAAACGAGAACACCAGCTGCACCATGCCGAGCAAACCGGTTTCGTCTTCGGCAAGGATCATCACCCGGCGTCCGGCTTGCTGCTCGGCCAGCCATTTGCCGATGCGCTGCGGCCACGTTTGCCGCTGCGGAGGCGCGCCTTTGACGATGCCTTCGTTCACAAGGCGCGCAATGTCGGCTTGGGCGGCGAAACGGATGAAGATTTTCCGGCGTGAACGCACGTGCCCCCAGTACGCCAAGCGGGGAGGAACGCCCCCTTTTGGCAAACTCGGCGCGGCATGCCGCATCATGCGCCGCTCCGGATTTTCTCAATCGTCACGATGGCCGTGCTTACCGCATGTGCTCTTCACCGCGCGCCTCACGGCGCCGCGACCGCGGATGTGACCCACGGCGCGGACGCGCAGCACGGCAAGACGGTGTACGAACAGCAGTGTCAAGCATGTCACGGAGCAGGCGGCACGGCCGGCCCCATCGGTCCGGTGCTGCACGGCGAACGCGCGCGCCGCTCGTATGAATCCGTTCGCCGTTTTGTTTTGGATCCCGACGCACCGATGCCGAAGCTCTTTCCCTCGCGCATGACGGCGGCGGACGTGCGCGACGTCTCCGCTTACGTGGAATCGTTGTAAGGGTGGCACGCGCCGTGTACCGCTTCACGCGCGACTTGCGCCTGGACGACCACGCCGGTCTTGCGGCAGCGTGCGCGCATGGAGAGGTGCTGCCGGTGCTGGTCGTCGATCGCGCGCTGCACACGCGTCTGGCGAGCTCGCCGCGGCGCGCGGCATTTTACTGTAAAGCGGTCAAGGAACTGGACGCAGATTTGAAGGCGCACGGGAGCCGGCTCATCGTGCGGCGCGGCAGCGCGGGAAGCACGCTCAAAAGTTTGGCCCGCGCCACCGACGCGCGCGCCGTCGCATGGTCGGCCAGCTTCGATGCGGCGGGCATTCTTGCCGATCAGCAGCTGCAGTCGCAGCTCGAAGAAGCGGGCCTGCGCGCACAGGTTGTCGCCGATGCACCCGCCGTTACACCCGAAGAAGGCACCGCGGCGCGCCCCTCGACGGGTGAAGGGTACCGCTCGTTCACGGCCTATTACCATACGTGGCGAGACCTCGTACCGGCCTCATTCGAAATGCCGCTGCTGCTGGCATTCGCGCGCACGGAGCTGCACACCGAAGCCTTACCGGATCCCGCGGAGTTCGGCACGCCCGCGGACGGTCCGAAGGCGGGCGCTCAAGCCGCGCAGCGTAAGTTCGAAGCGTTTTTAAATGGCGAGGGTCCGCAGTATTCGATCGCCGTGAACCAACCGGCGGACGATCGCACTTCACATTTGAGCGCCGAACTCTCGTTCGGCACGATCGCCGCGCGTACGATCGTGCGCCAAACGCGCCGGCGCATCGAAGATCCGTTTTTGCTCGCCGAAGAGCGTGCCTCGCTCAAGCTGTTTCTGCGCTCGATTGCGATGCGCGACTTCTTCCTGCAGCTTGCGTGGTACAACCCTCACACGGGCAGCTCGCCGCTGCAAGAGAAGATGCAGCACTTCGTCTTCGCGCAGACGCATCCCAAACTCGACGCTTGGAAAGCCGGCAGAACCGGATACCCCATGGTGGACGCCGGGATCGCGCAGCTCAAGGCGACGGGCTGGATGCATCCGCGCGTGCGCAGCATCGCCGCTTCGTTCTTGTGTTTCGACCTCGGCGTGGACTGGCGGGTCGGCATCGCCGAATGGGACCGGCTGCTCATCGAAGACGAACCCGCACTCTCATCGGGGAATTGGCAGTGGATTGCGGGCGTCGGCGCCGATCTTGCCGCATACCCGCGCATCTTCAACCCGCGCAAGCAGTGGCGGCGGTTCGATCCCGGCGCCGTTTACGTCAAGCGTTGGATACCCGAGCTTGCGCACGTCCCGGCCGCAGCCATCGGAGCAGCCGCGCCGCTCTCACCGCAGACCGAACTGGCGCTGTTCCCATCGCCCTCGTATCCGCAGCCCGTGGTGAACCACGATGAAGTTGCGCGCGCCTTTTTGAAACGTTATCAGCAGTTTGCGCTGGGCGGCGTCTAAGCGGGAATGCGATCGTCGAGCCAATCGCTCACGATAGGTACCCGGACCTCATCACCGTGCCACACTTTGATGCCGTACACGACGCTCATGACGATGAACAGCGGTATCATCAGCGCGAGTACGATGTCCGAACTCCAGCCCAGCGGCGTCCAACTGATCAGCGGCAGGTGCGAGATCATCTCGAGCACCGCCCATACGGCGTAGATGCCGAAGTTGAAGCCCAGTGCCTGGTACGCGTGCTTACGGAAACGCTTGGACTGCTTGCGATCGAACAGCGAGAGCAGCGCGAGCGGCCAGAGCGGATACCCGAGCGCGACCAAGATGCGCGACTCCTGCGAGTCATCCGGCGCGCCGACGCTCGCGCGCACGGTCGGCTGGCTTTGCGCTTGCTGCGCGGTCTGCTGCTGCGCGTTCCACCATTGCTGCGAACGGGGCGGCACGTCGCCGGCGACGGCCTGACGCTTCGCCGCGGCGACGTCGATCTTCGCCGCTAAGCGGCAACTGGGGCAAGTGCCGGTGTTGTCGCGGCACGTCGCGCATATCGGCTTGTTGCAGTCGGGGCACGGCGCGACGGACGGGACGTTCGAGTGAAAATAGCAGTCCACATTGTTCTCCCGGAGGGCATTGTGCACTCATGTACCGCGCGGCGCGCAAGAGGTTTCGCGCGCCGCGGGCGGCAAGCGGAGTGCGGATGACCCGCCGCTACACGCTGCGGCGCCTCGCACGCGATTCCCGGCCGCATTGGCCCGGAATCGCGCTCGGCGTCGTTCTGGGAACGCTTGCCGGCCTGCTCTCGGCCGTGCCGCCGCTGGCGTTCGGCAACCTGATCGCGCAAGTCGGCAATCCCGGCCGCGCACACGTGGACGTCCTGTACGCGATGCTCCTGGCCATCTGGCTCTCGCTGGTTCTTGCCTCGGCCGCGCAGTACGGCAGTCAGTACCTGATCGCCGCGTCGGGCCAATCGCTGATCAATGGTTTTCGCATCCGTCTTTTCTCGCGCATCCTGCATTTGCCGCTGGCCGAATTCGATAAGTGGCGCCCGGGCGATCTGTTCGCGCGCTTCGGCGCGGACTTGAACATGATGACCGACGCGGTCACCACGTCGGTTCCGCAGTTGATCAGCAACAGCGTCACCTTCGCTGCTTCGTTTGCGGCAATGGTGCGCATCGACTGGCTGCTCACGCTTTCGATTCTCGCCGTCGCACCGCTCGTTTCCATCGCCGTTTCGCGTTTTCAAAAGCTGATCTCGGGTTCGACGCTCAATTCGCAGCTGCGCATTGCCGATCTCTCCAACAGCTTGGCGGAGATGGTGTCCGGCCACCGGGTCGTCAAAGCGTTCGGACGCGAACGTTACGAAATCGAACGTTTTGCGAGAAGCAGCGATGCATACCGCGGCACGTTTATGAAGATGACGCAATTCGTCGCGACGCAGCCGATGGTGCTGCAGGTGCTGATGGCCAGCGCCGTTGCGGTCATCATCTGGCTCTCGATGCGTGAGGTGCTCGTCCACCGTTTGGACACGCCGCTGCTGCTCACGTACTATCTCTTTCTGGTGAATTTGGTCAACCCCATCAACCGTTTCGCGGCGTTCATGGGTGACATCAGCAAAGCAATTGTCGGCGCCACGCGTGTCTACGAAATCCTCGACCTTCCCGTCGAAGCGGCCGACAAGCCGGGCGCGGTGCCGCTGCCGAAGATCGCGGGCCACATCGCCTTCGAGCACGTCTCGTTCGCCTACGACCAGGCCGAAGGTCCGGTGCTCAACGGATTCAATGCCGACATTCCGGCGGGGCAGATCGTGGCGCTGGTGGGTCCCTCCGGAGCGGGCAAGACCACCATCGTCAACCTCGTGCCGCGCTTTTACGAGCCGCAGGGCGGCCGCATTACCATCGACGGCGTGGACCTGGCGAACGTCAAACTTGCCGACCTGAGGGCACAGATTGGCATCGTGCCGCAGGATCCGATGCTCTTCCGCGGGACGATTGCGCAAAACATCCGGTACGGCCGTCTTGAAGCCGGCGAGGACGAAGTGCGCGCCGCCGCGCGCGAAGCGAACGCCGAAGAGTTCGTGCTCGGTTTTCCCGAGGGATACCAAACGCACGTCGGCGAACGCGGCTCTCGCCTTTCCGGCGGCCAGCGCCAGCGCATCGCGATAGCGCGCGCGATTTTACGCGACCCGCGCATTTTAATTCTCGATGAGGCGACGAGCGCGTTGGACAGCCATTCCGAGGTGCTGATCGAGCAGGCGCTTGATCGGCTGCTGCCCGGCCGCACGACCTTAATTATCGCCCACCGCCTTTCGACGATCCGGCGCGCGAACGTCATCCTGTATATCGAGGGCGGCCGCGTGCTCGAAACGGGAAGCCACGAGAGCCTGCTCGCCCGGGGCGGCGCGTACGCGCGTCTGCACGCCACGCAGTTCGCGTAACGCCGCTCAACAAAGCTTCGGCGCGGCCGATAGCACTAAGAAGATGAGCGATATCAGCGCGGTCGGCTTCGGCTCGACGGTTGACCTTTTGGGCAACGCCATTGCCGGCGCAGACATGCAGCATGCCGCGATTGCGAACAACATCGCAAACGTTAACACCCCGAATTACAACCGGCAAAGCGTGTCTTTTAAGGATGCGCTCGCCTCGGCGGAAGGCGAAGATACGGGCAGCGGCGACCTTGCCATGCTGACGGCCGGCGATCGCCACTTCACAGCGCCCGGTTCGGCGCCCGCGACGTTCGATCCGCAGGTGCAGGTGGACGAAACCGACCAAATGCGGCCTGACGGCAGCAACGTTGACGTCGATAAAGAGATGGCCAGCCTCTCGCAAAACTCCGGCTACTCGCAGACGATGTCGCAACTGCTCCAAGTGCAGTTCATGCGCTTGCGCGAAGCGATCACGGAGCAGACGCACTGATGTCGGGTTTTTACAACTCGATTGAAGTCAGCGCTTCCGGTCTTTCCGCCGAGCGTTTGGCGATGGACGTCATCGCGAATAACATCGCCAATGCCAATACGACGCACACGCCGCAAGGCGGCGCGTTTAAACGGCAGCTCGTCGTCTACTCGGCAAAAGGCGGCGGCTCGGGAGATGGTTCGGAGGATAGTGCTTCTGCGGACGCCGGCGTGGAGACGCTGGGCATCGTGCAGGACACGAGCCCGGACCGCTTAGTATTCGAGCCGGGAAATCCCGATGCGGACGCACGCGGGTACGTGCATTATCCGAACGTGCAGATTGTCAAAGAAATGGTCGACATGATGGCTGCATCGCGCGCATATCAAGCGAACGTCACGGCTATTCAAGAAGCGCGCAGCATGTCGAATGCCGCGCTCGGACTGTTGCGGAGTTAGTCAAATGGACATCAGCACGAACTATCATTCGATCGTCCCAGACATCGGCACCGGCAGCACGGACGTGCCGACGCAGCCTATTCCGGGCGGCGGCGAGGCCGGCACATCGTTCAAAGACACCGTGAAATCGCTGCTTGGCGACGTCAACGATAAAGTGACTCAGTCCGACCAGCTTTCGCGCGATCTTGCGACGGGGCGCACGAACGATGTGAGCAAAGTCGTCACGTCCGTCGAAGAAGCGAATCTGGCGATGCAGTTTACGCTGGCCATTCGGAATAAACTGCTCGATGCATACTCGGAAATCTCGCGCATGCAGGTCTAAAGTTTCGGTCCCCGCCCTACGGCGGGGCATCGGACGTCGAACCGGCGCCTCCGGGCGCCGTTTGCGTTTTGCGGGTAACGAGCAAGCGGGGCGGGTATGAACAGCCCGTGGTACAAACGCGGCCGGCTTTCACGCTGCGCGCTGGTTTGCCGTGGATCGCTGCGGCGGTTGCGC
>JBHEMM010000005.1:17224-24598 GCA_046262595.1 Vulcanimicrobiaceae bacterium
TTGCGCTCGTGCTCCATCTCGCGGGCAATGCGCACTACGGTTTTTTTCGCGACGAGCTGTACTTTATTATCTGCGGTTATCATCCCGATGTCGGTTACGTCGATCAGCCCTCGCTCGTGCCGCTGCTCGCCGCGCTTTCGCAGGCCGCGGGCCCTTCGCTCTTTTTGCTGCGCGCCATTCCGGCCGTCTTTGCTGCAGTCGCAGCGTACGCGGCATGCATCTTAGCGTTCGAGTTCGGCGGCGGCGTCTTCGCGATGGTCGTCGCGGGACTTGTCACGATCGTTGCACCGGAAATGCTGGCCTTTGGTTCGCGCTTCTCGCCCGATACGATCGAGATGGCCGCGTGGCCGTTCCTCGCGTTCATCGCGTTCCGTCTGACCCGCGGAGCGGACCGGCGCTGGTGGATGGCGTTCGGGCTGTTGGCGGCGTTTGCGGCATGGAGCAAATACAGCGTCGCATTCTTTGCCGCAGCGCTCGTCGCCGGTTTAGCGTTTACGGCGCAGCGCGCGGTTCTGCGATCGGCGTGGTTTTACGCCGCTGCCGCTATCGCCGCACTGCTTCTGCTGCCGAACGTCTTCTGGCAATGGCATAACCGGTTCCCGATGCTCCAACTGCTGCATAACGACTACGATAAGTTCATGCTGAAATGGCCGCCTTTTCCGGTCCAGCAGATCATGGTGATGAGTCCGCTGCTTTCGATCGTCTGGCTCGCCGGTCTGTGGCTGCTGCTCAAGCGCGCGGAGCTGCGTTTTCTCGGCATTGCGTATCTCGTGCTCATCGCGATGATGTGGGCGCTGGACGCCAAGGCGTACTATCCGGCCGCCGTCTATCCGATTCTCATCGCAGCCGGCGGCGTGGCTATCGAAACGGCGACGCGTGTACGCCGGCGCTGGCGCTCTACCATCGTTGCGCTGATTCTCGCTTTTGCGGTTCCCTCGGCGCCGTTCGTGCTGCCCGTCGTTCCCATGACGGCGTATTTGAAATATCAGGCCGCTTTAGGGCGCCTTTTCCACCTGCGCTTTCACGTGGAGAAAGCCGGCAATGACGTGCCGATCCAATACTACGCGGACATGACGGGCTGGCCGCGGATGGAGCAGCAGGTCGCCGCCATCTACGCATCGCTGCCTGCGCAGCAGCGCGTGCGCGCCGCAATTTACGCACACAACTTCGGCGAGGCGTCCGCGATCGATTTTTTCGGCGCGGCGGATCGCTTACCGCCGGCGTTGAGCGGAAACAACAATTATTGGATTTGGGGAACGCACGGGTACAGCGGCGAGACGGTGATCGACGTGAACGGCCCGGAACTGCTGGCGGACTATCGCAGCGTGCGCCGGGCGGCGACATACCACAATCCGCTGGGCGTGCCATACGAGAACAACTTCCCGATTTGGGTTCTGCGCAGCCCGAAACGGCCGCTGGAGGCACTCTGGCCGTCACTTAAAGACTACTCCTACGCGTTCGGCGGGATGTAGCCCGGCGCGCGCGTTGCAAATCCTAAAGTCCCGCAGCCCCAACGCCGATAAATTGAAGTGAAAGCGGCTGGTCTACCCTTCGCACGGGTGGGAGCCGCAGCGGAATCGGATCGATTGAAGATTGCGCGGTGCCCGGTTTATTGCCGAGCACGCCCGTCTGTGCGGAGGTTTTGCTTTTGGTACGAGGACTTTACACCGCGGCATCGGGAGCGCTGGTAGCGCAAGCGCAAGCCGATGTGACCGCAAATAATCTTGCGAACGTCAATACGACGGGGTTCAAGCGCACGTTGCTGCAAGTGCAGACCGCGGCCGAAATGGGCGTGTACTTGGTGCAGAACCGGCCTTCGGGCGCGAGCCCGGGCGGTGCTGCGACGGCCGCGTTCGTCGGCGCGCTCGGCACCGGCGCGCAAGTTGCCGATACGCCCGCCGTGTTCGAACAAGGCAGCTTGCAAAGCACGGGCAACTCGCTCGATCTGGCGCTTCAAGGCAACGGATTTTTCACCGTGCAAACACCTGCGGGCGTGCGTTACACGCGCGACGGGCAGTTCGCCCTCGACGCCCAGGGCTTTCTAACGACGCTCGACGGAAATCGCGTGCTCGGCCGCAACGGCCCGGTGCAGCTGAACGATGGCGCGGTGAGCATTAACGAAAACGGCGACATCACGCAGGGCGGCGGTGCCGTCGATTCTCTGCGCATCGTGCGCTTCAACAACGCGGGCGCCGTTCGACCCGAAGGCGACAACCAATTCGCCGACACCGGCGCGGGCCGGCCGGTTTTGGATACGCAAACCGGCGTGCACCAAGGCTATCTCGAGCGCAGCAACGCCAACGTCGTGCGTTCGATGATCGACCTCATCACCGCGCAGCGATGGTTCGACGCGAACCAGAAAGTCATTCAAACGCAAGATACCGCGAACGGCTACGCAATTGCGAACGTCGGCCGCACGTCGGGACAATAAAGGAGCCTTTGCGATATGATGCGAGCACTCTACACTGCGGCCAGCGGCATGGAAGCGCAGCAGTACAACATGGATACCATTTCCAATAACCTCGCCAACGTCAACACGACGGGCTTCCGGCGCAACGAAGCGCGTTTTCAAGATCTCGTGTATCAGGAGATGCGCGCGCCCGGCACGCCGGTGGGCGCAAGCGTCGTGCCGGTCGGTCAGGACGTCGGTCTGGGCGTTAAAGTCGGATCGTCCGAGAAGATCTTTACGCAAGGCAATCTGCAGCAAACCGGAAACCCGCTCGACGTTGCCATCGAAGGCGACGGATTCTTCCAAGTGACGCAGCCTGACGGTACCGTCGCCTACACGCGCGACGGCTCGTTCAAACAAGACGCCAACGGCGCGCTCGTCACCGCCGACGGCTACTTCGTGCAGCCGCAAATTACCATTCCTCAGAATGCGCAAGCGGTTTCGGTCGGGGCGGACGGCACGGTCACCGCGATGGTGCCGGGTTCCACTCAGCCCCAGCAACTCGGTCAGATTCAGGTTGCGCGGTTCGTGAATCCCGCCGGCCTCTCTCCCGTCGGCGGGCACAACCTGTACACGCAAACCGGCGCCTCCGGTGCGCCGGTCGTTTCGCAAGCGGGACTGAACGGCGCGGGTTCACTGCAGAGCGGCTATCTGGAAAACTCCAACGTGCAAGTGGTGCAGGAAATCGTGAACATGATCGTTGCGCAGCGCGCGTTTGAAGCGAACTCGAAAGCCATCAGCACCGCGGACCAAATGCTCCTCACGGCCGTGCAGATGAAACAAGGCTAATGCGGATCGCCGCGCTGACCGCCGCCCTGCTGATTGCGCTCGTCCCTTGCCGCGCGCGCGCTTGGACATCGGGCACGCAGCGCATCAGCGGCGCAGCGATCTCGACGCTTGCCGGAAAGGCGCTCGCGCGCTTCACGCGCGACGCCGCCGCGAGCTACGTTCCGGCGGCGGCCGTGGCGGATCAGCTCGTCTCCGGCGGACACGTCCATCTGCGCGCGCAATCGCCGATGGGTACGTCTTCGTTCGTCAACGTACCGGTGCAGATCGAGGTGGATGGCCGCCTCGATCGCACCGTTTTCGTGGGATACCGCGCGCAGATCTTCATCGAAACCGCCGTCGCGTCACACGACCTGGCGCCGGGCACCGTTCTCGCTCCCGAGGACCTCAAACTTGCCCGCGTCGCCTTCTACGCCCCGAGGACGCGCCGGACGTGCTCGTCGGCCGCCGGGTGAGCGGCGCGGTGTTCAAGGGCCAGGCGGTCAGCATCGGGGCGACATCCGTGAACCAAATCGTCAAGCCGGGCGCAACGGTGGAATTCGTTGTGCGCGACGGCGGCGTCGCGATCTCCGCCGGCGTCATCGCCCGCTCCGGCGGCGGCGTGGGCGAGCAAGTTTTTGTTTTCAATCCTGCAACGGGCAAACAACTCTCCGGTACGGTGACCGGCCCGAATACCGTCGAACTTGATATTACGGAAGGATCGATGCCGTGAAGAAAACGATCGCTCTCGCGCTCCTCTGCGCACTCCCGTCAGCGCCGGCATTCGGCGACACGCTGTATGTAGCGCCGCCGCCGTCGCTGAGTCCGGGCCATCCGCTGCGTCTGGGTCCGGATCACCGCGCGGGCCAGGCCGGCGATCTGCTGCACGTGCAGTTTAATTTCACGGTTCAAAGCTTCAGCAGCGACGTGAGCAGCAGCACCAAACAGCTCAGCGCGGGCTCATCGAGCGGCACGGGCGGCGCCTCGGGCGTTTCCATTCTCGGATTTATCAAGGTTCCGCTTTCCGTCGGGGGCCAGAGCGGCTCGCAAAGCACACACACCGAAAACGGCCAAAACAGCTTCGTGAGCGACATGGAAGCGGTCGTCGTCGGCGTGCTCCCGAGCGGCGCTTTGGAGATTTCGGGAGAGCAGCTCATGGAAGTCAACGGACAAAAACAGAACATGCACATCACCGGTTTCGTCCGCCCGGAAGACATCGATTCGTCGGACACCGTGCTCTCAAGCCGGATCGCCGGCGTTCAAGGCGAGTTTAGCGGAAATTTCCAAGAGAAAAACGTGGGTCTCGTACGCCGCATCCTCAACTGGCTCTTTTGACAGGTGAAATCGCTCATGAAAACCGCAGCATCCGTCCTTATAGCCGCAGCTCTCACGGGCGCGCTTGCGGCGCCCGCGCACGCCAACAGCGTGCTGGTGAAAGACGTCGCTCACGTGCAGGGCGTCACGGGGAACCAACTCGCCGGATACGGCTTGGTGACCGGCTTGAATGGAACCGGCGACTCGACCTCGGTCGTCTTCACGAGCCATTCCGTCCAGAACGTGCTGCAGTCGTTCGGCATCTCGGTCACGGGGAATGAAGTTCGCACGCGCGACGTCGCCGCCGTCATGGTAACGGCGACGCTTCCCGCGTTCGCCCATTCGGGCGATAACGTGGACGTGACGGTTTCAGCGATGGGCGATTCGAGCAGTCTGCAGGGCGGGACGCTCATCATGACCGAGCTCAAGGCGGCGAACGATCTGGTGTATGCGACGGCGCAAGGTCCGCTCTCCATCGGCGGCTTCACCGCCGGGTTCGACGCCACGACCGTGACGAAAAATCATCCGACGGCGGGCCGCATCCCTAACGGCGCGGTGATCGCGCACGACATGATCACGCCGCTGCAGAGCGGCAACGGATTCAACTACGTGCTCACCACGCCGGACTACAAGACCGCCGCGAATCTCGCGCGGGCGCTCAACCACCGGTTCGGCGGCGGCACGGCCGGCGCGCTCGACGCCGAAACGATTCACGTCACGCTTCCGGGCGGTTACCACAACAATCCGGTCATGTTCCTGGCAGATGCAAGCGACGTTCCGCTCTCACAGGACGAGCTTGCCAAAGTGGTGATGAACGAGCGCACCGGCACGATTGTGTTCGGCGGCAACATCAAACTAGCGCCTTGTGCCATCGCGCACGGCAATCTTTCGGTCACGATTACGCAGGAAAACAAGTTCGTCCCCGCCTCGTTTAGCCAGACCGGCGGCGGCAGCCAAAGCAATACGCGTGTGCGCATTCAGGAAGAGAAGAAGCAGCTCACGTTCGTCAACGGTGCCCCGACGCTGGGCCAGGTCGTTGTCGCGCTCAACACGATGGGCGCCTCGCCGCGCGATCTCATTGCCATCGTTCAGGCGCTGCGGCAGGCCGGCGCGCTGCAGGCTGACTTAGAGATTCAATAGGATGGAGATCAAAGCCGCCGGCGCGCAGCCGGCACTCGACGCGCAGCAGAAACAAGCATTGGAGCGTCTGCACACCGCAGCCACGCAGCTCGAAGGTGTCTTTCTCAACATGCTGTTCGGTGCGATGCGGCAGACCGTGGGCAAAGAAACGCTTTTCGTCAAGGAAGACAACGCGACAGAAACGTTTCAATCCATGCTGGACGATCAGCGCTCGCAGAGCGTCGCGAAGAGCGGCGCCTTCGGTATCGCGCGCGTGCTCGAGGAGCAGCTGCGCAGCAGCGTCTTGTCCGATGCAAGCCGCGAAGCCAAGACGCAAGTGAATAAGGAGCTGGACCCGTGATCGCAGCCGCTCCCATACCGCAGCATACCGCCGGCGACGATTCGTGGGACGCGTTCGCCGGAATGCTCGGCGACGAGGCCGCCGCCCTATCGCGTCTGAACGCCGCAGCGCTCTATCTGACGCAGGTGCTCGTTGACGGGACGCCCGATGGTATTTTGGAGGCCGACCGTCAACTCAATTCGGCACGCACCGCGCATGCGGCCGCTTCAGCAAAGCGCCGCGGAATGCAGGTGCGCGGTTTCGGACAGATGACACTTCAGCAAGTGTGCAACTACGCGCCGCGCCATCTGTGGCCGCGATTCAACCAGCGCTTAGCCGAACTGACCTACGGCTCGATCTCCCTGGGCATCACGCTCGGTAACAATAAGTCGCTCATCGTAGCCGGCCTCGAGCGTCTGGTGAAAATTACCTCGAAACTGCAAGAGAACATGAGCGAACGCACCGGCGTCTACAAACGGCGCGGATTCGTCGCGCCCGTCGCCGCAAGCGTTTTGATGAGCAGCCACGTATGAGCGGACTCGGATCGTTTTTCGGCTTGGGCGTGATGGGTAACGCGCTGCAAACATTTCAAGAAGCGGCGGACGTCACTTCGGACAATATCGCCAACCTCAACACCCCCGGGGCGTCGCGCCAAAATGCCAATATCAGCGAGGCGCCGGCCGTAGCAGGGTCGCCGTTCGCGGGCGCGCACTTCGCAGGCACGTACGGAAACGGTTCGATCGTCTCGGACATTCAGCGCGTGCACGACGACTCGTACGACGCGCTGTTTCGCGGCGCAACGGCTTCCGGCAACTTTTTCACGACGCAGCAAAATCAGCTGCAGGCGCTGCAGGCCGGCTTAGGCGAGCCGAACAACGGCATCAACGCCTACTACACGTCCTTCCAATCCGCGATCGCACAGCTCGTGAATCAAGCCGGCACGGGGGCAACCAGTGCCCGCGGCAACGTTCTCTCCGCCGCACAAGCGTTGACGCAGGCGTTGAACAATGCGGCGAACACCATTACACAGCAGAAGAGCCAAACGGGCTCGCAAGCGGCCGGCATCGTCACGACGGTGAACGGTCTTCTCGATCAGATTGCCGCGCTGAACGGCCACATCCGCGCCTCAACCGCCGTGGGCGACTCGCCGAACACCTCGCTCGACCAGCGCGATCGCTTAATCGATCGGCTCTCCACCTATCTATCAACGCAGACCTCAGTGCAGAAAGACGGCTCCGTCTTAGTGACGGTGGGCGGTCAAGCACTGGTGACGGACACGGTTGCGTATCACCTGAATAACCCGGTAATCGGCACGGCGGCCAACGGCACGCCGGTATTCAAGATTGACTTTCAAAGCAGCGCACCGGCGCCGGCGTCTGCTGCAGGA
>JBHEMM010000005.1:24608-34755 GCA_046262595.1 Vulcanimicrobiaceae bacterium
CCGCTGGGCAGCGGCCAGCTTGCTGCGCTCGCGGATCTGTACAACAACAAACTCAACGCGTACGGCGCGCAGTTGGACAACTTCGCCTCGTCGCTGGCCTCTGAAGTGAACCGTATTACGACGGCGGGATACGATCAGAACGGCATCGCCGGCGCCGCACTGTTCCAACCGGTCGTCTCCGGCCTGCCGATTTCGGCGGGCAACATCCAAGTGAACATCACGAACCCCTCGCAGCTGCCCGTGGCGCTCGCCTCGACGGCTGCCGGTTCGCTCGTGACGAACATGAATCTCGCCAACAACGTGGTGGATACGTCCGCACCGATCAACAACAGCGGTTCGCTCTCCGATCCGCCGCCGCCCGGCGGGATCAACGGCACGTGGACCGTTACCGCAGACGGCGTCGCGCAGGCGTTTTCGTACAACACAAACACGACCGATACGTCCGTCGACGCGTTCATCAACCACTTTAACGGCGCGCACTTCGGCGTGACGGCGTCGTTCGACGCGAGCGGCCAGCGTATCGTGTTCGCACGCGATCCGGCAAACACGGACCCGGTGCACCGAGCGGCGCAGCGCGCCGCAGGAACGCCCACGGATCCCGCGTTCACCATCACCGACAGCAACAACCCGGCGACGCCGGGCGCCTCGCTTTTGGGAACACTCGGCGCATCCCGTATCCAGAGCGTCACGCAGAACGCCATGAACGCCTTCGGCTCCAACGACAACGGCGCGGCGAACGCGCTGCTCAAGTTGTTCAGCTCCAACGTGGGCGTCCCGTCGCTGCAGACGGCAAGCGCTGCCGCGGTTGCAGCGCCCGGGAGCGCGACGATTGCGTTACCCGCCGGCTCCGGCGCAGTACGGGTCGGCGACGTGCTCACCGTGGACGCCTCGGCCGGCGGCGGCGCTCCGCAGGAGAACGTCGTCGTCACCGCCGTGAGTGTCAATGCGCTCACGGGCGTCGAATCGTTCGCGGCGACGTTCAAAAACGCGCACGCACCAAACTTTTCGGTCGCGTCGGCACAAGTGCAAACGCTCGGGCAGTATTACGGCGGGCTGGTCTCAGCAATGGGGATGGACACGCAAACGGCGATCGCGGGAGCCCAATCGCAGGCGACGTTGACGAGCAATATCGACAAAGCGCGCCAAGGCGTTGACGGCATCAACATCGATGAAGAAACGCAGAATTTGATAAAGTATCAAAACGCCTATCAGGCGACGGCACGGACGATCAGCGTGCTCGACTCGCTGCTCACCACCGTGATCAACAACCTCGGTGTGCATTAGGCATGGAGGCATAACGTATGCGAATCGCAACTTCGACCGTTTACGACAACCAAGTTTCCTCGATGGACAACCTCGTCGTGCAGCAGCAGCAGTACGGAGCCGAGCTCTCATCGGGCAAGCAGCTCAACGCGCCCTCCGACGATCCGGCCAATATCAGCCAAGACCTCTCCGTGCGCACGGCAATCGCGCAAGAAAATCAGGGCTCGCGGAACATCCAAAATGCGAGCGCCGAATTAACCACCGTCGACGGGGCGCTCTCCTCGCTAAGCGATATCATGCAGAGCGCGCGCAGTATCGCCGTGCAGGGCGCTTCAGGCTTCGTCAACACAACGCAGCGCCAAGCGCTCGCGAGCCAGGTCGACAGCCTTTTGCAAGAGAGCGTTACGATCGCGAACACGAAGTACGCCGGAAAGTATGTCTTCGCCGGAACGGCCGGCCCGTCGAGGCAGCCGGTGACGGCAAACGGCCAGCCGATTTCCTCTGTCGCTTTCGCTGGAAACTCGGCGGCGCAAACGCAGGAGCTGTATAACGGCGAGCGCATCTCGACGGGCGTTACGCTGCAGCAGGCGTTCAACTTTAAGAGTGCCGACGGGTCACCGGACGTTTTCCAAGCGCTTATCGCGCTGCGCAACACGTTAAGCGATCCGGCCGTGGTCTGCGCAAGCGCCGCACGCGTGAACGCTGCAAACACCGCATTCAGCGCTGGCCCGGTTCCCCCGGCCCAACCGATCGACACGGCGGGTATTCTCAGCACGCCGCTCGCCGCCGACGCGAACGGCAATGCGAACATTGAAATCACCTCGCCGTCCGCGGCGAACGGCGTTACCATCGCCATTCCCGCCAATTCGACGGTGCCGGCGGTGCTGGCCGCCGTCAATGCGCAGACGGCGGCGACGGGCGTGAGCGCATCGTTCGACTACCGGCGGCAGCTGTTCAGTTTGACCTCCGTTTCCGGCGCGTTTACGGTGACCGACATTGCCAGCGCGGGCGCGCCTTCCGCCGGAAACTTCACGACGGCGTTCGGCCTGCAGGCGCAAGCCGGTCTTTCCAGCGATTTGAGCCGCCAACTCGGCGATATCGACGGCGTGACACAGACGTTACTGAGCTCGCGTGCGTCGCTCGGCGGCACGATCCAATCGCTCACCGCCATGGGCACCAGCACCGATTCACAAGTAGTTAACGACACCAAGGTTCAGTCGGCCATTGAAGATGCCGATATTGCAAAGGTAATCTCGCAGTTCTCGCAGACGCAAACGGCGCTGCAAGCAGCATACGGCACGACCACGCGTCTGGAGAGCAAAACGCTCTTCGACTATCTACAGTAGGAGCTACGTTTTGGGACGCACGCAAAGCACGATGGAGCCCATGCAAACGACGATTGAGACCGCGCGCTTTGGCCGCGTGGCCTTCACCGCCGAAGAGACGATCGCGTTTCCATGGGGTCTGCCCGGGTTCGCCGGTCTGCACCGGTTCTTGGCGCTCTCGCTTACCGAGCAGCCGGGCTTCGTTTGGCTGCAGTCGGTAGACGAGCCATCGATCGCTCTTCCAGCGGCCGATCCGTGGACGATTTTTGCGGACTACGAGCCGCGTATGCCCGCGTACGCAACGCAGACGCTCGAGATCGCCGGCCCGGAAGACTTCACGATTTTGTGCATCGTGGTGGTCACCAAAGGCGCTGCCCAGATGACGATGAATCTCATGGCTCCCGTCATCATCAACCTGCGCACGCGGACGGCGCGCCAGGTTATGCTGGACAATTCCAACTACTCGGTGCGTGCGCCGATTCCGCGTAAAGATGCGCAGACGCAAGGCGCGCCGCAGCCGGCGTAGAACCTTTCTCGTACCCCCGCTCGATCGTGTTGTGGGGCGCCAAGGAGGGCCGGATGCTCGTTTTAAGCCGCAAAATCAATCAGTCCATCATGGTGGGCGACAACGTCCGCGTCGTGGTGGTAGCCGTCGATCGCGACCAGGTGAAGTTGGGCATCGAAGCGCCCCGCGAGATCGCCGTCCATCGCTCGGAAATATACGAAGAAATTCAGCGTTCCAACCGGTCGGCTGCGGAGAACTCCGCCGAGCCTGGCGCCTCACCGCCATCGGTTGGTCCGGCGACGCTGACGCCTCGCAAGAAACCGCTTAAAAACAAGTAGAAACTCCTAAAGTCGTACGGCGAGAAGCCGATACCAAATGCGAAGGGGACAGGACGTTCCCCTCGACTATAGTCATTCACACGTGCGTGTGATCATGGAGGATAACATGTCGCAAGGTCTGAGTATCGCCAACAATTTGTTGGCTTCCCGCGTCCAGTACAACCTGGACAACAATCAAGCGGCGTTAAAGAACACGGTAACGCAGCTTTCGAGCGGTCTGCGCATCAATTCGGCCGCTGACGATCCGTCCGGTTTAGCGATCGCCACGAACCTGCAAACGCAGGTCGATGCATTTACTGCCGCTTCGCAGAACGTTCAGAACGCCAACAACGCGGCGCAAGTTGCGGATGGCGCACTCGCAACCGAAACCGACATTCTGCAGCGCATCCGCAATCTTGCGGTTGAAGCCTCGAGCTCGATCAACAGCTCGTCGGACACGACGAACCTGCAGGCCGAAGTCTCGCAGCTGCTGCTTGAAGTCAACCGCATCTCGCAAAGCGTTTCGTTCAACGGCCAGCCGTTGCTCGACGGCAGCCATGCGGGCTTTCAGCCGTACGTGAGCGCAACGTACGCCGTCACGAACAACTCCGTGCTGGCGCAGGCCGGCGTTACCTCGGGCAGCGGCAATCTGGTTGCCGGCGTTTCGGAGAACGTCACGAGCGGCGGCGGCGGCGTCGTGTTCGACACGACGGCAAGCGGCGCGGTCGACGGCACTATCGAACTGCAAGTGATCAACACGAGCAGCACGACGGTCGGCGTCGAAGTGCAGTTCCTCTCCAGCGCCAGCGGTTCGGCGGCTACGGCCACCGTGTACGCTGCAAGCGCTGGTGCCAACACGACGGTCAACGTCGACGGCCTGACGATCACCATCGGCAACGTGTCGCTCGCGGACGCCGGCACGACGGCGTACCTGAAGGTCAGCCAGGCGGTTTCGGCGACCAGCTCCGCTTCGGGCGCCTTCACGATTCAGTCAGGGTCTGCCGAAGGCGACACGGTGCAGATCGGCATCCAAGCCACCAACGCGCAAACGCTGCGCATCTCCAACATCAACATCGCGAACACCAATTCGCCGGTGCTCGCCGCTGAAGATGCGGTCGGACAAATCGACAACGCCTTGCAGACGCTGCTCAACCAGCGCGCGCAGCTCGGGGCCGTTATCGTCCGCCTCAACGAAGATGCCAACAACGACTCCATCGCGTCGGTCAACCTGCAAGCGTCCGAGTCCGCGATCCGCGACCTCAACGTGGGCCAGGCAACGACCGAGTTCACGAAACTGCAAGTGCTCGTCCAAGTCGGCACCTCGGTGCTCGCTCAGTCGAACGTCAACGCGCAGTCGGTCGTGGGGCTGTTCCGCTAGTAAACGGGCAACCAGCCTTGAAGAAAGGGTCGCGAGTAATCGCGGCCCTTTTCTTTTTGAGCCGAAAAACCGATATCCCTAACGATGCCACTCCGGGTTAGGCCGAACCGTCCACCTGCAGCCGCTGCGCTTAAACGAGAAGCGGGGCTGCCGTTCGGCTTGCCCAAGCCGCCGCCGGGCTGGGTCCAGAAGCCGGCGGGCATCAGTTTGTGTATGATCGTCAAGAACGAAGAGCGCTTTCTCGAGCAGTGCTTGGAGAGCGTCAAAGCGTTCGTCGACGAGATCAATATCGTCGACACCGGATCGACCGACAACACGATTGCGATCGCGCGGCGGTACGGCGCCAACGTTCAGGAGCACGCGTGGCGCAACGATTTTTCGTGGGCACGCAATAAAGCGGTGGAGATGGCGACGCGCCGCTGGATATTGCAGCTCGACGCGGACGAGGAGCTGCTGCCGGAATCCGGCGCCGCGCTCGCGCAGATTGCGCAAGCGCCGGCGCATCTTACCGGCGCATGGCTGCGCTGCGTCAACTCCTCGGACCGCTACCGCGGGGGCGGTACGATCTCCCACGCGATCGTCCGCATTTTTCCCAATCATTCCCGCGTGCGTTTCCACGGTTCGATCCACGAGTTTCCGAGCGTGGACGACTCGCCGCTCTCGATGGCGGCGGTTGTGGTGCCCGTGAAAATCGTGCACCACGGCTATCTCGCCGAGGTCGTCGCCGGGCGCGGCAAGTACGCGCGGAACATGTCGATCATCGAGCAGAACGTAATCGATCAGCCGCAGGACGCGTTCCACTGGTACAACCTCGGCATGACGGCTCACTTGAACGGCGAGCACGAACGGGCGGCGCCCGCTCTGGAAAAGATGTGGGAGCTCTGCCTTGTCTGCGGCATGCGCGCGTTTACGGCCAACGGCCTGCAGATCTTAGCGGACGTCTACAGCGAACACTTAGGCGATCCCGCGCGCGGTTTGAAGTGGGCGCTCGAGTGCCTTCGAAAAGCGCCGCGTTACGCAAACGCGCATTTTTCGGCCGGCAAAGCGTACTTTCTGCTCAAGCGTTACGACGAATCGCGCGCGATGTACCTCAAAGCCATCGACGACGCTCAGTATATGGACCGACAGTTCGTCGTGGACGATGAAGTGCCCGTGTGGAAAGCGCAGTGCGAGATTGGGAGCACGTATGCCGAGCAGGACGATCATGCCACCGCTCTGGAGTGGTTCGAAAAAGGCTTGGCCAACCGTCCGGCGATCCAGCCGCTGCGGATCAACCGGGCGAAGGCGCTCGAGCGCCTCGGCCGTTTTGACGAAGCCGAGTGGACGTACCGCGCGCTGTACGACGATTTCTCCGATGAAATTTCAGTCGTGGATCTCGTGAACTTCTATTTACGCCGCGGCAGGGATCGCGACGCGATCGCGCTGATCGAAGCGAAACATGAGGGCCTCACGCCGCTCGCTTCTACCTCGATGCTGCTTGCGGCGGCGCACGTTTCGCGCAAGAACGGCTGGAACGACGGTACTGCGTATCTCGACGAAGCGCTTCGGATCGATCCGCAGAACGAAAGCGCGCTTGCCGCGCGCGCCGCTCTGCGCGGCGGCGATTATGAATCGGCGCTGGCGCACGCGCGGGAAAATCGCAAAGAGTCAGCGCTGGAGGACCTGCAGCATATCGGCGCCGGTCGCGACGCCGGACACGCATGGCTGCTCAAGGCGACCCTGCTGCGCGAGTTCGAGCGGCCCGCAGAAGCATTGGAGGCGGCCTCGCAAGCCGCGGTGCTGCTGCCGCAAAGCGTCGAGGCGCTCATGCTCAAGGCGGCACTGCTCGAAACAGCGGGGCTGACGGAAGGCGCCGAAGCGGCGTTCGTGCAGGCGCTGCCGCTGGCGCGCGCACGCGTGTCGGTCGAACTGGCGGGATTGTACTTGCGCTCGGGCCGGATCGCCGATGCCAAACGCGTTGCCGAAGAGGCGCTCGCGTAAGACGCGTGGACTACTCGATCATTATCCCGGCTTTCAACAAGGCCGAATTGACGCGCAATTGTTTGAACGCCCTGCAGGCATCGCTTGCGGGCGCGGGCCATGGCGAAGTGATCGTCATCGACAATGCCAGTTCAGACCACACGCCCTCGATGCTCGCAGAATTCGATTGGGTGAAGCTGGTGCGCAACGAGCGCAACACGGGCTTTGCCGCCGCAAACAATCAGGGCGCGCGCTTGGCGAGCGGCGAGTTTTTGGTGCTGCTCAACAACGATACGGAAGCGCAAGCGGGGTGGCTAGCCGCGATGCTGCGCACGGCGCGCGAAACGAACGCCGGCGCCGTCGGCGCGCGGCTGGTTTATGCCAATGGCACCGTGCAGCACGCGGGCGTCGTTATCACGCAGGAGCGCTTCGGACGCGCCGGATTCACGCCGTTCCACGACCTGCAAGGGGCGCCGGCAACGCATCCGCACGTGCTCCAACGGCATGACTTTCAGGCCGTGACGGCCGCGTGTTTGCTTACGCCGCGTTCGCTGTACCTTGAAACAGGCGGCTTGGACGAGGCGTTTTGGAACGGCTACGAAGACATCGATTATTGTCTTCGCCTGCGTGCCATGGGACGGCAGATTGTTTACGAACCTGCGGCGCTGCTCGTGCACTTGGAGTCGCAATCCGGGCCGCAGCGTTTCCGTCGCGCCGCTTGGAACATCGGGCTGCTCGCCGATCGCTGGAACGGTGAAGTGCGCTTTGATGCGAATGAATTCGCACTCGCGCGCGGGCTCGTCGCCCGGCGCGTGCGTCTGGGGCACGGCTTCACGCAAGAAGAAAACGTTGCGGTTCCAAAGACGACCCTCGTGGTGCACGGCAGGGATCGCGCCGGCGATCGCGCGTTCGTGACGTCTTTGCACGACAACCATGCGCCGGTCGAACGCGTCGTCTTCGTGCAGAGCGCCGCGGCGGTGCAGGCGGTACGCGAGCAGATGGAAGTGCGCGGCGACCGCTATCTGGCGCTCGTCGATGCACGGGCTGAACTGCAGCCGTTTTGGCTTGACGAGCTCGTGCTGCAACTGCAGTTCGCACCGGCTAGCGCAGCAGCCACGTTCGCACCGGAGCTGCCGCTGGGCGAAGATGTCGCCGTTCCGGCGGCCGACGCGCGGTGCACGCTGCTGCATTTAGCGAAGTTTCCGCAGCACGAACGCCTGGGAGAATTCGATACGTTGGACGGCGCGCTCGCCGATTTTCTGCTTCGAGGAATCACCGCACGGGCGGGAACCCGCGGGGTGCGCCGGATCATCGCGGCGCTGCCGGCCTGCGCTCGCGACGCGCGCTTCGAAGAGGCACACGGCATGTCGGTCGCCCACGCGCTTACCGGTGGTGCGGCTGCCATTGAAGCGGCGCTGCGCCGTACGCCCGGCCGCCGGCCCGGCCTGGTGTCGATTGTGATGCTCAGTTGGAACGCGCCGCAATTCACGAAGATGGCTTTGGAATCGATTCGCGAGCACACGCATGGCAAGTATGAGATCGTCATCGTCGATAACGGCTCCCGGCCCGAGACGGTTGATTGGCTCAAGACGCTCGAAGGCGTGCGCATTCTCTACAACGACGACAATCGCGGTTATGCCGGCGGAAATAATCAAGCGATTGCCGCCGCACGCGGCGAATACGTGGTGCTCTTGAACAACGACGTGATCGTAACCGCCGGCTGGCTCGACCGCCTCCTGCACGCATTCGATCGCATTCCCGGGCTGGGCGTCTGCGCACCGCGAAGCAACAAAATCGCAGGGGACCAAGTCGTCGTCGACGCCTCCTACGCCGATTTGGTGCAGATGCACGCCTACGCGGCGGAGCGCACACAGCGCTATCGCGACCGCGGATACGTGACCGACCGCGCGATCGGGTTGTGCTTGTGCATCGACCGGCGCGTCATCGAAGAGGTCGGCGGCATCGACGAGCGTTTCGGCGTGGGCAACTTCGAGGACGATGATTTTTGTCTGCGCGTGCGCGCCGCGGGATATCGCATCTTCGTGTGCGACGACGTGTTCATCCATCATTTCGGCTCGCAGACGTTCGCCGCAAACAACGTTGACTGGACGGCAACGATGCGCGAGAACTGGCCCAAGTTCGCGCGGAAATGGGCGCTGCCCGACCGTCAGGAGGGCGGCGGTTACACGCCGGCTGCCGCAATTCGGCGCGGTTTCGATCGCGAGCGGCACTACGTACCGCTTCCCGGTCCGCCGTTGGCGGATGCAGCCGCACCAGCGAAGGAGTATGCGCTGATCTTTACCGCGCCGGTTCGCGACGAACGCGAATGGCAAGATGCCGGCGCTTTTGCACGCCGGTATCTGCGCGCGTTTGCGTCGGAGCGGCCGGTGCTGCTGGCAATCGCGGCTTTCGGCACGCCGGACGCGCGCACGATAGGCGCGCGGATCGAACGGTTCGCCCACCGCGAAGGCATCGACCTCGCTGCGGCAGCCGACATCGACGTGAGTGACGCGGCAGACGAAGAAGCCTGGCTAAACGCGCTGCCGGCCGGCGCGCGCATCAGCGTCGGCGCGGTCGCCGACCGCAGTCCGAGCGGGCTCAGACGTCACGCCGAAGCGTTGTTCGCATGAGGACGCACCGGAAGTTTCCTTTGTTCGGCTATCCGCGCGATGGGCAGAAGATGCGCGACACGGCCACGCTCGCGCATCTGGCGGCAGCGCGGCTCGAACCCGTATTGCGCGGCGCGTATCTCGATCTGCTCTTTTGCGGCGCGCGGGAATCGGTCTGCATCGCCCTTATCGAGCTGTGCCCGGCGATGATGGACCAGCGTGAGTCCTCGCCATTTATCTGGCCCGCCGCGGCGGCGCAATTCCTGGATCATGCCGTTGTAACCGCAATCGAAGATGCGCTGCTGCCGTGGATCGAATCGTTGTGCTTCAACCGCGCTTTGAACGCGGAAGCGATCCGGTTTTTCGCAGAGGAACCGGCGCGTGAGCGGTTCCGGGCCGCGCGCGAGCGCAGGTTTCTGGGCGCCGCGCCGTACTCGGCCGTCTTTGCGGCTGCCGCGCCCTATGTTTATGCTGCGCGCTTTTCCGGCGGAAAGCGCGCGAACGCGAGCGATCCGTCCGGCGCAACAGGCGCCGCACTGCTTGCCAAGAGCGCCGCCTGCGTCACCGCCGACCTTCAGGACGCGCAAGCCTGCGCGCTGGCCGCGCAGTGGTTCGGCCTCGATCTGTACGGCCCCGCCGCTGAACGCGCGGACGTGAGCGTTGGAGGCGCCCAGCGCGCGGCGCTGCACGTCGATCTCGCCGCGGTGAACGGTCCGGTCGTTCTGGCAAGTCCCGTGCCGATGGACATCACCGTCTCGTTCGATCCGCAAGACGCGCCGCCGGTACGGCGG
>JBHEMM010000005.1:34805-53001 GCA_046262595.1 Vulcanimicrobiaceae bacterium
TTACCGGCGTTCGCGCCGGCCGGCGGATCCGCCGGAAGCGTGCTGCTGGTGATGCGGAACGACTACCAGCAGGCACCGGATGCGGACACGGATGAAGCGGTTTTGCTTGCAGGGCGCCTGCGCGCCGAAGGCTTTACGGTAACGTTCGCGAGCGCGCGTGCAGCGGCGCCCGAGCAGTATGACCTCGTTCATTTGCACTGCGGCGCTTACCCCGAGCAGGCATTGTCCGTTTTGGAGCGCGCCCGCGCGGCCGGCAAGCCGGTGGTGCTCACACCCGCACACAGCTCGCGCGCCGGTGAAGCGAATTGGGGCACGCGCATGCTGCCGCAAGTGCTGCGCGCGTCGCGCGATGAGACGGTTCTTGAGGATCATCTGCGCATGCTGCGCGCGCGCAAGCTCGATATGCCGGGAGTTTCCTTGAACGGCGAACCGTTCGAGGGATACCGCGCGATGGAGATGCAGCTGGAACAATCGGTTGGAGCCGTGCTGCCGCGGGCGCGGGCGCCGTTCTTGCCGGAGCCGCAGCCGGCGGCGATGCTGCTTGCCGCGGGCACCAACGAGTTCATCCTCGCGCATGCGCCCATCGCGGCCGCCGCAAATCAGTTTATGCTCGTGCGCGCCGCGGCCTCAACGGGCTTGCCGGTGGTTTTGGCCGGTCCGGTCGCGGATCCGGAATATGCCGCCCACCTGCGCGCGTTCGGACTTGAAACGCTCGTGTTTCTTGCTGAGCCCTCGCCCTCGGAGCGGATATCGCTGTATGCCCGCGCGCGGGTCTTTGCGGACCTCTCGTGGTGCCCGGCCGGCAACGCACGGCGTGCGTTGGCGCAGGCGGCAGGCTGCCGCACCGTCCTCAGCCCGCAGATCGACCCGGCTGACGATGCCGCAATAGCCGGCGCGCTTTGCTCCGCATGGGCCGCAGAGGCGCCCGCACCTGCGGCGACGCACGCGGACCCGCTTGCGGCCGTCGTAGAAGCGTATGCCCGGGCCTCAACTTGCGTGGCCGCCGCGCCGACATAAATAAGGAGTAGGAGGCGTAACATGGACGTTCCGACTGTTGCTCCCGCTGCCGCGGGAGAGCAGCAAACGGCACCGGCCGCTGCGATAGCGCAGACCGGAGCAGCCGAAGCACAACCGCAAAGCAGTGCACCCGCGCCGTCAACGGATGACGCCGGAACGCTTTCGCCCGTCGTTGCAAAGATTTTTTCGCAGGGTGCGATCCTTCAGCCGGTCAGCGTGGACGTAACGTATCGTTCGGAGAACGGCGCCATCGTCACGGTGTTCACGGACCCGGACACCGGCAAGGAGATCTCGCAAGTGCCCGCTGAGGTGATGGTGCAAATCGCGCAATTCTTCGACAAGCACAGCGGCATCACGCTGGACAAGAGCGCATAGCGATGTCCGGCACTTCAAGCGTTCCCGGCACCAATGTGCCTCCCGTTTCGTTTCCCGGAATCGCATCCGGCATCGACTATAATTCGATCATCACGAAGCTGACGTCGCTTTCGCTGCAGCCGACGGTTTCGCTCAGCTCGCACGCCGCTTCCTTGAACGCGGCAAACACGGAACTGATCAAGATCAACGGTCTGCTGGCATCCGTACAGAATTCGCTCACCGCCCTCTCGCAGTCTGAGATTTTCAGTTCGGTGAGCGCGACCTCGAGCAACGCGACCGATGCGACAGCAAGCGGCATTCCGGGCGTGTACGCCTCGCCCGGAACGTACACAATCCAATCGACTTCACTGGCCACCGCAACCGTGGTTACCGGAGCGGCCAATCTCGGCCACGTTATCACGGATACGCTTCCCGGAACGACGGCCTCCAGCGCCGACGTGCCGCTGATTGACTCTTATGCGGCGATAACGCCCTCGAACGGATCCGGCACGACGGGTTCGGTAACGATCGACGGCGTCACGGTAAATTATAACGTCGCTTCGGACTCGCTCAACACGATCTTAGCGAACATCAATGCCGCCGAGGCGGCAGCCGGCGATACGGGTTTCAATATCTCGCTCAACGGCAGCGGCGCGGTGCAGATAGCGGACAGCTCGCGTCCCGTCTCGCTCGGCGCGCAAGGCGACTCGGGAAATCTGCTTCATGTGCTGCGGCTCGATGCGGCGCAAGTGGTGAACACGTCAAGCTCCGGGTCCGTGACCGCTACTGCCGGCGTGGGCGGGATCAATCAAGCGCTCGAGTTCAATTCGCAGAACGGCCTGAGCCAAAGCACGAACGCGAATTACGTTACGCCCGTGACCAGCGGAACCTTCACCATCAACGGCGTGCAGATTGCCGTGAACAACGCGACGGACAATCTCGCCTCATTGATCAAGCGCATCAATGCGTCTTCTGCCGGCGTGGTCGCGTCGTATGATGCTTCCACCGGGGCCATTTCGCTCGCCTCGAGTACGACGGGACCAAAAAGTATCGTGTTGGGATCCGCATCCGATACGAGCAATTTTTTAAGCGCGACCGGCCTGACCGCTGCGAGCGGCGCGGGAACCTCGATTGGCACGCAGGCTTCGCTCACGATCGAGACGCCGTCGGGTTCCACGAAAACGATATACAGCAACAGCAACAGCGTGACGTCCGCGATTCCGGGCGTGCAGATCAATCTCGTCGCGGCGACCTCCGTGCCGTTTGAAATAACCGTCGGTCAGGACACCTCAGGCCTGACCAGCGCACTCAACACGTTCATCTCGGCGTACAACGCCGCGGTCAATGAGATCAACGTTTCGACGTCGCCGCCCGTCGTGGCGAGCGCAACGGGCGGCAATTCCATCGGCATCACGCCGACCGCGGCTGTGGGCGGCGGCATTCTCTACAACAATGCGGATGTGCAGACGGTCAAGAACCGTTTGATCAATATTGTGACGGCTTTGAACACGAACGGCGGAGCGTACAATTCGCTTTCGGCGATCGGCCTGAATCTAACGAGTTCGTTCACGCAGCTCGCGCAGAATACGTCAGGTTCGCAGGCCGGGCAGATCTCCGCGCAAGTGCTTCAGGGAACGGACGGTCAAATCGCGCCGCTCGACGCCGGAAAACTCGCTGCTGCTCTGGCCGCCAACCCGACCGCGGTGCAAAGCCTGGTGAGCGGCGCGGGCGGCTTAGTCGCCAGTCTGGGCTCGTATCTGACAAGCGTCACGGGCGTTCCGACGAATACGGCGACGGCCATTCTCGGCACGATTCCCGCAGTCTCGCTGATTCAAGGGTTCGAAAATGCCAATACTTCGAGCGTGCAATCCATTCAGCAGCAGATCACGCAGATTCAGAACAACGTGAACATGCAGGCGGATCAGCTGCGCCGCGAGTTCGTCTCCGCCGAAGCGCAGATCGCTCAGATGCAGTCGCTGCAGTCGCAGCTGGGATCGTTCTTCAAGACGGGCAGCGGAGGCTGACATGATGAAGCGTTCTGCGGATCAGCAGTATCTGGAAACGTCCATCGCGACGGCTTCCAAAGAAGATCTTATCGTCAAGATCTTCGACTTTCTCGTCTTAAACGCGACGCAGGCGCATGAGAAACTGCGCGGCGAACGCGACGACCTCGAAGGCATTCATAAAGCGCTGCTGCGTTCTCAGCGCGCCCTTGCGCTGCTGATGGGTTCGCTGGACATGGAAATCGGCGGTGAAGTGGCGCGTAACTTGTTTCGCGTGTACGAGTTCTGGCATCACGAGTTGGTGATGGCAAATATGCAGAAGGATGCCGATCGCGTCGAGCGCCTGCTGCCGAACTTCAAAGAGTACCGCCACATGTGGGCGCAGGCCGTGAGCCAATTCAAAACAATGCACCGCGGCCCCGCCGTGCCTGCTTCAACGGGGCAGGGATTTGCCGCCGTCGGATAACGCCGAAGCGCTGCGCGCCGCAGTGGAAAATGAATTGCACCGCCTCGAGGTCCTGTGCGGCGATATCGAGCGCGCGCTGATGCGCCGCAATTGGACCGACATGGAAGCGGCCATCGCCGATTCCCGCCGCATCACGCATGCGCTTCAGAACGCGATGGACGATGCCGCGCACGTGCGCGACGCGTTGTACGACGAAGCCGTTGGCCGGCGCCTGCATTACATTGACGCGATCCGTGAGAACCAGATGACGCGCTTGCAGCAGTATCAGGACGCGGTCGGCGAGCGCCTTCAGTTGACGGCGCGCTGGAAATCGGCGTTGCGGTCGATCGGCAAACGGGAACCGGTTCCTTCGCGCTTGGGTTCGCTGGACCGGCTGAGTTAAAACAGCACCGTGAGCGCCGCGACGAGCGTGCGCGCCGCGGCATCGAGTGTCTCGTCCGGTGTGAAAAGGAGTCCCGTCGTCCGGTCCAAACGCATACGTACGAAGAAGCGGTGCAACTGCGTGCCCGCAACCTGCGCATAGCCGCGCAGCGCAGCTTCGGCCGCTTCGATCCGTTCCGGGCTCGTGCGAGCCACGATCCGCCGCGCCTGCAGCGCGAGCGTGAGCTGACGCGCCTTCGTGAAATCCCAACGCGCGCTTTCGTCCTGCATTTTGCGCAGCAGCGCGAGCGCCGGCAGTTCCAGTTCCGCTTCAAGCAGTATCGCGGACGCATCTTCCAGCGGTGCCTGAGCGACGACGCGCGAGGGCCGCAAGCCGTCAACGCGCGCGATCATCGCGCCGGTATACTGTGCGATCGGTTCTTTTTTTCCGATGCGTTCGTGCAGCATCAGGCGCTGCAACAGCCTGGCTTGCGCCTGCATGTGCGCTTCGAGCCCGCCCGGTTCCGCCGCGCCGGTGCATGCGAGCGCACCGCCGAACATGAAATGGGTGAGCAGCGTGGCTGCCTTCGAGCCGTTGAAGAGCCGGTCGAAATACGCAACGGAGGGGCGATCGATGCGCCCGTGCAGCACCACCGCTTCACGCCCCGCCGCCGCGGGCCGGCGAAGCGCTGCCGGCTCCATGTCGGGCGGCTGCTCCGGCGGCGAGGGCATCGACGGTTCCGGATCGGGAACGCCGGGTTCGAAGCCGGGCTCGGGCTGGCTGGGCGGCGGCGCCGGCTCAGGCTGCGCGGGCCCCGGCTCCGAGGGTACGGGAGCTTCGGTCGGCATCTGATACTCGGCGGCGGGCGAGAGCGCGGCCAAAGCCGCTTCGTGTTCTAGTTGCTCTTCTTGGTCGAGTTCGTAAATGGGCAGCGCGTTCTCGACGCGCTGCACCTCGGTAGCGAACGCGGCATTCGCGCCGTCTTTGCGCGAGATCAGCAGCGTGCGGGCTCCGACGATTGCCGTTTTCTCGGCGCGGGCAGTAGGTGCAATCACCAGCGGCTTATTCCCAAGGCGGACGCCAATCTTCCAGACGAGCGTCAGACGCGATTTCGCGGCCAGCTCGGCGGTACGCAGTCCGGCCCCAAACAGCTCTTCAGCCGACTCGTCGAGCACCGCTCGTCCATCACGGATGAGGGAGCCGTTGCGGTATGCGGCGCCTCCGGGCAGCGGCACGCTTACGATCAAGTCGCGCGCGGGCATGCTGCCTTCATTCGTCACGCTCAGAGCGAGCGTGACGATCGCTCCGGGAATAACCCCTCCTGGAGGACTCGCGGTAAGCTCGAGCGCGACGACGGCACTGCGCAGCACCTGTTCGGCCGGTTCGCTCTCGCCGGCGCCGCCTTCGGACGCCGCGCGAGAATTCCATGCGCCGAGCTCCGGTTTGGCAACGCCGAGTGCCGCGCGCTGGAGTTCCACGAGCCGCATGTCCGCGCTCTCTTCAAAATCCGGTTCGCGCTGCATTAGCGGGTCGACAACCGGCCGAAAAGGCGTTGCCATAAACCAGTGGCCGCCGTATGACCGTTTGCGTGCGCCGCTTGACGGGCGCTCGCTGCGGGCGGGCACGCCATTCCACGCGCGTCCATCGCGGCACGTACGTGATCCTCGCGTACGACAGTGCTCGCACGATCCGCCGCTTCTTCCATGGAAACATGCGCGAGCATCGTCAGGCGGCGGGGCAACCCTGCGCATGATTGCGCGAGCAGGGCGCGCGCTTCGGTCGTGAACACGTGATGACCGGGTGTGACGCCGGCGCGATCGAGGCGGAAATCCAACACGGCACCCGCCATCGGAACGTCGAGCGGCGCCAGGCGGACGAATGAGTCGACACGGTCGGCCAGATTGTGACGTGCGATGATGCGCTGCTCGAGCTCGCTCTGCCCGAACAGCAGAATGTTGAGCAGTTTCTTGTTGGGAACGTGGTAATTGAGCAGCAGGCGCAATGCTTCCAAACCGTCGTCCGTGAGGTTCTGCGCCTCATCGACGATGAGAACCAGTGTGCGGTTTTCCAGTACGGCGGTCTCGAAAAAGAAGTTCTTGAGCGCATTTTTCAGTGCCGCGCTCGACCGCGGCGGAAGCGAGAGACCGAATACGCGGCCGATGGCGATCAGGAACTCGACTTCGGTAGCAAATGTCGGGTCGAGTATCTTGCCCAAGATGACGCGGTCGTCTTGCAGCAGGTCTTGCTCGAGCGCTGCGCACAGACTTGTTTTGCCGGTCCCCGGCTCACCTAAAACGACCGTCAGGCCGCGGGAAGAGTCGATGCAAGACGCGAGGCGGTCTTTCGATTTGCGCAGCACGCCCAGCTCGCAATAAAAATATGGATCGGCCGTATCCAAGAACGGATCGCGTTCGAGCCCGAAGTAGCGGTAATACTTGGACATCCTAACGTGTGATTAGCCTTGGGCCGATAAAACCTTTGTGCCATCAGTTTTTAACGGAAAGTCAATACTCGTCACCGGCGGAACGGGCTCTTTCGGTAAGGCTTTCACCTCAACTTTACTTCAAGACGCACAGCCGAAGCGGCTCGTCATTTTTTCTCGCGACGAGCTCAAGCAGTACGAAATGCAGCAGCGCTGGAACGCGCCGTTCATCCGCTATTTCATCGGAGACGTGCGCGACGAGAAACGCTTGACGCAGGCGATGTCCGGAATCGACTTTGTGATTCACGCCGCGGCGCTCAAGCAAGTGCCGGCCGCCGAATACAATCCCACCGAATGCATCGCAACGAATGTGGACGGCGCGCAGAACGTGATTTCGGCCGCTATCGCCGCGGGCGTTGAGCGCGTCATTGCGCTCTCGACCGACAAAGCGGTCTCGCCCGTCAATCTGTACGGCGCCACGAAGCTGCTTTCCGATAAGCTGATGGTGGCGGCGAACAATATCGTCGGCCGCCACGCCGCGCGATTCTCCGTCGTCCGGTACGGGAACGTCGTCGGCTCCCGCGGCTCGGTTCTGCCGTTCTTCAAGGGCCTGCTCTCCGCGGGGACGGCCGATCTTCCGATCACGGACGAGCGTATGACCCGGTTTTGGATCACGCTTGCGCAAGGCGTCAACTTCGTGCAAAAGGCGTTCGAACGCATGCACGGAGGCGAAATTTTCGTGCCGAAGATCCCCTCGGTCCGCATCGTCGATCTTGCCGAATCGCTCGCGCCGCATCTTCCCCGCAAAATCGTCGGCATCCGCCCGGGCGAAAAGCTTCACGAATCCATGGTGCCGCGTGACGAATCGCGGCTCACGCTCGAGTTCAAAGACCATTACGTTATCCGCCCCTCGATCTCGTTCGGCACGAACGTGGACCATGCTACAGACGCCGCGGGCGAAACGGCATCGCCGGTGGGCGACGACTTCGAGTACAACTCCGGCACGAATGCGCATTTCCTCTCGGTGCAGGAAATAACCGATCTCAACGAATCGTCCGCATGATTCCGTACGCGCGCCAATCGATCGGGCAGGCGGAGGCGGCAGCGGTTATCGAGGTGCTTGCATCCGATTTTCTCACGCAGGGGCCGGTCGTGCCCCGGTTCGAAGAACGCCTTGCCGCATTCTGCGGCGCAACGCATGCGGTCGCGGTTTCTAACGCGACATCCGCTTTGCACATTGCCGTTCGCGCGCTTGGCTTGAGCGCCGGCGGCCGTCTGTGGACTTCGCCCAACAGTTTTGTCGCCAGCTCCAATTGCGCGCTGTACTGCGGTGCGCAGGTCGATTTCGTGGATGTTGACCCGCGCACGTACAACATGAGCGTGCCGCTGCTTGCGCGCAAGCTCGAGGATGCACAGAACGCCGGCAGGCTTCCGGATGTCGTGGTCGCGGTCGATTTTGCCGGGCAGCCGTGCGAACTCGACGCGCTTGCCGAACTGCGCGCGCAGTACGGCTTCCGGATCGTCGAGGATGCCTCGCATGCGGTGGGCGCACGGTATCGCGAGGCGCGGATCGGCAGCGGCGCGTACGCCGACGTGACGGTCTTCAGCTTTCATCCCGTCAAGATCGTCACGACCGCCGAAGGCGGCATGGCGTTAACCGGCGACGTCAAGGTCGCGCAGACGATGCAGTTGCTGCGATCGCACGGCATCACGCGCGACCCGCAGTTGATGACCGGCGCGCCTGAGCCGTGGGAATACGAGCAGGTGATGCTCGGCTTCAACTACCGGCTGACCGAGATTCAAGCCGCGTTGGGCGTCGCACAGATGGACCGCATCGAGTCGTTCCTCGCACGGCGCCGTGCCATCGCCGCCCGTTACGACGCCGAGTTGGCGCACCTGCCGTTGGTGCTGCCCTACCATCTGCCGCACGTCCAGCCCGCGTACCATCTATATCCCGTTCAGGTGTCTCCCGCTTCGCCGCTGAACCGGCGCGAGCTCTACGACCGTCTGCAAGCGGGCGGCATCGCGGCGAACGTGCACTACCGGCCGATCTACCTGCAGCCCTATTACCGCAATCTGGGGTTCGAGCGCGGCCACTGTCCGAACGCCGAGGCCTACTACGCGCGCGCTCTCAGCCTGCCCATGTATCCCGGCCTTTCCGACGAAGAACAAGACCGTGTCATCGATGTGCTTTCCGCGGCCTTACGGTAACGCCGTCAAGCGAAGCCCTTGCGCGATTCCGTAACGCTCGATCTCGTCAACCGGCGTGTCCCAGCCGCGCGAAAGAAGCGCTGCGAAGCGGTCTTTGTCGCGCAGCCGGTGGAACGTTCCGACGCCGGTTTGCGCTTGCGGCGTCATTCCGCCCTGACGGATCGCCGGCCACGTTTCAGCGAAAAGGCTGCGAATGCGGGCGTGCAGCGTTTCGTAACTCGTGCGCAGCGTTTGCGCGCCTTGGAAAGAGCACGCCGCTTGCGCGAGCACGGGGCCCGTATCCACGCCCTCGTCCAGCTCGTGGATCGTTACGCCTTTGGGCGAGCCTTCGAGAAAGCTCCAAAAATTGGGATCCGCGCCGCGATTCCAGGGGAGCAGCGAGATGTGCAGATTGATCGCACGTCCCCGGTAGGCGCTGGTAATCGAAAGCGGGACGACGTGGCGGTACCCGTAGCTGATCAAAAAGTCTGCCGGCGGCGGCGCGCTCAACGCGCACTCGAGCGTTTCAACGGTCTCGCCGGCGTGTCTGAGATAGTCCGCAAGCGGCGAATCGCCTGGGCCGAGCAGCAGCACGTTCACGATCGCACACTTCGATGAAAGCCGTCGCGATCATACAAGCGCGAATGGGATCCACCCGCCTGCCGGGTAAAGTGCTCAAGCCGTTGGCGAAGACGACGGTGTTGGGATGCGTTGTCGATCGCTTGAAAGCCTCGCGAAAACTGCACGCCGTAGTCGTCGCGACTTCGAGCGATCGCGAAGACGATGCGGTCGTGCACGCTTGCAAAGCGCTGGGTGTCGCGGCCGTCCGGGGCTCGGCGCAAGATGTGCTGGCGCGGTTGACGCATGCCGCCCGATCGAGCGCCGCGGATACGGTCGTGCGCATAACCGCGGATTGCCCCCTGATCGACGGCACGCTCGTCGACGACATGCTGGCCGAGTTCAGCATCCGTTCGTGCGATTATTTGAGCAATACGCTCGTGCGGACGTACCCGCGCGGATTGGACGCGGAGATATTCACGTTTGAAGCGCTCGCGCGCGCCGATCGGGAAGCGAGCCGGCCGTACGAGCGGGAACACGTGACGCCGTACCTTTATCAGCATCCCCGTCTGTTCCGGCTGCACCCGTACGTGGATTCTTCGGGCGCCGATCGTTCGAATATGCGTTGGACGCTGGATACGGCGCAGGACTACACGTTTGTGCAGGCCGTTTTCGCCGCGATCCCGTTCCGCTCGCCCCGCGATGTTACCACGCGCGGCGTGCTCGCACTGCTGCGCGCGCATCCCTCGATCGCGCAGATCAACGCCGGCGTGCGTCAAAAGCACTTGGGTGAATGAGCGGTGCGTGCCGTTATCCGCGCCGATGCCGCACAGCAGTTGGGAAGCGGCCACGTTATCCGGACGCTGGTCTTAGCACGCGCGCTGGCCGCACGCGGCGCAACCGTGACCTACGCAATGCGCGAGGGCGACGGCGACATGCGCGAGTTCGTACGCGCCGCCGGTTTCCGCGTCGATCCGGCGGAGCCGCCGGACACGGCGAGCGCACCGGTCGATCTGCTCGTCGTTGATTGCTACGCGCTGGGCGCGCGCTACGAGCGCTCGATGCGTCCCTACGCAAAAACTATCGCCGTTATCGATGATTTGGCGGATCGCGCGCACGATTGTGATGTGCTGATCGATCAGAACGTGCCGGGCAGCGGGGCGGGGCGGTATGCGGGCCTGGTCCCGGCGCATGCGCGCTGTTTGCTCGGCCCGCGCTATGCGCTTTTGCGTGAAGAGTTCCGTCCGTACTGGCCGGGCGTTCGCGTGCGCGCATCGCTCGAGCGCATTCTGGTAGCGATGGGCGGATTCGACGCTCAGAATCAGACGATGAAGGTGCTGCGTGCCATCGGCGCCTTGCGTGCGGCGCCCGCGGTGGACGTCGTGCTGCCGCAGGACGCTCCGCATGCCGCGCAGGTTCGCGCGCTGTGCCAGGAGCGCCGATACACGTACCGCGGCCGCGCCGGTAATATCGCCACACTGATGGAAAGCGCGGATCTGTGCATCGGGGCCGCGGGCATGACGACGTGGGAACGCTGCGCGATGGGTCTGCCGTCGATTGTCATAACGCTGGCGCAGAATCAGTTCGCGGGTGCGACGTTTGCGCGCGAGTGCGGTGCCATACAGCTGCTCGGAGATTTCTCTGTGGTGGACGAAGTCGCCATCACCCGCACGATGACGCGGTTGCAAGGCGATGCTGCCGCGCTTTCGGCGATGTCGTCGGCGGCGCGCGCGGTGGTTGGCGCCGGCGGCGGTGAGTTCACGACGGACCGGACGCTCTCGAGTCTTTTGGAGGTCTGCAATGCAAACTGATGCGGCGATACCGTTCGGACGCAGGACGGTCGGCCCAGGAAAGCCGCCGCTGGTCATTGCGGAGCTTTCCGGCAATCATAATCAGTCGCTCGACCGTGCACTCGCAATCGTCGACGCCGCAGCAGCGGCGGGTGCACATGCGGTAAAACTGCAGACCTACACTGCGGACATCATGACGCTCGATGTGCGTGAACCGGGCTTTCTCATCGAGGACCGCGCCAGTCTTTGGTACGGCCGCTCGCTCTACGATCTTTATCGCGAAGCGCACACGCCTTGGGAATGGCACGATGCGCTTTTCGCGCGCGCGCGCGAGCTCGGCATGGAGTGTTTGAGCACGCCCTTCGACGCAAGCGCGATCGCGTTTCTTGAGCGCTACGATCCGCCGGCTTACAAGATCGCGTCCTTCGAATTGACCGATCTCGAACTCATCAGCGCGGCCGCGGCGACGGGCAGGCCGTTGATTCTTTCCACGGGCATGGCATCGCTCGAGGAGATTGCCGAAGCGGTTCACGCTGCACGCAGCAGCGGTGCCGGCCGCTTGATCTTGCTCAAGTGTACGAGCACCTATCCCGCTTCGCCGGCAAACAGCAACCTCGCGACGATTCCGGATCTTCGGCAACGTTTCGACGCGCTTGCGGGCATATCGGATCACACGCCCGGAATCGGTGTGGCGGTGGCCGCCGTGGCGTTGGGCGCGGTGCTCATCGAAAAGCACTTTACGTTGAGGCGCGCAGACGGCGGCATCGACTCCGCATTTTCGCTCGAACCCGCCGAACTGCGCGCGCTGGTGCAGGAGAGCGAACGTGCTTGGCTCGGTGTGGGAAGCGTGCGCTACGGTGCTTTGAAGGACGAGGAGGCGTCCGTCCAGTTCCGGCGCTCGCTCTATGTCGTGCGCGACATGCGCGCCGGCGAGACGTATACGCGCGAAAATGTCCGTGCCATACGCCCGGGCTACGGCTTGACCCCCAAGCACTATCGCGAAGTATTGGGCCGCCGCGCGGCTGCCGATACAAGAAAAGGCACGCCCTTGACTTGGAACTTGATCGAATAAAGACATGGCCAACGACGACACCCTGGTGAGCTTCAAAACCGGCGCTTGGAAAAGCACCGGTATGGCAGCGGGCTACGCTCAGCGCATGCGCGAGAACCGGGGCACCAACCGGCTCAAAAACCATGTCGAGATTGCGCTTTGCCGCGAGAACATTTGCGGGCGCCGTATTGTCGACGTGGGCATCGGCACGGGGCGCGGTTCGCTGCCTTTGGCTCACGACGGCCTCCATGTGACCGGCATCGACGTTTCGCAGGCGATGCTCGATCAGTGCCGGCAAGAGGCGGGCGGTGCCGCCATCGATTTGCGCGCCGGCGACTTGACGAAATTGCCCGCGGCGGACGAAGAATTCGATTCACTGATCGCGTTGAACGTTGCCGTGCATTTTCCCAATTGGGCCGTCGCGCTCAAAGATTGGGCGCGCGTCGTAAAAAGCGGCGGCCGCCTGGTTTTCGACGTCCATTCGCGCGATCACCTGAACGCCGTAGGCGCGCTGCACGGATGTGCGGGCGATGATTTGCTCACGCCGCAGCAGCGGACGGATCCCGCGCAGTTCATGCTCCGCGTGACGGCACGCGAGATCGCCCGAGAAGCGGAAAATAACGGCCTGTGCGTGGTCGCGCTCATACCATACGCGGCCGTGCTCGGCGGCGGCAACGTGAATTACTGGCTGCTCGGCTCCCGCCTCTTCGGTTACCTGGGCGATCGCGCGCTCTCGTGGATGGCGAACGACGAACGCCTTTTCGCATTCGGCGCGTTCATCGAGCGCACGCTGGCCGCGCGGCTTTCGACGCACGCGACGGGCCGTTTCATGGTGGTCTTGGAAAAAAGCCGCAATGACGGCGCGACCCAAACCGTTTTGGCGCATCAAGATCGCATGGCGAGCCTCTTCGCCGGCGTGCCGCGTCTGCATGGTCTGCGCAAAGCGTCGGGCGAGACGGTGGATGGGTGGCCGGCGGAATTGCAGTTGCATCTGGCATACGAACGAAACCGGACGCTGCTGGCGATGGCGCTCACTTCGCCGTTTGCCGTTCGCTTGCGGCCCTTGATCCGCGATCTCGCAGGCGAGGAACTGACGCGCGAGCTGTACGATGCGAACGAACGGCAAGCGGTGGACGACGGCGTGTACGAAGCGGTCCGGTCATGGCGCCGCCCGGCGCCGGGAGCGTTGCACTTCAAGGGTATCGATCTCGGCCCGGTGTTCGAGTACGACTTGATGCGCGAGATGCTCGATGCGCGCTATTTTTCCAAGGCGCAGAGAAGCTGATGGGTTCAGTCGTTTCGCTGCTCTGGCCGAAAAATGAAGCGGCGCTGCAGCACTATTTAACAAAGGTGCCGTCCCAAGTGCTCACGGCCGCATCGCTTTTTGCATCCGTACCGGGCGAATCGGTGAGTGCACTTGCGGCGGATGCGAAACAGCGCGTGAACCGCCTGAATGATGCGCCGGCGCAGATCGAAGAGCGCCTGCATCAGTCGCTCGTCTTGGTGGAAGCACTCGATCGCGCGCACGCGCAAAATCCCGTGGAACTCGTCGTCTTGAATGAAGACGTCATGCAGCACAGCAAGACTGCCGCGCTGTGGGCGAAGAGCCGCGGCGTTCCGTCCGTCGTGGTTTCGCACAGTTCGATTCTCGGGCGCTTGTACACGGTGCACCGCGAGGACAACGGCGGTACGCTCGCCGTCTTTGGACGGATGGGCGCGGTGCCGCACACCGATATGGGTATGCCGGCAGAACGCGTGGCGATCACGGGCAACCCGGCGTGGGACGTTTATGCGGTCCTCGCCGAACGCCGATCGGCGGTGCGTTCGGAGATGTTCGCGCGCAATGCCTTTTCGGCGAACGATCACGTCGTCGTTTTTGCAACCACGTGGCCCGCGTTCTTCACCGCATTTTGCGATGCCGGCCACTATGAGAAGTCGCTGCGCGCCGCCGTGCGCGCCGTCCGCGAATTGCGCGACCTCGACGTTCCGGTGCAGCTCGTTATCAAAGAGCGTTCCTCGAACGCCGAAAAAGGCGCCGAACGTGAAGCGATACTGCGCGAAGAAGCCGCCGGCTTTACGCCCGTGGTGACCGACCGCGATCTCGAATCGTGGATCGTTGCCGCCGATGCGGTGGTTTCGGTCGACTCAAACATTGCCGTCGAAGCGATGATTGCCGGAACGCCCGCGATCAATATCTGGTCGCCGATGAGCTGGCTGAACGGTCCGTACTTCGGCGCCGAAGACGGGGTCATGGACGTGCGGCCCGACGATCTCGCGGTCGCGTTGGCTCGCGTGCTCGGAGATCCCGGCGTGCGCGAACAACTTACATCGCAGGCGCGCGCCAGATACCCTGAGTTCGCAAGTTTCGTCGGCTCGGCAGCCGTAAGGACGGCAGATCTTTTGATGCAGACGCGTAAGCCCGCAGCTGCCTCGCGCTACGTCTGGCAAGAACTCTCCGATCCGCGCGGCGTGAGCGAAAAGGGACGCGATTCGGTATATTACCGCAGCCCGCGCTCCGACATGATCGCGCGCTTACGGCGTGCGCCGCGCGTCATGCTCGACATCGGCTGCGGCGCGGGCGCCACCGGAGCGGAGATCAAGCGGCTTCATCCCACGGCACACGTTACCGGCATCGAGATGAACGAACAAGCGGCCGCATTGGCGCAGGGCCGCATCGATCGCATCGTTGTCGACAACGTCGAAACACTGGACTTCGAGCAAGCGGGCATCAAATCGGGCAGTGTCGATGTCGTGTTTTTCCCCGATGTGCTGGAGCATCTATACGATCCGTGGCGCCTGCTCGTGCGGCTTAAAGCGTTTCTAACGCCGGACGCGCAAGTTTTGGCCAGCGTGCCGAACGTCCGTAACCTTTGGCTGCTCGCGCAGCTCGGCGCGGGCTCCTGGCAGTACGAAGAAGAAGGCCTGCTGGACGTGACGCACATCCGCTTCTTTACCAAGAAAACGGTGATCGAGCTGTTCGAGCAAACCGGTTACCGCGTGGGAGCGCTTTATGCGAACGGTGACGGACGGGTTCCGGAGATCAACGTACCCTCGGGCGCAACGGTGAACGTCGATTTGCCGCAAATGACGCTGAAAAACGTGAGCGAGCAAGATGCAGTCGAGCTGCGGACGCTTCAGTTTATCGTGGATGCGACGCCCGGCGCGTAGTCTCCGGCGAGCCGTTCGCGCGCAACGAGTTCGTTCGCGCGGTACAAGCTCTCGAACTGGCCGGCGTCGGTCCACCATCCTGCCAGGATGTCGTAGAAGAGATCGCCTTCCTTGATATAGGCGTTGTTGACGTCGGTGATCTCGAGTTCGCCGCGCGCGGAGGGCTTTAACCGCTTGCAAAAGTCAAAGACGCGCCGGTCATACATGTAGATGCCCGTCACAGCATACGTGCTGGCGGGCGTTTGCGGCTTTTCTTCGATGCGCACGATGCGCGAGCCGTCGAGCTCGGGGCACCCGAAGCGCTGCGGATCGTCCACTTCCTTGAGCAGAATGCGCGCGCCCGAATCTTGGTCCTCGAACTTGCGCACGTACGGCGTGATGTCGTCTTGAACGATATTGTCGCCCAAAATGACGGCGATGCGTTCGCCTTCTGCGAAATGCTCGCACAGTTTGAGCGCGTCGGCGATGCCCCCTTCGCCTTCCTGATACGTGTAGTAAATATCTTTGAGCCCAAATTCGCGCCCGTTCCCGAGCAGCCGCAGAAAATCGCCGGCGGAATTTCCACCAGTCACGATCATGATATCCTTGATGCCGGCGCGCACCAGCGTTTCGATGGGATAGTAGATCATGGGCTTGTCGTAGATCGGCAGCAGATGTTTATTGGTCACCTTGGTCAACGGCCTCAACCGCGACCCCAAACCGCCCGCTAAAATGATGCCCTTCATCGCTTCTCACCGCCACCTTCTCGAAGGACAACCGCGCGCGCCGTACGTGACTGGACGCCTCGAGAAGGCCGGCCGTTCGATACGCTCACGGTGACACACCGGCGTTGCCCGCCGAATTAACGATGTGCATACTGCCTCTTATAATACTGCAGGAACTCGCCGTTCTTGAGCGGCCGCCACCACGGTTCGTTCTCGCGGTACCATTGCACCGTTTCCCGCAGCCCTTGCTCGAAAGCGATTTGCGGCGACCACCCCAGTGCTCGCACGTTGCTGCAATCGATCGCATAGCGGCGGTCGTGCCCCTCGCGGTCGGCAACGTGTTTCACGTGCGTCTCCATCGAACATCCGCACTGCGAGACGAGGATGCGGGTGATCTCGATGTTCGTAGTGGCGTTACCGCCGCCGACGTTGTAAACGTTGCCCGGGTCGCCGCGCTCGAGCACGCACAGAATGCCGCGCGCGTGATCCTCCGCGTGCAGCCAGTCGCGAACCTGCAGGCCGTCGCCATAGACCGGCACGGGTTCGCCGTCGATGAGGTTGGTTACGAAAAGCGGAATCAGTTTCTCGGGATACTGGTACGGTCCGTACGTGTTCGATCCGCGCGTGATGAGCACCGGCGTGCCGAACGTGCTCCAGTAGGCGAGCACTTGAAGATCGCCGCCCGCTTTGCTCGCGCTGTAGGGACTGCGCGGCCGCAACGGGTCGGTTTCCGTCGATTCGCCTTGCGGCACGTCGCCGTAAACTTCGTCGGTCGAGACTTGCACGAAGCGCCCGATGCGGTGTTTGCGGACCGCCTCGAGGAGCACGTGCGTCCCCAGGACATCGGTACGGAGAAAAGCCTCGGGGTCCAGAATGGAGCGATCGACGTGCGTTTCGGCGGCGAAGTTCACGATCGCATCGACACCCTCGCCGATAGCCGCCTCGACGGCCTGCGCATCGCAGATGTCGCCCTTGATGAAGCGGTAGCGCGGGTCGGCCTGCACTGCGGCGCAGTTCGCTGGATTGCCCGCGTAGGTCATGGCGTCCAAGTTGGCAATCCGCACGCTGGGCCGCTCGCGGAGCACCTGGCGGATGAAAGTGGACCCGATAAAGCCGAGGCCGCCGGTCACTAAGAGGCGCATCTCTTAAGGCTTCGGCACCGCCCGGCGTCATCCTGAGGGTCCGCCCGCGGTATGGCGCTCGAGGACTGTATGACGCTGATTCCCTCTAGAGCGCCGGGTGGCGGCCGTTACGCGGAACGTGTTATACTCCAACCGCTGCCCCGGACGGGGGTAGCGTCATTTTATCTCGCCCCGCATGGACGGGGGGCGTCGATGGTCTCAACAGCGCCGGTGCCAGGACGGCCGCCGGCCGGGGTCAGAAGAAAGGTACACCAACGTGTCAGTTATTTCTATGCGCGCCTTGCTCGAAGCAGGCGTCCACTTCGGTCACCAGACCCGGCGCTGGAACCCGAAGATGAAGCCGTACATTTTTCAAGAGCGCAACGGCATCTACATCATCGATCTCGCGCTCACCGTGCAGAAGCTGCGCGAAACCTACGAAGCGGTCAAACAGCTTTCCCGCGAGGGCAAAGTCGTGTTGTTCGTCGGCACCAAAAAACAAGCGCAAGACGTCGTTAAAGAGGAAGCCGAACGCGCGGGAACCTTTTTCGTAAATCAGCGCTGGCTGGGCGGCACGCTCACGAACTTCTCGACGATACAAAAGCGCATCGCGCGCCTTCGCGAGCTTGAGAACATGAAGCAGCAAGGCGATTTCGACCGGCTTCCCAAGAAAGAAGTCGCGGTGCTGCAAGAACAGATGAACAAGCTCGAGCGCTTCTTGGGCGGCATCAAAGACATGCACCGCCTTCCCGACGCCGTGTTCATCGTGGACCCGAAGAAAGAGCGCATCGCCGTTCTTGAAGCGCGCAAGCTGAAGATCCCGATCATCGCGGTCATCGATACGAACTGCGATCCCGATGAGATCGACTATCCGATTCCCGGCAACGACGACGCAATCCGTGCCGTGAAACTGATGGTCTCGAAGATTGCCGATGCGATTATCGAGGGCCGCACCGAAACCAAGCAGGCGGTGGGCCTCAACGTCCAGCAG
>JBHEMM010000005.1:53011-66484 GCA_046262595.1 Vulcanimicrobiaceae bacterium
AACGAGTACGACGCAGCGTACGAGGCGTACGAACAAGCGGCGCCCGCGCAAGAAGAGCAAGTCACGACCCTGGCGCAAGCCGAAGCGGGAGTATAAGAGCAACTCATGTCAACGGTGGCATACCAACCCAAGGCCGAAGAAGTGAAAAAGCTGCGCGAACTGACCGAAGCGCCGATGATGGACTGCAAAAAGGCCCTCGTTGAGGCGAACGGCAATCTCGACGAAGCGAAAGCTGCGCTGCTCAAACGCGGTGCCGCGCAGGCCATGAAAAAAGAAGATCGCGCCGCGAACGAAGGCCTGGTTGCGAGCTACATCCATGCCGGCGGCAAGATCGGCGTTTTGGTGGAAGTGAACAGCGAGACGGATTTCGTCGCGCGCAATCCAAAGTTCGGCGATCTCACGCGCGACATCGCGATGCACATCGCTGCGATGTCGCCGAAGTATTTGGAACGCGTGTCGGTGCCCCAGGACATCCTCGCCAAGGTACGCGAGGACTTGCTCGCGAGCGTGCCGCCCGGCAAACCGGCCGACGTCGCGCAGAAGATCATTGAAGGAAAACTGAACAAGTGGTACGAGGAAAACGTGCTGCTGGATCAGCCCTTCGTCAAAGACGATTCACTGACGGTGAACGATCTCATCAACAACGCCGTCGGCGTGCTCGGTGAGAAAATCAAGGTCCGCCGCTTCACCAAGTTCGCGCTGGGAGATTAGCGCGCTGGACACCGCGGCCGAACCGAAATACCGCCGCGTTCTGCTGAAGATCTCCGGAGAGGCGTTTTCGGGGACCGAAACGGGCGTGGACGTCCATACGACGGAAAGCATGGCCCGGCAGATTGCGGAGATCCATCGCGACGGCGTTTCCGTGGCCGTGGTCGTCGGCGGCGGAAATATCTGGCGCGGCAAGGTGCACGAGGAAGCCGGCATGGATCGCGCGACCGCGGACTACATGGGCATGCTGGCAACGGTCATCAACGCGCTCGCGCTTCAAGACGCACTCGAACGCATGGACGTTCCCTCGCGCGTGCAGACCGCTATCGCGATGCATCAAATTGCCGAACCGTACATCCGCCGGCGCGCGATCCGGCACCTGGAAAAGGGCCGCGTCGTCATTTTCGCCGCAGGCACGGGCAACCCGTATTTCACGACCGATACGGCGGCCGCGCTGCGCGCCGTCGAGGTCGGCGCCGAGGCGATTCTGAAGGCGACGAAGGTGGACGGTATCTACAGCGCCGATCCGATGAAGCATCCGGACGCGACGCGCTTCGAGCAGCTCGCCTATCTCGATGTCCTGCAGAAACGGCTGGAAGTGATGGACAACACCGCGCTGACGCTGTGCATGGATAATGATTTGCCGATCGTTGTGTTCGATATGGGCACGGCGGGCAATATCCGCCGCGTCGTCTGGGGCGAATCCATCGGCACCCTGGTCGGCAAGATTAGCTCCCTAAACCCCGTATAAGAACGCCATGCCTGAAACTTTAAAAGACGCGGAAGTCCGCATGGAAAAGTGCGTGGAATCCACGCGCGGCGAGTTCGGCTCCATCCGTACGGGGCGTGCCACGCCGGCGCTCTTGGACCGTCTGCATGTCGAAGCCTACGGCGCCGCCGTCCCGCTCAAGCAAGTCGCAAGTGTGAGCGTACCGGATTCGCGCTCGCTGGTCATTCAAGCGTTCGACCGCAACACCGTTGGCGACATTCGCAAAGCGATTGAAAAGAGCGATTTGGGGCTTACTCCCAACATCGACGGCAACGCGATTCGCCTTTCAATTCCGCCGCTCAACGAAGACCGCCGCAAAGACCTCGTGAAAGTGGTCAAGAAAAAGGGCGAAGACGGAAAGATCGCGGTGCGCAACGTGCGCCACAAGATCCATGACGATTTCAAGGTGCAGCTCAAAGAGCACAAGATCACCGAAGACGAGAGCAAGCGCATGCAGGACCAACTGCAGAAGCTCACCGACAAATTCATCAAGGAGATCGATAGCCTGGTGAACGCGAAAGAAAAAGAGATCATGGAGGTCTAGCGCGGATGGTACCGCCCGAAGACCTCGTTCTGATGCCGGAAACCGATGCGCGCCGCGCCCTTGCAGGCGCGCGCCTGCGCTTACGCGTCTTGGCACCGTTCGGAGCGTTCGCGGGCCGCGGCATCTTGCGCGTTTTGCGCCCGGCTGTACTTGGCGAAGAGATCGAGCTCATTTGCGGGTATGAGTCGTACGAACCGCTATGACTATCGCTGGCGTTATTCCGGCATTGGCCGCTCAACTCGATCCCGCGCGTTTGCCGCAGCATATTGCGATCATTATGGACGGCAACCGCCGCTGGGCGAAAGACCGCGGCCTGCCCGCAATCGAGGGGCACCGCCGCGGAATGGTGACGCTTCGCCACGTCACGCGCGCCGCCAGCGACCTGGGCATCAAGGCGCTCACGGTATACGGTTTCTCCACGGAAAATTGGCGGCGCGAGGCGAGCGAGATCTCGCTGCTGCTCGATCTGTGCGTCTACTTCGCGCAGAACGAGCTGAACGAGCTGTGCCGGAACAACGTGCGCGTGGAAGTCATCGGAGCGTACCGCGCGCTGCCCCCCCATTCGCGCGCCGCATTGGAAACGCTCAAGGAACGGACGGTCTCCAACACCGGCCTGCTTTTGAATCTGGCAGTGAATTACAGCGCCCGCAGTGAGCTGCAACGCGCCGTGGGAACGATCGCTGCCGAGGTCGCAGCCGGCCGCCTTCACCCCGACGCTATCGACGAACATTTGATTGCCTCATACCTCTATACGGGGCACTTGCCCGACCCGGACCTGTTGATCCGGCCCGGCGGCGAACACCGCCTTTCGAACTTCCTGCTCTACCAGGTGGCGTATACCGAGCTCGTGATGACGGACGTGTACTGGCCCGACTTCGACAAGGACGAGTTCGTTCGGGCGCTCATCGAGTATCAAAGGCGCCAGCGGCGCTTCGGGGGCGCATGAGCGCCGCGGCCGGTACGCCCGCCGTGCCCGCGCATCCCATCACCAGCCGCCGCATCGTCGTGGGCGTCGCGCTCGCAATCGTTGGCCTGAGCTGCGTCTTTTACGAGCCGGCGTTTTATCTTTTGCTGCTCGTGCTCGGCATGACGATGCTCTTTGAGCTCTCGCGCCTGTGCGACATCAAGGGCCAGCCGCTCGAGATTCACGTCGCGGTTGCGGGCGTCGCCGGTTATCTGGCATTAGCGGTCTCGGGCCTTATGGCGAAGTGGGAAGGCGCGCTGCTGGCGTCGATCATCCTCGCGGCGTTTTGGCTGGGAATGTACGGCGATCGCGATCGCTATTTTTCACGCACGGCGCACACACTGCTGGCCGTTTTATATTTGGGCAAGCTGATCACGTATTTCGTTTTCATTCGTGAGCTGCCCGGTATCGGCTGCGCCATGACCATCTATGTGATCGTGCTCATCGCGCTCACCGACGTCTTTGCGATGCTGATCGGTTCGGCGGCGGGCCGCCATCAGCTCACGAAGGTGTCTCCGAAGAAAACTGTCGAAGGTTCGCTGGGCGCCATCGCGATCGTTACCGTTCTTGGCGCGCTGGCTGCAGCGCTGCCGCTGCTGCACGTGAGTTGGGCGCAGGGCGCGATTCTCGGCGCGGTGACGTGCGCCGCCGCGCAAGCCGGCGACTTGGTCGAGTCCGCCCTCAAACGCGACGCCGGCGTCAAGGACACGGGAACGGTCATACAGGGACACGGCGGCGTGCTCGACCGTTTCGATTCGTATTTGTTCGGCGGCATGGCGTTCTTCGCGACGCTCCATGTCATCGGCGCGGTGCCGCTTGGCTGAGCGTCGACGCGTTGCTATCCTGGGCAGCACCGGCTCGATCGGCACGCAAGCGCTCGACGTTATCGCGCGCAATCGCGATCGTTTCGACGTCGTCGCTTTGGCGGCGGGTAAGCAGACGGAGAAGCTTGCGGCGCAAGCGCGACATTTCGGCGCGGCGATCGTTGCAAGCCCGGCCGACGGAGCGGCGGGCCTGCTGCGCGTGGCACTTGATTCGCAGCCGGATATCGTTTTAGCCGCGACGGATGGATTCGTTTCGTTCGACGCCGTCTTTGCCGCGGTCCAGCGCGGAACCGATGTCGCGGTCGCGAACAAAGAACTGATCGTCGCGGCCGGCGAGCTGCTGAGCGCGAGCGCCAACCAAAGCGGAGCCAAGCTGGTGCCGGTCGATTCCGAACACTCAGCGATCTTTCAGTGTCTGGCCGGTGAAGATCCCGCGCGCGTGCAGAGTATCATTTTAACGGCCTCGGGCGGTCCGTTTCGCGAGAAAACCGCCGACGATATGCGCGACGCCACGCTGGAAGCGGCGCTTGCGCATCCGACGTGGCGCATGGGCGTGAAGAACACGATCGATTCGGCCACCATGATGAACAAAGGCCTGGAAGTGATCGAGGCGAGCCGCTTGTTCGGCATAGCGGGCGACCGCATTCAGATTCTCGTGCATCCGGAGTCGATCGCGCACGGGCTCGTGCTGTTCACCGACGGAAGTGTGAAGATCCAAGCCGCTGCGCCCGACATGCGCATCGCGATCGGCTACGCGCTGGCATATCCCGACCGGCTGGGGCGGCAAGATTTCACGCCGGCCGACCCGCTCGCGGCGGCGGGCGCGCATCCCGAGGCGGCTTCGCTGCGTTATACCTTTGAACGGGTCGATCCGGTGAGGTTCCCGTGCATCCGTCTGGCTTACGCGGCCTTGGCGGCAGGCGGTACGGCCCCCGCCGTGCTTTCGGCAGCCAACGAAATCGCCGTGGCGGCGTTCGTCGAAGGCGCGATCCGCTTCGGATCCATCGCCGACGTGGTCGAACGGGTGCTGGGGCAAGCCCCGGCGGAAGAGCTTTCTCTGAGCGGCGTCCGGCGCGCGGACGCCCGCGCGCGCGAACTTGCGACCGCCGCCGTCACAACGCTGTGCAGCAGCATCGAGGTATAAGTGTTCATTCTGGCCCTCGTCTCCGTCGCGGCGATTCTCAAGGTGGTTCTTTTTGTGGCCGTGCTTTCGGTGCTAATCGTGCTCCACGAGTACGGGCACTTCATCGTGGCCCGCTGGAACGGCGTGCGGGTACTGGAATTTTCCGTTGGCATGGGCCCGCTGCTCGCCTCGCTCAAGAGCAAACGCAGCGGGACGCAGTACTCGCTGCGCGCGTTTCCAATCGGCGGCTACTGCGCGATGCACGGCGAGGACAACAAAACATCGGAGGCCGGCCAGCAGCGCGAGTTCCGGCAGACGGTCACGGTCAACGAACGCGAATACGACGAAGACAACTTTCAGGCGAAGAGCGGATGGCGCCGCTTCGGGATCGTTCTGGCGGGGCCGGTCGCGAATTTTATTCTTGCCTTCGCGATTCTGCTGATAGCAGCGATCGCATTCGGCGTGCCCTCGAAATCCGCGTATCCGGGCGTCGGACCGCTGGTGGCGGGAATGCCCGCCGAACGCGCCGGCATCCGGTCGGGCGATTTGATCGTGGCCGTGAACGGCAAACCGTACACCGATGCGCTCAAACTCGTTGATTTCATTCACAAGTCGCGCGGGAAAAAACTTGCCGTGACGTACGCTCGCGCCGGCCTGCAGAAAACCGTTACCGTCACCCCGGCCTCGTGCCCGCCTCCGCAAAACGGACAGGGGTGTATCGGCTTTAAAGAGTTCAGCCCGTATGTGCATGTCGGTTTCGTTGAAGCGGTCAAAGAATCCGGCGCCGATTTTGCGATGATCGCGCAGCAGACGTTCGGCAGTTTGGCGATGCTGGTTTCGCACCCCGTCAAGTACGGGGGCCAGGTTTCCGGAGTGGTCGGCATGGGTCAAGCGGCCGTCGCGATTCAAGACTTCGGCTGGGGGCCTTACTTCTTTTTCGCAGCGCTGATTTCGTTTGCGCTCGGCGTGTTCAATCTGCTGCCGCTTCCCGCGCTCGACGGCGGGCGTGCGGCGTTCATCGTCGGCGAACTGGTTCGCGGAAAACCCGTTGACCCGGAGAAAGAAGCGTGGGTGCATATCACCGGCTTCGCGGTCCTCATCGCGCTCATGCTCGTCATCAACTTTTATAACGTCGTGCAAATCGTTCAAGGCAAAGGACCGTTCTAGTGATTAGGCTGCGCCGTCAAAGCAAACCGGTGTTCTTGCAAAACAAGACGGGCAAGGATGATGCAAAGTCGGTGTGGATCGGCGGCGAACACCCGGTGGTCGTGCAGACGATGACGACAACCGACACGGGCGATGCCGACGCGACCCTCGAGCAGATCTACGGTCTTGCGATGGAAGGCGCCGAGGTCGTGCGCGTCACCGTTAAAGATGCGCCCGACGCTGCGGCGATGCCCGCGATCGTCCACCGCTCGCCGGTGCCCATCGTCGCCGACATTCATTTCGATCACAAGATGGCGCTTGCAGCCATCGACGCCGGCGTCGCAAAGCTGCGTTTGAACCCGGGCAACATCCGGGATCCGAAAAAGACGGCCGAAGTGGTCCAGGCGGCAAAAGCAAAGGGCATACCGATCCGCATCGGCGTGAACATGGGCTCGCTGGCGCCGGACCTTGAGAAGACGCTCGGGCTCACGCCTGAAGCGATGGTCGAATCGGCTCTACGCCACGTGCAAATATTAGAGGAGCTGGATCACCGCGACATCGTCATCTCGCTCAAAGCGCACGACGTCACGAACACGGTGCATGCGTACCGTCTCATGGACAAGCGGCTGCGCGAACGCGACACGCCGTACGCCTTGCATTTAGGTATCACCGAAGCGGGACTGCTGCGCGACGGAACGATCAAATCGTCGATCGGTTTGGGGATTCTGCTGTTCGAGGGCATCGGCGACACGATCCGCGTCTCGCTCGCCGCAGATCCGATAGAAGAAGTGCCGGTCTGCTGGTCGATCCTTAAATCACTCGGTCTGCGCGAAAAAGGCTTCGAGATCACCGCATGTCCCTCGTGCGGCCGCGCCGAGATCAGCGTCCTGGAGCTCGGCCGCAGCGTGGAGGCGATCGCGAAACAATATACCGCGCCGGTGAAGGTCGCCGTGATGGGCTGCGTCGTTAACGGTCCGGGCGAGTCGAAGATGGCGGACGTGGGTGTGGCCGGCGGCAAAGGCAAGGGCGCGATCTACCGGGCGGGCGAATTAGTGGGAACATTTCCCGAAGAGCAGCTCTTGGGAGCGCTCCGCCTGGAAATCGAGAAAGTGATCGCCGAAAAGTATCCTGAGTACCTTCATGAGATATCAGCCGCCGTCTAAGCGCACGCTGCTCACTACCGCCGGGATCGCGATCGTGGCTGCGCTGACGTTTGCCCTAGCGAAACCCGTTGAAATGCGCGTGGACGGGCAGCCCCTGATCAGCGACGTTCCGCCGGTGACTTCCGTGAAGGGTGCGGTCTTCGTACCGCTGCGTCCCGTGGGCGACGCGCTCGGCGCAGACACGGCTTACGACCGCAAGTCGGGCGAAATCGTCGTCACGCGCGGCGATCAGATCCTTCGTCTGCGCGTGGGCTCGATCCACGCCAAATTGAACGGCATGCCGATGACGCTCAAACAGCCGCCGTTTCGCGTGCGCGGCCGCGTGATGCTCGGGCTGCGTGCGATGCAGCGCGCATTCGGCGTGCGCGTGAAGTTTGACAAGATGACGGCGCGGGTCGAGGTCGATACCCCCGGCCTGTCCTCGACCGACTCCCGGTTCCAAACGCAGTAAACCGCGCAGACGCAGCGGTGAAGATCGTCTCGCTGCTGCCCAGCGCAACGGAGATTCTTTTCGCGATCGGCGCCGGCCCCGACGTCGTCGGCATCACGCATGAATGTGATTTCCCGCCCGAGGCGCAGCGTCTTCCGGCGGTGACGTCGTCCGCCTTACCGCATGCTGCCGCTCCCGGCGCGATCGACCGGCACGTCCGGCGCAGCCTGCATTCCGGATCGAGCTTGTATCATTTGGACGCGGAGCGGCTCGCACGGATCGAGCCGGATCTCATCGTCACGCAAGAACTGTGCAAGGTCTGCGCCGTCTCGTACGAGATCGTCGAACGGGCGGCGCGCTGGCTATCGAGCGATCCGCGCGTCGTGTCGCTCGAGCCGTCGTCGCTTGAGGACGTGTATGCCAACATCGAGACGCTGGGCAAGCTGTGCGGGCGTCAGCAAGGCGCGCACGACCTACTCACCGCGCTGCGCGCGCGCCACGAGCGCCTGCTCGTCAACCGCCCGCGGCCATGCCGAAGCGCCGCGTTCTGCTGCTCGAATGGACCGACCCGCCAATGACGGCGGGCCACTGGACGCCCGGCCTGATCGAAGCGGCGGGCGGCGATCCGGTGCTCGGGCATGCGGGGAAGAACTCGCAAGCCGTCACGTTTGAAGCCATCGAGGCGGCGGACCCTGAGGTCATCGTCCTGGCGCCGTGCGGTTTCGGTATGGACAAGACGCGAGAGTGCTTGCGAGATTTGGAGCGGCTGCCACAGTGGCAGGGCTTGCGTGCGGTGCGGTCCGGCAGCGTTGCGTGCGTGGACGGCAGCGCTTACGTGAACCGCCCCGGCCCGCGCCTCGTCGACACGATCGAGATCCTCGCGGACATTCTGCGCTGAGGCCCGCGGCCGCTATTTTTTGCGCGAAGCGGTTTTTTTGCGTCCTGCGGTTTTCTTGCGGCCCCCGCTTTTCTTGCCGGCTGCTTCCAACTGCTGCGTGATGCCTGCCAAAACAACGGCGCCCGTTTCCAGCGCCCGTCCGGTCGTCATCATCGTTTCCGCAACCTTTTGCGCGCGCTTCGGCGCGGCGGTTGCCGCCTTTTTCACGCCTTTGGCGGCCGAGGCCGCTCCGCGCTTCACTTTGCTCACGGGCGACTTTTTCGCGACGCCCGTCTGCTTACGCGCGGTGGTCTTTTTGCGCCCCGCGTTTGATTTTTTAACTGCCATAAAAGCAGCATTCCCTAAAAGCGCACTTTCACTGCAAGGATCCCGCTACGGGGCTTCGGCGAGCCCTTCGGGTTCGAGAACGGGCTCGACCTCGGACGGGATGCTCTTGCGGAATCCGTAGCTGAAAAAGATGATCAAGCCCAAGGCTAACGCCGCCGCAAACCAGATCCACGTCATGCGTGAGAGGCCGAACACTGCCAGGAACAACGAAAAGACGATGCCCAGGATGGGAAAGAGCGGCACGAACGGGACCTTGAACGACCGCGGCAGCTCCGGCCGGCGTTTGCGCAGATAGAGCACGCCGCCGCACACCACCGAAAACGCAATCAGCGTTCCGATGTTCACCAAGTTCAGCAGCTGATTGAGCGGCACGATCATCGCCAAAAAAGCGACCGCAACGCCGGTCAGCGCGGTGGTGATCACCGGCGTTTTAAATTTCGGATGGATCTTTGCAACGACCGGCGGCAGCATCTTGTCGCGCGCCATGACGTAGAAGATGCGCGTTTGCCCGAGCAGCGAACTGAGCGCGACGCTCGTCGTGCCCGCCAGCACGCCGATCGTGATGATCCAGGAAAGGACCGGCATGTGCAGCGGCGACAGAGCGTACACCAGCGGGTTCTTGATCGGCACCTGGCTCCACGGTACCGCGCCCACCAGCACCAGCGCGGTCGCGCAGTAAATGACGGTGCCGATGGCCAGCGCGCCGATGACACCCATGGGCACGTCGCGCTGCGGGTCTTTGCATTCCTCCGCCGTCGTCGTCGCGGTGTCGAAGCCGATGTAACTGAAGAAGACGTACGCGCTGATCGGAATGATGCCGTAGGGTTGAGCGCTTTCGATAGCGCCGCCGAACGGATGCAGCGATCCCCAGCCGACCGGGTTGAAATGATGCCAGTTCGCCAAGTGCACGAGGAACGCGCCGGCCACGATGAAGACGAGAAGCGCGGAGATCTTCAAGACCACGAAGACATTGTTCGCCGTTGCCGATTCCCTGATGCCCAGGGAAAGAATCAAACTGAGCATGAGGACGAAGAGAGCGGCGATCAGGTCGCACTGCGAGTGCGCGAGATCCCAATGCGCCGGAATCCACCAAGCGCCGTTGATGATGAGATTCGATTGCTGCGCCCACGCCGGCAACGCCACGCCCAGCGTTTTGAGGATGTCTTGAATCGCCGCGGAAAACTGTTGCGCGACCGGTGCGGCGCTGATGCCGTATTCGAACAGCAGCGCGAAGCCGATGATCCATGCGAAGAGCTTGCCCATAGTCGCATACGTGTACGTGTATGCGCTGCCCGCGATCGGCACCATCGCGCCGAGTTCCGCGTAACACAGCGCGGCGAAGAACGACGTGAGGCCGGCGAGCAAGTACGAGATGATGACGGCCGGCCCGGCGCCTTTAACGCCCGTGCCGATGGTGGTGAAGATGCCGCCGCCGATCATCGTGCCCAGGCCGATCGCCACGAGATCGCGGGCGGTCAGCGCGCGCCGCAGGATCTTTTGCTTCGCCAGCGCGCGCAGCTTGTCGACGTTCGTGGTTTCAAACAGGCGAGCGGTGAATGACATTCGGGCCCGCGTTCGCGCAAGGCCAAGGGCTGCCCTACAAGAACCAATCGCGTATGAAAGCATACCGCCGGCTCGCGAAACGTGAGGTCTACCGCAACCCGTACTTGTGCGTGGAAGTGCACGATGTGGTTCATCCCAACGGCAGTGAGGGCGAGTATGCGCTGCTCGTTGCGCCGCCCGCTTCGGCGGCCATCGTTTCGGACGGCGGCGATTTGCTCTTCGCGCGCCAGCCGCGCTTCGGCGCGCAAGCCGAAGTGATCGAGATTGTAAAAGGCGGTAGGGACCAGAGAGAATCGGCGCTCGACTGTGCAAAGCGTGAAGCGCGCGAAGAGCTCGGCATCCAGGCAGCCCATTGGGAACCGCTGGGCATCTTGTACGAGATCCCGTCTATCGTGAACGCTCCGGTGGAGCTGTTTCTCGCACACGGGATCGAGCACGTTGAATCACAGGAAGACGCGCTCGAATCCGTCGATCTCGTGCGCGTTCCGGAAGACGCCGCCATTAAGGCCGCGGTGTCCGGACAGATCAACGACGCGGTAACGGTCGCGGCGCTGCTTCGTTACGGCTTACGTCGAGGGCGGCTGCGTTTTAGCGCTCCATAGATATTCCGGTACGCCCGCGATGTGATTGATCCAGCGCGCCCACACGAACAGCGCATCGGAAAGGCGGTTGACGTAACGCACCGCTTGCGCGCAGACCTCCGGCTCTTCGTCGCGTAACGTCACGATGAGACGCTCGGCGCGCCGGCAAACCGTCCGCGCGACGTGCAGATACGCACCGGCCATCGAGCCGCCCGGATGGATGAAATGTGCCAGCGGCTCCAGGTCTTGCTGCGCGCGGTCGATCGCGCGCTCGAGGGCAGCTGCATCGTCGCCGCCCGCAAGCGGCATGCCGGCCCAGCGTTTATCGCTGGGCGTCGCAAGCTCGGCACCCAAATTGAAGAGCACGTCTTGGGTCCACGCGAGCCACGCATCGGCTTGCGCGAGCCGTTCATCGGTCTTGGGCATCTGCATCAGCGCCGTTCGCGCCAATCCGATAAAGCTGGAAAGCTCGTCTAGGGTGCCGTACGACTCGATGCGCAGATCGTTTTTCTTCACGCGCGCGCCGCCGACCAAACCGGTGGTTCCGTCATCGCCGGTGCGGGTGTAGATGCGCGTGAGTTTCGGCATGAAAGCGGCGTACCCTGAGTTCGCGCGGCTGACCTGCTGCGCCGCGCGGCCAGAAGGCGGCGGCGGCGCGCCGCACGAACCCCCGGCGGTCATGTCGCAGGCACCCGAACAGGAAAAGCTCGTCGAGCAGATTCCTCCGAAAAACGATGACCTTTCCGCTTGGTATACCGCCGTGTGTCTCAAGGCGGAGCTGGTGTCGTATTCGCCGGTGCGCGGCTGCGTCGTCTTGCGCCCGCCGGGCTACGGAATGTGGGAGAACCTGCAGAAGCACCTGGACGAGCGGTTCAAGGCGACCGGGCACGAGAATGCCTATTTCCCGCTGCTGATTCCGGAAAGCTTGCTGATGCGTGAAGCGCAGCACGTCGAGGGCTTCGCGCCGGAAGTTGCGTGGGTCACCGAGGGCGGCAAAGAAGTGCTCGAAGAACGCTTGGCCATCCGCCCGACGTCCGAAGTGATCATCGGCGTGATGTATGCGAAGTGGATCCAGTCGCATCGCGATCTTCCCGTTCTCATCAATCAATGGGCCAACGTGCTGCGCTGGGAGAAGGCAACGCGCCCGTTTCTGCGCACAATGGAATTTTTGTGGCAAGAAGGCCATACGGCGCACGCTAATGCGCCGGAAGCACGTGAAGAAACGCTGCGCATGCTCGGCGTGTATGAGGAGTTCGCAAAGAACATTGCGGCGCTGCCGGTGTATGCCGGCGCCAAGAGCGCGAGCGAGCGGTTTCCCGGAGCCGTAGAAACGTACTCGATCGAAGCGCTCATGCCGGACGGCAAAGCGCTGCAGTCGGCGACATCGCACGATCTGGGCCAGAACTTCAGCAAAGCGTACGATATCACATTCGTAGACACGGACCAAAAGATCAAACACGTCTACACGACGTCGTGGGGCATGTCGTGGCGCATGCTCGGTGCGGTGATCATGGCGCACGGCGACGATCGCGGGTTGCGCATCCCGCCGAAACTTGCGCCCATCGAAGCGGTTATCGTGCCGATCGTGCGCGGCGAGGACCGAGCAACGATCGAGAAAGCGCGCGAGCTCGCGGCTTCGCTGCGCGCCCAGGGCTTCCGCATCCGCGTGGACGAGCGCGATCAGACGCCAGGCTGGAAGTATGCGGAATGGGAGATGCGCGGCGTCCCGCTGCGCGTCGAACTCGGCCCGCGCGATCTGCAGAACAATTCCGCCATGGTCGTACGCCGCGACAAAGAGCGCGGCGAAGAAGGCGCGAAAACGGTCGTCGCGTTCGAGGCGCTCGGCACCGCGCTGCGCGGCATGCTCGATGCGGTCCACGTTTCCTTGTACGAGCGTGCGAAGGCATTTTTGGATACGCACACGCCGCAGTCGTTCGAACGCGGCGACTTCTTGGAGAAGTGTAAAGCGCGCGCAGGCATGATCGATATCCCGTGGTGCGAACGCGCCGAGTGCGAAGCCGGCGTCAAAGCGGCCACGGGCGCGACCACGCGCAACATGCGCGCGCTGCTTCGCGCGGGCGCCGCTTGCGCCGCCTGCGGCGAACCCGCAAAAGTGAACGCGTACTTTGCTCAAAGCTATTAGCCTCGCGCTGCTGCTCGCGCAAACGCTTTTTCCCGCTGCTTCGCCGGGCGTGGACCAATCCGATGCCTATGCGCGCGCCGCCGGCAACGACAAGCCGCTGGCCATCTTGATTGGAAACCGCATCTTCAAGACGCGCTGGCCGGCGCAAGTGCTCAGCGTCTATGCCGATCTGGACGACGACACCGACGTCATCGGCATCCGCATCGCGGGCAAACATTTTCACGGAGCGCTCGACGCCGGCGTGCTCGCGCTTGCCCGCGGTGCCGACGTGCTCGTCCACGACGCCCAGT
>JBHEMM010000005.1:66494-77536 GCA_046262595.1 Vulcanimicrobiaceae bacterium
CCTGGCGAACGACTCGATGCGCGCGGATTCCCGGGTGCAGGAAGTGGACCTCTGGGTGAGCGTGCCGCTCGATTTCGGCAAGGACATCGTCGTGAAGAGCGATGTGAACACGCCGACGTGGAAAACGGTCTTTACGGTGGCGGTCGTGCGAGGCGAGGCGCGCAGCGCGCTCATTCGGCGGATAGCCGCGGGCCGCGGCGTTTATTGGGACCCCGCGTGGGAGCATAGCGCGCTCACTCCACGGGGAGTTCGCGAGCAGCCTGTTAAAAAGAGCACTCGTGTACCGTAAAACGACGCTGCCCAACGGTGTGCGGGTCATCACCGAATCGATGCCGGCCTTTCGTTCCGCCTCGCTCGGCATTTGGGCCGACGTCGGGTCGGCGTCCGAATCCGGCGAGCGCCGCGGCATCTCGCACTTGGTCGAACACATGCTTTTCAAAGGCACCTCGCGGCGCACCGCGCGGCAGATTGCGGAAGAGATGGACGGCATCGGAGGCAATTTGAACGCCTTCACCGATAAAGAATCGACCTGTTATTACGCTAAAGTGATGGACCAGCATTTGCCTTTGGCCGTGGACGTCCTGAGCGATATGTTCTTGAACAGCACGTTCGATGAGAGCGAATTGAGCAAAGAGCAAAACGTCGTGCTCGAAGAAATCAAAATGTACGACGACTCTCCTGACGAGCTGATTCACGATCTGTTCATTCAGACGATGTGGCAAGGCAGTAATTTGGGCGCGCCGACGATCGGTTTCGCAGAAACGGTCACCTCGATAACGCCCGGTGATTTGCGCGCACATATGAAGCGCCACTACGCGCCGAATTCGGTCGTCGTCGCCGCGGCCGGCAATGTGGAGCACGAGGCCGTCGTCGAACTGATTGGCAAGGCGTTCGAGGGTTTCAGCGGCAGTTGCGCGCTGCCCATCGCCGAATCCCCGCAAGCAACGCCGAACACGCTCTTCAGGCACAAAGACAGCGAACAGGCGTACGTGGTGCTCGGCACGCCCGGGCTCTCCGTGCGCGACGAACGCCGCTACGTGCTCTCGGTATTGGACACCATTTTAGGCGGCGGCATGTCGAGCCGGCTCTTTCAAGAGATTCGCGAGAAACGCGGGCTTGTCTACACCGTCTACTCGTTCCAGGCGGGATACCGCGAGGCGGGCTTGTTCGCCGTCTATGCGGGCACGTCGCCGCAGAAGGTGAGCGAATGCGTTTCGGTAATCGGCGATCAATTTGCGCTGCTGCGCGAGCACAACGTGAGCGATGCCGAGCTTCGCCTGGCAAAGGAGCACATCAAAGGCAGCTTGACGCTCTCGCTCGAGAGCACGTCGAGCCGCATGATCCGCCTGGGCCGCAGCGAGTTTTCGCTTGGGCGCGAGTTGACCACCGAAGAGATCGAAGCGAAAGTCGAAGCGGTCACGCCCCAAGAGATCCGCACGCTCGCGCAAGAAGTGCTGCGCGAAGATCGCTTAGGCTTGTGCGTGCTGGGCCCGGTTGATGAAGGTTCCGTAGACTGGAACCGTAGCGCTGCTTAGCACGGGCGCGGCTGCGATCCCGTTTTGGACCTGGCAGCTGCTCGTCGCACTGGCAATCAACGTCGTCGTTCAGGCGATACAAATCGGCGCATACGCCGCGCGCCTGGCCGGCGTGCGTACCGGACGGATCGCGACCTCCATATCGCTCTTTAACCTCTTCGTCACCGCGAGCCGCCTGGCGACGCTCGTTTACACGCTGATGCTCGGCCCGCTTTCCGACAAAGCCGGAAACGCGGTGAAAGCGCTCATTCTCGCACACCACGCGTCCGGATCGCCGCCGATCGTCCACATCCAGCACACGTTCGAATGGCAATTGCGTTTTATCATCGTCGCCGGAACACTCGGCACCGTTCTAGGCAGCCTCATGCTTCCGATGTTTACCTACCTCTACGTGCGCGGCGTGCGCTCGTTCGAACGCACCAAGTCGTTGCCGCACTCGCTCGCGCGCTTGTTTTCTCCGCGCGTGACGTGGGACGTGCTGCGGCACGTGCGCGCCCCTCGCGTGAGCGAGTTGCGCGGATTCTCCACGCGCAACATTCCGCGCCGGCTGTTGATCTTCAACGTCATCGTGACCGGAATCTACGCGATCGGCGTCGTTGCGGCGTATTACGCGAGCGTTCTGGACGTCAACGTCGCGCGCACGGCAATCGGCATCTCCGGCATCGTGAACGGCATCGGCACGGTCGCGTTTACGTTCTTCGTCGATCCGACGTCGTCGATTATCGTCGATGAAGCGGTAAAGGGCGAACGTGCGCACGGGGAAGTCAAGGCGATGGTCTTCTATCTTTCACTTACGGCAATTGCCGGCTGGCTGCTCTCGCAACTGCTGCTTTGGCCCGCCGCCTGGATCATTGCCGTCGTCGCGCATCTGGTGAATCATGGCAAATAAGTACCGAGCAGCTCTTTTGGCTGCGGCGTTGCTTTTCCTGAGCGGCTGCGCGGGCAGCATCGAGCGCTGGATCGCCGACACGCGCGTGCACCAGGGCGATGTCGCGCTTTCCCACCGCAGCTTGCACGAAGCAGCGACGGCGTTCCGTCTGGCGCTGCGCGTCAACCCGCACGACCCGCGCGCGCGGTCGGGGTTTTCGCTAGCCTCTGCGGACATCGCCGAAGCGGATTACCGCAAAGGCGATTTTGACGAGGCGACGCTCACGTTAGGCGAAGCGCAGCAGTACGATCCGCAGGGCGTGCGCCTCCAGGCGCTGCGCACCCAGATCGACGACGCGCGCCTCAAGCGCGAAATCGTCATTTCGAACTACCCGACGTATGAAGCGGCCGGCCTGCAGTTGCAAGCTTCGTACGAAAGCCTGAACGGACAAACCAAGGCGATCCTGCGCGGCCTCAAGCGCTTCGGCTATACGTACGACTCGCAAGCCCTCACGAAGGCGATTCAAAACTCGTACGAGCTTGAACAAGAAGTCGTCAAAAACACGAACCGGCTGATTGCGTACCGGCAACTCGTAGAGTCCGGAGCACCCGCAAGCGCCGCTCAGGCTGCCGCAGCCGCGGCCGGCACGGCCGGCGGGTCGCTCCTGCCGCTGCCCTGAACACGCGATGACGCTGCGGCGATGCTCTGCGTCTGCTCGCGCCGCAGCGCTACCCCTTGTTAAGCAGGCACTGCCCGTGCGCGTCCAGCCAGGCGCGCCCCATCCCTTCGGCCTCGGCGCTACGGAACGATCGCCATTGTGCGTCCGCGTGCCGGCCCGCTAGCCGCGGGTCGGTAACAAAAACCGGCCACTGCGCACCTTTTTCGAGCAGCGGAAAGCGCTGCATCCACGCGCACAGCTCCAGGTTGCGCGCGAAGCGGTTGCGTTCGATGTCGATGTAGTAGCGGGCGCCTTTGCGTATCGCGCTTTGCTCGTCGAACGGCGTCCAAAGATACGGGTCCTCTTCCCAGCCGTAGCGCCCGATGTAATAGAGCACCGAAGGATCGTAGTGGCCCATGACCACCAGCGCGTTTTTGTCCAGCTGGGCATCCAGCATGACGGCGTTGCGGTATACGGTGCGGCTATACCGGTAGTACGGCGCGGCGATAGCAACGTTCTGACGCACCATCGCTGCCAGGATCACAAGAACGATGCCGCACGCCGCGCAGCGCGCAAACCGGCCGGTCACGCGCGGCGCCGCCGCGTCGCGCAGACGCACGGCAAGGCCGCCCGCGGCAATGGCCGCGAGCGGTAAAAAGACGTAGAGATAGTAGTCCACGCGTTCGACCGTCACCACGACGAACGCGTAGGCAAGCGCCCCGGCAAACCAGCTCCACAGCAGCGTGCGCGTGCGCGTCGCGAGCGGCATGAACACGAGGCCCGCCAGGGCGAGCCCGGCCGCAGCAGGGCCCGTCATCGTGTGAACGAGCATGTTGAGCACCTGATGGAGTTGCGTGAACTTCACGTGCAGAGCCGCAGGACTTTCAAATGCAGCTGCCAGAGCGGGGACGACGTGCTTTGCCGTGATGCCGGAGGCCCAGTGCCATTCGGCGTGAGCGGCCACGAAACGATCGTACGCTAAAAGAACCGCCGCGGGAACAAGCAGGACCGCTGCGAGCATCGCGGCGTTTAGCGTGCGGCCGGCCCGCATGCGTTCCACGGCGAGCGCCGCAATTGGAATGTATGCGACGGCTGCGACCGGCTTTGCCAACAGCGCAAACAGCAGGAGCGTTCCGGCGCTTGCGGCGGCGCGCCAGGTCCACGCCTCGTCTTCAGCCAGCAAGCCGGTAAACGCATAGAGCGCCGCTGTGAGGAAAAAGACCATCGTGGTGTCCGGCGTAAACGTCCGGCCGTAATAGATGCTGCCGGGCATGACGGCATAAACGAACGCGGCGAAAATGCCGGCGGTGCCGCTTGCAAAAAGGCGCCGCGCAAACAAACCGGCGAGGGCGACGGTACCCAGCGAAAACGCCAGCGAGATCAGCCGGCCGAACACCTCATGCACGCCGAAAACCTTATATCCGGTTGCGGCAAGAAACGGCACGATCTGCAGCTCGAGCTCGACGTAGTTGGGCGGCGGGCCGTCGTAATTCGTCTGCGGATAAAAGATGTTGAACTGAAGCGTTGCGAAGTTGCGGGCGATCGAAGCGGTGTCCCCCTGGCGCCAGCCGGGATGATCGAGAAGCGGGCTATGCAAGCCTTTCAAGCGCAGAGCCAGGGCGAGCAGAAGCACTGCGCCTATCGCTAGGCGCCACATTAAACCGCGTCTTTGAATGTCCAATATTTGTTCAAAAAAAAGTTTACGAAGATGCCTGCCGCGGTGGCCGCGGCCCACGTGTACGAAAAATGATTGCCGAACGGGCGCCACCAGAATACGAGTTGGCCGACGCCCAGCGAAAGAGCCGACACCGTTAGGAACTGAAAGGCTTCGCGGCCCGCCTGCGCGCTCGAACGAAACGTCCACACGCGGTTGAGATACCAGTTCGAAACCGCGCCCGCCATGAATCCGATAGCAAAATCGCCGGACCATGGAAACTGCGGCCAATTTTTCTGCAACAGGTGCGAAGCCAAGAAGTTGACGACCAGGCCGGAGAAACCGACAACGCCGAACTTTGCGAACTGGCGCACGCCGCGCCGGCGCACGACGCTATGCAACCCAATACCAATCGGCGAACAGTACGGTAAACAATCCAAGCAGCGGGAGCGAGAGCGCGACGATGGCGTTGTTGAGCGTCGGGCGCGAACCCCAAAGGCCGAAGATCGCGAACATCGGGAAGAGCACGAGCGCAAAGCGCGGCATGCTCATCAAGCTCGACGTGCACAACGGCACGAGAATCGAAAGCGCCATGTACGCGATGTACGAGGGCCTCAACCGGCGCCAACCCGCGGCGAGCACGCCGATCATCAGGGCGGTGAACGTCAGCTCGAGAATCTGATTCGCCACCGTCTGGGGCATGCTCGAAAAGGCTATCTTGTGCACGCTGTTCCATACCGCCGTCCAGGGCGGCGCCAGGTGACGGTTCCAATTCGCCTGGACGTGCGAGAAATAGAGCGGGTCGCCGTTGATCACCCACAGGCAGGTCATATACACCGCCAAGCCCAGCGGCACGAACGCGACCGGCAGAAGGTGCGCGAGCGCGTCGCGCTTGCTGCCGCTCCCGCGCAGCGCCGCCCAATGCGCCGCGGTCCACTCGATGACGTAGGGCACGACGAGCAGCACGCCCTCGATGCGCGTAAGCGCAGCGAAAAAGCCGAAAAGGCCCGCGAACCACCAGCGGCGCTCGCGCATGTAGTAAAACGAGGCGACCGTGAGCATAAAGAACAGCGCTTCGGTATACACCGCCGAAAAGAAGATCGCGGTCGGAAAAATGGAGATGTAGAAGATCGAACGCCGTGCGACGTGCCGGTCGAATTCGTGCTCGACCAGCTTGTACAGATACAGCAGACCGAAGAAAAGCGCCACATTGGAGATGACCAGCCCAGCGACCAGGTGATTGCCGACGGCTTTGCCCAAGGCCGCGATCAGCAGCGGGTACAGCGGGAAGAACGCCATGTCGGTGCCGTGGTAGCCGATCGTCGCGATGTCAATATAGTGCACGGCGTCCCAGTGGCCCCATACTGCCAGGAGTAAATCGCGCGACTCCTGCACGTGGACCCCCGCGCGTTGATTGATGATGACGGCGGCGAGCTCCGCGATAACGATGATCGCAAAGCGCGTGACGATGAAGTCCACCGTCACGTCGCGCACCGTTGTGTTGAAGCGAACCGCGACGGCAAGCTTGAGCAGACAGAAGAGCGTGAAGCAGTACACCCAGAGCCGTCCGCCGCCGTGCGTAAAGGAGAGCGGAAGAACGTAGACGAGCCATAGCAGCAGAAACGGCAGCCATGAGAGGGCGTCGTGCTGCAGCGCACGCTCGTACAGTACACCGGTGCGGCGGGAAAAGTAGCGCGCGTAGGCCGTCCAGAGCGCGGCCGCCGCGATCGCAGCGGCGGGCAGGCCGCAGAGCAGCGCCGCTTGCGCGAGCGCGGGGCGGTGCATCGGCACGATGAACGCATCCCAAAGGAAAAAACCGAGCGTTGCGCCTGCGGCGAGAACGCCCGCAAGCGAGCTCCAACCGGCAGCAAACACGGCGCCGGTGAGCGCGAACTGCGCGCGCGAAAAGCGGGATTGTTGAACAGCCGACACGGGAGCTGAGAGTTAAAGGAATCGTTCCGCTTCCCTTGTAGCCCAAGAGTGTGATGAAGCGCGCGCGGCACAAGATCGTCGTCGTCGGTGCCGGATCGGGCGGATTTGCGGCGGCTCGCACGGCGCGCGATTTGGGTGCCGACGTCGCGCTCGTCGATCACGGCCCGCTCGGCGGCTTGTGCATTTTGCGCGGGTGCATGCCGAGCAAAGCGCTCATCGCCTCGAGCGACGCCGTCTACGACATGCGAGAAGCCGCCGAACTGGGCATTCGCGCCGGCGACATCCACATCGATTTCGGGCATATCATGCGCCGCAAAAAGCGTCTGATAAAAGGCTTCGCCGATTACCGGATCGAGGGCATCGAATCGTTCCCGCTCTACACGGGCCATGCGCGCTTTGTGTCAGCGCACGAGCTGCAAGTAGGGGAACGTGATGTCGTGCACGCCGACAAGTTCATCATCGCGACGGGCAGCGTCGTCGCGCCGGCGTCCGCCGTTCACGGTCTGGAAGAAACCGGTTACATCGACAGCGACGGCGCGCTGGAACTTGCGGTGCTGCCCAAATCGCTGATCGTGCTCGGCGGCGGCTACATCGGATGCGAGCTGGGCCAGTTCTTCTCGCGGATGGGCGTGCGCACGCAGATCGTCCTGCGCAGCGCCCACCTGCTCTCCGGCGAAGATCACGACATCGGCGATGCGCTCACGCAGTACTACCGTGACGAAGGCATCGAGGTTCATACGGGAACGCAGATCGTGCGCGTCAGTAAAAAGAAGAGTATGAAAGCCGCTCATGTCGTGCGCGCCGGCGTCGAGGGCGAGTTGGAAGCGCACGAACTGCTGTACTGCTTAGGGCGCGTTCCCAATATCGCCGGATTGGACTTGGACGCGGCCGGCGTGCGGTGCCATCACATCACCGGCATCGAAACGGACGAGACGATGCGCACGTGCAATCCGGATTTTTACGCAATCGGAGACGTGGCGGGCAAACATCTGCTCGTGCATGTGGCAATTTACGAAGGCGAGATTGCAGCGCGCAACGCCTTAACCGGTGAGAACGTCAAAGCAGACTACACACTGCAGAAGACGCATACGGTGTTCAGCGACCCGCAGGTAGCGGTGGCCGGCGCGACGGAACGCGACCTGGAGCGCGCGGGGACCGCCTACGTGAAAGGCAGGTACGATTTTGCCGAACACGGTAAAGCACAGTGCCTCAACAAGACCAAAGGATTTGTCAAAGTGCTGGCGTCGGTTCCCGATGGAAAGATCTTAGGCGCCGCGGTTCTGGGGCCGCACGGCTCCGACCTGATTCATGAGATGATCGTCGCCATCCATTACGGCGCGACGGTTTCGGACTTTATCAAAATTCCGCATCTGCATCCCACGCTCGCCGAAATATGGACGTATCCTGCGGAAGAATGCTGCGCCAAACTGGGCGTGAACGAACCGGGGGAAATGGAACCCGAGATTGCAGCCGGTGGAACCGCCGGATAGTACGGGCCGCGCCGGAGAACGCGTGCATGTCGCCATCGTTCAAAGCAAACCGAACAAGGGGCGGTACGCTCAGAATTTGGCGCACACCGCAGAGATTTTTAGACAGCTCGTGCAGAGCGAAACGCCGCCCAATATCGTCGTTCTGCCTGAAGCGGCGTTCACCGGATACTTTTTGGAGGGCGCGGTCTACGAGCTGGCGTTGCCGGCAGAAGAGTTTGCACGAGACCTGACGCGCACGTGGCTCGATGCGGGCGGCGGCACTGCGGACCTGGTGTGCGGCTTTTACGAAAATGACGGCGGGACGTATTACAACAGCTCGCTGTACGCGCACGTGCATGAGGGCCGCTCGCAACGCGTTCACTTACACCGCAAGATGTTTCTGCCGACGTACGGCGTGTTCGATGAGGAGCGCTTTCTTTCGCGCGGACGCCGCCTGCAGACGTTTCACACGCGTTTCGGCACGATGGCCATGCTGATCTGCGAAGACGTCTGGCATGCAATCATGCCGACGATTGCGGCGATCAAAGGCGCGCGCACGATCATTGTACCGAGCGCAGCGCCGGGCCGCGGCATCGAAGAGGACAACGAGCTCGGCAGCATCGCGCGCTGGCGAGAGATCTTACATTCGACCGCCTCCGAACACGGCATGTATCTGCTGTACGCGGGCCTGGCCGGTTTCGAGGGGGGCAAAGGCATGACGGGCTCCTCGCGCATCGTCGATCCGCGCGGCCGCACGTTGGTTCAGGCGCCTGCCTTGGGCGAGCATCTCGTGCGGGCGACGATCGACCTGCGTGAAGTGGATCTGGCGCGTGCAACGCTGCCGCTGCTTGGCGATCTGCGTGCGGTGCTTCCGGATCTGCTCTTGGACGACGAACTGCCGCTTCCGCGGCTGCGCCGCGAATGATTCCGGTTATCGAGCCGGCGGCCGGCATCTTTACCCGAGCGCCCGGTATCAATGCGGCCATTACGGCGGAATGGCTCGTTGCGTTTCTGCACGACGAGCTGATCGAACGCCGCAACATCGCGCATGCCGTCGTCGGTCTCTCCGGCGGCGTCGACTCGGCGGTCACGGCGTTTCTTTGTGCGCGCGCGCTCGGTGCGTCCAACGTGCACGCGATCCGTCTGCCGTACGCATCCTCCAGCCCGCAGAGTCTGACCGATGCGCGTCTGGTCACGCAGACGCTGGGTTTGGACGAACACACGATTGAAATCACCGCGGCCGCCGACGGATATCTGCAGTTTGAGCCGGATGCCGGTGCCCGGCGCCGCGGCAACGTCATGGCGCGCGTGCGCATGGCGGTTCTCTTCGATCAATCGGCGAAATACTGCGCGCTGCCGGTCGGCACCGGAAACAAAACCGAACGGCTGCTGGGATATTTCACCTGGCACGCGGACGACACCCCGCCGGTCAATCCGATCGGCGACCTGTACAAATCTCAGGTGTGGGAACTCGCGCGCTATTTGGGCGTTCCGCAGCCGCTCATCGACAAAGCGCCGAGCGCGGATCTGGAAGCAAACCAAACGGACGAGAGCGATTTGGGTATTACCTACGAACGAGCCGACGCCATTCTGGCGCGCATGTTGGAAGGATACTCCAACGCACAGCTCGCCGCGCACGGATTCAAAGCCGCCGATGTCACGCTCGTGCGCCGCCGGCTGGACGGCACGCACTGGAAACGGCATCTGCCGACGACAGCGATGCTCACCAACACCGCGATCAATGAATTCTATCTTCGCCCGGTTGACTTTTAAGCGATGCCGTCGGTAGAGACGATTGCGGTCGGCACGGAAATTCTTTTAGGACAACTCGTCGACACGAACACAGCGTTTATCGCACGCGAACTTGCCAAATGCGGCCTCGATGTCTATGCCGCGCATGCGGTCGGAGATAACCGCGCGCGCATCGCCGCAGCGATTACCGCAGCGCTGGAGCGTGCGGACGGCGTCATCACTACGGGCGGACTGGGGCCGACGATCGACGATCTGACCAAAGAGGCGGTCTGCGACGCGCTGCAGTGCGCTGCCGAGGTAAACGGGCCCGCACTGGGCGCGATCGAAGCGTGGTTTGCGCGTATGGGACGCGAGATGCGAGAGAACAACCGCAAACAGGCGGCAGTTCCACAAGGCGCGCTCGTGCTTGCGAACGAGAACGGCACGGCTCCCGGATTTATCGCCGTGCGTGCCGACGGCAAATTCGTCGCGAGTATGCCGGGCGTACCTGCGGAGATGAAACCCATGCTTACCGGCGCGCTCGTGCCGTGGCTGCAGGCGCGGTTCGAGCTCCATCAAACGATCCACACGCGGGTCCTGCACACGATCAATATCGCCGAATCGGAAATCGATCATCGCATCGGCGATCTCTTCCGCACGCTGGAAAACCCCAAGATAGCCGTTCTGGCGCACGACTACCGGTGCGATGTGAAGATTATGGCGAAAGCCGGATCGCGGCAAGAAGCGATCGACCTCGTCGCGCCCGTCGAGTACGCAATCAATAAACGCCTCGCGGGGCACGTGTACGGCGTGGACGGCCAAACGCTCGCCGGTGCGGTGCTAGGCATACTCGCGCACACCGGACAAACGCTGGCCGTTGCTGAGTCGTGCACCGGCGGACGAATCGCGCAAGCGTTTACCGCCGTTCCGGGCTCGTCGAAAAGCTTCATGGGCGCGGTCGTCGCATACGATAACGCCGTCAAAGAACGCCAGCTCCACGTTTCCAAGCAAACGCTCGAACGCTATGGAGCGGTGAGCGGGGAAACGGTGCGCGAGATGGCGGCCGGCGTTCGAGAGGCACTCGAATCCAAGATCGGCATCGCGACCACCGGTATCGCCGGGCCGGATGGCGGTACGCTCGAAAAGCCCGTCGGCATCGTCTGGATCGGCGTCTGCGACATGCGCGGCGTTCAGG
>JBHEMM010000005.1:77554-77872 GCA_046262595.1 Vulcanimicrobiaceae bacterium
TGTGGTCATCGACGCCGGAAACAGCCGCTTCGTTCCCGGCTTGTATACCGTGACGTACGCATCGGACGGCGACGCGCGTACCGTTGATGATGCCGCCGCCCGCACGGGTGCGCAACGCGCATCGAGCGTGCGTTTCCATGCGCTCGGGCTGCGCATGCGTGTCCTCACCGTTAATCCGGCGCAGGGCCAAGCGTTCGTTACCCAGATGCAGCACACGCCCGGCGTCGTGCGCGTCGATCAGGCGCAGCCGTTATGGTACCACTCCGGCCCGGGGCGACCAAGTTTAATCGTCCCGCGTTGAGCCCCGCCGGACTTCAT
>JBHEMM010000006.1:0-13074 GCA_046262595.1 Vulcanimicrobiaceae bacterium
CAACGGGCATCTGCTCGCCGAACTTTCGCTTGCGTTGATGGAGCTGGAACGCGCCGATGACGTGCGAGCAGTGGTTATCACGGGCGCCGGCACCAAAGCCTTTGCAGCCGGAGCCGATATCGGCGAGCTCAACGCGCTTGCGAATGCCGTCGAAGGCGCGGAAAAAGCGCGCGTCGGGCAGGCCGTGACGATGCAGATCGAACGCATGCGCAAACCGGTGATCATGGCCGTGAACGGCTTCGCGCTGGGCGGCGGCTGCGAACTGGCGATGGCGGGCGACATCCGCATCGCCTCGGAGAATGCGAAATTCGGCCAGCCGGAAGTCAACCTGGGCCTCATTCCTGGCTACGGCGGCTCGCAGCGCACCACGCGGCTGGTGGGCAAAGGCATGGCCATGTTCCTGTGCTTGAGCGGCGATATCATCGACGCGCAGATGGCGCTGCATATCGGTCTGGTCGAACGCGTCGTCCCGCAGGATGAACTGCTTCCTGCGGCCATCAGACTTGGCCAAACGATCGCCCAAAAAGCACCGCTCGCCGTTGCCGCCTGTAAGCGCGCGATCAACGGCGGAGCGCACCTGGCGCTCGCCGACGCGCTTGAACTCGAAGCGCTCGAATTCGGCGCGCTCGTAAACACGAATGATTTCAAAGAAGGCACCGCGGCGTTTCTCGAAAAGCGCAAGGCGGCGTGGACGGGAAACTGAGCCCGCTTCATCGTTTGAGCGCAGGGGCGCTCGCGCTTGCGTTTCTGACGTGTGCCGCGGCGCGCGCGGACGACTACGGCCCGCGCCGCGACGTCGCGGCCGTACGCACTGCGGCGAAAAGGCTGCTAGCGCACCGCCTGCGCTCCGGCCGCATCGATCCGGCAAGCGCCGTACTCAGCGATGCCGTCGTTTCCAAAGACGAGGCGCTCGTGTCTTGGTCCGCCGGTAAAACGCACGGCTTGCTGGGATTGCGGCGCTCTCTCGATCGCTGGTGGGACGTCTGCGGTCAAGCGAGCGGCGCGCTTCCGCTCTTCACGCCGCAGTTTACGGCGCTCGCGCTACAGCATAACAGCGCAATGCACGCCGCGAGCGGCTCGGCCGCGCTCAACCGTCCCTGCACGCAACGTTTCCCCGATCTTTCGCGCGCGGATGCGATTGAGTCCTCAGGCGGCACGCTGCCCGCACAAAGCGCGTCCGCCTACGCCTTCCTCTTAACGTACGGCGCGAACGACGCGCCTTCGGGGGCGCATATCGCCTCGCTGCGCGTTCGCGCTCCGTCGGGCGGCGAGATTTTGGGCGATCCGCCGCCGCCGCGAGATCAAGGCGGTCCGACCGACGTTGCGCTATTTTACCTCAACATCGCTTCCAGCCGTCCGATCGTTTTTCAGCCGCCCAGCGGAGTCGACGTTTGGGTGCCCTGGATGCTCGACGATTCCTCGAGCTATGAGCTCGTGATGTTTTCCGGGCACAGCGAAGTGGGGCCCGTGAAGGGAACGCTCTTCGACAACGTGCTGCATTTTGAATTGCCGGGATTCACCGCAACGCCGGGCGAGCTTCGCGGCGAGATCGACGCCGTTTGGTGAACGCTTAGCGCCGGGCCAACGACGCCTGCGCGTGCCCCATGTTGATTTGGACCGCCGGGTTGAGCCCTTCCCAGCTGGCGCGCACGCGGCCCTGGGGATCCACTACGACCATCGTCGGGAAACCACGAATTTGAAAAAATCCGTTCGAAAGCGCGGACGGATCGAGTGCAACGTTGTGCAAGTCGTACCGCTTGGCAAACGCCGCGGCGACGGGCGCCGGTTCGCCGACGTCGATCGGCACGACGTCGACCTCAGGATGCGAGCGGGCATAGCGCTCGACCAAAGGAAGGGAGATGCGGCACGGCTCGCACCAACTCGCGTAAAAGTCCAGAAAGACCAATCTGCCGCGATGGCGCGCGAGTTCGAATCGCGGACCGTCAAGCGTTGCATATGCCACCCGCGGTGCGGGATGCGCGGTCTTGAGCGAAAAATTGCGCGGCGCGATAAAGATCCGGTACGCGACGAACGCGATGGCAAGCACGGCGAGCACGTCCACAAGCCGTCCCGCCGGCAGATTGCGCAGCATGCTACTGGGCGGCGAACACCGCGGCAATACCTTGGCCGCCGCCGATACACGCCGAAGCGACTGCGAAGTTTCCGCCGTTGCGGCGCAGCTCGTGCAGCGCCGTATACGCAATGCGCGCACCGGATGCGCCGAGCGGATGCCCGAGAGAAATGGCGCCGCCGTGCGGGTTGAGATTCACCTTCCCGTTGGTGCCCATTTCGCGCAGACATGCCAAGACTTGCGGCGCGAACGCTTCGTTGATCTCCATGACGCCCACGTCCGGCTCTTTGATTCCCGCTGCGGCCAAGGCTTTGGGAATAGCGATCGCAGGGCCGATACCCATCAAGTCCGGGTCTACGCCAACGACGCTTGAACCCGCAAGGCGTCCAAGCCACGTTAAACCGTCCGCGCGCGCCTGTTTGACCGTCGTGAGCACGACGGCCGCCGCGCCGTCGGTGATGCCGCTCGCGTTCCCGGGCGTGACGACGCCGTCTTTGCGGAAGCGCGGCGGCAGCTTGCTCAACTTTTCGAGCGAGAGGCCGGCGCGCGGACCTTCGTCCTTGTCGATCACGTTCACGTTGCCTTTGCGATCCGTCAGGGAAACCGGCGCGATCTCCTCGGCGAAGTATCCGTCGTTTTGCGCCGCTAACGCGCGCTCTTGTGATGCGAGGGCAAACTCGTCGCACGCCTCGCGCGCAACGCCGTACCGCTGCGCGAGGTTTTCCGCCGTGATCGCCATCGGCAAATTGTTGTATGAATCGGTGAGCGCTTCCCAAAGCGTGTCTTCGAATTTCACGCTGGTTCCGAGCGCGAAGCCTTTGCGGCCTCCGCGAACCACGTGCGGCGCCTGGCTCATCGACTCCGTGCCGCCGGCAAGCGCGTACGACGTCTGCCCGAGCATCAGCGAGTTCGCAGCGGTCAAAATCGCTTGCAAACCGCTTCCACACAGGCGGTTGAGCGTCAGCGCCGGCACGCCGACCGGTATCCCGGCGCGCAGCCCAGCATGACGCGCGAGGTAAATCGCGTCGGCACTGGTCTGCATGACGTTGCCGAACACCACGTCGTCGATGCGCTCCTTGGGAACGCTACTGCGCTCGAGCGCCGCCTGCGCGGCGTGCACGGCAAGGTCCGTAGCACTCAAATCGGCCAAGACTCCGCCGAAGTTTCCAAAAGGCGTGCGGGCGGCAGCGATGACAACGACGTCGTTTTCGGAGATAGACATAGCGGGCGGGGTTTCAAGCCGCCGTGCTGAACCACCCTCCCCGATGCCTATGAACCGTCCCGCCGCCATTACGATGGATGCCCGCTCGCTACAGCCTGTTAATAAGACAGAGCAGATTCTGGATGCCTTCGACAAACTGGCGATGGGCACGATCTTCGAGATCAACGAAGAGGTCGACCCGCGCGCGCTTCGCAACGAGCTCGCGCAACTGCGCCCGGGCAAATTTTCGTGGGATGCGCGCAATTTCGGCTCGAACCGCTGGACGGTTCGCTTGGAACGCATCGACGAGAACGCCGAAGGCGAGGCGTTCCTCGGCCACGTCGCACCGTTCGCAACCGCGAAGAGCGGAACAGTACGCGAACTCGCCGGTCAGATGAGCGAACGCACGTACCGCGCCGGCGAAACGATCTTCGACGAAGGCGAGGTCTGGCCGTATCTGGGGATCGTCAAGCACGGCAAAGTCATTCTTACGCTGCTCTCGCCTGACGGCAAAACGCATACGCTCGGCGAGCGCCTCTCGCACGACACGCTCAATGATTCTGGGACATTCGATCAGGGCGGCTCCACGACGCGCGCCGAAGCGTTGACGGACGCAACGGTCGTCACGCTGCCCAGCGAAGCGGTGCTGCACGCTTGCCGCAACGACGCGGAACTCGCGCTCGGCTTCTTAACCGCAGCCTCGCAGGGGCGACGCCGCTCGATCGACACCATTGCCGACCTCGCGTTCGCTCACGTGCTTCAACGGGTGGCCAAATTTTTGCTCGGCTATGCCCGCGCATCGGTCGGAATGACCAAAGGGCTGCCGGGTGTGGAAAATCTTTCGCAAGCTCAGATCGCCGCGGCGGCAGGGACGGTACGGGACATGGCCGCACGCGCGCTGCTGCGCCTGAAGAATGCGAACGCGGTCGAGCTCGATCGCGGGCGCGTCAAAGCGATCGACCGCGCGCGCTTGGAAGCCTTCGCGCAGAACGTGCACGCGCCGCCCGTTTAGGCGGCTTTAAACCGTTTCCAGCGCCGCCGTTTCTTCCGCAGCCTGCGCATCAAACGCGGCGCGTTTGCTTTTCGCGGCCGCATCGGCCAGCGGCTGAGCCGGCTGCGCTGCGGCTTGACGCGGCGTGAGGGCCTCGCGGCCTTTGCGCACGGAACCCAAAGCGCCCGAGAGACGGCCTTCCAATTCGCCGAGCAACTGCGCCGCATAATGATCGGCGCCCTCGCGGATTTTGCGCGCGCGTTCTTCGGCTTCGCGCAGTACCGTTTCAGCGGTCGTGCGCGCACGCGCGACGATCTCGTGATCTTCGAGCAGTTCTTCGTGCTTGCTCGTCGCCTCGGTGACAATGGCCTGCGCCTTCTCCTGCGCCGCGCGGATCATGCGCTCCTGATCTTTCGCAATCAGCTTCGCGCGGCCGACCTCTTCGGGCAGCGAAGAGCGCACCTTTTCGATGAACTCCATCAGGCGCTCTTCGCTGAGCACGCGCAAGCCCGCCGGCAGCCACGTGCCTTCGTGAATGTAGCCTTCCATTTTTTCCAGTACGCGATAGACTGACATGCGGTAGTCCTCCGTTATTATCGGTTGAGGGTGGCGCGTTTGGTTTCCATGATGCGCATCACGGGTTCGGGAACCAGCGCGGCGACGTCGCCGCCTAAGAAAAACACTTCCTTGACGATGCTCGAACTGACGAACGAATAGCGCTGATCCGACATGAGAAACATGGTATCCACGTCCGAAAGCGAGCGGTTCATCAGTGCGGTGGACATCTCGTTTTCAAAATCGGAAACGACCCGCAAGCCCTTGACGATCACGTCCGCCTCTTGGCTTTGCACGTAGTCGGCAAGCAAACCGCGAAAGTGCTCGACGCGCACGTTGAGAAGATGCTCGACGCATTCGCGAATCATGGATTCGCGCTCTTCGAGCGTGAACATCGGCTCGCGTTTTTGCGGATTGACGACGACGGCAACGATCAAATCGCCGAAATAGCGCGATGCGCGCTGAATGACGTCCAAATGGCCGTTCGTGGGAGGGTCGAACGAGCCGGGATAAATGGCGCGGGCGGCTTTCTGCGGACGGCCGTCAGCAGACACCGGCGTTAGCCCGCGCCCTTACCGCTCGGCGTGAAAAAAGCCAGCGCGACATCACCGTACACTTCTTCGCGAACGCTGCGGTACCCCGGTATGCCGGGAAGAATCGTGCGCGCGCGGTGCTCGAAAATAACGAGCGCATCGGGCGCGAGCAAGCTGCGCTCGATCAGCAGCCGGAACATCTGCAGCGGCACGTCGTTGTCGTATGGCGGGTCGGCATAGACGATATCGAACGCGCCCGCCAAGCGGTAAAGCGCGCGGTCGACGGGTGCACCGATAACCGTCATTTTTTCCGTCACGCCGAACTGCTCGGCAGCTTCGGTGATCGCCTGCGCCGTTTCGCGATGACCCTCGACGGCGACGACGGCAGCCGCACCGCGCGACGCAGCCTCGAATCCAATCGCGCCCGTGCCCGAGAACAAATCGAGGAAACGCGCGCCTTCGATGCGCGGCGCCAAAATGGAAAAGAGGGACTCCTTTACGCGGCCCGGCGTCGGACGGACGTTCACGCTCTTGGGCGACTTGAGTTTGCGGCTTCCCAGATTGCCGCCGGTGATTTTCGGCACGCACCGCTGTTCGCTCAGAGTATCTCGAGAGCCTCGGAAAGCGTGTGAATGGTCGCGGCGGGCGGTGGCAAAGCGGCGGGATACGGTTGACGCTGCGCATCGTACCAAACGGCGAACATACCCGCGCGCTGCGAACCCGCAACGTCGCTTTCCGGGGTGTCGCCCACGAACGCAATCTCACCGGCGCCCACGGCCAAGCACTGTTCGAGCGCAGCGAACGCCTGCGGCGAGGGCTTTTGCGTGCCGATGTCCGAACTGACGAGGACGGCTCCGCGAAAACCGACGCACGCTGCTTTGCGCTGCTGCAGCGGCGACCAGCCGTTCGTCAGAATCGCGTGCGGAATGTTGCGCGAATGGAGCTGCGCGCAGAGCTCGCGGGCGCCGGGCTCGGGAATAACGAATGCTTCCACCATCTCGGAGCACAAACGCTTGTACCTGCCGACGTACGCCGGCACGTCTTTTACGCCGCGCTCGCGCACGAAACGCTCCACCGCCTGCTCGATGGTGAAGGCGCCGCTGCGCTGCTGCGCCAAAAGCGCGTCCACGTGTTCGATCTCTTCTACCAGCGGCGCTTGCGGTTCGAGCAGGCGCAGAAACGCCACGCGCTCGAGCTTGTTGTCGATGCCCAGCGTGTGATCGAAGTCGAAGGCGAGCGCTTTTATTGCGGCCCGGGCCCTTTTACCACGCGCACGAACGCTTGCGGATCGATCCACTTCTGGAGTGCCGCCTGCATCGTCGCCGGCGTGACCGCGAGCTCGCGCCGCGCATCGATCTGCGATTGATCGAGCGGTAAATCGAGTCCCGCGAAGCGCAGCAGTTCGGAGGCAACGCCGTCAAAGCTTTGCTCGCGCAGCGGCACATCGCTCATGAGCATCGCTTTGCTTCGTTCCATGCGAACCGGTGTCACCTTCCCCGAGCGAAGCGCGTTCAGATCCGCAACCGCGAGCCGTTCCGCCGGCAGAATCTTGCCCGGATCGCTTGCGTAGCCCATTGAAAACGTCGCACGGTTTTTGTTCGAGCTCAAGGACGAATATGCGTTGTAGACGTAACCGTGCTTGACGCGCAGATCATCCATCAGCAACGATCCGAAGCCGCCGCCGCCGAGCACGCTGTTGGCCACTTGCAATGCCGCCCATTCGGGATCGGCGCGCCGCAAGTTCAGAACCTGCGCCAGCTGCACGTCGGATTGCACGCGCCCCTGATCCGGCACGACGACGCTGTCCGCTTTGTTTTTGGGCACTTGCGGCAGCGCGACGTCAGGCTTGGGGCCTTGCGCTTTCCACTCGCCGAAGTATTTTTCAAAAACGGAGCGCGCTTGCTCCGGCGTGACGTCGCCGATGACGACGACGCTCGTCATGTCGGGGCGGTACACCGAAGCGTAGTAGCCTTGCACGTCCTGCGCAGTCACCGCTGAAGCGGTTTGCGGCGTCGGGAATTTCTGCAGCGGATCGGCGGGCGGCAGCAGCGCCTTGTTGAGCGCGACCGTGGTGAGGTGATCGGGCGAGGTCATCTCGCCCGTCAAGCCGCCGACTTCCTGGCTTTTGACCACTTGGAAAGCCTGCGCCGGAAACGCCGGATGCAGCTCTTCGTCGGCCAATATCTGCACGCCGCGATCGAAGGCGTCGCTGAGCACACGAAGCGAAAAGTCCGTCCCCGCCGTTGCCTCGGCCGCGATTTGGTCGAGCTGCTCGCGGAGCTGGATGCGGTTATATTGTTTGGTGCCGAACGAAAACAGACCGCCGGTGATATCGTTCACGCCCAGTTTATCCGCCGGCGCCTGAACGGCTTCGTTGCTGGCGATGGAGCCGTGCACTTCGATCGTGTGCGTGACGTGTTCCGGCTGCACGATGAGGCGCATGCCGTTGGAAAGCGTCATCGACACCGGGGCGATCGTTTGCTCCGGTGCGTGCACGTGCGCGAACGCGGCCTGCGCCCAACCCGGCATCGGCTGCGGCTTTTCGGGCGTGAGCGTGTTGTCTTCTTTGGCCAGACCTTTGCCGCCGCCGTTTACCGCGCCGGAGTTTTTCGGCACCGCGAATGCGGCAATCGATGTCGCGGGATCGACATACTTGCGCATAACGCGGTTGACGTCTGCAACAGTAACGCGTTTGATCGCCGCGAGCTCTTCGTCGGGCGAGCTCTGGCCTTGCGCCGCGACGGCGGTGCTCCACTCGAAAGCCAAGCCCTGAATCGAGTTGCCGCGGAACTCCGCATCGGCTATCGCGCGCTGTTTCGCGACGGCGACGAGATCGGCCGGTAATCCGGCGCTGCGGTAGTTCGCTAAAACCGCGCGGAGGTCTGCGGCCGCCGTCTCCGGTTTCGTGGTGACGGGGACAACGGAGATTGCGGCACTGGCCGTTCCGTACGCGTGCGCTTGAATGTCTTGGAATCCGGCGTACAGCGCTTTGCCGCTTGCCGCCAACCCGTACAGGTCGCCGCGCTGGTTGTTGAGCACCGATTCCAAAATTTGCGCCGCCGCATAATCTTTGTCGGCCCATCCGGGCAAACGGTACGAGAGCGCGACGAGCGTGTAGGGTTGGTCGCTGTCCACCCGGTAGGTCGCGGCGTGCATGGGCCGAAGCCTCACCTTCGATCGGGGCGGGAGCGGCGCCGCGGGAATGCCGCCGAAGTATTTCTTCACTTTCGCGATGGTCGCGGGTCCGTCCACGTTGCCCGCAATCACGTACACGGCGTTATTCGGGTGGTACCACGCATTGTAGAACCGGCGCAAACTGGCCGCGCTGATCTGCCGGTTGAACGAGTTGAGCGTGCCTAAAACGTCGTTCGCATACGGCGTTCCCTTGAAGATGGACGGCAGAATCGTGCGCTCGAACAACTTTGAGAGCGCCACGCTGTCGTCTTGGGTCACTTCTTGCTTTATGGCGCCGCTCTCGGCGATCCACGCATCCTGCCTGAGCGAGAGGCCGCGCACGCGATCGGCTTCCACGTGCAGCGAAACGTCCAAATACTGGGCCGGTGTATCGAAAAAGTACTGCGTGATTTCCGGTTGCGTGTCGGCATCGTAGTCGCCGCCCATGAGTTGCGAGATTTCGAAGAGCTGCGTTTGCGAGAGATCCTTGGTGCCGCGGAACATCATGTGCTCGAGCGCGTGCGCCTCTCCCGGAAGCTGCTCTTCGTTTCCGCCGGCCTTATAGTTCAGCACCGCCGAAACCACGGGCGCCAGCGGGTCTTGCACGACGATCACCTGCAAACCGTTTTTAAGCGTCGCGCGTGTGACTTTGAGCGGCTGAACGACGGCGGCAGACGCCGGCGAGCCCGGTAAAGCGGCGAGCATGGCGCAAGCGGCAAGGAGGGGCAAGAAACGGTTCGCAGCTATCATGCTGGGGCACGTTCGCGGCCCTATCCGCATGGCGCCTTCTACGACGAGAGGAGCATCGCTCTCGCACTTGGCGCCCGTTCGAGCATTGCGCGAAGCTGCGCGTGTTCGGGCGCGCGCAGCTGCGGATCCGCGGTGACGATCCGGCGCGCGGCCGCCTTGGCCTTCTCGTAAACGCCGATGTCGCGCACCAGGTCCGCAACCCGGAAGCCGGCGTCGCCCGCTTGAACCGTTCCGGCGAACTCTCCGGGGCCGCGCAGGCGCAAATCTTCATCCGCAATGGCAAACCCGTCCGTCGACTCTGTCAAAATGTTCAACCGCTCGGACTCCGCCGCGTCGTCGGGCGCTATGAGAAGGCAGTACGATTTTGCCGCGCCGCGTCCGACGCGGCCGCGCAATTGATGCAGCTGCGCGAGGCCGTAGCGGTGTGCGTCGAGCACCACCATAACGCTGGCGTTGGCAACGTCCACGCCGACTTCGATTACCGTCGTCGAAACCAGCACGTCGATCTCGCCTTGCGCAAAACGCTGCATGACCGATTCCTTATCGCGCGCGGGCATCCGTCCGTGCAGCAAGCCCAACCGCAACTGCGGGAAGACCTCGTTCTGCAAACGCTCCGCCTCAGCGGTGACACTCGTGATGTCGAGTTCCGATTCGTCGATCGCCGGAGCAACGATGTACGCCTGGCGCCGTTGCGCGACGTTTTTCTGAACGAACTCGTACGCCAGCGGCAGCCGGCTGCGGCGAAGCGCGAATGTTTCGATCGGCGTGCGGCCGGGCGGCAACTCGTCGATGACGCTCACATCCAAGTCGGCGTAGATCGACTGCGCGAGCGTGCGGGGAATCGGTGTTGCGGTCATATGCAGGGTGTGCGGCGCACGGCCCTTCGCGCGCAGCGCGGCGCGCTGCGCGACGCCGAAGCGGTGCTGCTCGTCGATGATCGTCAGGCCGAGGCGCGCGAATTCCGTGCTTTCCGTGAGCAGCGCGTGGGTTCCGACCGCAAGCAGCGCTTCACCGGATGCGATGCGTGAGGTGGCGCTCGCGCGCGATTTACGGCTTTGGCTTCCGAAGACCGCTTCGACGCCGACGCCGAACGGCAGCAGCAGCGGTGCGAGTTTCGCGGCGTGCTGCGCTGCAAGAATCTCCGTGGGCGCCATCAACGCCGACTGCACGCCGTTTCGCGCGGCCAGCACGATTGCGGCAGCGGCGACCAGCGTCTTGCCGCTGCCGACGTCGCCTTGCAGCAGGCGGTTCATCGGCGAGTCTTCCGCCAGATCGGCCCAGATTTCCGCGATCACGCGCCGCTGCGCGCCGGTCGGGTGGAACGGCAGCTGCGCTTCGAACTCCGCAAGGAGCGCAGGCGCAACATTCAACGCATATGCGTCATGCGCCGATTCGCGTAGGCGCCGCTTGAGCTCCGCGCCGAGCGCAAGCACGAGAAACTCCGTAAAGATGAAGCGCTCGCGCGCCTTTTGGGCAGACGGCAGATCGCGTGGAGCGTGCAGCGCGCCATACGCCTGCGCGAGGGCCGGAAAACCGTGCGACGCGCGCAGCTCGGGCGGCAGCGGATCGGCTGCCATCGTTTCGAGCAGTTTGGGCAGGTTGCGCCGGACCACCTCATGGATCTTGCGCGAGGTCAAAGTTTTGCCGGCAGGGTACACCGGCACGATCTCACCGCGATACTCGTCGCCGTCCTCGAGCACTTTGTGCGACCCAACGTTGAGCGCGGCTCCCGCCGGCGTGTTTTGCACGCGCCCGCGCACGAACAATCGCATGCCTTTCTTAAGCGCCCCAAGCAAGTACGCGCGCCCGAACCATTTTGCGATGAACGTGCCCGTCGCGTCCTGCAGCTCCGCTTCGACGATCGCAAGATGACGCGCGCGCCGCTCGCGCACCCAAACGATCGTTCCGACGGCGTTTTGTTCGCCCTCGGCCGCGCCGAGGTCGCGCGCCGGAGTGGGAAAGCGCAGATCTTCGTAGCGGTGCGGGAAATCGTCGAGCAGATCGTGCGGCGTCGTGATGCCGAGCTCGGCAAACTTTGCGGCGGTGCCTTTGCCGACGCCGGGCAGATCGGCCAGACGCATCACTTCGCGCGCGATAACAGCTCCGCGCCGACCTCATCGAGCGTTACGCCGGCGTGTTCGAGCAGCACCATGAGGTGAAAAAGCAAATCGGCAGATTCCCACACCAATTCGGAATGTGAGCCGTTCTTTGCGGCGATGATCACTTCGGTTGCTTCTTCGCCGATTTTCTTCGCAATGGCGTCGACACCGCCCGCGTAGAGATTTGCGACGTAACTTTGCGCCGGATTCGCAGTTTTTCTTTCGCGCAGCGTCTGCTGCAGGTGTTGAATGGCTTGCATCGCCGGTGCCATCACGGGTCCGGCGCCATCGCAAAGCAGTTCGTTGTGAAAGCAGCTCGCCGCGCCCGTGTGACAAGCGGGGCCCGACGGAATCACGCGATAGAGGAGCGCATCGCCGTCGCAGTCGTAGGCGACGGAAAGAACTTGCTGGGTATTGCCCGACGTCGCACCTTTGTGCCAAAGTTCGTTGCGCGAGCGGCTGTAGAAGTAGGCGCTGCGCTCGGCGATGGTTCGTTCCAGCGCCTCGCGGTTGGCGTACGCAAGCGTTAGGACCGTGCCGCTGCGGGCGTCGGTCACGACGACGGGCAGCAGGCCGCCGGCATTCCAGTCGAGCGCGTTTAAGTCCATGGCCGCACAGCTATGCCGCGCTTAAGCAGCGCTTCCTTTAAATCCGGAATCGTAAGTTCTCCGAAGTGAAACAGTGAGGCCGCAAGCGCCGCGTCGGCGTCCGCCTGTTCGAACACCGCAGCGAAGTCCTCGATGCTGCCCGCGCCGCCAGATGCGATGACCGGAAGAACGACCGCGTCACGCACGGCGCGCGTGAGCGCGATATCGAAGCCCGACTTCGTGCCGTCGCGGTCCATGCTGGTGAGCAAAATTTCGCCGGCGCCCAGCGCCGCGGCTTGTTGCGCCCATGTCAGAACGGCCAGGCCGGTGCCGGTGCGGCCGCCGTCAATCAGCACTTCCCAGCCGCCCGCGTCCGCGTTTTTACGCGCGTCGATGGCGAGCACGATGCATTGGCTGCCGAACTCCGCCGCCGCCTGCGACAAGAGCTGCGGTGAACGTACCGCAGCGCTGTTGAGCGAAACTTTATCGCAGCCGGCGCGCAACAGTGCCCGCACGTCCTGCAGGCTGTTCACCCCGCCGCCCACGCTGAACGGCATGGTAAGCTCCGCCGCGACGGCGCGCACCACCTCGCGCGTGGCGGCACGCGCTTCGAGCGTCGCGGTGATGTCCAAAAACACGAGCTCGTCGGCACCTGATGCTTCGTACGCCCGCGCGAGCTCCACCGGGTCGCCCGCATCGCGCAGTTGAACGAAGCGCACGCCTTTGACGACGCGTCCGTCTTTGATGTCCAAGCAGGGGATAATGCGGCGCACCAACGTCACTGCAGCACCGCGCGTTCGAGCGCTTTCGTGAGCGCATACGTCGTCGCGAGCATTGGAACGCGCACATCATACCGCAGCGCGAGTTCGACGACTGCACCCAAAATCGGTTCAAGCTCGAGCGGTTTGCGCGCCTCGAGATCCTGCAGCATTGAGGTTTTGACGTCGGCCAAGTGATCGGCCCACCTCAAGCGCTCCGCGGCATCCGTTTGCGGGTCAACGCCGGCCGCTTTCGCCACGTCGATGCCCTCCGCGATGAGGCGGTGCAGAATCTCGTGCGTCTGCGGATCGCGGAGCATCGTGTGCATGGTCGCACGCGTGAGCGCGCTCACGG
>JBHEMM010000006.1:13084-29648 GCA_046262595.1 Vulcanimicrobiaceae bacterium
CCTCGTAGCGGTCCTCCGGGAGCAGGTCGCCGCGGTAGAGGTCGATCGCCTCTGCATAGGCCTCCGGATCGCCGGTTCGACGGGCGCGTTCAATCCCGCCGCTGCGAACGCTTGCGCGAGCGCCATGATCCGCGCCGTCGAGGAGCCGTCCAGCTCCCCCAGCGGGTAGAGCATCCCACCGCTTTGCGCCACCACACCGGGCGCGGCGATGTGCCCCGATGCGTGCACCACGCCGCCGATAATGCGCCCCGGCGGTATCGCGTGCTGCAGCACGCCGCCCGGATCGACCGCTTCGATTGCGTAGCTGGACGAATACCAAAACGGCATGCCGTTCTGCAGCGTCACGATCGTAGCGCCCTGCTCCAATGCAGCCTGGAGCTGCTCAAGCATACCTTCCCACTGATGCGATTTGAAGGTGAGCAGCACGTATTCGGCCGGCGGCAGCTCGCGCAGATCGCGCGCCGCCTGCACCGGCGCTTCGAAGGCGCCCAAGTCGCTCGAAGCAACGCTGATGGAACCGCTCGCGCGCATCGCTGCTAAGTGCGCGCCGCGAGCCACGACGGCGACCCGGTTGCCCGAACGCGCGAGTGCGGCGGCGATAAAGCCGCCGATTGCGCCGGCGCCGACTACAGCGACTGTGAAGTGCATCCTTTAAACTTTCAAGGCGACGGGCAGATTCGAACTGCCGAATGGAGCTTTTGCAGAGCTCTGCCTTACCACTTGGCTACGTCGCCCCGAACACAGCGGGTGGCGGGAATCGAACCCGCGCATCAACCTTGGGAAGGTCGCAGGCTGCCATTACATCACACCCGCCCGAGTGCGCGAGGCCCTGCGTTCTCCCCTTCCGCCATCCGGACCTACAACGCCAACCCGGAGCGCAGGGTTGCGAGGGCGAACCAAGCGTCGTGGTTTGGATATACAGCCTTCCGGCGTGGATCGTTATGCCGCTTATCGTCGTGGTGTTCTGTACCGTATCGGGCGCCGTTTTGCACGTTGTACGGACGTACTTCTCACGCAACGCCGTCATCCAGCACAACGACGTTGCGGGCCCCATACTCGCGACAATAGGAACGGTGCTTGCCGTCATGCTTTCGTTCATGGTCGCCGGTGTGTGGCAGCAGTATGACGCCGCCGCACAGACGGCGCAAACGGAGGCGAGTGCGATCTCCGATCTGCATCATTTGGCAGATGGTTTTCCCGCGAACGAGAAAGCGCGGATCCATCGCGAGATCGACCGCTATGCGCGCCTCGTCGTGACCGATGAGTGGCCGCTGATGCGGCACGGACGGTCCAGCGCCCGCGCCCACGATGCGGCATACGCCGTACAGACAACGCTGATCGCCTATTGGCCGAAAGACGCGGAACAGCAGGGCCTGCAGGCGCGCGGATTGGATTTGGCGACCGTGATGCTCGATGCGCGCCGCAACCGGATCATGGCGAACCGCGAAGGCATCCCCATGGTGCTTTGGGCGACGATGCTCGTCCTCGGCGCCGTCACGATTGCCTTTTCATTTTATTTCCGCGTGGACAGTGCGCGCGCGCATTATATTATGACGGTCGCGCTTGCCGGCGTCATCGCCATCACGTTCGCGCTTATTGCCGAACTCGACTACCCGTTCCGCGGCGATGTCGCCGTTTCACCGGGCGCGTTCAACGAGGTGATGCATGTCCTGCACCCGCACGGCGGCATGCAGGACTAACTTCCTAAAATATTGATGGCGCGCCCGGCAATCAGCGCGATCGTCACCAGCGAGGTGGCCGCCTGGGCCATCATCAGCACTTTTGCGCCGTGCGTGAGCGGGAACGTGTCGGTGGGGCTGAACGCGGTCGCATTGGTGAACGAAAGAAACACGTAGTCCAGAAACCTCGGGCGGAAGTCGAGGCGAGCCTGCACGTCTTTGTCCAAAATCTGCTGCGGAAAAAGAAAGTCGGCGCGTAGCGTACGTTGGGAGAGATCCGCATGCGCGCGCAGATCGGGTCCCCGGCCGTCGATCTCCCAAAACCAAAGCGCGTAAACGATGAGATTCGTCACCCAGATGTTCACGGCGGCGAGCAGCAGCTGCTCCCCTGAAAGATTGCGGTGATGCGGCGCGGCGAGCTGCCAGATAAACAGCATGACGATCGTCGCCACATTGAATGCATTGAGCAGCGCCACGCTGCCGATCGACATCCAGCGCTGCCATGACGTTTCCTCATGCCGGTGCGGCGAGAGAATCATCAGCGGCACCAGCATGAGCAGCACCAATAACGGCAAGAGCCAAAGCGGCCCCACGATGACGCGCGGCGGCAGTAAGAGGTACAACCCGAGCGCAACGGCGACGGCAATGCCGGCGTGCCAGCGCGGTTCTTCGTCTTTGGCCGACTTGCGCATGCCCGTACGTTAGCCCGGCGGCGCACGCATCCTCCGGCGCCGGCGCGCGGTTATACGTCACATGGCTACCGATTTTCGCGACGGCAAAACGTTTCCGCGCCCCGGGCGCACGGCGCTCGCGGGCGTCCTGTGGCTCGCGCGTCTGTTCGACAAAGCGCGCGCCGCAAAGAACGGCACGATCTTCGACTACATCTACCCTTGCCCAATGGACGAAGGGATTATGTCCCGCTGGGGTGTCCGGCCCGACGATTTCGACGCGGCAATCGCGCAGAACGAAACGGACGATGCAATCCTCGGGTGGCTGCAAGAGCGCGTGACGCGCGATCGCATCGAAGAGGCAAACCGCTGGCTGCTTGACGAGAAATCGTCCAACCTCGATCGGCAAGACGCGGAGGAGCGGCTGCACGCCGCCGGTTAAGCACCCGGCATGGGAGAGATGACGGAGATCGCGCGACCTGACGGCGGACGCGTCCCGGTTTATGCGGCGCACCCGCAGAGTGGCGGTTCAGCGCCGGGTATCGTCGTGGTCCAAGAATGGTGGGGCCTGATCGACGAGATCAAGGGCAGGGCGGACGCTCTGGCCGCCTGCGGTTTTCGCGCCGTCGTGCCCGACCTGTTCCGCGGCCGCAAAGCGGCCGTTGGCGGTGAAGCGAATCACCTGATGGAAGGGCTGAACTTTCAGGACGCTTTTTCGCAAGACGTGCGCGGCGCGCTGCTTCATTTAAAGAACGACGGCGCAAAGGCCGGCGTGCTGGGATACTGCATGGGCGGCGCGCTCGCCCTGCTTGCAGCGATGCACGTGCCTGAAGATGACGCGTCCGTGGTGTTTTACGGCATGCCGCCGGCGCAGGCCGGGGATCCCGGAGCGATCAAGATTCCGGTGCAACTGCACTTCGGCACGGCGGATGAGTTCTATGCGCGCGACGCGGTCGAACGGCTCGAGGGAAATCTGAAGGCAGGCGGCGTGCCGTACGAGATGCATTGGTATGAAGGCGCCGGTCACGGCTTCTGCAATCCAAACCAGCCTGGGGAGTCGGGATTGGGAAACTACGACGGAAAAGCGGCGCGTCTTGCATGGGAACGCACGGTAGCGTTTCTTACTCGAACTTTGTCCCCGCGTTGACGGGCGCCGAACGCATCGCGCCTTGCTCTAAACCCCATTTGCGCAACAGGCGGTCGTATCGTCCATCGGCGATCAGCGCTTTCAGCGCCGTTTGCACGCGATCGCGCAGCGCGGCGTTGTGCTTCGAAACGGCGATGCCGTAACGCACGACGTTGAACTGTGAGCCTGCGACCGCATAGGCGCGTCCGCCTCCCACCGTGCGTGCAAGGTGCACGACGACGGGGTAATCAGAGATGTGGGCGACCGTCTCGCGGGCGTGGAAGTGGTTGAGCGCCTCGCCGTCGGTAGCGTACGCATGCACGTCGATGCCTTTAAGACCCGCACGTACGCATTTTTTCGACTGCGCCGCCGCGGCCGACTCCTGCGAAGTGCCGCGCTGCAGATCGACGCTCATGCCGCAAAGGCTCGCCAGATTAAAGATATGGCGCGGATTGCCCGCACGCACGAGAATACCGCTGCCTGCCAAGAAGTAATCGATGAAGTCCACTTGCTGCGAACGTTTGCGCGTATCGGAGATAGCGGAGATCGCAAGGTCGTACCGCCCGGCGTTCACCGACTCGAGCAAATCGTTGAAATCGTGGTTGCGGAAGTCCGCACGCGTGCCCATCTGCGCTGCAAGGGCGGCAGTTAAGTCATAGTCGAAGCCTTGAACCGCTTTGGAATGCGTTGCATAAAACTCCAGCGGCGCATAAGAAATGTCGGATCCGACGCGCAGCGCGGAGGCTGCCGCGGCGGCCGGGATAAGCGCAAAGAGCAGCGCGGCAATACGAACGAGCATAAACCTAGTATCGGCCGCAAGGGCCGCCGGATTAGTGCAATGAAGCTCGCCGCGGTGCAGGATCTTCCGTTTCTTCAGGCGTGCCGCCGGGAACGCACGCCGTTCACACCGGTCTGGCTGATGCGGCAAGCCGGGCGGTACCTGCCCGAATACCGCCGCGTACGCGATCGTTATTCGTTTTTGGAGCTCTGCAGCGACTCGAGCGCTGCCGCTGAGGTCACCGTCAACACCGTGCGGCGGTTAGGCGTCGATGCGGCAATCATTTTCGCCGATATTCTGCTGCCGCTGGTACCGATGGGTTTGGGACTGCGCTACGACAAAGGGGAGGGACCGCGCATCGAACGTCCGGTTCGAACGCCGGCCGACGTTGAAGCCATACCGCCGGTCGACGTTCGCGAGCCGCTCGCCTTCGTCGCGCGAACCGTTCGGCTCGTGCGAGCCGAACTCGAAGGAAAAACTCCCGTCATCGGCTTCGCCGGCGCGCCTTTTACCGTCGCGTCGTACGCGATCGAAGGCGCGGGTTCGAAAAACTATTTGGCCACAAAAACGCTCATGCACGGCGATCCGAAGACTTGGCACGCGTTCATGGAGCGCATCAGCTCGCTCACCGCGGATTACCTCAACATGCAGATCGACGCCGGCGCACACGCGGTGCAGCTTTTCGACAGCTGGGTGGGAACGCTTTCGCCGCAGCAATACCGCACGTTCGTGCAGCCGCATTCACGCGCGGTTATCGCCGCGCTGCGCCCGGGAACGCCCGTGCTGCACTTCGGCACGATGACGGGAAGCCTGCTGTGCGACATGCGGGATGCCGGCGGCGACGTCATTGGACTTGACTGGCGCGTCGAATTGGACGAAGCATGGGAACGGCTCGGCCCGAACGTCGGCGTGCAGGGCAACTTCGATCCGGCGCTTCTCTTTACCGACGCGGAAACGATCCGCACCGGCGCGCGCGACATTCTACGTCGCGCGAACCGCCGGCCCGGCCACATCTTCAATCTCGGCCACGGCATCTTGCCGCAGACGCCCGTTGATAACGTGCTCGCGCTCATCGACGCCGTGCACGCGATAAGCCGCGCGTGAAACAGGTGACGCTGCTGGGATTCGGCGGCCCTGAAACACCGAAAGACGTGCGGCCGTTTCTGGATCGCATCGTTGCCGGCCGCCCGATACCGCCCCAGCGGTACGAACAAGTCGTCGACCATTACCGCGTCATCGGTGGTGCTTCGCCGTTCAACGAACTGACACGGCGGCAAGCAAACGCGCTGCAAGCGGAGTTGGAGGCGCGCGGCGCGGCGCTTCCCGTGAGCGTCGCATACCGTTTCAGCGAGCCGTTTATCGCGGATGCGGCGCGAGCCGCGAACGCGCGCGGTGATGAAATCATCGCCGTCATCTTAGCCGCGCATCAGAGCGGCACGAGTTGGGACAAGTACGTCGAGCTGTTTCCGCGCGCGCGCTTTACGCAGCCGTTCTACGACAAGCCGGGATTCGTGCAAGCGAACGCGGCGCGGATTCACGATGCGCTCACAGCGCTCGGCCGAAGCGACTTCTCGCAGACCACACTTATTTTCACCGCGCACAGCATCCCGCAAGCGATGGCGCACCGCAGCGGGTACGAGGCGCAACTGCAGCGCTCGGCGCAGCTCGCGGCGCGCGCGGCTGGCGCAACCGCGTACGAGATCGCGTACACCAGCCGGAGCGGGCCGCCGGCCGAACCGTGGCTCGAGCCGGACGTGCGCGATCTGCTGCCCGTACTTTCCGCGCGCGGCGTACGAGAAGTTCTCGTGGACCCGATCGGCTTTTTATGCGACCACGTCGAGGTGCTTTACGACTTGGACATCGGCGCGGCCGCTGTAGCGAATCGTTTGAATATGCGCCTATCGCGCGCAAGGGCGCTGAACGATCATCCCACGTTCATCGGCGCCCTTGCCGACGCCGTTCAAGCGTGCCTCGGGTAGCCGTTCTCGGCGGCGGCATCAGCGGGCTCATAGCGGCGCACCGGCTGCAAGAACTCGCCCAAGAGAGCGGCATGGCACTCGAGATCGCCGTCTACGAGCGCGATGCACAGGCCGGAGGCTGCCTGCGCACCGTGCGCGAGAACGGCCTCGTCATGGAACTGGGCGCGGATTCGCTGCTGATAGGGAAGCCCGCGGCATCAGGGCTCATCGAACACCTGCGCCTGGCCGCGGAAATCGTCGAAATGCAGCCGCAGTACCGCGGCGCGCGTCTTCTGCACGGCAACCGCTTGCGCCCGATACCCAGAGATTTTCGTCTGTTCGCTCCGCGCTCGCTTCCGGCGCTGCTGCGCAGCGGCATTTTCTCGCCGGCCGGCGTGGCGCGCGCCGCACTCGAACCGTTTGTGCCCGCGCGAAAAGAGACGAGTGATGAAAGTTTAGCTTCGTTTGTCGCGCGCCGCTTCGGGCGCGAAGTCCTCGAGCGGCTCGCGCAGCCGCTTGTCGGCGGCATCTACTGCGCCGATCCGCGACGCCTCTCGATGCAGACGGCGCTGCCGCAGTTCGTGGAACTGGAGCAACGGTACGGGAGTGTCGTGCGCGGACTTACGCACGTTTCCCGGGATCCGCAGGCAAACCGGCTCGTGAGTTTGCGCGGCGGCATGGCCGCCCTGATACACGCTCTCATGCAGCGCTTGGACGGCGTCGTGTACACCGGCGTTGCCGTGGAACATATCGAACGCACGGCCGATGGATGGAACGTACGCCTTGCCGGCGGCAGATCGGATCGCGCCGATGCGATCGTTTGCGCCCTGCAAGCGCCGGCCGCGGCCGCGCTGCTGCGTCCGGTTGATGCCGGCATCGCGCGCCTGCTCGAACAGATCCGCTGCAACTCGGTCGCAACCATCAATCTCGTCTACGATGGCGCATCGGTGCGTCTGCCGCCGGCCACCGGCTTCGTCGTGCCGTTCACCGAAGGGCGCCGCATCGTCGCCGCAACGTTCAGCTCGCAAAAGTATCCGCACCGCAGCAGCCCTGACGAAGTGCTGGTGCGCGTCTTTGCCGGCGGGGCGCTTCAAGAAAACGTTTTGCAGACGTCCGATGAAGGGCTCGCGCGGCTCGCGCATACGGAGCTGTGTGCGGTTCTGCCGGTGCGCCAAGCACCAAAGCGCTCGCTCGTGACCCGCTGGAGCGCCGTCTTGCCTGAATATGCGCCCGGGCACCAGACGACGATGCAGGTCCTTCTTGCCAGGTCCCGTGCCATTCCGGGCATCAACTTCGCCGGCTGTGCCTACAGCGGCGTTGGCATCCCCGATTGTGTCGCCGGCGCGCAGGCCGCCGCCGGGTCGGTTTTTGGGTATATCAGAGCCCGAAAGGAGCTTAACTAACCTATGCGTTTTTTTATCGCCGCCCTGGCTCTGGCGGTTTCATCCCTCACGATTTCGCCGCTTACGGCGAGCGCCGCCCCGATGGCGGGCGCGCAATATGCGGGCGTCCTCACGACACCGGTTGACAGTCGCACGGGCTACGTCGGCGAACGCGTGACGATTACGCACGTCTATTCCGAAGGCAACCAAATCACCGGCGCCACGATGTACGGAACCGTTACGCACGTCGTTCACGCGGGCCAAGGGCGCCCTGGACAGATCCAACTCACGTTTACCCGGATGGTGCTGCGAGACGGCAGCTCTTATGCCATTGACGGCATCGTCACGGGCATGCAGGCGATCACGAAGAACAATGCGCTCAAGGAAGCGGGCGGTGCCGTTGCCGGTATGTTGATCGGCAACATGCTCGGCAAGACGATCTTCCACGCGAGCGGCGGCGGCTTCTTAGGCGCTGCGGGCGGTTTCTTGGCCGCCAAGAACAACCGCCAGGATGTTACGGTCTCCCGCGGCACCACGGTGCGCGTGACCCTGCGTTCGGTCCGCCGTCAAACCCGGCGCTACTAAGCGCTAGCGGTCCTTAGACCGCAGAACACGCAGCAGCGCTGCATTGACCTCTTTCGATTCACCTGATAACATCGAAGTATGTCAATGCAGCGCTGCTGCGTGCCCGCGCGGATCGCGCGCAAGGATTTCAACGGCGAGGCGATGCTGCTCAAAGCTGTCGCGGACCCGTACCGGCTTAAAATGCTTGCTACGCTCGCGAGTGTGAGCGGCGAGGTGTGCGTGTGCGATTTCGCCGATGCGCTGCCGCTCAATCAGCCGACCGTCTCGCATCATCTGCGGCTTCTGCGCGACGCCGGACTCATCAGTTCCGACCGCCGGGGAACGTGGGTTTATTACCGCTTGGAGGAAGGCGCATACGAGCGGCTGACCTCCGTATTGGGCAGCGTCTTCAGGCACAAAGTTCTTGCATGAAATCCGGAGATGCGTCCTGCACGTCCACCTGGCGCGCGGGTCCGCTGCGGAGTTTATCGGCACGGCGCTTTTGCTGGCAACGGTGATCGGTTCGGCCATTATGCGAAGCACTTATGCAAGGAGTGCGCCGCTGATGCTGCTTGCGAACGCCCTCGTCAGAGGCGGCGCGCGTTAAAAAAAGACGCCGTTCGACCACGTTATCACGATGTGCGATGAGACGCACGCGCAAGCATGGCCGATGGTCCCCGTAACGGGCGCACCCCTTGGCAGTTTCCGGATCCGTCGGCCTTCGGCGGCACGCGCGCGGAACGCTTGGCCGCCACGCGCCGCGCACTGCGGCGTTGCAGAGTTAGCGCAGCCGCAGGATGGGAAAATCACTCTCACCATGGATATTGATACATCGTTGCGCGATATCGCGCTCTTGCTTTCGCGGCTGACGCTCGGCGGCTCGATCGCCTCGCACGGCGCGCAAAAAATGTTCGGCGTGCTTGGCGGCCCCGGACTGAAAGCCACCGCTGAGTCGATGGAATCGCTCGGGTTCTCACCAGGCGGACGTTATGCGCCGATGGTGGCTGCAACCGAAATGACCTCGGGAATGCTGATGATGCTCGGCGCGTTCGGACCGGTCGCGCCCGCAATGCTGCTTTCCGTCATGGTTGTCGCAATCGAAACCGTTCACAAGCCCAAAGGGTACTTCGCTCAAAACGGCGGCTACGAGATGAACACGATGTATATTCTCAACGCCGTGCTGCTTGCCAACGAGGGTTACGGCGCTTATTCGGTGGACGAGATGCTCGCCGTGCGCACCAAATTGCGTCCCATCCACGGTTGGCTTACGCTCTTAGCCGGTGCCGCGGGTGCAATGCTGGTTTTAAGCCAGCGCAGCCAAAGCGGCGGGCAGCAAAGCGCAGAAAAGAGCGCCCACAAAAACGAAACGGCCGCCACCGATTCGGAAATCGGCGCGGCCGTTTAACGTGGTGGTGCCAAGAGCCGGGATCGAACCGGCGACACCGCACTTTTCAGGCGCGTGCTCTACCAACTGAGCTATCTTGGCGAAAGACCTGCGCGGCGACCGCCCTGGCTTCGCTGCGGGGGTCTCGTACCCTGCCCTCGTTGTTTGACGGTTTGCGCGGCTTGCGCGCTGCACGTCACTCCTGAAAATCGACAGTAAACAAGTAAGAGCCCGGAATATTCTTGCACGCGCGCTCTTCGGGCGCGTACCGGCTCGCCTTTGCGGCATGAAGCGCCGCCATGTCGAGTTGCTGGTTTCCGGAGGTGCCGTAGATCGCGGCGCCGGACACGTTGCCTGCCGCATCGAGATCGACTTTGACTTTGACTTGTGCAGCGATGCCTTGCGCGTCGGGCGGCGCTTGAGGCGTCACGGCGTCTACGGCGCTCGCTGCGACGTCGGGCGCGCTGCACGCGGGCTTCGGCGTAGGCGTGGGCCGTTGCGGAACACCGGTGGCCGTCACATCAGGCGCGGCGCTCGACGAGGGACTGGGCGCAGGTGTTCCCGGCGGTGCGGATGCAAGTCCAATGTGATGCGCCGCCGTGTCACGGTTATGCGTACGAACGAGATGGACGGGCAGGCGTTGCTGCGTGTTTGAAACGGCGCGCTGCGGCGTTACGGGATGCGGCTTGGGCGGCTGCGGCGTCGGTGTGGACTTCGGTAAGGCAAGACGGATAATGTGCAATCCCTCGGGCAGTTGTTCCGGCGCGGCTTGCGCCGGATGCGGATGCACGAGCGCGGCGACGGCGAGATGCACGGCAAGTGATCCGGCGATCGCGATGCGAAAGATACGAAGACGCGAACCTTTCATATCGCAAGAACAAAAGGAATACGCATATTGTGACGATCGTCGTGCTTGGCCTGGGCGCAATGGGAAGTGCGGCGCTCTACCACCTCGCGCGGCGAGGCGAAAACGCGATCGGCATCGAGCAGTTCGGTCCGGCGCATACGAAGGGCGCTTCGCACGGGCGCTCGCGCATCATCCGGCAGGCGTATTTTGAAGATCCGCGGTACGTGCCGCTGCTCTTGCGCGCGTACGAACTTTGGGATGCGTTGAATGAAGCCGCGGCCGAATCGGTGTGGGATCTGTGCGGCGGCCTAGCAATCGGCATGAAAAACTGCGCGCTCATTTCGGGAAATCTGCGCGCTGCACAACGCTACGGTTTACCGCACGAAGTGCTCGATCGCCGCGCGATGGCGGAACGCTTCCCCGCATTCCGGTTGAACGCGGACGAAATAGCGGTGTACGAAGCTGCCGCCGGCGTGCTCTTTCCGGAGCGATGCGTGCTCGAACATCTGCGCCAAGCCGTTGAAGCGGGCGCGCAAGCGCATTTCGGAACGCGCGTGACGGCGATTGCGCATCGCTCAGAGGGGATCGAACTTTCAACCGCGGACGGCGCCACGATCGCGTGCGACCGGCTCGTCGCGACGGCGGGGCCCTGGATACGCGATTTCTTCGACGTGCCGGTGCGAGTGGAGCGCAACGTTCAGCATTGGTTCGCCAAGCCCGCGGCCGATGCGCCGCAGCAGATCTTCATGTTGGAACGCGCTGGATGGCCGCGCTTGTTCTATGGTTTTCCCGACTTCGGTGACGGCGTCAAAGCCGCGTTTCATCACTCCGGTGAGTTTGTGAGCGATGCCGGCGAGCACGATCCGGTTGCGCGGCCGGACGAGGTTCACGCCGTCGGGGCAGCGTTGGCGCAAACGCTTTCGCACGCGCCGGGTGAACACTTACGATCGGAGCCGTGCATGTATGCCGTCACGCCGGACGAACACCGCAGCGTAGCCGTGGCCGGCGGCTTTTCCGGTCATGGCTTCAAATTCGCGTCCGTCGCCGGCGAAATTCTTGCTGACCTTGCAACCGCAGGCACGACGAGCCGCGATATTTCGCTGTTCGATCCGCTGCGCTTCGCCTGAGCGCGCGCGGGGTATAGGGCGCGCATGGAAACAGGCGAGGGACTGAGCCGCGCGCTGAGCGCCGGCGATTACGTCATCCTAAGCACGGGCGCGATCGCGCGCGTCTCAACGGCGTATCCGCAAGGCTACCATGGTCCGGTGGAGATGACGCTGGACGGCCAGCCCATGAGCGAGCTTGCGGCAACGCTCGTGCTGCCCGATAACGATCAGGCCGCGGCAAGGCAAGGCGACGGCGGAGTTGCCGGCGGCAGCAGCGCGCACGCCTCGCATGTGCGTGAACCGCACCTGCGCATGGAAGATTGAGCCGCCGGCTTCAGAAGTCGCGGATGATCTGCGCATACTGGGCGCTCGCCTCGGTGGGTTTACGCGTCAGCTGCGGATCGTCATCGAGATCGATGTGATACAGGCCGAAGTCGCTGTTGTCGTCGAACGGCAATCCCCACTCCCGGTTCGATGTGATGCTCCAACAGACGTACGCTTCCAGCGGCGCGCCGCGCTCGCGCGCGCGTTTCACCTGCGCGATGTGCGCACGTAAATAGCGGGCGCGCGAAAAGCCGTCGGCGCTCGTGACGCAGCCGTTTTCGATCACGACAATGGACTTGCCCGGAAACGCGTCCTGCGCTTCGCGTATGATTTCCTCGAGCACGCCCGGCCAGACGGGCGCATTCGCATAGCGGCATTCCGCCGCCGCGGCGAGCCGGTGGAATTGCAAAAACGACGGCGCGCCCCAGTAGTAATCCAAACCGACATAATCCAGCGCGCCAATGCATTCCGGCGGGCAGAGAAATGCAGGCAACTTTCCGGCCATGCCCAGGTTCCACCAATTCGTTCCAATCAGCGTCCCAAACATCCCGATCGACTTGCGGAAGCCGTCAAACAAACGGAACGCCGAACGGGTTGCGCTCAAGCGCCGTTTTCCGCTCAAAGCGATGAACGTTACGCGCGGCGTGCGGCCGTGAAAGATCTGTGCGGCAATATGCCTGGCCACATCGGGCTCCAGGCCCGTGTACGCTCCGCGCTCGTCGCGCATGCACAGGCCTTCCACGCCCGGGTGCACGCCGACGCGAAGCACGCCGCGCTTGCGGATTGCCTGCAGCGATTTATCCAGATCGGGAACGCTTTGGGCGTTCAACAAACGGCCTTCGACCGTTTTGCCGATATCGGCGACCGTTTTGCGGTTGTCGTTGGCGGGCAGCCCGGCAGTGCTCTTTTTAAAGTCGCGCAGGGCAGCATCCACGGCGTTGAGCAGCGCGCGGCTTCCCAACGGCATCGCGACAGCAAACAACTGCGGATTTGCCTGCAACCGCACGAGCGTCAGATCGCCGCCCGCGAACGGACGAAGCATGACATCATCGTCGAAGAGCACGTCGATCGCGCGCGCACGCAGCGCGGCGGCCGCAGCGGCGATGTCTTCGTAATAGCACACGTCCGCATCGACGAAGAGCCCGCCCGCGATTTTGGCCGTCGCGGTCCCGCTCACAACACCGGCGCGGCCGCGCCACCGGGCCGGATCGGACGGCGCGTCGCGATCTCGCCAATGCAGCAACGCAAGATGAGCGGCAAAATACGGCTCTGAGAAAAGCGCGTGCTCCCTGCGCGCTTGCGTCATCGTCAGCTGCGCGATTGAGATGTCGACCTCTCCGCGATCCAACAGCGAGGTCTGCGAGAGACGCGCCGCTTGGCGCCGCACGTTTTCGGGCGACTTCACGCGCGTGGCACTGCGATCCACCAAGCGCTGGAGCCAGCGCGGGAGGCCCAAAACCAGCGGGTTCGCGCCGACCAGCGCCGCGGGGCACACCTCGCGTATCGCGGCGCGCGCCTGCGCGTGCGCGCGAAACAAATTTGGAATCAAACGCAGGACGGCATCCATCTGCTGCTCGCCCGTCGCAAACGGCTCCATGCCCGGCGGCATCGGGTACGCGCGCATCCAAAAGCCTTTGATGTACCCGTAGACCAGTTGATTCGGCTCGTTCAGCGTGACGTAATAGTCGATCAAGCTGCCCAGACGGCGCGCCGCTTGCGCCGCATATGCGGCGACGCGGCCGGGAAAGCCCGGATCCAGCATGCCATCGCCGTCCCCCGCCGCCTGCACGTGAAGCGGCCACGTGTTATGATGCAGCGTAACGATCGTTTTCATGCCGGCATCGCGTACGTATTGAAGCACGCTCCGGTAGTGCTCGAACGCCGCGTCGTCCCATACGCCGCTTTGCGGTTCCAAGCGCGCCCATGCAAGCGAGAGACGGAACGCTCTGCAGCCCAGACCCTTGGCCAAATCGACGTCCTCGCGATACCGGTTCCAGAAGTCCGTTCCCCGGCCGCGCGGTGTCAGGCCGCGAACGCGTTCCCATACGTCCCGCACGTCGTCGTTGCCGTCGTAGGCCTCGCACTGGTGGTCGGCCGTTGCCACTCCGAAGCGGAAATCACGTTCCATCGCCGCAATGTTCGTTGCAGCTAGCGGTTCACTCCGCCCGCGTGAAGAATCTACCGCCCAATGAGATTCAGCAACAAGACGTGCCTCGTAACAGGAGGAGGCTCCGGCATCGGACGCGCCACTTGCCTGCGCATGGCCGCAGAGGGCGCCAACGTGGTGGTGGCAGACCTGCGGCAAGACGCGGCGCAAGCGACCGTTGACGCGATTACCGCGGCAAACGGTCAAGCCGTCGCCGTCGCGGTGGACGTGGGGAACTCCGCTCAGGTGCAAGCCGCGATCGCCAAAGCGCTACAGACGTACGATTCGCTCGACGTGATCGTGAACGACGCGGCGATGATGACGTTCAACCCGATCGTCGACCTTGCCGAAGCGGACTTCTTCCACGTCATCACGACGAATCTGGGCTCGGTGTTTTTCTTTGCGAAGTACGGCGCACCGCACATGCCGCCCGGATCGGCGATCGTGAACATCAGTTCGGTGCACGCGCATGAAACGACCGACAACGTCGTACCCTATGCGGCCTCAAAGGGCGCCATCGAAGCGTTCACGCGCGGTTTCAGCATGGAGATGGAATCGCGTAAGATCCGCATCAATTCCGTGGCGCCCGGAGCGGTCGATACGCCCATGCTCTGGAACAATCCCGACATCAAGAGCGGCGCCGAAAAAATAGAAGGCGCGGTGGGTAAACCCGAAGATCTCGCTGCTGCGATATGCTTTATGGCCTCGGACGAAGCGCGTTTCATCAACGGCACGACGCTGGTTGTCGACGGCGGCCGTTTGGACATTCTGTAGCCATCGAAACGCTCGACGAATCCGCGACAACGCTCGAGACCGTCCTCAAGCGCACGTTCGGCTTCGATTCTTTCCGGCCGCTGCAGCGCGAGATAGCGCAAGCGTCGCTGCAAGGCAACGACGTGCTTGCGCTGCTCCCCACCGGCGGCGGGAAGTCGCTGTGCTATCAGCTTCCCGCGCTGCTCGAACCGGGTTTGACCCTCGTCATCTCGCCGCTCATCGCGCTCATGAAAGATCAAGTGGACGCGCTGCGGGCAAACGGCGTCGCCGCGACGTTTTTGAACAGCTCGCTGGATGCCCAGACGGCGGCGCAGCGGATTCACGAGTTGGACGCGGGCGCATACCGGCTGCTTTACGTCGCGCCGGAGCGCATCGTGCTGCCCGCGTTTTATGCTTCGCTTGCGCGCTGGAATATTCAGCGCATCGCGGTTGATGAAGCCCACTGCGTGAGCGAGTGGGGACACGATTTCCGCCCGGAGTACCGCCGCATCGCCTCGCTGCGCGAGCGTTATCCCAAGGTGCCGATCCTGGCGCTCACCGCGACTGCGACGGATCGCGTTCGCGCCGATATCGAGCGTTTTCTGCAACTGCGCGCGCCGCAGCGTTTTATCGCCGGTTTCAACCGTCCCAATCTGCGCTACAGCGTCTACGAAAAGCGGGACGCGTACAAACAGTTGCTCGAGTTCTGCACGCAGCGCGCTGCGGAAAGCGGCATCGTGTACGTGCAGAGCCGCAAAGCGGCCGAAGATCTGGCGCAGCGGCTTTCGGCCGCCGGCATTTCCGCGCGGCCGTACCACGCAGGGCTCACGCCGGGCGAGCGCACGCGCAATCAAGACCTCTTTATCCGCGACGAGATTCGCGTGGTCTGCGCGACGATTGCCTTCGGCATGGGCATCGACAAGCCCAATGTGCGGTACGTCGTGCACTACGATATTCCGAAAAACGTCGAGGGCTATTACCAGGAAACCGGCCGCGCCGGGCGCGATGGCTTGCCGAGCGACTGCGCGCTCTTCTTCAGCGGCGGCGATGCGGCCAAGCAGCGCCACTTCATCCGTCAGATCCAAGATCCGCAGGAACGCGCGCAAGCCGAGCATCTGCTGCGCAGCATGCTCGATTTTGCGGCGGCGGGCGACTGCCGGCGCGCCCACCTGCTGCGCTACTTCGGCGAAACGTGGGGCGAGGACGGCTGTGCCAACTGCGATAATTGCCTTACACCGCCCGAACGCATGGACGGCACGGTGGCCGCCCGCAAGTTTCTCTCATGCGTGTACCGCATCCGGCAAAGCGGCGGTTTCGCGACGGGCTCGCATCACGTCATCGACGTGCTGCTCGGCGAGCGGACGGAAAAAGTACAAGCCTGGCGGCACGATATGCTCTCCACGTTCGGCATTGGCGCGGAGCTCGCGAAAACGGAGTGGATGGCCGTGGTATCGGAGTTGCTGCGCTGCGGCTGCGTCGAGCAAGAGCCCGAGCACCGCACCATCTCGCTGACGGCGGAGGGCATGCAAGCCATCAAAGACGGCAGGGCGTTCGCGTTTTTGAAGCCGCGCGCGATCCACGGTGCTAAGAAGACGCGCAAGGGCAAGCGCGATACCGCAACGCTTTCGTACGAGGGCGGCCTGTTCGAAGCGCTGCGCACGGTGCGCAAACGGCTGGCTGACGAACACCGCGTGCCGCCGTACGTGATTTTTTCCGACGCAACGTTACGAGAAATGACGGCACGAAAGCCGGCCTCGCAGTCCGCGTTCTTATCGATCTCCGGCGTAGGCGACGTGAAGCTCGCACGCTTCGGCGAGGTCTTTATGGCGGCGATTGCCCAGCATAGGCC
>JBHEMM010000006.1:29658-68745 GCA_046262595.1 Vulcanimicrobiaceae bacterium
TTGCACAGGCACGGCGAGATCACGCCGCCCTGAGGAGTTCCGGTCACGCTGCGCCTGACCCCCCCGTCCTGCATGACTCCCGAGCGCAACATCGCGCAGACGAAAGACGCCCGGCACGCAAACGTACCGGGCGTTTTTGTTCATGGCGACGCTGAAGGGGCTCGAACCCTCGACCTCCGCCGTGACAGGGCGGCGCTCTAACCAACTGAGCTACAGCGTCATCGCGCTTTAAAGACCGGCGAGCGTTATTGGCACTCTCCGGCCTGCTGACCTTTACCGCAAAATGGTGGGCACGGTTGGGATTGAACCAACGACCCCCCGCGTGTGAAGCGGATGCTCTCCCACTGAGCTACGCGCCCTCGTGCGGCCGGCGAACCGGGCTATTTTACGCTAGAGAGGCTGCCTCTGTCCAGGGCCGATAACACACGCTTTCAGTACGTACGTCTAAAAAGCGCCCGCGGCGGATATACACATGAAGTGCGCCTGCTTACCCTCGGAGAACCGCCCTCATGACCGCGCCCCAGGAAACGCTGCTCGATCCGCAAGCGGCAGCGCGCGCAGCCGGGCTGCGCTACGTCACGGACGCGCTGCCGGGGATCAAACGCGTGGCTCGCGGCAAACACTTCGCGTACCTCGCGCCGGACGGCAAAGAAATCACCGACGAGTTTGATCTCAAGCGCATCAAATCACTCGCCGTTCCGCCCGCGTATACCGACGTTTGGATCTGCCCGTCTGCGAATGGACATCTTCAGGCGACGGGGCGCGATGCGCGGGGGCGCAAGCAGTACCGCTACCACAAGCGCTTCCGGGAAATCCGCGATGAGACGAAATACAACAAAATGATCGCGTTTGCCCAAGCGTTGCCAAAGATGCGCGAGCGTATCGCCGCCGATTTGGCGCTGCCGGCGCTGCCGCGCGATAAAGTGCTCGCCACGGTCGTCGAACTGCTGCAAAGCACGGCGATCCGTGTGGGGAACGACGAGTATGCCAAAGACAACAAGTCTTACGGCCTTACCACACTCGAGAACCGCCATGCGACGATCGAAGGCTCGCGCGTGCGGTTTGCATTCCGTGGCAAAAGCGGCGTCAAACATGCCATCGACTTGCGCGACAAGCGGCTTGCGCGTATCATCCGGCAATGCCAAGAATTGCCCGGTCAGCAGCTTTTCGCGTTCGAGAATGAGGAGGGCGAGAGTCATGCCGTCGATTCGGCCGACGTCAACGAGTATATCCGCGCGATCTCGGGAGAAGACTTCACCGCAAAAGATTTCCGCACATGGCTGGGCACCGTAACGTGCGCGATGCTGCTAACCGGCCAAGAGGCGGCGCAGACGCAAACGGAGCGCAAGTCGCAACTGACGACCGTGATTAAAGACGTCGCCCACCGGCTGGGCAACACGCCGGCGGTTTGCCGCAAGTGCTACGTCCATCCCGACGTGCTCGAGCAGTTCATGGAAGGCAATGCCTTGGAGTTACAGCACAAAATGCGGCATACCGAGGGTCTGCTGCCCGAAGAACAGCTGGTGCTTGCTTTCCTTCTGAAGCGTTCGAAGGAAACCGACGCTTCGCGAACCGTTGCGCAGTTGCAGCGTTCTTTGAAAGGACGCAAGAAGAAAGCGGCGTGATAGCCGCTCTCGTCCTGGCTGCACTGACTGCGACCGCAAGCGCTCACCACGCCGTTTCGACCACGAGCGCCGCAGCTCAGGCCGCATTCGATCGCGGTTTATTTCTGCTGTACGCGTACAACGGTGAAGCGGCATACGATGCGTTCGGCCGCGCGCTGCAGGCCGACCCGCACCTCGCGATGGCCGTGTGGGGGCAAGCCATCGCCAGCGGCAGCGACCTGAACACCGGCATGACGCCCGGGCGTTTTACACGCGCGCACGAGGCGGCGGAGCGCGCAGCCGGCCTTACCGCTTACGCCTCACCCGAGGAACGCGCATATATCGACGCAGCGGCGAGGCGCTACGCCGGCACATGGGGCGACCGCTCGGCGGACGCCGATCGCTACTTCGCATCGATGGCGCAGCTCGCGCAAACGTATCCGCACGACGACGATGCCCTGCTTTTCCAAGCGGAAGCGCTAATGGAAGCGCGCATCGATGACGGGCAGGCGCGCGCCTTGATCGTGCGGGTGCTTGCGCGCAATCCATCGCAGCCGTTTGCGAATCACCTGTGCATCCATAGTTTCGACTATGCCGCCGATCATGCTCCGGAGCTCGCGTGCGCCGATCGTATCGCGGCATGGCGGCTCGATCCGGCGGCAGTGCATTTGGCGCACATGCCCGCACACGCATATATTCTCGCCGGCCGTTACGACCGCGCGCTTAAAGTAAGTGAAAGCGCCTGGCAGTTGCGGCAATCCGCCGACGCGCCGGTTAAGTACGCGGCGCACGACGCGTACACCGGATGGAGCGTCGCCATGATGCGCGGCGATCTGGAAACGGCGCTGCTGTGGGCGCAGCGGACCGGCAGCGCGTACGGGGGCAGCGACATCTGGGCAACCTGGGCCCGCTTCGAGCAATGGGACCGGATTACGGGACAACCGGCGCCCCATGAATTCTTTGCGGCGTTGGCACTGGGCCTTGCGGACCTGCATCGCGGCGACGGCGCAGGCGCCGCAACAATGCTGCGAGCGTACAAAGATGCCGATGCAGATTATCGCTGGCTCTTGGAAGCGGCAATCGATGAACGCACCGGCCAGGACGGCGCGGCGGTCACCGCATTGAACCGCGCGCTTGCGTATCAAAAGCGCGAAGATACCGGGGAGCAGCTTCCGCTTTTCCCGGCCGGTGAAGCACTGGGAGCATTCTACTACGCTCGCGGCCGCTACGAAAATGCCGCACAAGCCTATGAAAGCACTATCGCCCGGTTTCCCAACGACCCGCGTGCGCTCTACGGCTTGGCGCTCTCCCAAAGCGCGCTCGGCCAAGCAGTAACCGCCGCGCAGACGATGAAAGCGTTTCGCCACGTGTGGAACGCCGCCACCTTGCCGCACCTGGGGCTGTGAAAGAGCCGCACGACCTGCATGCGGCACTGGCTGATTTCGAACTGCGTCTTGACGGCAACGTCCACATCCGCCTCCTGCAGAGCGCCGACGCCCGCACGTTGTACGATGCGACGATAAAAAACCGCGAACATATCGGGCGTTGGATGCGTTGGCCTGATGCGGTGATCGATGTCTCGGACACCGACAACGCGCTGCGGTTCATCGAAAAAGAGTTGTACGAAGACGCCGCGTTCACCGCGGAAAATCTTGGCGCAACAGACAATTCATCGGCCGCATAAGCCTGAACGACATCGCGCGCATTATGAGGCGCGCGGTTCATCTCTTGGCGGAATACGCCCTCGTCCGTTCCGACTAAGCGATAAAAGCGAGAAGCGTGCGGACGAGCCCGGCGAAACGTGCGCGAAGCGTGTGACTTCGGCCACTCTCGAGCATGCGCAGCATGCGCGCGTGTGCGGCTTGGCCAAACAGTTCGTCGCGCCGTTGACGGATCTCCGCACCATACCAGTGCTCCATCTTGGCGCCTTTCAAAAAAGCAAAAAGAAGTAAATAAAAAAGCCTCCGGCACTGCGGAGACTCCTCGAACGGGACGGCCGAAGCGGTAACGCTAAGGGCTGTACCTCTTCGAAAGGAGTCCGGGCAGCGTGACGAAGCCGCGCACGTTGAGCCGCGCGCAGCAAAATTGTTGATGAAATACGGTCATGGGCACCGGTCCTTTCTCCTAAAAAAGTTTTTCCACGATATCACGCGCCCGGCTCGTATGTCAACGCAAGGAAAGAACCGGCGGGCGAACAACCTTTGACGCTCGCCGTGCGCTTCTGTTATACTGCGGCGGGTCCCAACGCGCGGGCGGTTAGCTCAGTGGGAGAGCGCTTCCTTGACACGGAAGAGGTCATAAGTTCAATCCTTATACCGCCCACCATTTCGACGTACGCGAATGCGAACGTCAGTACGTAAAGGATGCGAGCTTATCGGCGGTTTGCTCGCCGACCCACAGCATGCGCGAATTGCAGTTCAACGGCGCGTCGGGGCTGGCTGAGATCGCTCCCGCGTAAGCGCCTGCAGTCGGCAGAGCCGTTTCGACCATCGACCCGCTCGCCGGATTCACACGGACGACCGCACTTGCGGCCGCTTCCGTAAACCAAAGCGCGCCATCGCAGGACGAAGCTATCTCCGATTGCCCGTACGCCGGACGCGCTATCGCGTGCGGGGCCGGGTACTCCCGCATCGTTCCGTCGGCTGCAAGCCGCCCCACGGCCTGCTTTGCATAGTCCGTAAACCAGATGGCGCCATCGCCCCCTAATGCGATGCTGCCGGCAATCGCGCCGGCCGGCAGAACGAACTGTTGCACCGGCGTGACGCCGTTGCCCGTTGCGCTGAGGCGAGCAATCGTCGATTCCGCCCCCGCGGCCGAGTCTTTCTCAAGAAGAGCCCAAACCGCGCTTCCAGGCCCGTTGATGAGTTGTAGGACGCCTTGCTGCGGGAACGTCGCGGAAGCTCGCGCAGACGTTGCGACCTGTCCGTCGCCGTTGAACGTCAGTCCGCCCACCCAAAACGTTCCCGAGCGATCGACGAGCATCGAGGTCGGTTCTTGAACATTTGGTTCGCACAACGTTGCCGTCGCGCCGTCCCCGCATTCGACTTGCACCGACGGGAAAAACGAGGGCCCAAAGTACGCGCTGAGCCAAAAGACATTCTTCTGCGGGGTTATCGCGATACCATAAACGCCGCCGCCGGGGCTGTACGACGGATTGGACGCCGGTGACGTTTGCGTCAATGCAGGCCCTTGACGATGATACAGATTCGAGCCGGTGCCGTTCGAGCCAAAGCCGAAATAGACCGAATCGTCCGCGGCTGCCGCGACGTAAAGCGGCGAAACGGGAACGGCGTATTCCGTCACCGCGATGTGCATTGGAGGCGGCGCACCGCCTCCAACGGGCGGTTGAACCGGTATGGTCGGTGCCGTCGAACTGCTGCACCCTGCAATTGCAATAATGGAAAGAAGAAAGAAGGTACTGCGTTGCATGCGAGCATTATCGCACACCCCCGGACGCCGGCGGGCGTTGACGCGGAAGAACTAGCAGGAATGGGAGTCGTGGCGCGCCTTGATTGGCTGCGGCGGTTGGGAAGCGCCTATCACCCACTGACGGGCGCTACAGCAACGTTACGCGTCCGTTCGAAAGGTCGTAGACCGCGCCCACGACTTCGCAGCCGGAACGTGCTGCCTGCACCATAATAGGGGCCGACTGTTGAAGCGCCGCAACGTTATCGCGCACGTTTTGCAGGACGGCGTTGTACCACCACTCGCCCTGCTGCGCTTGCGCGCTTCTCGCAGCCGGTGCGATTGCGTCCACCATCATCTGCATATGCCCGGGCAGTTTTTCGGCGCTCCTCACAAAGTCGATGGCTGCCTGAACGGCTCCGCACGAGGTGTGCCCGAGGACCATGACGAGCGGCGCCTTCAGCACCGCTGTCGCATATTCGATCGACGCAAGCGCCGCCTCGCTGAGGAAATTGCCCGCAAGCCGCACGACGAAGATGTCCCCGGGATCGCGATCGAAAAGCGTCTCGACCGGTACGCGCGAGTCCGCGCATGCGAGCACGGTGGCAAACGGCGCTTGCCCCGCGGCCAATTCGCGGACGTCGTCAATCGTTGGGCGCGAACGGGGCGCGCCGGCCGCAAAGCGCGCGTTGCCTTCGAGCAGATTCTCCAATGCGTCGTGTGCAGACATAGCGCCGTCGGTTCCCCGCCGCGTCCGTTTGAGCCTCGCGAGGCGGTGACCTCATCGCAGGGCACTGTCCCGGACGGCCTGCGATGCTTGCGCCAGGAGTGGCGGGCGGCTGCCGTTGCGCCACCGCCGCCACCAGCGGAAGGCAATCTAGTTCAGACGCGTTGCAAAGAACGTGCCGTTCGACCAGTAGCCGTATGCCGTGACGAAGCGGCCGATGTTTACGCGTCCCGTCGCGCGGTTATCGAGCGCGGGCTGATCGTTGATCCTGACGACCGGACCGCTATACTGTCCGTTCTGGCCGTACTGTCCGTACTGTCCGTACTGTCCGTACTGTCCGTACTGTCCGTTGTTGGCGTTGCGTGAGATCGTCAGCACGTTGCCGTTGATGGCGGTAATCGTACCGCTGATGACCGCATTGCCGTTCGCCGTGTTGCCGGCGCACCGGTTGTTGTAACCGCTGTTGCGGTTATTTTCGTCGTTGTCGCCGTCGTAGTCGCCGTCGTTGTCGGTACGGTTCGAGTTGCCGTAGTTGCCGTAGTTGCCGTACTGATTCGTGTTAACGGCGTTGCAATTCGCATTGCGCTCGCGGTGACGCCGGCCGTTGTGGCGGCCGTTGCCGTTCTCGTTTTGATTTTGACCGTATTGGCCGTATTGGCTCGGATACTGCTGCGCACCGGCAAGCGCCACGCCGCTCAAGGTCAGTCCCGCGGTCAACACAGCGGCGATAAGCGATTTCATGGGGAGCACTCCTTTCGGGAAGCGATCGGGTAACGCACAAGCGCTCCGCTGCAGCTCGCTTGGCTTGAATGCAGCCGTTTCTCAGGATTGGCGGGCAGAACAATCCCAGCAAAAACTCAGAACGCAATTGCCGGCTTGCGCGTTTATCTTCTACCTGGAGGACACCACTGCATGAAACTACTTCGACTTCTCGCTCCGGCGGCGGCACTCGCTGTTTTAAGCGCTTGCGGCGGCGGCGGCGGCAGCTTATTCGGCGGCGGCAGCAACGGCTCGAATGGCCTCGCGTGCGACACCGGAACCAGCGAGCAGCTCGCGAGCCCGCAGCCGGGCACGTACGCGCCGGGCACCAGCACGATCACTATCGTCGCGAACGGCAGCAACAATCAGCTCTACAACTCGTATCAAAACTGGTACGTCTATCTGACGAACGTGAATACCGGTCAAACGGTGACGGGCGGACAGCTCAACTTAACGTCAGATAGGGGCGGTCCGCAGCCCTACGGTTCGGACTTCTACTACAGCAGCGCGCTGCAGCAGCAGCTTCCCAGCGGCGGAACGTGGAACGTTTTTCTGACCGAGTTCAGCGGCAACTGCAACGCGGTCCCGCTGCTCGGATTCACGACGTAATCAGATCAGCGAGATGGCGCGCGGCATCGTGAAGATGATCTCGGGTTCGGGTTTGCCGAACTCTTCGATCTCGAACGTTCCGAGCGCTTTGAGCCGATCGACGATAGCCTGAGTGAGATGTTCGGGGGATGACGCGCCGGCCGTGACGCCGACACGCGTCACTCCCTCGAGCCACTCCGGATCGATCTGCGAGACGCGATCGATCAGATGCGCGCGTGTGCCGAGCTGCTCCGAAAGCTCGCGCAAACGCAGCGAGTTGGAACTGTTCTGGGACCCAACGACGAGCAGCACTTGGCAGCGCGGCGCTAAATCGCGAACCGCGTCCTGCCGGTTTTGTGTCGCGTAGCAAATATCGTCGCGCGCGGGCGTGCGAACGTTGGGGAAGCGCCGCCGCACCGCGTCCATCACCGCGCCGGTTTCGTCGACGCTCAACGTCGTCTGCGTGATCACGGCGACACGCTCGGGGTCGGGCACCTGCACCCGGTCAACCGCGGCGGCGTCCTCGACCAATGTGATTTGCCCGGGAATCTCACCCATCGTTCCGATAACTTCGTCGTGCTCCGCATGGCCGATCAGGAGCACGTGCAAACCCGCTTTTGCAAACTTGATCGCTTCATAATGCACCTTAGAAACCAGCGGGCAAGTCGCGTCGATAACCCGCAGGTTATGGGCGGAAGCCATCTGGCGCACCGCGGGCGAAATACCGTGCGCGCTGAACACCAGAATCGAGCCTTCCGGCGCTTCGTCCACCTCTTCGACAAAGACGGCTCCCCGCGCGAGCAACCGTTCCACCACCTCGCGGTTGTGAACGATCTCCTTGCGAACGTAGATAGGGCCGCCGTGCTCGTCGAGCAGTTGATCGACAACGGCGATCGCGCGATCGACTCCCGCGCAGCAGCCGCGCGGATTGGCGAGCAGCAATTTCTGGGACATGTCTTTGGAACTTTACCCCCGTTTGGGTAAAGCGCCTGCCATGCGGTGGATCCGCTCGGCCGCGGCACGCATCGTGCCGAGCATCATTTCGTCCGCCTCGGACAACGATCCGACAACGGTCGCATCGCTCGCGGTCATCGGCTCGACGACCGTTTACGGTTTGGGATGGCTCGTCGTGCTCGTCATACCGATGCTTGCCGTCGTTCAAGCGCTGAGCGCGCATATCGGCACGGTATGCAAAGCCGGGCTCGAAGATCTGATCCGCAAGCGCTACGGCCGCGCGGCAGCGCTCGTACTGCTTGCAGCGGTGTTGATCGTCAACGTGCTGACTTTAGCGGCGGATTTGGAAGGCGGCGGCGCTGCGCTCGCGCTGCTCACCGGCGTCCCGTACGGCATTTGGATCGCGCCGCTTGCGGCCGCAGCTCTGGCGCTGCTCATCTTTGGCAGCTATGCGCGCGTGGAACGCGTGCTTCTGTTTCTTCCGGTTGCGTTTCTTTCGTACGTCGCCGCGGCATTTTTGGCACATCCGGATTGGCGCGCCGTCCTGCACGATACGTTCGTCCCGCATCTGGAACATTCGCGCGATTATGTAGCCGGAGCAATCGCGCTGCTTGGCACGACACTCACGGCATATTCGTACGTTTGGCAAGAGCTCGAGTTCAGCGAGAAACATCCGCCGCTGCGCCGCCTTGGGCTGGTGCAGATCGGCGCGGGCGTCGGTGCAACCGGTGCCGGCGCGGTCTTCTGGTTCATCCTCATTGCCACAGGCGCGACACTCGGCATGCACCACACGCAGGTGCAGACCGCGCAGCAAGCCGCCTCTGCGCTCGAGCCGGTTGCCGGACGATTCGCCGGCGCGTTGTTCGGGATCGGTTTGCTTGGCTCGGCACTTCTCGCGATTCCCGTGCTGATGGCAACGTCGGCGTACCTCGCGAGCGAGATGTTCGGCTGGAGCGGCAAGCTCGACGCGCGGTTTGTGCAAGCACCGAAATTCTATCTTCTGATGATTGTCTGCACGGCGCTTGCGTGCGCCTTCGCTTTTGCGGGCATTGCGCCGATCCGGCTGCTCTTCATCAGTTCCATTGCCGGCGGCATCGCAACGCCCGTCTCGCTCACGTTCATGCTCTTGGCCGCAGGCGACAAGCGGCTGATGCGCAACGCGCCCGTTCGCCGCTGGCTTCTGGGCGCCGGGTGGGCGACGACCGCCGTCGTGAGCGCCGCCGCCGCGATCTTCATCTACCAAACGTTCACAGGTCACTCGTGACCCCGGGGGCGAAAGCCCAATCCCGCCATGAACGACCAGCCCACGCCGCCCTCCAGCGAACCGGAACGCCCCGATGTCGCCGCGGTGCAAGAACCGCAAACACAGCCGGCGCCGGCCTCCGCGTCCGCGCCCGAATTGGAGCAGCCGACCGCGCTGAGCGCCGGGGAAGCACCGGTCGGCGAGATTCCGCTGCCCTCTGCGCCGCCGGAACCGCAAGCGCCCGCGGCAGCCGCACCGGCGCCGCCCGCCGCGCCGCGCAAGCCGCAACCCTCTCCCGAAGAAATCGCCGCTCGCCAAGCCGCGAACGAAGAGCGCCGCAAAAAGGCGCAAGCGACGTGGGAGCGCTTGGTCAACGCGAAGAGCAGCGGTGAAATGGTGCAAGCGGTCGTGAAGACCGCCGTCAAAGGCGGTTTGCTCGTTGACGTCGAGGGCTACCGCGGATTTCTGCCCGCCTCGCAAACCGGCGTGGCGAAAGGCACGCCGCTCGACTCGATCGTCGGCACGTCCGTCGCACTCAAAGTGATCGACGTCGACGACACGCGCAAACGGCTCGTCGTCTCGCACCGCCTCGCGCAGCAAGAAGAACGGCGCGCAGCCCGCAGCGATCTGCTGCAATCGCTTAAGGTTGGCGAAGAGCGCGACGCCACCGTGGTGCGGCTCGCCGATTTCGGTGCGTTCGTCGATTTGGGGAGCGGCATCGATGCGCTCATTCCCGCAAGCGAGTTGGCTTTCGAGCGCGTCGAAAAACCCGGCGACGTCGTCAAAATCGGTGAGCGGCTCAAAGTGCGCGTGTTGCGGATCGATCAAGGCGGGAAAAAAATTGCCGTCTCGCGCAAAGGCGCCCTCGCCGATCCCTGGCGCGATCATTCCGCCGTGCTGCAGCGCGGGAAAACGGTCGAAGGTAGAGTGGTCGGCAAAGAGCGCGGTCTCGAAGTGGAGATCGCTCCGGGTATTATCGGAAGCGTCAGCGACCGGGAAGCAAATCCGGAGGAGTACGAAATCGGCGAAACGGTGGAAGTGACGATTCGTTCGGCGGACTACCGCACGCGGCGCGTGCGTCTCTCGACGATGCATTCGGCGCAGACGTTTTCTTCCACGTCGTTCGCGCCGTTGGGCGCGGAGCTCAAAATCCCGATCGACGAACAAACGCCGCAGTAAATCAGCGCGTCATGCTGCCGGATTTTCCATCCTGACGCATACTTCGCCATCTGGGAATTCAAGGCGCGGCTATCATCTCACGGCCTCCGATGCGCACAATCTCTCACTCTCAGAATCGCTCGGACTGGCAAGCGATGCGCAGCGCCACCGTCAACTTCCAAAGCGCGTGCCGGCGCATCACTCCACGTAATTCTCGACCGTCTTGCCCGAACGCATCTGCGCCGCTTGCGGATCCTGTCCGAACTCGCGGCGCGCTCGGCGCTGCTGCAGCAGATCGTAGTAGCGATCGAGCTCGACATTGATCTCGCTCAGGCGCTTGCGTTCGTCCGCGCTCAGCGGCTGCTCGTCCGCGCGTTCGTAGAAACGGTGCTCTTCGGCAACAAGCTGCTCGATGTGGCCGTGAATGTCGCTATCGTTCATCGTGTTCTCCATGGTGAGCGCTTACGGGTTGGCGCAGCCCCAGGCGCGTGAGGTCTTCATCGGACAAGGCGATGTCCGCCGCGTGCATATTTTCTTCCAAATGCCGCGCCGACGACGTGCCGGGAATCGGCGCCATCTGCGGTGAGCGGGCGAGCAGCCACGCCAGCGCGATCTGATGCACCGTCGTCTCGTGCGCTTTTGCGACGATCTGCACTTCCGTATTGCCGGCAATTTCCGATGAGTTCGCGCCCAGCGGAAACCACGGCAGAAAGGCAAGGCCTTCGCGTTCACAATAATCGATGATGCCCTCGCTCTCGCCCCGGTACGCCAAATTGTACCGGTTCTGCACGGAGACGATCGGTACGATCTTTTGCGCTTCGAGCAGTTGGTGGAGCGTGACGTTGCAAAGCCCGGCGTGACGAATCTTGCCTTCGTCACGCAGCTCGCGCAGCGCGCCGGCCTGCTCGGCCCACGGCACGTCGTCATCCACGGTATGTAATTGATAGAGATCGATCTCGTCCACGCGCAAGCGCCGCAAGCTTGCCTCACAGCATTCTTTCAACCGCTGCGGACGGCAGTCTGCGACCCACTGTCCCGGCCCGGGACGCGTATTGCCGCCCTTCGTGGCAATGACGAGCTCGGGCGGATACGGATAGAGCGCCTGCGCGATCTGCTCTTCGTTGACCTCGGGGCCGTATGCATCCGCCGTGTCGATTAAGTTTACGCCGAGCTCGATCGTGCGCCGCAGCACGCGCAGCGCATTCTCGCGATCCTCCGGCCAGCCCCACACGCCGGGTCCGCACAGACGCATTGCGCCGTAACCCATGCGGCTGACCCGGAGATCGCCGCCGATGACGATCGTTCCGGCGTTTCGTGCATCATCCATCGACCACCGTGCCTCCAACTGCTGCTCCCTCATCGAGAGCTTGTACCCGCCGATGCGGCGTTGCGCCGAGGTATCGCCTCCGGCAGCCCGAAAAGGCCGCCCGTGGCTTCACTACCCGAACTGCGGCATACGGCTGCTCACGTGCTTGCGTACGCCGTCCAGGACATGTTTCCCGACGCCAAGCCGACCATCGGGCCGGCGATCGAGAACGGCTTTTACTACGATTTCGATCGCGAGCAGCCGTTCACGCCTGAAGATCTCGAACGCTTGGAAGCGCGTATGCGCGAAATCGTGCAAGCCGATTATGAGATGAAGGCCGAACGCGTCACCCGCGAGCAAGCGATCGAACGTTTTCGCGAGAACCCCTACAAAGTGGAATTGGCGCAAGCCATACCGGAAGGGGAGCCGATTACGCTGTACTCGATCGGCGAGTTCACCGATCTGTGCCGCGGCGGACACGCGCCCAAGACCGGCGAAATCGGCGCCGTGAAGTTGATGAACGTCGCCGGCGCATACTGGCGCGGCGATGAGAAGAATCCGATGCTTCAGCGCATCTACGGCACGGCGTGGTTTGACCGGCAACAGCTCGACGCCTATCTTCATCAGATCGAGGAAGCGCAAAAGCGCGACCACCGCAAGCTCGGCGTCGAACTGGATTTGTTCTCGATCGAAGAGGATGCCGGAGGCGGCCTCGTGTTCTGGCACCCCAAGGGCGCCATCATGCGCGCCGTGATCGAAAACTTCATTCGCGAGGGCTTGCGCGAGCGCGGGTATCAGCCCGTGGTTACGCCGCACATCGTCAGCGAGAAGTTGTACGAAACATCCGGCCATTTGGAAAACTATGCGCACGGCATCTTCGGGCCGATCGAGGTGGAGGAACAGCGGTTCCGTCTCAAGCCGATGAACTGTCCGGGGCACATTCTGATCTATCGCAGCCATCTGCACAGTTACCGCGAGCTGCCTATCCGCTACTCCGAGTTCGGCACGGTCTACCGCTTCGAGCGCAGCGGCGTCCTGCACGGTCTGACGCGCGTGCGCGGCTTCACGCAGGACGACGCTCATTTGTTCTGCACGCCGGACCAACTGCAAGGCGAATTCGAACAGACACTCGATGAAGCACTGCGCTTGATGAAAGCGTTCGGTTTCGAAAGCTTCGACTATTTTCTTTCGACGCGCGAAGAGCATTTGCGCGCCGGCACCGACGCGCTCGCCGAAGAAGCGATCCGCAAGGCGCTGCAGAGCCGCAGCCTGCGGTTCGAGGTAGACGCCGGCGGCGGCGCTTTTTATGGACCGAAGCTCGATATCAACGTGCGCGACGCGATCGGCCGCAAATGGCAGCTGGGCACGGTTCAGGTCGATTTCGAATTGCCGCAGCGCTTTGCACTGAAATATCGCGGCCCCGACGCAGATGAAACGCCGGTCATGATTCACCGCGCCCTTGCCGGCTCGCTCGAACGCTTCTTTGGTATCCTGATCGAGCATTTCGGCGGCAACTTCCCTGCCTGGATCGCTCCGGTGCAGGCCGTGGTCGCCCCAATCTCGGAGCACCAAGTGGAGTACGCTAAGGCAGTTGCCGATACAATGAGAGGCCGCGGGCTGCGCGTGGATGTGGACGAATCGAACGAAAAACTCGGCTATAAGATCCGGCATTGGAAAACGCAAAAGGTCCCATATATTTTGGTCGTGGGTAAGCAAGAAGCCGCCGACGGCACGGTCAACGTGAACGAGCGCGGAATCGAAGCCAAACGCACCGTCCCGATCGCGCAGTTCGCCGACGAGCTGCAAACAAAGGTTGACGCTAAAGCATGAAACTGGAACCACGCACGCTCTTCATCGCCGCCGCACTCGCGCTGGGCGCGTGCTCGGGTAATTTCGCGACGGGCACCGGTATGCCGCAGACGGGCGGCATTCCGCCTGTCGGCGCGTCCGTCGGCCCATACACGCAAAACGGTTTACCGCAGAACGGATCGCCCTCGCCGAACGCCTCGGTTTCGCCGGGCGTGGTGAACAACGGCAGCTATCCGCTCACTGACGCGCAGACCGGCTTTACGTGTCCGCCGACGATCGCCGGCTACGGCTGCTCGCTGAAGTTTAATCTGCCCGCGCCGACGCCCACGCCGGCTCCGGCGAAAGGCAAGAAAGGCAAAGCTGCTGCAAGCACGCCGACGCCTTCACCCACCCCGTCGCCTTCGCCTACGCCTTCACCCGAGCCGTCGGCAGCCGGTTCTGCTTCGCCGGGCGCTTCCGCCAAGCCGACGCCCACGCCGTTCATCGCCACGATCGCGCTAAAAAATGAATCGCTGCCCAAGGATGCGCCTGCAATGGTGCATACCCCGGCGGGAACGCTCGACACCGTTGCGCTGATGATGGTGCATCTGACGCCGAGCGCCGACTTCGTTCTCAACGGATATGCGCAAGCCGCGTTTACCCTGCCCAAAGAACAACTTGCGGAGCGCGGTTTTGCGGTGCAGCTGTTCAAAGCGAACGTCGCAAAGAAAAAGACGACGTACGATCCGATTTGGACGTTCGACAAATCGACGCTGCACGGCACCGAGCTCACGTTTGCATTTGCGCCGCCGAAGACGACGATCCGCAAAGGCAGCACGTACGTGCTCGTACTTTACGGCGACGATAAATCGAAAGTCAGCTCGCCGATGCCCGCTTCGAGCGCAAGTGCCGCTCCGGACGTATCGGCCTCGCCGTCGGCGGTCCCAATGCCGGCTCCCACGACAGAGGCGACGGGCTCACCTTAAGCGCCACGCAGCCGCGTTAAGGTGTTCAAGCCGGGGCTGCCGAAACGGCGCGCATGAACCGGAGCGAAGCGTTGCGCGGCTTAACATCCGTGCAGCTCAAGACATTCATCGCCGCCTTTTTGGGCTGGACCCTCGATGCGTTCGATTTCTTTCTGGTCGTCGTGGTGTTGCGGCACGTTGCCAAAGATCTGCACTCCAGCCTCGTCATCGCATCGATCGCCATCACGGCGACACTCGCGCTGCGTCCCGCCGGCGCATTCATCTTCGGATGGTTTGCGGACCGCTACGGGCGCCGTTTGCCGCTGATGATCGACGTCGGCTTCTACTCCGTCATCGAGCTCGCGACGGCGTTCTCGCCGAACATTTGGATCTTCGTCGCGCTGCGCGCGCTGTACGGCATTGCAATGGGCGGCGAATGGGGCCTTGGCGCGGCGCTCGCCATGGAGTCGCTGCCGCCGCAGAAGCGCGGCTTGTTCTCGGGCATTCTGCAAGAAGGATACGCCGTCGGCAATCTGCTTGCCGGCGCGGTGTTCGGCATTTTGTTCGTCCACATCGGGTGGCGCTGGATGTTCGTCATCGGCACGCTTCCCGCGCTGCTCATTCTGTATATCCGCGCACACGTTCCCGAATCGCCCGCGTGGCTCGAGGGAACCGCGCGCCGCATCGGCCGCGTGCATCAGTTTTGGCCGTCCCTGCGCAAGCACTGGCCGCTGTTCATCTACACCATTTTACTGATGACGGCGTTGAACTACATGTCGCACGGCACGCAAGACCCGTATGTCACCGCGTTTCTGAACGGACAGCATGATTTCAACCCGGGGCTGTCCGGCACGATCAATGCGATCGCGGCGGTGGGTGCGATTTGCGGCGGCATCTTCTTTGGCGCGCTCTCGCAGCGCTTCGGCAGGCGCAACATGATGATGATCTGCGCGCTGCTGGGCCTGCTCATCGTTCCGCTTTGGGCGCTCAGCCACACGGTCGCGCTGCTTGCCGCGGGCGGTTTCTTGATGCAATTCGCGGTGCAAGGCGCGTGGGGAATTATTCCGGCGCATTTAAACGAGATATCTCCGCCGGACATTCGCGCGACGTTTCCGGGTTTCACCTATCAGCTCGGCAACCTGATCGCAGCGCCGACGCTGACGATCGAGGCGCTGCTTGCGACGAAGAAGTTTGCTTTACCCGGCGGCGCCCCGAACTATGCCGCGGCGATGGCCGTGTTCGTCGCGGCGGCTCTGGCCTTTGTCGTCGTTATGGTCGCCATCGGCTACCGCGTAGCGCCCGAGCGGCGCGATGAGCTGCTCGCAGGCGAGAAAACCGCCTAAGCATAAACCGCCCGGATGAAGCGATTCGCCGCCCTCGCCGCCGCCGCGTGCGGCATGTTGTTCTTACCCGCCGCGGCGCAAACTCCGCCGAGCATGCAGCGTGTGCTGCAAGGCGTGTTCGCCGCTCACGATTACTCCGCCGTGGCCATCGCGCCGCGCGGCGATGCGCTCGCCTGGCAAGACAATTTCCGCCCGGGCGGGCTGGAACATCCCGAGCTGCACAACGAACTCTTCGTCGAGCGCATCGGCGGCGCGCCCGTACGGCTTACGGCGGGCGACGGCAAAGCGTTTCCCGATGAGGAGCAGCCGGCGTGGGCTCCCGACGGCAAGCAGATCGCTTTCTTTTCCGACGCCGCTACAAAGGATCAGCTCGAGATATACCTCGCGCCTGTGGGCGGTGCCGGCGTCAAGCAGCTCACGCATCTTACCGGCGCGCCGCAAGCGATGCGCTGGTCGCCGGACGGCAAATCGATTGCCATGCTCTATATTGCGCACCCGCACCGCAAATCGGGCGCGCTCGCTGCCGGAGCGCGAAAGATTGGCGTCATCGGCTCCGTTGAAGACGAGCAGCAGCTCGCCATCGTGAATGCAATTTCCGGCGCCGTGCGCGAAATCACGCCCGCGAATGCGTATGTGTACGAATACGGCTGGTCGCCGGATTCCAAGCGCTTGGCATACACGTACGCATACGGCAGCGGGGACAACAATTGGTGGATCGCCCGCTTAGCCGTTGCCGACGTGAACGGACACGACCGCGATCTGTTGAAACCGGCATTTCAACTCAACGATCCGCAGTGGTCGCCGGACGGGCGCAGTATCGCATTTATCGGCGGCATTATGAGCGACTTCGGCTCTGTCGGCGGCGACGTGTATTTGGCGGATGCCGTTTCGGGAAAAACGCGCGACATTACGCCGGGCATGCGCCTCTCGGCCGCCTCCCTACATTGGACGTCGCGTAAAGCAATGCTCATGGTCGCGCACGACAAAGGCGTGCTGCACCTGTACGCGCTCGAAGCGGCGGGCGGCCACACGCGCGCGCTCACGAACGCGCCTGAGGCGATCGGCAGCTGGTCGGCAACGTCCACGGGCTCGCGTGTGGCGATGGTGCGCACCTCCTTCATGCGCCCGGCGGAAATTTGGGCCGGCGGCATTGCCTCACTGCATGAAATCACGCATTCCAACGCGTCGCTGCCGCGCATGTGGGACCGCGCGCAATCGCTCCAATGGCGCAGCGGCAATCTTCACCCGCAAGGCTGGCTGATCTATCCGCTGCATTACGACGCGCACAAGCGTTATCCAATGATCGCGATCGTCCACGGCGGCCCGAGCGCCGAAACACTGCCGTCCTACGCGAACCGTAACGTCGCAGCGCTTACGAGCCACGGCTACTTCGTGTTCGAGCCGAATCCGCGCGGCAGTTACGGTCAAGGCGAAGCGTACACGCGCGCCAACATCAAAGACTTCGGTTACGGCGACTGGCGCGACGATCTCTCAGGCGTCGACGCCGCAGTGAAGACGGCTAGCATCGATGCCAACCGCTTAGGGTTGTTCGGCTGGAGCTACGGCGGCTACATGGGCATGTGGGCGGAAACGCAGACGCGGCGCTTCAAAGCCATCGTCGCGGGCGCGGGCATTGTGAACTGGCAATCGTACTACGGGCAAAACGACATCGACCAATGGATGATCCCGTTCTTCGGCAAATCGGTGTACGATGATCCGGCCGTTTACGCGAAGAGCTCGCCGATTACGTTCGTCAAAAATTCGCATACGCCGGTTTTGATTCTGCAAGGCGAACGCGACGAGGAAGTGCCGGCACCCCAAGCGTTCGAGTTTTATCACGCAATGCAGACCCTGCACGTGCCCTCGCGGTTAGTCGTCTATGCAGACGAGGGGCACGGGCCGCGCCAGCCCGCCAACCAGATCGACATCCTGACCCGCATGGTGGGGTGGTTCGCGACTTACCTCAAATAACTACTCCGAAGCGGCCGGATCGTCCGAAGCGTCCGCGATGTCCGTTATATTGGAAGCGCCATGCAGCACTTCGGTCGCCGGCTTGCCGCCTTCTTCCACCGCCGCCGAAGCGACGATGTAATGCATGTGCCCGTGTCCGGTGCCTTCATCGGCGTGCAGCGTGCCGGCCAGCACACGGCCGTCGGCAAGCGTTAAACGGACCGGTTTACCTACGAATGGCGCAACTTCTTCTTCGCTCATGCCGCTCGTTTCCGCAGCGGCGCCGCCGTCCCATTTTTAGCCAGACCTTGCGCTACGGCGCCGCCGGCGCGCGCATCAATCCCGCGATCCAGCGGTACAGGTACCACGTCACGGCGATAAACGCCGCGGCGCCCAGCACTTGCGACCACCCCAAAAACGAGTCTGGCATAAATGCAAACGGATCGCTGCCGAAGCGCGCGACGATAATACCGGCGTGCAGCACGCCGAACAAACTTTCACCGACGATCAGACCTGAAGCCAGCAGCACGCCTAACCGCTTGAGCACCTCGCCGTTCGGGCGCTTCTCCACCGAACGGTTGTAGAAAAAGCCGATGATTGCACCGGCAACGGCGGCAGCGGTGGTGGCCATGGGCAGATAGATGCCCAGGCCGACGGCAAGCGGCGGCAATTTGCGTTTACCGCCCGAGGTTGCGCGAAGCGTTTCGTCGATCGCAATGATGACGATTCCCACCAGAATACCGATGAAGATCATGCCCCAATCGATGTTGCCCGCAATCACGCCTTTGGCGAGCGCGGAAATCAACGTTGCCTGCGGAGCGCCGAGCGCCGTCGCGGGATTCGCGTGCGCGACACCGGCAAATCCGTAGGCGGAACTGAGCATGTTCAAAATCGGCGGAATCACCAGCGAGCCGAACACCACGCCGACAATCAGCGCAACCTGCTGACGCCACGGCGTCGCGTCCACCAGTTGGCCGGTTTTCAAATCTTGCAGGTTGTCGTTTGCGATCGTGGCTGCGCTAAGGACGATCGATGTCACGAAAAGTGCGAAAGCAACGAGCGCATCTTTTGCGTGCTGATCGGCGTTGTGCGCCATAAGCAGCAGAATCAGCGCGATGCCGATGACCGAAAGAATCGCCAAACCCGAAACCGGACTATTGGAAGAGCCGATAAGGCCCGCCATGTAGCCCGATACCGCCGCAACGATAAAGCCCACAACGAACACGTAAACGATCGAAGCGATAACGAGCGGCACGATCATGCCCGCAACGGGTCCCCCTGCGAGAAACGCGACGAGCAGCACGGCCATCGGTGGAATGCACAACACGCTGATCAAGCCGACCATATTGATCGGCATGTCGAGCTCGGTGCGCGCGAGGTGCGCGCCTTGACCGCTCGCGCGCAGCCGCGAGCTGTGCATTGCGGCGAGCAACCCCGTCCATACCGGAGCCGCTAAGCGCAGCACCGTCCAAATCGCGGAGATACCGATCGCGCCCGCGCCGATGAAGCGCACCTGCTGGCGCCAGACATTCGTGGCGACGTCCACCGCCGCACCCGCTGCCGGATGCAGCGCCGTCAACACGGGCACGGCGATTCCCCAGGAGATTACAAAGCCCACGCCGATTGCGATGCCCACCGCAAGCCCGATCAGATGCCCCGCACCAAGCAGCGCGAGCGAAAGTCCGAAGCCGACGCCGGTCGCTCCCGCAGCAAGTCGGAAATAGACGCCGATCGTATCGGCAAACAGCTTCGTTGCAACGATTGCAGCGTACGCAGCGGAAGCGATCGCGCCCCACGTCACCGCGATCAAGCCGAGCCGGCTCTCCTCGGCACCTTCGCGGGAGCCCGTTCCGACGCGCAGCACTTCGGCCGCAGCCACGCCTTCGGGATACGGCAGATCGGAGTTCGTCACCAGCGCGCGGCGCAGCGGGATCGTGAACATCACGCCAAGGATTCCGCCGACGACGCAGACACCGAACGCAGGCCAAAACGGAAAACCCGTCCACCACCCGACCATCAACAGCCCCGGTATCACGAAAATCACGGATGAAATCGTGCCTGCGGCCGACGCAACGGTTTGCACGATGTTGTTCTCCTGAATCGTGCCGGTCTTGAACAAACGCAAAACGGCCATCGAGATGACGGCCGCCGGTATGGATGTTGCGAATGTGAGGCCGACTTTCAGGCCGAGATACACATTGGCGGCGGTAAAAACGAGCGTAATGGCGGCGCCTAAGAGAAGCCCACGGATCGTCAGCTCCAGGCGCGGGTCGTTGCGTTCGGCGTGCTGCATTTGCGCCTGGTTTGCTAGCTTGCGCCGGCAAGCCTGCGCAGCCGCAGCGGGCTAAACGTTGTGAAGTTAGGAAGCGTCCACGCGCACCGGAACTTGCGCATAGGCGGCCGTTCGCCCCGCGACATGCACGAACAGCGAACACAGCAGCGTGAGCAGCAGCGCATCGTCAAACAAGCCGATGATCGGAATGTCGCCGAAGACATCGAATGGCGAAACGATCAACGCGGCGAGCACCCCTGCACCAATCTTAAGAACGAGCGGGACGCGGCCGTCGCGCATCAGCGGCACGACGCGTTTCCAATTGCGCGCTGCGGCCAGGAGCAAGCGTGGTGAGTATGCCATGCCGCATGCTACCCGCAGGGTGCGGCGATGTTTCATGCCAAGTACGGCGCATGGAACGAACGCTCAAGAATGCCGCCGAAGTCCAACGCATGCCCTCGCCCGCTCCGCGACCGCAAAGCCTTGCCTTCGACGGCGACACGCTTTGGATGGGCTCGATCGAGACGTGCCGTCTGTACGCGATCGATACGGTTCATTGGACCGTTCGGGACGAAGCGGAAGCGCCGGGCAAACCGTGGGGTATGACGGTGATGGGTGACGAGTTGCGGGTGCTGCTTGGCGAGGGCGCGGACGACACGCGCACGATCCGGCGGTTCGTTCCAGGCCATGGATTTAAAAGCGAGGGTGCGATTCCATGCCCCGGTGATACGGGCTCGCAGCTTGGTTTCGACGGCGACCGGCTGTACGTCAGCCAGTGGTACAACAAACGGGTTATTTCGCTTGATGCCGATGGCCGCGAAGGCACGGTCATCGAGGCGCCGCACGGCATTTGCGGCCAAGTCGTCGTAGGCGGCGTGTTCTATCTGCTCGGCACCGACGATGAGAGCCATGGCGATTATGTTGTCACGCGCATCGACGCGCGCAACGGGCAATCGAAGTCCGAAGATCTTGCCGTGTTGGCATTTCCGGCGCGCGGCTTAGCTTGGGACAGCGCGCGCAACCGGTTTTGGACCAATCATCGCGAAGCGCACGAAATCGTTGCCTTCACGATTGAATAGCGTCTAAGCGGCGCAGCTCGGGGAACAGCAGCAGCCACACGGCGATTACGGCAATCGTCGCCGCGCCGCCGAAAATCACGGACGCCGGCGCACCTGCGATCGCCGCTAAGCCGCCCGACTCGAACGCGCCCAGTTCGTTTGATGCGCCGATGAAAATGTTTTCCACCGCACCGACGCGCCCACGCATCGTGTCGGGTGTGCGCAGCTGAACGAGCGTGTTGCGGATCACGACGCTTACCATGTCAAACGCCCCCGTCAATGCCAAAGCAAGCACGGATAGCGCGAAGTTGCGCGAGAGGCCGAACACGATCGTCGCGGCGCCGAAGCCGGCAACGCAGACGACGAGCAGCCGGCCGGTCTTGCGAGCGATCGGATGCCGCGCCAGAAACAACGCCGTCGCGCCCGCTCCGATCGCCGGCGCGGCGCGAAGAACGCCAAATCCGGTCGAACCAGCGTGCAGAATGCTCGTTGCAAATACGGGCAGCAGCGCTGTCGCGCCGCCGAAGAGGACGGCGAACAGATCGAGCGAGATCGCACTGAGAATCACGCGCTGATCGAAGATGAACCGCACGCCTTGGACCGCAGAACGAAGCAGCGGCTCTTCGATGAACGCAACCTCACGTTTGCGTAAGCGCGTGAATGCTGCCATCGCGAACACATACGCGGCAGCCGCCGTCGCGAACGCTACGGGGGTCCCGACTGCAATGAGCACGCCGCCCAGCGCAGGACCTGCAATCGCAATCAGCTGCGTAACGGACGACGAGAGCGCCTGCGCCCGGACGAACGACTCGCGCGGCACGATGTTGACCAGGAGCGAACGCTGCGCGGGAACGCCGAGCGCGTGCGCGGTACCGATGAAGGCAATTGCCGCAAAATAACAGCCGATTGCATGGACGTGCAGCAGCAGCAACGCAATAAAGCCGCCCAATCCGAGCGCCTCCATCAAAGAGGTGAGCGCACAAATGGCGCGCCGGTCCAGACGATCGGCCAGAACGCCGGCCGGCAGCGCGAGCAGCAGCTGCGGCAAAAACAAAATGAGCCCGACCAGGCCCAAATCGAACGGGTGGTGCCGCAGCGCGTAGATTTGCCAGCTGACGGCAACGTCTTCGACGGTGAACGCGATCATGGAGCTTTGCCGTGCCAGAAAATAGACGAAGAACTCGCGGCTCACGCGCTCGCTTTGCGCAGCGGCCATGGCCACATTGCGAACTCGTCGAACCCGAACGGCGGCTGCCTCATGGCCCGCTCAATTCCAGCAAACAGAAACCATGCTGGCCGATCTGCACGGGGAGCCCGTGCCCTAACCCGCTTTCGTCGAACGCATCCTGTTCCACCCATTCGTTGCGCAGCGTGTTATACGATCGCAGTTTGCGCCCCGACGACAAATGTTTGGGCGCAATACCGACGGCGACCGTAACGGTGCGGTCAAAAGTATTGGCGATGAATAGTGTCAGGCGCCCGGGCGCCGCAAATGCGAGCGCGACCGCCGTATCGCCGCCCAAAAAGACGTCGGACGAGATGTCTTCCTCAAATATGCGGGCGCCATCGAGCCCGTCAAACGGGTAGTCGCTGTAAACGTGAACGCCCTCCACTCCTTGCCTGCGCACGGCAAACCAGGAAGCGGAACGGCCGCGCACCAGCACGTTGCGTGCGGCAATCCAGTGCCAGCGCTGCGCCGGGCGCGGCGCGATTTTGGGCGTCAGCGCGGTCACGTCCAGGCCTGCGGCGCCCTGCAGCGCCGCCCAAAGATACTTCGGCGCGAACCACGGTGAGAGCATCATCCCCTGATTCGTGAGCGTTTCGCCGTGCAGCCACTCGGAAAATTGGCCGGGCACGGTGTTGTTGCGGCGCGGGTCTTGCGAGTAGTGCTTGAACGTGACGGAAAGCGCGTACGCCATGAACTCCGCGTTGAATGCGCTTGCGGCGAACGCGAACCAGAACGTCGGACCGCTCCAGACTCCGCCCAGCAAACCGTATCCGTGCGCGGGGCCGTAATTAATGTCGTTGCGCGGCACCGTGTGCATGCCCGCGTCGCTCCAAAATTCCGGCGCACTCAAGCGCGCGATAATGTTGGCCGCAACGTCGTGCTCTGCCACGCCGAACATGACCGGGAACACCAAATCGCAGGTGACGTCCGTCCGCTTGGTGCCGTCAAGGTCGATATTCAAGTAGTACAGTTTGCGCGAGCGGTCGAGTAGGTGCTCGTTGATTGCGTTCTTCAGATCGCAAGCCTGCGTTTTGTAGGTTTGCGCGCCTTTTGCGTCGTCGAGCACTTCGGCGATGCGGCTCATCGTGTCGAGCGCGGCGTAGCACTCCGAGTTGACTTCGGTCGTCGCCCCCGAGAGCCGGTAGCCGCCGATGACGTTGCGCCAACCCGCGATGCCCCAATCGGCCGTGCCGCTCGCCGTGCACCAGATGAGGCCTTGTTCGTTGCGCTGCGAGAGGATATACGACGCGGCGCGCGCCAGACGCGGATACGCGTACTCCAGAAACGAGCGATCGCCGGTGACGCAATATTGATGCCAGCACGCCAGCACGAGCAGCGGCGTGTTGTCGTTGATGTTTAGGCCGTAGTCTTCGGTGCCGCCGTTGCGGATGTCGAAGTATTCGACGACCATGCCGCGCGGTTCGATGTGATCGAGGTACCACAGCAGCGAGTCGCGGCAGAACTCCGGCGTAACGTAGCTCGCACCGAAACTGTACCAGCACGTGTCGCGGGCCACGCTGTTGTTGGAATGCGTCGGGTCGTTGACAAAGCACCAGCCCTGCGAGGTGAGGTTCTGCGTGCGCAAAATATTGGCCTTTGCCCACAGCGCACCGCGATTCACTTCCGGATCGGGTGTGAGCACGATGGCTTTGTCCATCATCTGGGCGTAGTACGACCGCGTGCGCTCCAGCGCGTCTTGCGCATCCGGGAGTGCGCGAAGATTTTCAAGCGCCGCGTCCTCGCCGTCCAGCGAAAACGTCAAGACGAAAGAAAATTGCGTCTTCTCTCGGGCCTGCAGCGTGTGCTCCAAATGAAATATCGCAACCGGAACCGGGCCGCCCGTGTTGAGTTCGTTCAAAAGTTCGCCCGGAAACGCGGCTGCGCTGCTTTTGGCGGAATCACGCGTGAGCTCGTAACTGTCCGGTGCGCGCGAGCAGGCGGCGATACGCACCATACCGCGCTGCGCGCCGCCCGCAAGGACAAACGCATGCGCGCCGCGATCGTACGAGGCGCCCACCATCTCGCGCTGCGTGCACGGTACCTGCACCGAGGCATACGTTGCGATGTTCGCTTCCCGTTCTTGCTCGTTCGAGAGTTCGACGGTGTAAAACGCCGCCGGCGGATCCACCTCACGCCGGTCGGATCCGCGGGGCGCCGACGATAAGACAAAAAGCGTCTCGCTCACACGAACGCCGTTGGAGAGCGAAAACCTGTGCCGCTGCTCCTGCGGCAGGACCTCGAACGTGCCGCGGCGTGGCGAAAGCGGAACGCCGCTGCGCGCATCCCAGTGATGCAGCACGAGGGTGCCGAAGACATCCGCGCCCAGCTCCGGCGAATACATTTTTTCAATGGCGCCGGTCGCCTTGATCACAATCGCCGCCTTCGGCGAGCCTAGGGTGCTTCCGGTCGCCATTTCGTTATCCGCGACGGTGTAGTGCGCTGATTGGTGACCGGCGCTGCGCGCTTTGGGGTCGAGTGAGGATGCGTTCAAAGCAGGTCTTGCTTGTCTTTGTCCATCGGCGTATCGACTGCTCCGGGCGCTGTGTTATTTACCGTAATGCCGTCTCCGGCCGGTTCAACCGCGATCGCTTGCATCAGCATACGGGGCCTTTGGAGCTAAAATACAGTGCATTTTTAGGCATCGTCACCTCGTGATGCGACTCGTTGTTATACTGCCGGCGGACGTCTGTGGTGTTACCCGCTTCACGCTTCTCCAATTCGCCGCGTGAAGAAGATCAGCGCGCCTAAGCCCAGCACCCACGCAAAAAAGCCCTCAGCAGTCGGCCCCCAATTCGCCAGAGCGGCGCCGCCGGCGTTGTATTGGTTGCGCTGCAGGTAGCGAACATAGCCCGTAAGATCGGCGAGTTGAGGATCGTCAATAACGCCCGTGCCGAATTTCGGCATAATGTTGGGGCCTTCGCGCACCGCTTCAACGATTGTCTGCGGGTCCGACTCCATCAAGCTTGGCGCGACTTCATGATATGCCGTCGCGCCGTCTCCACGCCCCGTTGCCGCGTGGCACTGTTCGCAGTTTTCCTCGTACACGCTGCGCCCCGCTCTCAACGCTGAGACGCCGGCAAGAATTCGCGGTGCCGCGGGGATTGCGCGGTCGCCGCTCGTTCGCGATGCGATGTACGCCTCGATGGAGGCAATCTGTTCCGGATGCAGCTGCGGCGCCGAGGGATCATTTTGCTCGCGCGGGACCAACGCCGGCATGCGGCCGGTGCGCAACTCGAAATCCACCAGACCGACGCTCACGTTCGTCAACGGCGGCGCCGCCGTAGATCCTTCCAGGCGCGCGCCGTGGCACGAGCTGCAAAAGATGAGATACTGGGTCGCAGCTGCGAGCAGCACGGCGCCGATCATGCGGGGCGTGCTCCGCGTTCCGCCACGGCCCACGTGGCGCCTTGCGCCATGAAGGCCGCAAACATCAGAAAGCCACCCACTATCCACATCACATCCGCACCATTGCGCTGATCGGCGAGTGCTCCGGCGACACCCAAAAGGCGATTGTAGTGGGGATACAGCGGGTGTGAGGACGCGCCGATGGCAAACGCCACGAAAGCGCCTTGCGGAATCGCCAGAAAAAGATAGAGCATGCGCAGCGGATAGGGAACCGGCCTTGGCGCGTAACCGATTTGGATGACGGAGTTCCAAAACAGCAACGCGCTGCCGGTAAAAAGCACATGTTCGAAGAGGTGCACGGCCGGATGTTCCATCGCCGACTCGTACAGCGGCGAGAAGTGGGCGCCCCAGAGCACAAAAACAAACAGCACCCACCCCAGCGCCGGCGCGAACAGCGCGCGCCCGGGCGCTGAAGCGGAGAAGCGCGTGAAGCAGCGGGCAAGCCGCGCCGGCGGCACGGACACGATGAGGAGCACCGGCGCACCGAGCAGCACGAGCGGCGCCGCAACGAAGACGATGATCATATGCTGCAGCATGTGCCATGCAAACGAACGATCCGCGAGCGCGTCCGCCGCCGGTAAAAGGCACACGGCGAAAAGCATCGCGCCGGCGCAGAAACTCGCGATCCGCAATCCCGGAAACGGCCTTGCCGGAAAGCGCGCGCGGTACTGCCGCATGCTCAGCAGGTATGCAGCAATTGCCGCTGCTGCTAAAAAGGACGCGACCACGCATTCACTATTCCCCGCGCTGCGAAAAATCATCGGCTACACCGGCTCTTCGTCGTAGCCGCCTTCGGCGTTACGGACCACCCGCACGCGTCCGGCTTCATGCACGCCGCCCTTCGTTTTAAGCTCGGTGGTCATGCGGTAGGCGGCGAAGAACGCAATCGCCGGACCGAAGAAAACAAGCAAACGGTACGCCATGAGCATGTCGAAGAACGAGATATGCAGATAGCGCGCCTGCAGATCGTTGCTTCCGGCCAGCAGCAGCACGGCCATGAGCGTTAGGAAGGAAACGCCGAACGCCGTGCGCAGCGGGGCATCGCGCGGCAGATCGAGCAAGTGATGCGCGGCGCGATCGCGGCGCAGCAAGGCTTCCCCAAAGGGGTAGGCCATCAGAAAGCCCATGATGGCGAGCGGCAGAACCAAACCCGGCCAAAACACAGGCGGCACGAAGTGGCCGAACAAATGCAGCGGCCAGCGCGGAAACAGGCGCAGCGCACCGTCCAGCCAGCCCACGTACCAATCGGGCTGTGCCGGTGCGATCGCTTTCCAGGTCTCGTACGGCCCCCAGAGCCACACCGGATTGATTTGGACGAACGCGCCCATGATGCAGCACACCGCGATCACCGCAAATTGCAGCGAGAGCGAACGCAAAGCGTAAAGCGGAAAAAGCGGCGAACCGACGACGTTCTCTTCCGTGCGCCGCGGCCCGGGAAACTGAGTGTGTTTCTGCCGCCAGACCATCATCAAATGCACGGTGATGCCGGCCAGCAGCAGACCCGGAATAACGAACACGTGCGTTATGAAAAACCGCTGCAACAGAACCGCCGAGGGCCACGAGCCGCCTTGCAAAAAGAAGAGCAGATAGCTGCCAACAACGGGAACCGCTTGCAAAATCGAAATACCGATCCGTAAACCGATGCCGCTCATGAGATCGTCCGGCAGCGAATAGCCCGTGAACCCCTCGAACATCGCGGCGAAGAGCAGCAGCGTTCCGACGATCCAATTCAATTCGCGCGGCTTGCGGAACGCGCCGGTGAAGAAAATCCGACACGCGTGCACGACGATCCCCGCAAGGAAAATGTCTGCCGCCCAGTGATGTATTTGCCGGATAAGGAGCCCGGCGTTCACCGCGAAGCTCAAATGCATCACGGAATCGTACGCTTCGCTGATCGAACGTCCGCGCATGAGATCGTACGGTCCGTTGTAAACGACGTGCGCGCTGCCCGGGTTGAACCAGAGCGCCAGGTACGTTCCCGTCGCGAGCAGCACGAGGAACGCATACATGTTAATTTCGCCGAGCATAAAAGACCAATGATCGGGAAACGCTTTTCGCAAACCGTGATGGACGAACGTCGCGGTCCCGACGCGATCGTCCAGCCAAAGCAGAAAGCGCGCAATCACGACTCTTGCCAAAACCCCGGGCCGGGGGGCGCCGGGAAATCGCCCGTCGCCCGAACGAAGCCGTCGTCCCGGATTTCGATGGGCAGCTGCGGCAGCGGATGGTCGGCCGGCCCCGCGAGGACCTTCGCGCCGTCGGCGGCGTCGAACGCCGACTGATGGCACGGACACACCAAGCGGTGGTCTTTCGCGCGGTAGAGCGCCACCGGACAGCCGGCGTGCGTACAGGCTTTGCTGTACGCGATCAGGCCCTGCGCGGTGTTGCTGCCCACGCCTTCGGGCAAACGGATGAGTACCGCCATCGAATTGTAATCGCCGATGTTGTTCTCCGGAAAAACCGTCACGACGGAATCGACGTTCATATCCGAGGCTTTGACGAAAGCGCCGTCCGGCCGCTGCAGCCGTACGCCGCGCCGCCATTTTGAGTGAAAGAGCGACTCGCCCGGCGGCGGCCCCAGCGAACCGATTGGAAAGAGTGCCGCAACGCCGAGCGAACCGAGCGCGACGTACAGCATGCGGAGGAGAAACGGCTTTCGCCCGATAGCGGCGATCCCGTGGTCGAACGATTCGCCTTGCAGCGCGCGCTCCTGCACGGGCTGCGGATACGTATCGCGCAAATCCGTCACCTGTTCGAACGGCACGATCCAGCGTGACCATCCGAGCATCGCCAGCGCAAGTCCGAAAAACGCAGCGGCCAAGCATCCGCCGAGCACTTGCGTCGAGGCGTGCATCCAGAACGCCGCGGTGAAGCCGCCGCTCCCGGCAATCGTGAGCAGCAGCGCCGCAGCGATCGCGCGCTCGCGCACGTTGCTCATGCTCTTAACGGATCCAATAGATTGTGCAATAGATGCCGATCCACATCACGGTCACGAAATGCCAATAGTAACTGATCGCTTCCGCGCCTTCGTTGCGGTCCACCCGAAACGCCGGCGAACGGATTCCTAAATACAACCCCAGCAGCATAATGACGCCCGCGACGACGTGCAGCAGATGGAATCCCGTCATCGTGACGTAGATCGAGCCGTACGCGCCGCTGCGTAAGCCGAAGGACTGGCTTGCGTAACCGTGCATCGCGTCCACGATATAGGCGATACCGCCCAGAATTCCGGCATAGAGCGAAACGGTCACGCGCTGCATCAGGCGCCTTCGCAGGGAGGCAAGGGCAAACGCTGTTGCGAGGCTACTTAGCAGTAAGCAAGCAGTCCCCACTGCCGGACCGACCATGTCCAAATGCACTCCGGACGGCGGCCACTGCATGCTGCGCGCTTTCAAATTGTAATACGTGGCAAAAAGCGCGGCGAAGAACATCGTTTCCGATGCGATGAAGATGACGGTTCCAAAAACAATCGGATGCGCGCGCACGGGCAGCGGCCGTTGACCAAGCGCCATGCGCGTTTTGTACCCGCGCCAACCGTTTTCTACCGGACAAAGCGTGGGTAAGACGAAGCTCTGATGCCGGTGTTCGATCCCGCTTCCGTCCAAGGCTCGGACCTGAGCGGCGTATGGAAAATCTTCATTGCCGCCGGTTTGGCCGTTGCGGTGTTCGTCTACGCGCTTATTGCGTTTGCGATGATCAAATGGCGGCGGCGCGCGGATGACGACGGCTCGCTGCCGCCGCAGTTCGACAAAAACCCGTTCTGGGAGGTCACCGGCACCGTCATTCCGCTACTGATCGTCGGCGGGTTATTCGCAATAACGCTCGTTCGTGAGTATCATGTGGATGCGCTGGAAAAGGCGCCGTACGCAACGGTCGACGTCACCGGTTACCGCTGGTCGTGGCGCTTCTCCTATCCCGGCCACAATATCGTGGTCGACGGAACCGCGTACCGCGCGCCGACGCTCGTCGTGCCGGAAGGGAAGCTGACGCAAATCAATTTAAACTCCGCCGACGTCATTCACGCATTCTGGATTCCCGCGTTTCTCTTCAAGCGCGACGCGACACCCGGCTACACGATGCACTTCGATCTCTCGCCCTCGCGCAGCGGCACGTTCGATGGAGTCTGCGCGGAGTTTTGCGGGCTGCAGCACGGGCTCATGACATTCCACGTCCGCGTGGTGCCGCCGGCACAATACACGCGCTGGCTGGCAAGCGGCGGCACGGTCGCGCTCCGATGACGCGGTGGCTCACTTCGACCAATCACAAGCAGATCGGCGTGCTTTACATGTGCACGACGCTCTTCTTCTTTGCGATCGCGGGCGTGCTCTCGCTGATCATCCGCATGCAGCTTGCGCACCCCGGCAACACGCTGGTCAGCCCGCAGACGTATAATCAACTTTTCACGCTGCACGGGACGGCGATGATTTTCCTCGTCGTCGCGCCGTTTGCGTTCGGTCTGGGCAACTATTTGATACCGCTCCAAATTGGTGCGCCGGACATGGCGTACCCCCGCTTGAACTTGCTCGGCGTTTGGCTATTCATCTTGAGCGGGTTCACGGTTTTCGCGGGCGTTTTCGCCGAAGGCGGCGCGGCGCAAACGGGCTGGACGGCGTACGCGCCGCTCTCCACACTGCTTTCCGGAACCGGCGCCGGGCAAGACCTTTGGCTCATCGGCATACTGCTCAATAGTATCGCCACCATCATGGTGGCCATCAACTTCATTGCTACGATCTTTTTGTTCCGGGCGCCGGCCATGTCGATGTGGCGCATGCCGATTTTCACTTGGGAGATGCTTGCCACGGCGCTGCTGATCATCATGGCATTTCCGTCGCTTGCATGCGTCGTGTGCGAACTGCTGCTTGAACGGCACTACGGCGCTTCCTTTTTCAATCCGGCGCAGGGCGGCGATCCGATATTGTACGAGCATCTGTTCTGGTTCTTCGGCCACCCGGAAGTATACGTGATGATCTTGCCGTACTTCGGCGTCGTCGCCGAGGTCGTTTCCGTCTTTTCCCGCAAACCGGTTTTCGGCTATGTCGGGTTAGTGCTCTCGGCGTTTGCCATCGCCGGCCTCTCCATGGGCGTGTGGGCGCATCACATGTTCACCACCGGAGCAGTCGCCAACGGCTTTTTCTCCGGCATGTCGTTCCTGATCGCGGTGCCGACCGGCGTAAAGTACTGGAACTGGATAGGCACGATGTGGAAAGGTAAGCTGGAATTCACCACGCCGATGCTTTTCTGCATGGGCTTTCTGTTCAATTTTTTAATCGGCGGCATCACCGGCGTTATGATCGCATCGCCGCCAATCGACTACCACACCGAAGACAGCTATTTCATCATCGCGCACTTTCACTACACTTTGGGCGGCGGTGCACTGTTCGCCATGTTTGCCGCAGTGTATTTCTGGTATCCGAAGATCGCCGGCGTCCGCTTGAACGAAACGCTTGGAAAAATCAATTTTTGGCTGATGTTTGCCGGCTTCAATCTGACGTTTTTCCCGCAGTTCGTCCTGGGCATGGAAGGCATGCCGCGCCGCGTTTATACGTATCTGCCCACAGGGGATCTGCCTTGGCTCAATGCGCTCTCAAGCGCGGGCAGCGCGGTGATGGCGTTCGGCGTCATCGCCTTCGCGTTGAACTTTCTTTTCGCCAAATTCGCACGCGAGCCGGCGGGCAACGATCCGTGGGGCGGCTCGACGCTCGAATGGGCGACCACCTCGCCGCCTCCGGAGTTCAACTTTACCTCGCTGCCCCCGATCCGTTCGGAACGCCCGCTGTGGGATCTGCGGGCGTGAAAACGCTGATCGGCTTATTCCTTTCCTCCATGACGTTTAGCGGCGCGATCGCGCTTGTGTATTGGTTCTCATCGCACGAACCCGCAGGGACGTTTCTGCTCGGCTTCATGTTTCTGGGCTTCGCGTGGGCGGCCGGCTACACGCGCTTAGCCGAAAAAGGATCGCAGCTCGCCGGCGACGACAAAAAACTCGATCCCGGCGGGCGCGCCGGTGAAGATTTGGGGATCGTCACCAAGGAGACGCCGTGGCCGATGCTCTTGGCGTGCAGCATTCTGGTGTTGTTCATCGGCGTGGTGTGGTCAGGATTTTTGGTTGGCGCCGGTCTTGGCGCGGCGCTGCTGTGCCTCTGGCGGCTCGGCGCGGAGAGTGCGCGCACCGGAACGAAAACGATCGTGACAGAGGAGGGGACCGAAAAAGTAACGTAGCCGCTTCCGTTATGAAGTTGTTGGGCATCGAGACCTCGTGCGACGACACGGCGACCGCGGTCGTTGAAGACGGGCGCACGGTGCTTTCGAGCGTCTCCACCAACCAAGATGCTTTTCATGCGAAATACGGCGGCATCGTTCCGGAGATCGCGAGCCGGCAGCATGTCGCGCTGCTTTCGGCAGCGGTCGAGGACGCGCTGCAACGTGCAAGTCTCCCGCCGCAGGATATCGACGGCATCGCCGTTACGCGCGGCCCGGGCTTGGCCGGCAGCCTGGTCGTCGGCGTCGCCGCAGCAAAAGCGCTGGCATTCGCGCTTGCCAAACCGCTGTACGGCATCAACCATTTGCACGGACATGTGTTCGCCGCGTTTCTCGATCGAGGTGAGCCGCCGCAATATCCGTTTCTTGCGCTGCTCGTTTCCGGCGGACATTCGCAACTCGTGAATGTTCGCGGTGCGCGCGACATGCGGGTCATCGGCCGCACGCGCGACGACGCGGCCGGAGAGGCGTACGACAAGACGGCGCGCCTTTTGGATCTCGGCTTTCCCGGCGGCCCCGCATTGGACCGGCTCGCGCAGGAAGGCGATGCCAAAGCGTTCGCGTTTCCTCGTCACCGCGCGCCGGCCGGGACGCTCGACCTTTCGTTTTCCGGATTAAAGACCGCGGTGCGTTATTTTTTGGAATCGCCCGGCGGCGCATCTGCGCGCAAAGAAGACGTCGCCGCGTCGTTTCAAGCCGCGGTCGTTGACGTGCTCATGGACCGCGTTGCAGCCGCGTTCGAGCGCGGACAATATACAGCCGTCGTCCTTTCGGGCGGCGTTGCGGCCAATTCGGCTCTGCAAAGCGCGCTGCGCGCATGGGGGAAGCGCCACAACGTGGACGTCTTTATTCCGCCGCCGAAATACTGCACGGACAACGCGGCGATGATTGCCGCGGCCGCCGCGCATCAGGGGGAAGCCGTGCGCGTCGACCCGCTGACGCTCTCGGCAGACCCGAACCTGCCCTTCGAGACCGCCGCCGCGTGAAGCGCACCGCAGTCGCGGCGCTGCTGCTGCTGGCGGCAGCTGCATGTAATAAAGCGGGCACCGCGCGCATGCACGATGCGCAAACGCTCGTTATCGCGCAGCAGCGCGAGCCCATGTCGCTCAATCCCGCACTCGAAAACGGTCAATCGCAAACCGAGTGGGGTTTGATGCTGTTTTCGTTCCTCGTAAAAGCGGACGATCGCGGCCGTTTGGTTCCGGACGCCGCGCAAGCGGTGCCCACACTGCAAAACGGCGGTATCAGTACGGACGGAAAAACAATCACCTATCATCTGCGCCCCGGCGTGAAGTTCGCGGACGGCGTTCGTTTGACGGCGCAGGACGCACTCTGGTCCATCGAGGCCATCAACAATCCGGCGAACAACGTCCAGTCCCGCTACGGCTACGACCGCATCGCAAAAGCGGAAGCGCCCGACGATCGCACGCTCGTCCTGCATCTAAAGCAGCCGTTTGCGCCGCTGCTCACGCTCGTACTGGCGCCGCAAGGCTTTCCTATCTTTCCCAAACATCTGCTCGCCAAGTACCGCGACTTCAATCATATTGCGTTTGATGCGAAGCCGGTGGGCTCCGGGCCGTACGTTGTCGACCGCTGGCTGCGCGGCGACCGCGTCGTGATGCACGCGAACCCGTACTACTTCGGCGGCAAACCCGCGATCGAGCATCTGACGATGCGGTTCGTTCCCGACGCGCAAGCCGCCGCGAATCTTTTACATACGCACGAGATCGGTCTGTACTTCAACTCGCAGGATTACTCGCAATTCCCCGTTCTCAAAGGCATGAGCGGGTACCATCTTTATTCGACGCCCGTTGCCGGTGTGGGCGCGATCATTTTCGACACGCAGAATCCCAACGTTTCCCTTCCGGCCGTGCGGCGTGCGCTCGTTCAGGCGATAGACGTGGATGCGGTCGTGCGAAAAGCATACCGCGGCGCGGTTGACGCGCATAGCGCGGGAACGGGCCTCTTCTTCTGGGCGTACGACCGGCGGGCGTATCCGGACACCTCGTACGAGCCGGCTGCGGCGCGATCGCTCCTTGCGCACCGCAACTTAAGCGTGCAGATCATCATCCAGGCGGGAACGCCCGGCGATGCGGTCGCGGCCAACGACATCGCGCAATACGAGCGGCAGGCGGGCGTGAACGTGAGCGTCAAGCAGTTCAATATTTCGCAGTTCGTCGCGCCGGCGCAAGAAGGCGGCCCCGTGTACGGCGGCAAGTTCGACCTGGCGCTGTATCCGTTCGTCAACGGTGACGATCCCGACACGACGGACCAATTCGCGTGCGCCAACGTTCCGCCCAAAGGCTACAACAAATCGCGCATCTGCGATCCGCAGATCGACGCGCTGCTCGCGGCGGGGCGCTCGACCTTCGACGCCTCCAAACGTAAAGCAATCTACGCGCGGCTCGAAGCGCGCCTGCATGAACTCATGCCGTATGCACTCATCTACCAGCGCCGCGAAATCGATGTCGCGGATTCCAGGCTGCAAAACATCTCGCCCTCAATCGACAGCCTGTTCTGGAACGCCGCGGCGTGGAGGTACGCGCCTTAGAGCGCTCCGGCCGCGGCGTGCGACGCCGCCAGCAGCACTTCGTCCTCGGTCATCGCGCGTAAGCGGAGCATCGCCGCACGCTGCGCGTGCGCATCCGCCTGCATTTCGGCAAACGCCGGTTCGTGGTGATGGCGCTCGATGGGCAGGACCGGCTGTCCTTCGCGAATCTGAAACCACTCCGATGCGACGAACAGCAGCGTTGCCTGCTCGCGCTGCCCGCGCAGCTTGCAAAGGCGCGCGCACAGATCGAATAACGTGTGGAACTACACGAGATCCGAAGCGCGATCGCGGTTCGCTTTTACCGGACCGCCCCAAGGACCGCTTGCGCGTGCAGCGAGCGTTGGACGTCGGTGTCCAGCGAGGCCAGATGCGCGCGGGTCAACAGATCGAGTTTGTTCTTCCCGAGCGACGTTTCGATCTGCCCGGAGAGCGCTTTGAGCTCGTAACGCGCGAGCGCTTGCGCGTCTTGCGGCGTTCCGGAGGGCGGGTCGTTGGCCAGACGCGAGAGCATCGCGGCGTAATTGCGCTGCAGGTTGCGGCGTACCAGCGGTATGCTTCCTGCGGCCGGGTGCGAGATGTCCGCGAACGCCGCGGACTGCATCCAGCCGAAGAGGTCCGCGATGTCCATCGTCGTCTTCGCCGGATATTTGTTCTGCACGTCGTCCAGACGCTGCAGCGTGACGGGCGCAAACATGCGGTTCATTGCCGAGCGCTGGTATGCCGCGGCGATTTGCTCGACGGCCATGTCATGACGCGGCGCAAAGTGCCCGTCCCAATCGTCGAACAGATATTGAGAAACGGCTTGCCGCAGGAGCGCCGGCGGGACGTTCCACGCCTGCGCTGCGAACAAATTCGTTTCCAGAACCTTGAACGCGCGCGCCTGCTGCGATTTTGGAACTGCGCTCAGCGGAAGCGCTGCATGCGCATCGCCGCGCCGCGCGCGGGACACGTACTCGCCGCCGATGTAGCGCGCAACCGCGCCCGTGCAGCGCCCGTACTGGCCCATCAGCGAGCCAAGCACGAATTGCAAATCGCTGTACGAACGTCCAGCCTGCGGGAAACGCGAGCCTGCCTTAGCAAGCAGCGCATGGCTCAAGCCCATCTGCGTTTGGCACCAGCCGATCGTATCGCTGGAAAGGTCCCACTGCTGATTGCGCGGATCGACGCTGCTGCCGTTTGTCCACTGCACGTCTTCGTCGGAAGAGTACGCGAAACGTGGATTGCTCCACGCCGAAGCCCAGCGCCGGAGCACGGGAAGCTCGTCGTGCGGCGTCTTTGCGCCCGCTATCGGCGCATAGCCCCAGTGAATGGCGTAGTAGTCGTACGGTCCCAGCACCGTTTGGAAGTATTCGCCTTGCCCCATGTGCTTGGGCCAGATATTGATCGGAACATACTCCATGACCGACGCCGCAGTCCCGTATTTTTGCGTGAATGCCGGGCTGCGCAGTTGCACGCCCGTGTACGCTTGCGACCCTAAATAGTTGTGGCGCAGGCCGAAATCGTGACCGGACTCGTGCAGCACGATCGATTCCAAAAACTGGTTCGCGAACTTAGCCGGAACGTGATAGCCATCGCCCGATCCCATAATGGAGAGTGCGGACATGCCGTAAGAAAACTGCGCGCGCTCGCCTTGCGCAAATTCCGCGCCGAGGGCGCCGGGGCGCACGCCGGCCTGCGGCTGCACGTCGATCGGATAGTCGGTCTTTCCGTAGCGCATCAGATCGCTGTCGATAACGATGCCGCTCTTGAGCATCTCGCCCGTGTAGGGATTATAAAGCAACTGCGCTTCGGCGAAACCGCCGTCGGTCTCGGCGAGCCAACGCACGACGTTGTAACGCATGTCGTCCGGATCGAAGTTGGGATCGTTCGGCTGGTCCTTCACCTCCACCGCATCGGTGATGCCGATGGCGCGGAACGCGTTGTTCCACGTCAGCAGCGCCCGCCGCACGGCGAAACGGTACTTTACCGGAATCGTGTTGCTGATGTAATAGACGATCGGTTTTTTCGCGGGCGAGAGCCGCTGCGCCGGGCTCGAAGCCTGAACGTTCCAGCGCACGATGTAGTCGGCCGATTTATCGAACGAATCATCCGAGCTGAAATCGTCGTGCGCGTTGGTAAAATAACCGACGCGATCGTCGAACGCGCGCGGCAGATAATTGCCGTTCGCCGGAAGCGCCGCAATCGTGTACTGCATCGCGATCTGCAGATTGCGCGGATCGGGAGCCGCATCGCTGATATACTGCGGGCTCATCGAGCTGAACGTTTGGTTTGCCGTCAACGTCACGTTTTCGGGAAACGCCTTCGTCCCACCGAAATAGGTCTGCTGCGGATCCATATGGTATGCGCCCATCGGGTTAAGCTGGCGCCCGCCGTTGAGCTCGGTCAAAAAATCCGCAACGCCGGTGATATCTTGCAAGAACGGCGACGCGTCGAAGACGACATCTCCCGTCTTCTCATCCACCGATATCACTTTGGCAACGCCGGCCATGCTGTTCGTAACGCCCGCGGCCACCGCATTCGCTTCCGGCGAATTCGGCTTGGCGAAGAAGCGTGTGGTGGGGAAAAGAATCGCAACGCGGTTATCTTGATGGACGAACCGCATGATGCGGCACGCCTGCAAATCGGTCAGTCCGGAGAATAAACCCGAACCAATGCCGTTGACGGGCACGGGAAGTTCGATGAAATCGGCGCCGAACTGTTCGGGCGTCAGTTCGAGCGCAACGTTGCCGTCCTTGGTGCGCCAGACGGTGAACAAGCCTTTTTGGGCGGCTGCATTCTGCGTGAACTTATCGTACGCCATCAGGGTGGCATTAACGGGCGCTTTCGGCGCCGGTGCCGCCGCGGCGCCTGGCACGGCCGGGGTTTGCGCTGCAGACGCCGGTGCAACTGCACCCAGTGCGATCGAGAGGCCAAGCAGCATGCTGTTGATGTTCACGAGCGGTTCGAGCTCCGTTTTCTTCGGCAAACAGGACGCAGCCGGCGCTGGGAAGCGCGGCTGTGCGAGCCCTTATCCTTCGAAAACCCAGCGCATTATCCCGCTGGCGACTACCGCGTGCTCGAGCGGGTGCAAACGTTCCATGATCTGTTCCGCCGGCTCGTTTTGACGCACGGCAAGCGGCTTGCGCGTGAGCACGGGGCCGCGATCCGCGTCGAGCGAGATTAGGTGCGAAGTTGCGCCCACCCAAGCGCATTTTAAAGCAACCGCGTCGGCCACGGCATCGGCACCGCGAAACGCCGGCGCGAACGAACCGTCGGGAAACCCTACTTGCTCCAAACGCTGGTTCAACGGCAAAAACGCCGGATGGATGTTGATCGTCGCCGGGAACTCGCGCACAAAGGCTTCGCTCAAAAGATGCATCCAACCGAGCAGCAGCACGAGCTCGGGATTGTCGCGGCGGACGAGATCGAGCAACGCCTCGTCATAAGACGCGCGCGTCTGGAGGCTGCGGTCCCACGGCAGCGCAACGGCGGCAATATTGTTGCGCCGCGCGCGTTCCAGTGCAAAGGCGCGGGGCTTATTGCTTGCCAGAAGAACCAAATCCAACGGCAGGCGGCGGGCGTCGGCGCCGTCGATCACCGATTGAAAATTCGAACCGTTTCCCGATGCGAGTACGACGGTCCGGAACCGGCGCCGCCGGAATGCGGCTTTCTCAAATGTTTCGACGATGCGCGCACCCGCTTGCTGGGCGTAGTAGGCGACGAGCTTCTCTTCTCCTACCGCCGGAATGATTGCGCGCTGGTATCCGAGCGCGCGAAGCGAGGCCAGCGCGGCAATCAGCAAAGCGGGGCCGATGCCGCTTTTGCGATCCGCGGCAGCGACGCCGAACGGCCCGAAAATTCCCGTGCCCGGCTCGCGCGCCGCGCCGCGCAGCCACGAAAACGTTAATCCGTCAGGGTCGTACGTTGCGAAACCGCCGAATGCGCCGTCCTTACGTGCAATAATGCTGCTGCCTGCGTATGCTTCGCTGCTCCACGTGCCGCCGAATGCATCGTCGAGCCATGCGAGAAACGCATCGCCGCCGCCCCGCACCATCTCAACGGCGTATCCGGCGCGTTCGATCGAGGCGAACGCGCGCGCACGAGCCTGCTCGCCGAACTGCGCGTCCGGCAAGTCGACGGCGAGATTTACGATTTCCTTCACGCGCGTGCGGGGTGAACGATCGCTTGCGGTTCCTGTGCAGTGCGCGTTTCGATCCAGCCGACGACTCGCGCTCCCGGCACGGCGTCGAGCGCCGCCTGCGCCTGCGCGATCGGAATCACGAGTGTGTAGCCGATGCCCATGTTGAACGTGCGATAGCGCTCTTCGTGTGAGAGGTCGCCCCGCGCACACAATTCGGAAAACAGCGCCGGTACGGGCCAGCGCGACTGCTCGAAGACCGCCTTGACCCCCGGCGGAAGCGTGCGCGGCACGTTCTCGACGAGCGCGACCATGTTGACGCCGAACGTCGTCTGCAGCGGGGTGTGCTTGTAGAGCTGGTTGAGCACGACCTCGGGAATCTCGTCGCGCTTGAGCTCGATCACGATC
>JBHEMM010000006.1:68755-74763 GCA_046262595.1 Vulcanimicrobiaceae bacterium
GGCTTGTATCGCGCGCACGTCTTTGTAATAGGAAGGATGCCCGGCGAGCAGCGCATCGCCCAGCGTCGTTCCGTCGAACGCGTTGCCGTACTCGTGGGGAGCGACCAGCGTGCGTGCGAGCGTGTAGCCGTTGGTGTGCAGCCCGCGCGCCGGCAATCCTCCGATCGCATCTCCGGCCTGCACGCTTTGCGGGTCGGGAACGTCGTTGCGATCGACCATGCCGACGATCGTGCCGGCGAGATCGAAGTCGCCGGGCGCGTAGAGGCCGGGCATCTCCGCCGTCTCTCCGCCGAGCAGCGCGCAATTATTCGCACGGCACGCCTCGAAGCAGCCGCCGACCACTTGCGCGGCAAGCTGCGGATCCAATTTGCCCGTCGCAAAGTAATCCAAGAAAAACAGCGGCGTTGCGTTGACGACCAAGATATCGTTGACGCAGTGATTCACGAGATCCGCGCCGACAGTGTGGTAACGCTGCATCTGCGCGGCGATAAGGATCTTCGTGCCGACGCCGTCGGCCGAAGCGACCAGGGCGCGATCGGGCGCACCGGGCATCGCGAACAGGCCCCCGAAACCGCCGATCGCATCCAGCTGACCCGGATGGCGCCAGGCATTCGTCACGTCTTTGTAGCGTGCAACGGCCTCGTTGCCGGCAGCGATGTCCACGCCTGCCGCGGCGTATTTGTCGGGAACGTGACCGCGTCCGCTCACAGGGCCCATCCGCACGGGCGCCAAACCACTCTCGTTGCCATTTACGGCCTAAGCTTCTCCCTTCGAAAGGTTGACCATGCAAGTTCGTATCGCCACTGATGCGCCCGGTTCCGTGCGCGCCGCAGCGCTCGTCGTGCCCATTTTTTCCGGCAGTCCGCTCGACGGCGCCGCAAAAGTGCTCGACGGCGAACTGCAAGGCGCGCTCGACGCGGTCGTTTCGGCAGGCGAGATCAAAGGCAAACTCGGTGACCTCACGCTCGTGCACGCGCACGGCAAGCCGTATTCACGCGTTTTGCTTATCGGCCTGGGAGAGAGCACGAAATTTGAGCCGTGGATGCTCGCGCGCTACGCCGGTGCGGCAGTCCGGCATTTGGGACGGCGCAACGTGCGCGACGCTGCCTTCGCGCTTCCGGCACAGATTCGCGGGAACGAAACGGCGGCGGCATCGTTCCTGCTGGAAGGCGCGACGGCCGGTGCCTTCGACACGACGGCTTACCAAAAAGAGCCGGACAAGCGCAGCGGCATCGAGACTTTGACCATTCTGAGCAGTGGGTTTGACGAAGCCGCATTGAACCGCGGCGCCGAACGCGGACGCATTTTAGGCGAAGCCGTCAACTTCGCGCGCACGCTGGCCATTACGCCGGCCAACGATATGACGCCCACCCATTTGGCGCAACGCGCGCTAGAAGCCGGCAAAGATTCCGGCCTCGAGGTGCAGATTATCGATGCGGACGAGTGCCGCGCGCTGGGAATGGGTTCGTTCCTCTCCGTCGCGCAGGGCAGCTCGCAGCCCCCGAAATTCATCGTCATGCGCTACACCGGCAACGCCGCCGGCAGCAAAGAACTGCTGGCGCTGGTCGGCAAAGGCATCACCTTCGACAGCGGCGGCATCTCAATTAAGCCCGCCGACCGCATGGAAGAGATGAAGTATGACATGTCGGGCGGCGCTGCCGTCATCGCGACGATGCGCGCGATTGGCAAGCTCAAGCCGTCGATCAACGTCGTCGGCATCGTGCCCGCCACGGAGAATATGCCGGGCGGTAAAGCGACAAAGCCGGGTGACATCTTCACCGCCATGAACGGCAAGACGATCGAAGTGATCAACACCGACGCAGAAGGGCGGCTGATCCTTGCCGACGGCCTGTGCTATGCGCAAAGGGAAGGCGCAACGAAGATCATCGACGTCGCGACGCTCACCGGCGCCTGCGTCATCGCCCTCGGGCACGCCGCCAGCGCGGCCGTCAGTAACGACGATGCGTTCGCGCAGCAGTTTCTTGCCGCGGCAAAACCAACCGGAGAACGCTTCTGGCAGATGCCGCTGTACGAGGACTACAGTGCCGCGATGAAAAGCGACATCGCCGATCTGAAAAACACGGGCGGCCGTCCCGCCGGCACGCTTACCGCCGCCGCATTCCTGAATGCATTCGTTCCGGAAAACACGCCGTGGATTCACCTCGACATTGCGGGAACGGCATACCTCGACAACGAGTCGGCGTGGCAAGCGAAGGGCCCGACGGGTACGCCCGTCCGCGCATTTATCGCGCTCGTGGAACATCTCTCCGGCGCGCCGGTTCTGCACACCAACGGCACCGCGAACGCGTCCTCTGCGGCCAAAGTGCCGTCTTAAGAAAGCGGTTTTACGTTGAGGCATCTCATCGCCGCCGCCGGCCTGCTGCTGACCGCAGCCGCGCCCGCCGGCGCGCCGCACCCGGCGAACTTCAACGCGTTCGGCATTGCGGTTTTTCAGCGCCTCGCGGCGCAAAACGGATCCGCGAACGTCGTCATCTCACCCGTAAGCATCGGCATCGCGCTCTCGATGACCGCCGACGGCGCAGCCGGTTCCACGCGCTCGGAGATCGTGCGCGCGTTAAGCGTTCGAGGGAACCTCACGGCGGCAAGTGCGGCGCTCATCAGCGAACTCGGCGCAAACCGCGACGCGCAGATCGGCCTTGCGAATGCCGTCTGGACGCGCAGCGACATTGCGCCCTCGCCCGCGTACGCCCGCCTGCTCAAAGACAAGTACGCCGCGCAAGCGCAGGCGCTCAAATTCGGCGACCCGTCGGCGGCCGCTGCCATCAACGCTTGGACGAGCGCGCATACGCTTGGTCACGTCGATCGTCTGGTGGCCAGCACCGATCCCGTGGATTTTCTGTATTTGACGAACGCGCTCTCGTTCGAGGGGAAGTGGAGCGCACCGTTCAAGAAAAGCGAAACACGCAACGCTCCGTTCACGCCGGCAACCGGTGCAGCGCACGATGTCGCGATGATGACCGCCAACGGATCCTACGCGATGATGGACGGCGGCACGTACCGCGCGCTCAGGATGCCCTACGGCGAAGGCGGATATGCCGCGTATATCCTGCTACCGAACGACGCGCGCGGCGCGGACGCATTGGCGGCAAAACTTTCAGCGAGCGGTTTCGAGAAGCTCGCGGCCGCCATGCACCCCGCAGCGGTCGCGCTCTCGCTTCCGCGCTTCACGGCACACGGTAAAGCGGCGCTCAATGCAACGCTGCAGGCAATGGGCATTCGCACGGCGTTTTTGAAAACGGCAAACTTTACGCCGCTGCATAAGGCGCCGCCCGGCCTGAGCCTGAGCAAAGTGGATCACGCCTCGTTCGTTCACGTCGACGAAGACGGAACGGTGGCGGCCGCCGCAACGTCGGCGGGAATTTCGATGACGGCGATCATGGCGCCGGCAAACCGTTTTGTCGTAGACCATCCGTTCATTTTCGCGATCCGCGACGAGCGCTCGGGGAACTTGCTTTTCGTGGGCCTTATTCGCGACGTAACGCCGTCGCCGGCCGGCTGATCATTGCGAAGCCGCGCCGGCAAACGGGGGAGCCTTTGCGCCTGCACGAACCCATACCGTTGTGAAAGCAACAGGACCGCCCCCCGCAGAATCGCGCCCTTACGAGCCGGCTCGCGTCACGGCTATCCGGCGCATCACGGCCGGTGCCATCAAGCGGCGTAAAGGTAAGGCCGTCTTCCCGATGGTTACGGCGTATGATGCGGCGTTTGCGCGCATCGTCGAAGACGCGGGCATCGATTACATCCTCGTCGGCGACAGCTTGGGCAACGTCGTGCTCGGATATGACGAAACGACCCCTGTCACGATGGACGAGATGATCCATCACGCCAAGGCCGTCGTGCGCGCCACTCTGAAGGCGCACATCGTCGTCGATATGCCGTTCGGCTCATATCACATCAGCGATGAGGACGCGCTTCGCAACGCCATACGCATCGTCAAAGAAACCGGCGCCTCATCCGTAAAAGTTGAAGGCGGCGTTCACGAAGCGGATCGCGTGCGCGCCATTGCCCGTTCCGGCATCCCGGTCGTCGGTCATATCGGCGTCACACCCCAGACCGCATCGCTCGGACCCGGCTACAAGCGCCGTGCAAACCGCGAACGCCTGCTCGCCGATGCCCAAGCGATTGAAGCCGCGGGTGCCTATGCGATCGTGCTCGAGGTGATTGACGATGCGGTCGCCGCGGAAATCACGGGCACGCTGAGCATCCCGACCATCGGCATCGGCGCCGGCCCGCATTGCGATTCCCAGGTGCTCGTGATCTATGACTTGCTCGGCATGTATCCGCACGCGCCGAGCTTCGTGAAACGCTACGGCGAGCTGGGGCAAGCCGCGTACGACGCGCTTCGCGCCTTCGCCGCCGACGTTCGCGAAAAGCGTTTCCCGTAAACGCTCCCTTGATCGTGCTGTTAACCGGAGGATCGCGCGGCATCGGCGAGGCAACCGTGCGTGCATTGCACGCCGGCGGCGCGCACATTTTTTTCGCCTACGCATCGAACGCTGAGAAAGCGCAGGCGGTTGCGGCGGAGCTGGGAACCGGCGTGGCGTGCGCGCGCTGCGATCTCGCCGACTACGACTCCCTGCCCGGGGTCGTCGCCGCGTGCCTGCAACGCTTTGGGCGCATCGACGTTCTCGTAAACAACGGCGCCGTCTTCGCCGAAAATCCGTTCTTCGGAAACGATTACGCATCGTGGCGCCGCGGCTGGGAACGCACGTTTTCCGTCAATGTGTTCGGAACCGCACACCTGACGTACCTGGTGCTTCAGCACATGCGCGAGCAAGGCGGCGGCCGCGTGATCAACGTGGCGTCGCGCGCCGCGCACCGCGGGGAGCTCTCGTTCGCCGACTACGGCGCGAGTAAAGCCGCGCTGGTGAACCTTACGAAATCCATCGCGCGCGCGTGCGGGCCGCAGGGCATCAGCTGCGTCGCAATCGCTCCGGGCTTTATCGAAACCGATATGGCGGCCGCAGATCTCGCGGGCCGGCGCGCGCAGTTGGAAGCGGAGGTGCCGCTGGGTTATGTCGGGACGGCGGCAGAAGTCGCGCGTGTCATTGCGTTTTTCGCCTCACCCGACGCCGCATATGCCAACGGTGCGACAATCGATCTGAACGGCGGCAGTTACGTGCGGTAACGCCTCACTGGTACGTAATCAAATCCGGCGGCGGCTGCAGCCGCATGATTTCGCGGGCCGAAAACATCGCGATATCTTGATCGTAAAACAGTTTGATGCCCAAGAATGCGGCGCCGCGGTTACGCGCGAGCATGGCGTACTTGCTCAGCTTGTTCGCGCGGTCGCCGAACCCGTCCACATGAAAGACGAGCGCGAGCCCAGGCCAGGCGCGGATTGACGATCGCTGCGCTATCATATCCGGCGTAAACTGATGCACGATGAGCAGTTTCTGCCCAAGCCGGTTCTTTTGCACGATAGCCGAAAGATACGCCGCAACCGCGTTGACCGTTGCGGCGTCCGTGCCGCCGATGACCTCGCCGGGAACCTCGCTCGCGCCCATGCTCCACTCCGAATCGAGTGCCAAACCGACGTCAGGCTCGCGCAGAAACCGCTCGTATTTTTTAACCAGCGGTAGAAACGCCGCACGTCCGGGCTGAATATCAAGAATAAGCATTCCGTGCATCGCGCGCGCCGCGTGAAGATAGCGCTCGACCGTGGAATCGCTCTCGCCCATGCTGTACGATCCGTACGCACCCGGGTCGCGCTGCGCCGTGACCGTAATCAGCTCGAGTGCCGGGATGACGGGTTCGTGAAACGGCTCGTAGGCAGCCGCCTGCGCGTGCAGCTTGCGCACAACGGCTTGGATAGGTCCGCTGCCGAGCACTCCCATCGATGGTGTCGCATCGGCTCCGTAGTAGGCGACGATACGGTGACCGGGCAGCAAAACTCGCGGAAACGAAGGCGCGGCGGGGGCGCGTGAGCGCGCAGGCGCCGGCGGTGACGAGCTGTTCGGCGGCTATCCCTGGCGCTACTACCGGGC
>JBHEMM010000007.1:0-9934 GCA_046262595.1 Vulcanimicrobiaceae bacterium
CGCTGCTCACCGCAAGTGCGGTGGCGCTGTGCGGAACGGTGGGTTTCGTGGGATTGATCGTGCCGCACGTCGCGCGCCGCATCACCGGATCGGACACGCGCTACACGCTTCCCGCCGGCGCGATCCTCGGCGCGATCGTTCTCATGTGCGCCGATGCGCTCTGCCGCACGCTTTTCGCACCGACCGAGATCCCAATCGGCGTGCTGCTCGCGTTCGTGGGCGTTCCGGCGTTTCTGTATTTGTACGTGCGCGGCGAACGGGTGCCCTCGTCGTGATCGCCGTCGAGCGGCTCGAACTGCAAGCCGGGCCGCGCGTTTTGATGGCGCCCGCCTCGTTCACCGTTCAAAGCGGGGAATTCATCGCACTGCTCGGACGCAACGGTTCGGGAAAAACGACGCTGCTGCGCACGCTCGCGGGCGTGCGGCGCTACGCCTACGGAAGCATCCGCATCGCCGGCCGCGATCTCAGCACGATGGGCGCGCCCGAGCGCGCCGCGCTGATCTCGCACCTGGCGGGCGACGACGTGTTCTTCGATAAACTGCTCGTGCGCGAGGTTGCGGCAATGGGACGCTATGCCCACCACCGCTGGTGGCAATGGCGGCGCACGCAGCGCGACGACGAGGTTGTGGATGCGGCACTGGAAGCGGCCGGCATGCTGACATTCGCATCGCGCGCGTTCGACACGCTCTCGAGCGGCGAGCGCCAACGCGTATGGATCGCGCTCGCGCTCGCGCAGGAATCTCCCCTGCTTCTACTCGACGAGCCGACCAGCCACCTCGATATCCGCTCGGCGCAAGAAATCTTGCTGCTGCTCAAAACGTTGTGCGGGGCCGGCAAGACGATCGTGTGCGCGCTGCACGATCTGAACGAAGCGGCGCAAACGGCCGGCAAAGTGCTGCTGCTCGGTTCGGGGAAACTGCTCGCTTTCGATACGCCGCATCGCGTCTTCGCGGGGCGGTCAGCGCAAGAGGCTTACGGCGTGCCGCTCGAATCGTTCACTTCGCCGAGCGGCGCGCTGCGCGTTTTTCCGGCGCAGAGCGGCTCCGTCACCATTGATCGCGGGTTTGAGTGATGCCGGCACCGTGCACGTCACCCGAACTGACCCATCCGTAGCGGCCGCGATATTTTCCGCTGACGATCAGCACGCCGATTGCGTCGTTGAGATTTCCGCTGAACTTCGGGCGCACGGCGTTCATGCGGCATGCGACGACGCGCGCCTTGGTTCCGGGACGGTTCAGCAGCGCATGCGGCAGCAAAAATTCGCGGGCGTCCGACGAACCGCCCGAATACCGTACCAGACGATCCTGCGAGTCCCACACCAGCACGTCGGGATCGTCGACGCCGCCGAACAGCGTCACGGTGCCGTGCCGTGGAACCTGACAGTTCGAAGCGACGGCGGCATTTAAAGCGCACACGGTAAAAACCAGCGCAGCAAGGGCCGTTCTAAGCACTTGCCTGTACTTTTTCCGGCCGCGGAGCGGGAATGTCGCTAGGGCGCGCGATGCGGATCGCGAGCACCGCGACGTCGTCGCGCATCTTCTGCGCGGAACGCGTGCGCGCATGCTCGATCAGGTAACTCGCCAGTTCCGCCGGATCCTCGGGCGCCGAGCGTATCCACTCCATTGCTCCCGCCGCTTCCAGCAGAGCGCCCTTCTCGTCGCGGGACTCGGTCAAGCCGTCCGTCGAGAGCACGATCGTGTCGCCGTGTTCTAAATACATCGTGCGCGACTCGAACGGCTCTTCCATCACGCCGAGGATTGGGCCGGTAACCGCGAGTTGTTCGACCACGTCCGCACGGCGCATGAACGCGATGTCATGGCCGCCGCTGGCATAATCCAAACGCAGCGACCACGTATCCAAGATGCCCACGAACATGGAGACGAACATCTGCGGATTTGCGACCGTGCTCGGAAACGCGCGGTTGAACTCTTGCAGGATAGACGCCGGCTGACGACGCCGCAACGCGATGCCGCGAATCGTAAACTTGATGAACGCCGTCAATACCGCCGCGTCCACGCCTTTTCCGCTCACGTCGGCGATCAGGATTAAGCCGAGCCGGTCGGACAAGCGGTGCACGTCAAAGACATCGCCGCCGACAGCAAGGCGGCTGCTTGCTGCGCCGTACGCGCTGCCGATAGCGCAATTCGGGAGAGGAACGTGTTCGCTGCGAAATGCGCGCTGCAGCGTTTGGGTCGTAACGCGTTCGCTCTCGAGCGCGGTGTTCAGGCGGTAGCGCCAGCCATAGAACAGAATCGCGACCAACCCGAACGCGATGAGTGCGACGATGCCGGTCACGATCGTGGCATTGATGCGTGCTTGGGTGGCATCGAGCACTTCACGGTTCTTTGCGTCCATTCGCGCTTCGATGAAGTGTGCCGCTTGGCTTTGCAGATCCACTAAACTCTTGCTGCGCATCTCCATACTCGCCGGCGCACCGTTCGGATTTCTCAGCAGCGGGTCCGCAATCCGGCGCTGCCAGTCGGCGTGCGCCGAATCGTAGCCTAAAAGCGCCGCGCGCGCATCTTGCAGGTGCTCCGCCTGCAGCACGCTCTGCAGCTGCGCGCGCTCCTGGACGAACGCGGCGCCCGTACCTTTGTAAGAATCGATGTACGAGGGATCCTGGGTGATGACGTACGCGCGTATGTAGTTCTGCTCGTCGAGCTGCAGGCGAAGCAGACGCTCGAGTGCGAGTTGGCCGCGCTCGATCGAATTCTGCTCGGCAAAGGAGGCATTCACGGCCCGGCGCGTATTGAATCCGCCCAGCACCGCGATCGCGAGCGCAAGAATCAAAATCGTCGCTGCGGTGAGCGTGCCGGCGCTGCGGAGCATGGGGGCGGAAAGCCGGGGAAGCCGTATCATGGGGTATAAGAGCGTTGCTTATAGGTTTGGGGAACGCCACCTGTCGAAAACGGGACGCATGCAAACGCAAGACCCTTCCGCTCTTTTCAAAAGCTACGATGTCCGCGGCATTTATCCCTCGGAGATCAACGAGGATATTGCCTACAAAATCGGGCGCTGCTTCGTGCCGCTGCTCCGCGCGAAGCGCGTCGTCGTGGGACGCGACATGCGGCCTTCGGGTGCGAAGCTTTTTGAAGCGTTTTCCCGCGGCGCTTGCGAAGCGGGTGCCGACGTCACCGATATCGGCTTGGTCTCCACCGATGCACTGTATTTCGTCGTCGGCAAATTCGGCTTTGACGGCGGCGTCATGATCACCGCATCGCATAACCCGGCCGATTACAACGGCATGAAATTCACGCGGGACCGCGCACAGGCCATCTCGCTCGATACGGGCCTGGGCGAGATCCGCGACCGCATCGCATCGGGAACGCTTCCGGAAAAGGCGCCTAAGGCGGGTACGGTCGCGCAGCAGAACGTGCTGGAAGATTTCGGCGCGCACTGTCTTTCGTTCATCGAACCCAGAACCGTTAAACCGTTCAAGATCGCGATCGACGCAGGAAATGGGATGGCCGGCGAAACGGTGCCGCACGTTTTCAAACATCTGCCGTGCGAGGTGACGCCGCTCTATTTCGAACTCGACGGCAGCTTTCCAAATCATCCGGCAAGCCCGATCGAGCCGGAAAACATGATCGATCTGCAGGCTGCCGTGCGAAAACACAACTGCGATTTGGGCGTCGCGTTCGACGGCGATGCCGATCGCATGTTTATCGTGGACGAAAAGGGCGATCTGATCGACGGGAGCACGGTGACCGCGCTGGTGGCGCTCAATACGCTCAAGCGTTATCCGGGCAGCAAGATTCTTTACAACCTCATCTGCAGCCGCAGCGTTCCGGAACTAATCGAACAGCACGGCGGCGTGCCTATACGCTCGCAAGTGGGGCATTCGCTGATCAAGAAAACGATGCGCGATGAGGACGCCGTTTTCGGCGGCGAGCACAGCGGCCATTTTTACTTCAAAAACAATTGGTACGCCGATTCGGGAATGATCGCGCTCATGCAGTGCCTCGAGCTCTTCAGCGAGGCTGACAAGCCGGTGAGTGAAGTGATCGCGCCAATCGACACGCGCTTCCGCTCCGGTGAGATCAACAGCACGGTCAAAGACGCCCGCGTGAAAATGCAGGCGATTCAAGATCATTACAAGGACGCAAACATCGATCATTTGGACGGCGTGACGATTTCGTATCCCGACTGGTGGATGAACGTGCGCCCGTCCAATACCGAGCCGCTGCTGCGCTTGAATGTCGAAGGCGACACGAAAGCGCTGATGGAGCGCCACCGCGACGAAGCGCTGGAGATCATTCGCAGCTGATCGATCAATGCGCCCTTGCCCGCTACGACGCGGCGCGCAAAGAACTGCTTGCCTTGGTGCGCACGCTCGAAGGCGCGGATTCGGCGCGCCAGCGCCTGGAACGCAGCGCCTTCGTGCTTGCGGTCGTCGGCGAGTTTTCCAGCGGCAAGTCGTTCCTGCTCAATGCCATGCTCGGCCGGTTCGGGCTGCTTGCGACGGACATCAACCCATCCACGGCAACGATCACCGAGCTGGAATACGGAGAACAGACGCAGGCGTACGCCCACTACGAAGACGGCCGCTCGGCCCGCGTTCCTATCGACAATCTTTCAAAATTCGTCGCCTCCGATGTGGATGCGCCGGTGCGAGTCGTCGTGCAGACCGATTCGCCGTTTCTGCAGCGCGGCTTTAGTCTGGCGGACACGCCGGGACTTGCCTCGGTTCATCCGGCGCACCGGCGCGCCACGCTGCGTTTTTTGCCCGGCGCGGACGCCGTGCTGTATCTCATCGATACGCAGCAGCCGTTCTCGGAAGGCGACGCTGCATTTCTGAGCATCATCCGCGAGCATCTGGACACGATCTTCATCGTGCAGACGAAGATCGATCTTTGGCAGCAGACGAACGAGCACGGCCAAGCGGAATGGCAGTCCGCGGCGCACCGCATCGGGCAACTCGCGGCCATCCATGCGCCCGGAGCGTATGTTTATGCCGTGTCGGCGCGCGAGTATAGCGAAGGCGTGAAGGAAAGCGACGGCGACCGCATCGAGCGCTCGCGTTTCCCGGCGTTTTTAGCCGCGCTGGACGCCTCGCTCGTGCGCAACACCGGGCGTGCGCGCATTGCGCGGGCGCGCGATGAGGCGTTGCAAGCCGCTGCCGATGAAAACGCGCGCATCCAACGCGATCTGGCGATGCTCTCGCTTGGCGCGGAAGCGTTGCAGGAGCGGCACGCGGAGCTGATGCCGCGCTTCGAGGCTCTGCGCACAAGCGTGCAGCGCGAGCGTGAACGAGCTGCGCTTGCAGCCGCGCAAATGACGCGCGCGCTGCAAGAGCGCGGCGGCGCGTTGGCGCACGACGCCCAGAGCGCGCTCGCTCACGCGTTCGATACTGCGGACATTGCAAGGTTGCGCGAGCGGCCGCGGCTCCACATCCTTATCGACCGCACCCTGGGCCAAGCGGTGGACGTGTTCGCGCGAGAACTCGCCGGCGCGGTTTTCAACGAGTACGAGCGTTCCCGGCAGGAGATGACCGTGCTGCCGGTGCGCTTCTCCTTTTCGAATGCTGCGGCGCAAGCGTTCGGATCGAATGGTTCGAGCAACATTTGGAACGACGATCCCCAGCGCGCGCTTGCGGCGACGATTGTGCTCGAAGCGATTGGCGGCCCCGCGATCGCGCTGGTGCAGCGTATCGCGCAGCGCTTTGCCGCCGCGGCGCCCGGCTCGTATATGAAGCGCGAGCTCACGGCGGATCTGCGCGCTTCGGTCTGGCTGGAATTCGACGCAGAGATGCGCGCCTTCGCAGACAATGTCGCGCAGCAGATCGAGACCATAAACGGTGCGTACGCCGCCGCGCTCGAAGACGCGCTCGAACGCGAACGCGATACGCTCTTGGGCAGCATCGAGCGAGCCATGTCCGTGCACCGCAGCCGGGCTTCGGCGCAAGCGGCTTGCGAGGCCTTACGGGCGCGCTCACAGAGCCTGCAGCAGACGCGCGGCGCGATACTCGCCGCCGCCGAAGCATTTTTGGAACGCGGGCAGGAGATCGCTGCAGCCGATCCGGGATCGGAGGCGGTGCGGCGCGCGCACGTCGACGCGGAGTTCGATCGCGGCGCATACCAAAAGGGGCTGCGTCCGCAACGCTGGCGCGTTGCGGTGTTAGGTGCGCTGCGGCGCGGCAAGTCAAGCCTGATCAATGCGTTCGCGGGACGCCGCGTGCTGGCCGATGAAGTCGCCGGTGCGATCGCGTACCCGGTTCACGTGCGTTACGGCGAGGAGGAGGGCGCGTTTGCGCTGCAGGCCGACGGTGCCTGGCATGAAGTGGAGATCGAATTGGCGTTGGAAGAGGCGACGCACAACCCCGTGCTGATCGTCACGCCGTGGAACCTGCCGCGGGAGCTGGTCTTGGTGCATGCGCCGGCGTTCGATGCGGGCGATGCGACGCTCGAAGACGTCTGCATGGTTGCGGCGCGCGAAGCCAGCGAAGTGCTCTGCCTGTTCTCGCGTCAACTCTCCGATCGCGAACTGGGGCTGTACGAGCGCGTCGCCGATTTAGGAAAGCCGATGATGTTCGCGCATACGCTCGCCGATAACGAGTCGGCGGCCGAACGGCGCGGTGTCGTTTCACTCGCGCAAGAGTATCTGCGCGCCCGCGCCATTCCGGCGCAGCGCGTCTTCACCGTTTCGACATTGGAACACGCCCAAGCCAGACGGGAGCATCGCGCTGCGGCAGGATGGAACGAGCTCGACGCGCTCATTTCGACGATCTCCGCGCACGCCGAGGAGCACATGGCGCGCCTGGAGCGGCTGGAGCGCGCGGCATCCGTCCCGGCTGCCCAGGCGGCCGGGCGCCCGGCACAAGGCAAACGGCTAGGCTTGTTCGGCCGTTTGTTGAAACGGTAGAGCGCTCCATGGCTTTTGACGGCACTCCGCAACGCTTCATCCTCGGACCCGCACAGCTTGCAATCGGCGACGGCACAAGCGTATTCGGACGCATCGCTGTCGAGCACGGGCGCATCGCCGAGATGTTGCCACCGGAGGGGCCTGCCGACCTGAAAGTTCCCACCGGCACCATCGTTGCGCCCGGCATGATCGACGTTCATACGAACGGCGCCGGCGAATTTCTGTTCAACCGCGATCAAGGCTACGCCGTTCCGGTTGCTTCGGTGGAGTACGCGCGTCAGGGCGCGACCGGATATCTCGCCGGCATCATGACCGCTCCGTGGGAGTCGATGCTGCATGCCGCCGGCGAAGTGGTCGAAGCGGCGCATCAGCTCGAGGAAGATCTGCCGCGCGGCGCACGCTGTTTGGGCGTGCACTTCGAAGGTCCGTTCTTGAATCCGAAGTTCCGGCGGGTGCATCAAGCGCAATGGATCATCCCCGCGAGCGCGCAGCGGGCGAAGGAACTGGTCGAAGCATGCAAAGGTGCGTGCATGATGGTGACCCTCGCGCCGGAAGTTGAAGGCGCGACAGATGCGGCGCGCGTGTTCTTGGAGCATGGCGTCGTTTGTTCGGCGGGACACACGTCGGCGCATTACCGCGAAGGCATGCTGGCGATCGGAATGGGCTTCCGCTCTCTCACGCATGCCTTCAACGCCATGCCGCCGCTCGATCACCGCGACCCTTCGATTCTCGCCGCATTCATGCAAGACACGCGCACGATGGTGCAGCTTATTTGCGACGGGCGCCACGTTTCGCCCGTGATGGTGGACGTGCTGCACCGCACCCTGGGCGAGCGCATCGTTCTGGCGACCGACAACATGCCGCCCGCCGGCCCCGGCTATCACATCGAAGGCGGCGTGATGCGAGCAGAAGATGGGACGATCGCGGGCAGTGCGCTGCGCATCGATGAAGCGCTGCGCAACTACATGGCGTACACCGAGCTGCCGTTCGGGAAGGCGATCGTCAGCGCGACATCCGCTCCGGCAAAACTTATCGGACTCGAACGGGAGATTGGACGCATCGCGCCGGGTTTACGCGCCGATCTCTCGTTCTGGGATCGGGAGTACACCGTTACGGGCACGATGGTGCACGGCATCCCCGTGTTCGGCGAGATCGCGACGACGGCGGCGGCTTAGGGCCCGTCCGTCAGTACTCCTCGTAGTAGTTGAGTACCGGCAGTTGCGAGGGGGCGTAGATCTTCGGGCCGATTTGAAGCCAGATCGTCGTGTGCGATTTCATCGGGATCGTTCCCGGATCGCCGGTGTACGTGGTGTAGTACGAGGTCAGAATGCGCGCCGTCTTGAGCGGAACCTGCGCCACGTATGCGGTCACCGTACCGCTGAAGGGTCCGATCTGCGTTGCAGAAACCGGTTGTCCCCACACGTCGAAAAAGTTACGCAGGTTGTAGATGCTCGTCGTGAGCGCGACACTCTGCGGTGATTCGACGTGCATGACGCCGGACGCGTCGTGCGTGTGCATGTAATAGTAGCAGGTCGCGTATTCCGTCCAGTTCGGGAAACCGGCGTATGTGATGTCGCCGCCGGGCTTGTACATGCCGATGCCGTCCGGAATCGCATATTGACGGCCGTTGATGACGATCCCCACGAACGCATGCACGTGGTACGCGTTGGGCATCGTCGTCGCGCACGGCATTCCATCCACCGTTTGGCTTTGTGCGCCGGTGGCACTATCGCCGTCCGCCGGATTAAACGTGCCGTCCAAGCCGAAGATCTCGCCGCCGCCGATCGTATAGCTTGCAGGCAAAGGCGTCGGCGAGACGCTCGCAGAGGGTGCCGGCGTCGAGGTGATGGTTACGCCCGAAGCGGTGAGCGAGGTAGCGCAGCTGCCGCTGCCCGTGTCGGTACTGTTCTCGCCGACGAGCGGTTTGGCACCCGACGGGCTGTATGTGGTGGACGAGGTGGTATACACGTGCATCGAACCGCAGCCGGTTCCGGCGTTGACGGAAAACTCGGTGCTGCTGATGATCGCCGTGATCGGTCCCGAGATCGTTAGCGTGGAGCCGTTCTGCGTGTACGATTGCCGCGACACCTCTGCGCCGTTCGGCACCGGCGGACGGCCGCCGCTGCCGGCGCACGCCGCTAACACCGCCGCTGCGGTGAATGCCAATCCGGACAACGCCAAGCCGCTTTTCATAACGCAATCGTATCCCGCTTCTCGAACCGGCGCCTTGGACGCCCCGGCCCCCGCGCGTAGGGCAAGTGGACTAATGAACCCGGGCGGCGTACTACAGCTGCATGAACGTGCTTCATGTCGTGCTCTCGCTGCTGGGACTGCTTGCGGCCGGCTACATCTATTTTTGGGGACGTGCCATCGCGGCCCGGGGGCTGGTCTGGCCAAAGCCGATCGAGCTGCTGATCGGATTCGTCACGAACTTCTTCGATACGCTCGGCATCGGCTCGTTCGCGCCCACGACGTCGGCGTTTAAGGTGATGAAGTTGGTACCGGACGAACGCATTCCCGGCACGCTCAATGTCGGCCACGCGTTGCCCACCGTCGTCGAAGCGCTGGCGATCATCTTACTGATCGGCGTCGATCCGTTTACCCTCGTGGTGCTTATTATCGCCGCGATCGCCGGCGCTTGGCTCGGCGCGGGAATCGTCGCGCAGTGGCCGCGGCGTTACGTGCAGACGGGAATGGGCCTCGCGCTGCTGGCCGCGGCCGTTCTGTTCGCGTTGAAGAACCTGCACGTCGGCCCGGCCGGCGGCCACGCGCTCGCGCTGCACGGTACGCTGCTGTGGATCGGTATCGCGGGGAACTTCGTCCTCGGCGCGCTCATGACGCTGGGCATCGGCTTGTATGCGCCCGCCATGATCATGATCGGCCTGCTGGGCATGGATTTGAGCACCGCATGGCCGATCATGATGGGTTCGTGCGCGTTCCTCATGCCGTTTGCGAGCGGACGGTTCATCCGGTTCAACGCATACGAACTGCGCGCCGCGCTGGGCCTGGCGATCGGCGGCGTGCCGGGCGTGCTTATCGCGGCGTTCATCGTGAAGTCGCTCGATATCACTGT
>JBHEMM010000007.1:9944-28073 GCA_046262595.1 Vulcanimicrobiaceae bacterium
GATCTACACCGCCATCGTGATGCTGCGTTCAGCTATCGTGGAGCATGGAAAGCAGAATGCAGTCGGCGCGGGCGCAGTCGTTCCGGATGCGAGCGTCTAAGGCGCAGCGGGCTCGAGCTCGCGCACGGCTGCAGCATTGAAATAGGCGGCCTTGGGATGGTGCAGCACGATCGCCGCCGTGGACTGTTCGGGAACGATCTGAAACGCTTCGGTAAGCGTGACGCCGATTGCCGAAGCAGCATCGAGCAGGCGGAAAGCGGTCTGGTGCTGTGAAAGATCCGGACAGGCGCCATAGCCCCAAGAATAGCGTTTGCCGCGATCGTCCGCGAGGCCGAGCTCCGCGCGGATTTGGCGGTGCGCGTACTCTGCTAGCGCTTCGGCACTTTGCACCGAAAAGCCGTGTAGAAAATAGGACTCGCTGTATTCACCCGCCCGCTGCAACTCCTCAATCCGCGTGCCGGCCGGCGTGCCGACAGTGACCACTTGCAACGCGACCACGTCCGATGCGCCGCCGTTTTCCGGCGTGCGCAGATAATCCGCAAGACAAAGATGTTCGCCGCCCGCTTGGCGCGCGAATGTGAAGCGCGCGATCTCTTTGCCCCGCTGCTGCGGATCGTACAGAATAACGTCGTTGCCTTCGCCGGCCGCGGGATAGTAGCCGTAGACGAAGCGCGGCTCGAGCAAACCGTCCGTTATAGCAGCGGATTGATAGCGGTGCAAACGCGGTTCGAAATCTTCGCGGATCAGCCGCTCGAACGCTTCGCCCTTCGTGTTCGAAGCGCCCCACGAGAGGCGGTATAGACTGCGCAGGTCAAAGCAGCTCCACAGCTGCGCGGGGTCGACTTGCGTTACGGTGCGCGGCCCCCAAAACGGCGGGTGCGGCACGAGGGCGTGTTCCGACTTCACGCTGGACACCGTTACGGGCGCGCTCGCCGCCACGACGGTGTTGCGTGCGGCGTCGCGCAACCTGAACGCTTCGCTCTTGGCTCGTTCAACGAGTTGTTCGCGCGCCGCCGGCTCGGCAAGGCTCTCCATAATCTGCAGCCCTTCGAACGCGTCCTTCGCGTAAAACAGGCCCGGCGAGAAAAAGCGTTCGCCGTCGTCGAGCAGGACGATGCGCCGTCCGAAATCACGGTTGATGGCCGCCCCGCCTACGAGGACCGGGAACTGCAAACCGCGCGCGTCCTGCTCCTGCACGCATATCGGCATCTGTTTGCTCGTCGAAACGAGCAGCGCGGAAAGACCGATGGCATCGGCATTTTCTTCGACGGCTCTCTCCAGAATCGTATTCATCGGCACCTGTTTGCCAAGATCGACGACAGTGTAGCCGTTGTTCTGCAAGATCGTATGAACCAAGTTTTTGCCGATGTCGTGAACGTCGCCGAACACCGTCGCCAGCACGATTTTGCCTTTGCTCGCGCCTTCTTTCTTCTCGAGAAACTGCTCGAGATGGGCGACCGCCTTCTTCATGACTTCCGCCGACTGGAGCACGAACGGCAGGATCAGCTCGCCTGCGCCGAATTTGTCTCCCACTTCTTTCATTGCGGGAAGTAAGATTTCGTTCAGCACGCGGACCGCATCGCGCGATTCCAGCGCCCGATCGATCTTTGCCTCAATGCCGTCCTTGCGCCGGCGCAGGATTGCGTTGTGAATCTGCACTTCGGGCGGCGCATCGCGATCGTCTGCGGCGTCGCCGGCTGCTTTTGCGGCCGGTGTAAGAGTCGCCGTTTCGTAAAACTCGATCAAACGCTGCAGCGCGTCGGGGCGGCGGTTGAGCACCAGGTCGTCGCAGAGCTCGCGCTGCTGCGTGCCGATCTCGGCGTACGGCGTGATCTCTTTGGGGTGCACCAGCGCCAGATCGAGGCCGGCTTGAACACAATGGTGCAGGAACACCGAATTGAGCGCGGCGCGGGCGGCCGGCTTCAGGCCGAACGAAACGTTGCTTACGCCAAGCGAGGTGAGCACGCCGGGCATCGCGGCTTTGATCAGACGAATGCCTTCGATGGTCTCCACCGCGGAGTTGATGTATTCTTCGTCGCCTGTGGCCAACGTAAAGGTTAGATCGTCGAAGATCAGCGCGCCCGGCGGAATGCCGTATTCACCGCACACGACGTCGTAGATACGCTGCGCCACTTCACGTTTTCGCTTACCAGTTTTCGCCATTCCCGCCTCATCGATCGTCAGCGCGACGACGGCGGCGCCGTGTTCTTTGGCAAGCGGAAGGATCGAATCGATCTTCGCGCGGCCGCTCTCGAGATGCACGGAGTTGACGATCGCGCGCCCGGGATAATTTTCAAGCGCCGCTTGGATCACGCGCGGTTCCGTTGAGTCGATCATCAGCGGCGCTTCGACCGATTGGGCGAGTTTGCGCACGAGCGCGCGCATCTGCCCTTCTTCATCCGTCCGTTCGGTCAACGCGCAGCAGACGTCCAGAACGTGCGCGCCGCCTTCAACCTGATCGCGCGCGATCAGCGCGATGTCGTCGTAACGATCTTCGAGCAGCATCGCTTTGAGCTTGCGCGAGCCTTGCGCGTTGATGCGTTCACCCACCAGCAAGGGCCGGGGCTCTTGTTCGAGCGTAAGCGCCGTCATGGCGGACGCGGCATACTGCAGCGGTTGAGCGGGGCGTTCGCGCCCTTTTGCGCCGCGCACCGCCTCACACAGCAGCGCGATGTGCTCGGGCGTCGAACCGCAACAGCCGCCCACGACATTCACTCCGAATTCGCGCACGAACGCTGCGAGCTCGGCGGCAAGTTCTTTAGGGGTTTCCGGGTAGATCGTCTCGCCTTTCGGGCCCATGACAGGCAGGCCGGCATTCGGAATGACGCTGACATACTTCTCCGACATTTCGCTCAAGTAGCGCACCGGATCGCGCATTTGGGCGGGGCCTGTCGAGCAGTTCAAGCCGACGACGTCCACCGCAAGCGCGCCGAGCGTGGCGCAAATGGAGCGGATGTCCGTGCCGAGCAGCATGCGGCCTTCGGTGATGAGCGTCGGCTGCGCCTGGATCGGCACGCGGCGCATGCCTTTAGCAAACTCGCGCGTGATGCCCGCGATCGCGGCTTTGAGCTCGAGCAAGTCCTGCATCGTTTCGAGCAAGAGCAGATCCGCGCCGCCTTCGACGAGATGCCGCGCTTGTTCGCCGTAGAGATCCGCAAGCTGCGTGAAGGTGATTTTAGAAAGCGACGGGTCCGAGGAAGAGATGAGCATTCCCGTCGGGCCCATCGAACCGGCGACGAAACGCGGACGCGAAGCGGTAGAAAACTTCGCGCATGCCGCCCGCGCGAGCTGGGCGGCGTTGCGGTTGATCTCGGCGACGTTTTCGCCAAGGCCGTATTCGTCGAGCTTCAGCCGCGAGGCGGTAAAGGTGTCGGTCTCAACGACGTCCGCGCCGGCGGCGAGATAGTCTTCGTGAATCTGCTGAACGGCATCGGGCCGCGTGAGGACCAGCGCTTCGTTGCATCCGTGATACTGCGCGCCGCCGAAATCTTCCGTGCTCAGCTCCATCGCCATGAGCTGCGTGCCCATGGCGCCGTCGAAAACCAGAACGCGTTCGGAAAGCGCGCGCAGATACTCAGACAAGGGCGGATATCTCGCCCACATGCGTGCCGGAGCGGTTGAAGAGCTGCGGGCGTTCGAACGGCGCGAGCGACGCAAGTGCAGCCGGTTCGAGCCAATTCAAACGGCGCAAAATGCCCACGACAGCCGGCGCACGCCCCCTTGAGGTACCATCAAGCACTTTTACCACCAAACCGCCGCGTCCAAGCACCGCAACGCCGTGCACGCCTTCTGCACCCGCTTTACACGCGACGGCGCCGTTCGCCGCCAACATCAACTCGGTATCGAATTCGCCGGTCCCCGAAACATACTGCGGATATGCAATCATGGCATCGCGCACCGCGCGCAGCGCGCGCGCGTCGCCGCCGGCGATGCCGTTCAGCGTCGCAAACCGCATGAACGAGAGCGCCGCGTTGCGCAGCGGCACCGCATAAACCGGGATGCCGCACCCGTCCACACCGATAGGCATCCTTTGCGGACGTTCGTCCGAAAGACGCGCGCACATCGCCAGGATGGTTTGCTGCGCCGCATTTTGGGGCGCGAGATACGTTGCCGTGTCGGCGCCGATGGCTCGGCAGAGGGCGAGAATGCCCGCATGTTTACCCGAACAGTTGTTGTAGACCGCCGTGGGAACGGTCCCGCTCTCTTGCAGAGCCTGCGCTGCGGCACCGTTGTACGGCGCGTGCGCGCCGCATTGCAGCGCGCTCTCGCTTAAGCCGGTTTTCTGCAGAATCGATCGCACGGCCGCGATGTGAAACGGCTCGCCCGTATGCGAGGCTGCCATGACTGCAATCTCTTGCGGCTCCAAATGGAAGCGTTCGCGCACACCGGCGGCGAGTGCGGCCGCGGCGATGAACGGTTTGGCGGTCGAGCGTAAGTAAAACGGAACGTCGATCGAGCCGGCGCTATAAACGATGTTGCCGGCGGCATCGAGCGCGCAGGCGGCGATCTCGTGAACGGATTCGACGAGATCGCCGCGCGAAACGCGAACGAGGGGTTCTCCGGCCGGCAGTGCGCTCAAACCAGCGCCGGTTCGACGATCGTGGCTTCTTGTTCGGCAAAGACGGGATTCGAAAGGTACCGTTCGCCCGTGTCGCAGCCGACGGTGACGATGAGCTTACCCTTGGACTCCGGACGCGCCGCGATCTGCAGCGCCGCCCAAATGTTCGCGCCCGCCGATATGCCGAGGAGCATGCCTTCCTCGCGCGCTGCCCGCCGCGCCATTCCTATGGCATCGGCGTCGGTAACGCGCATGACGTCTTGATACGCATTCGTGTTTAAAATCTTCGGTACGAAACCGGCGCCGGTGCCCTGAATCTTGTGCGGTCCGGGCGTTCCGCCGGAAAGTACAGCCGACGTGTCGGGTTCGACGGCAACGATCTGCACCGAAGGCTTGCGTTCACGCAGCACTTCACCGACGCCCGTCACGGTGCCGCCGGTGCCGACCGCGGCGACGAACACGTCCACCGCGCCGTCCGTGTCGCGCCACACCTCTTCGGCGGTCGTGCGCCGGTGTATCTCGGGATTCGCAGCATTCTCAAACTGCTGCGGCATGTAGTACTTCGCCGGATCGGTTTGCACGATCTCGCGCGCCTTGGCGATGGCGCCGTTCATGCCTTGCGCGCCGGGCGTGAGAATCACTTGGGCGCCGTACGCTTTGAGCAGATTGCGGCGCTCGATCGTCATCGTGTCGGGCATCACAAGCACGATCGGATAGCCCTTCGCCGCAGCCACGAACGCGAGCGCGATGCCGGTGTTGCCGGAGGTGGGCTCGATAATGACCGAACCGGGGCGCAAGCGGCCCTCGCGCTCCGCGGCTTCGATCATCGCCACGCCGATGCGATCTTTCACAGAGCCTGCCGGATTGAACGATTCCATCTTGACCAGTACGGTGCCGGGCAGGCCCTTCGCCAGGCGGTTGAGCTTTACAAGCGGTGTGTTGCCGAACGTATCGGCGAGGTTTTCATATATGCGTGCCATCGTGCTTCCTATAACCAACGCGGACAGGCTGCCGTTGCGCGGCGCCCGAACGTCTTTGCGGTAGTGTTCTCCCTAGCAGAAAAATCCTTATACGTGCGGGCTATCGACCTTTGGATCGATTCCATGCGGTCGCGCCGGCGCTGCTATGTTTCCCACGGGCACTCGGACCATGCGCGCGAGCACGAGGTTATCGTTTCGACGTCCGCGACGGCGAAGATTTGCCGTGCCCGCTTTGCGCGAAGGCAAGAGCGCGCGGTCCAGACCTCGCTGCTCGCGCCCGTGAATCCGCCGCGTCCGCCCGCGTCGTTCGAAGAGCACGAATTCAACGAGCCGTGGATCCCGCAAGGCGCGGCCGAGCACCAAATCACGCTCTTCTCCGCGGGCCACGTGCTGGGCAGCTCGCAAATGCTCATCCAGAGCGAAGCCGGGCGCTTCGTCTATACGGGTGATTTTAAATTGGCCGCTTCGTTCACGTGCGAGGCGCCCGAGGTGAAGCCGTGCGATGTCCTTTTGATGGAATGCACCTACGGCCGGCCGCATTACGCCTTTCCGCCGCGCGAAGAGGTGGCCGCCGACATGGTGGCCTTCGCGCGGGACGCGCTCGAAGCGGGCGCCGTGCCCGTGCTTTTCGCGTACTCGCTCGGCAAGGCGCAAGAGGCCGTCGCTATAGCCGGCAACGCGGGCCTGGCCGTGACGGTGCACGGTGCGGTTGCGAACATGTGCGAGGTGTACGCATCGTGCGGCGTGCAGCTGCCTGCGTACGCGCGCTACGACGCGAACTTTGACGGCGAATCGGTACTGGTGTGGCCACCTTCCGGGCGTGCGCTGCCAAAAGCACTGCGTGGACGGCCGGTGCGCACCGCGATGCTGACCGGATGGACGCTCGACCGCAGCGCGCCGTTCCGTTATGGCGTGGACCGCGGCTTCGCGCTTTCCGATCATGCCGATTATCCTTCACTGCTGCGCTATATCGAGCTTGCTCAGCCGAAGAAAGTGCTGCTCAACCACGGGTGGCGCGACTTCACGCACCGGCTGCGGCGTATGGGCATCGACGCCGAATACTTGGAGGAACATGCACAACTCGCGCTTTTCTAGCATTAGCGTTTACGCCGTACTTGCGGCGCTGCTTTTTATCGAAGTGCCGGCGGCGGCCGCATCGCCGCCGACCATGGACGATGCGCTCAATGCCATCGCGGCGTACGCGCCGCAGGCGCTCGCCGAACAAGACGCACCCGGCGTTTCGATTGCAATCACGGACAAGACGCACACGCTGCGCGTGATCGCGTTAGGCTTCGCGAATCTCGATGCGAAAACGCCCGTCACCGCGCAAACGCGGTTTCCCGTCGGCTCGATCACCAAAGGCATGACTGCGACGGCGCTGATGGAATTGCGCGATGCCGGAACATTCGATCCGGCAAAACCGGTGCGGTCGTATCTGCCGTGGTGGAGTATCCGCAGCGGCGGCGCCACCATCTACGCGCATCAATTGCTCTCGCACACGGCCGGCATTCCGGATGATTACACGTTCGCTCCCGGCTATCTGTTCAGCGTGGCGGCTCTGCGCCAAGCGCAGACAATCTTTACGCCCGGTACTCGCTGGTCGTATTCCAACGACGGCCTCTCGAGCGCCGGCGCGATTCTTGCCGCGCTTGACGGACGTCCGTGGGAGCAATCCGTGCAGGCGCGTGTTTTCGACCGGCTCGGCATGACGCACACGAGCGCAGCGTTCACTCCTCAGACGTTGTCCGACGCGGCGAACGGCTACGTATTCAGCGAGATGAACGCGATCGTGCCGGACCATCCGCATCTCGTCTCCTCGCTGCCGGGCGACTTCGTCGACCCGGCCGGCACGGTGATTTCCACGCCCGGTGACATGGCGCGCTACATGCGCTTTCTGCTCAATGGCGGTGCCGCGGCCGACGGTGCGCCCGTCGTATCGGCGCAAAGTTACGCGATGATGACCACGCCCGACGACATGCACGGTAAGCCTGCAGGCCAGGCCACTCCCGAGCTGTCGGAAGCCCCGCTGCTCTATCAGCACTACGGCTTCGGCTTGGGACTGCACGAGGAAAACGGCGAGAAGCACGTGTCGCATACGGGCGGCATTGCCGGTTACAGCGCCTGCATGGACACGAACGTCACGCGCGGATTCGGCGTCATCGCAATGTCCAACCTGGTGGAAGCGCCGCTGCATCCGTGCGCTATCGTGCTCTACGCGATGCAGGTGCTGCGCGCACAAAGCGCCGGGGAGGCGCTGCCGCCTGCGCCTGCGGCGCAAGGTATGTATCTGCAGCGCTCGGCCGTTGCAAACGCGGCGAAACTTGCGGGCACGTATACGGCGCCCGACGGTTCGCAGTTAACGTTTGTGCCGCAAGGCGCCGGCGTTGCGCTGCAAAACGGCTCGACGCCCGAAACGCTGTACGCGCGGGGCGGCAACACGTTCTATGTGAACGATCGGCGCTTTGCGGTGTACGGCCTAACGTTCGTTCCGGACAAGAGCGGGGCGATCGCGCAGTTGTACTCCGGAGACCAGTGGTACTACGGTGCAGCGTATCGCGGACTCAAAACGTTCAGCGCTCCGGCACATCTGGCGCAGCTTGCCGGTCGCTACGAGGGCGATCAGTTGTGGGGGCAAAGCATTGCAACGCGCGTCTTTGCGGTGAAGGGCCGTCTCACGGCAGACGGCTCGCCGCTGCTGCTGCAAAAAGACCGGTCGTACAGGCTGGGCACGTCGGCCGTGCGCTTCGACACGCTCGCCGCAGGACAAATGCAGCGCATGTGGATCGACGGCATTCCGTTCTACCGGATCGATCTGCCTTAAAGGCGTAGCGGACACGCAAAGCGCGCGCCCGGCTTGCGACTCAGTCGACGCCGATGTCCCACAGCATGCCGAGATCTTTCTTCGCGAACGAGCGGAACGAGATCAGCGTCTCCGTGTCTTCGATGCCTTCGAGCGCGCCGATTTTCTCGGTCACAAGGTCGTTCAGCTGGTCGTGTTCCCGGACGCGTACGACGGCGATCATGTCGAAGGGGCCGGCCACGCTGTAGACTTCCGCAATACCGTCGATGGCCAGCAAATCATCTGCCACGCTTTTTAGGCGGGGGCGCTCGACGTTCATGAGAATAAATGCGGTTACCATGATGAACTGCGTTCGCTTCACCCGGCTGCTCCCCCGCTTGAGCCGATGAGCCCGACCCGCGCCGAATTTCTCGCCTCGGCGGGCGCGCTCGGCGTGGCCCAACTCACGCCGACTGCGCCTGCGGCGCCCGCGCCCGGCCTCATGTTCGTGGAGCATTTGACGTCCGCCCCGTTTCCGCATGCGAGCCGCGCCGCCGGTCATACGTATCAAAACACGTTCTACGATGCCGCAGCCCATTACAGCGACTCGAGCGTCGGCGTCTTCGTTCCCAATGGGTACGTTCCGCGCGACGACGTCGATCTGATCGTTCACTTCCATGGATGGAACAACAGCGTTGCGGGTGTTTTCCAGCGCTATAAAATTGCGGAGCAGTTGGCAGCGACGAACGTCAACGCCATCTTGGTCGTTCCTCAAGGGCCGCTCAACGCGCCCGATTCAGGCGACGGCAAACTGGAACTCGACGAAAACGGTTTCGCGCGCTTCGTCGCCGATGTGATCGCATCGTTACGAGCGCGCGGGGCGATTCACACGTCACGCCCGGGCCGCATCGCGCTGACCGCGCATAGCGGCGGCTACGGCGGATTGGGAGGCGTCCTCACCCGTGGAGGCATGAACGGCCGCATCAGCGACGTTATTCTTTTCGATGCCGCGTACGGGTATTTCGATGCCGTTGCGAATTGGGCGAAGAGCGCGCCGCATCACCGGCTGCTCAGTCTCTTCACCGATGACACGAGCACCGGAAATGCGGCTCTCATGGCCATGCTGCAGGGGCCGGCACCGAATCTGTACGTGCGTTTGGCCTCGCAAATGACACTCGAAAATATGCGCGTTCATGCGCCCACGTTCGTCCTTACGACCGGCGTTGCGCACGACGAGCTGTTGCAGAAATTTTCCTGGTATGGGCTGTTCCTGCAGACGACGGCGCTGAACCGCCGCTGAGATGATCGCGTTCGCGCGTGCATGCGCCGCGATCGCCGCAACGCCGGCTAAGCTGGAAAAGGTTGCCATTCTAGCAGCGTACCTGCGCACGCTCGACGATGCCGGCTTGGCGCACGCAGCCCGGTTCTTTACCGGCAATCCATTTGCGGCGCGCGACGAGCGCAGCCTAGGAATCGGCGGGCGCACGATTATCGCGGCCGCCAAACGCGCGTGGGATGTGCGCGAAGGCGCACTTTCGGCAGCATACCGCCAGCATGGCGATCTGGGCGCCGCTCTGGGACCGCAACTGCGGCCGCCGGCCGGCCTCGCGCTGTTCACGGAGACGCTTACGCCGGCGTTGCTGTACGGCATATTCGAAGAGATCGCGGCGGCGCGCGGGAAGGCGGCCGGGCGCAAACGCGAAGCGCTCTGCGAGCGCATTTTTCGCGCCTGCAGCGATCCGCTTGAAGCGACGTACGTCATCAAAATCTTGACGGGCGATCTGCGCATCGGTTTACGTGAGGGGCTTATCGTTGACGGCGTTGCTGCGGCGTTTGACGCGCCGCCGAAAGCCGTCCGGCGTGCGTCGATGCTGGCCGGCGATATCGGCGCGGTGGCCGTTGCTGCGCGGCATGGCGGTCTCGATGCGTTGCGGATCGCGTACGGCACGCCGGTCGGCTTCATGCTGGCAACGCCCGTTACGTATGGATCGGAGTATAAGGACCTTCAGCAAGGCGGCTGGATCGTCGAGGAAAAATTTGACGGCATCCGCGCGCAGGCACACAAGTTTGGCGGCGTTGTGCGTCTCTTTTCACGCACGCTCAATGAGGTGACGCATTCGTACCCGGAAGTGGAACAGGTGCTGCTCGGCGTTCGGGGCGACTTCATGCTTGACGGCGAGCTGATCGCGCAAAGCGGCGAGCGCGTGCTGCCGTTCCGCTACCTGCAGGCGCGGCTGCAGCGCAAGACGATCGACGAGGGGCTGCTGCAAGAAGTTCCCGTAACATACGCGGTGTTCGACCTGCTCGCGCAAGGCGACGAGTTCCTGATCGATGCGCCGCTGCTCGAACGGCGGGAACGCTTAGCGCAGCTGGTGGCGCCCCAGCCGCATCTGCACCTCGCGCCGTTCACCCGGTTGGGCGAACCGCCCGCCGCCGAAGAACTGCACGATCGCTTCGAGCGCGCGCGCGCGCAAGGGCATGAAGGCCTGATGCTCAAGCGCACGGATGCTCCGTATCATCCGGGTAAGCGCGGTAAATGGTGGCTCAAGCTCAAACGCGAGCTCTCGACGCTTGATGTGGTCGTTGTCGCGGTGGAGTGGGGACACGGCAAACGCGCAAAGGTGCTCTCCGATTACACATTTGCGGTGCGCGGCGAGAACGGCGAATTGCTGACGATCGGCAAAGCGTATTCCGGCTTGACCGATGCGGAGATCGCGCGGCTCACGCCATGGTTTTTAGAGCACGCGACCGGAAAGCGGGGATACGCCATCGCGGTCGAACCGCAGATAGTTTTAGAGGTGGCGTTCGATATTCTGCAGCCGAGCGATTTGCACGAGAGCGGCTTCTCGATGCGCTTTCCGCGCATCGTGCGCGTCCGCGACGATAAGCCGGCGAGCGAGATCGATTCCATGGATCGCGTGCGCGGAATTTACACGGAGATGCTCACGCGCGAGGGGCTGGATGCCAAGGCTTAGCGCCAGTACTTCTTCTCGCGCTGCTCTTGAATGCGCAGGGCGCGTTCGTATGAATCGAACGTGCGCTGCGGTTTCTTTTTGCTCAGGCCGGCGCGCACCCGGAAATAGCCGAGCAGCAGCAGTAACCCAATCGCTGCCAGTGCTAGAACGGGGCGCGGACGGCCGCCGAGGTTCATTGCGGACAGGCTTGCGAGTACGACCGCCGCAAGGGCAACAAGGGTTTGGGCGCGAGGCATGGGTGTTGCCCGGGCGGTCTTATTTATTCTTGAATTTCGACATGCGCTTTTCGTTGTAGGCGGCGATGCCTTCTTTGGCGTCTTCGCTCTTGAAGAGCAGTGACTGCAATTCGCGCTCAAGCGCCAGTGCGTCGTTGAGCGGCAGCTCCAAACCGGTTTGCACGGCGCGTTTGATGTGTCCGACCGCCATTGGCGCTTTGTTCGGCGTCGTGAATTGCTTGGCGTACGTGACGACCTGCTCGCGAAAGCTGTGCGCGTCGCCTTCGTAGATGTCGCTGACCATGCCCCATTCGAGCGCTTGTTCGAAACTGAAGGTGCGGCCCGTGGCCATCAGTTCGATGGCACGTGATTTGCCGACGAGACGTGCGAGGCGCTGCGTCCCGCCCGTGCCGGGAAGCACGCCGAGCGCAACCTCGGGTAAGCCGATCTTGCCGGCGTCTTGGCGCGCGATGCGAATATCCGCCGCCATTGCGATCTCGAGTCCGCCGCCCACCGTGTGGCCGTTGAGGGCGGCGATAACCAGCTTCGGGGTTTGCTCCAGACGCGAGAGCGTTTCGTTGGCGTGCAGGCAGAAATTATACTTGAACTCCGGCGTCACGTTGTTAAGCATGCCGATGTTCGCGCCGGCCGAAAAGAACTTTTCACCTTTGCCGGTGAGCAAGATCACTTCCACGTCTTGATCGAAGCGCGCGTCCAGAATCGCTTCGTCGAGCTGGCGCATCATTTCATGCGTGTAGGTGTTTGCCGGCGGATCGTCCAGCTCGATGACTCCGACGTGGCCTTCCTTAAAATATTGAATAACGCGCTTGCCGTCTATGCTGCGCTCCTCGCGGCCGAAGGGCGTTTGGACGGTTCCGTTAGCGGCTACTGACATTTAGGCGGCCTCGCTCTTTCCTTTGGGTGCGATCCAGGACGGATCTTTGAAATAGTCTTTAAGCAGCACTTCATCCTGCGCGCAGGGTAGAACGGTGGGAGCATACGTCTGCCATTCTTCGGCGGTAATTCGGCGCCCGTCCGTGGTCCAATATTGGCCGGCGTACGCGCCGATTTTGCGGTTGAAGCGCGCGTCCGGCATGAAGATTTTGGTCTCCGAGGGGTTGACCCCATTCACGCGCTCCACGGTTTTCTCGCATTCGTCGTAGAATTGGCCGCGCGCGCGCTCGTTCAGATGTTCCTTGTCGGCAGCTTCTGACGTTTTGTCTTCGTCCACGCGGCCTTTGATGCCCCACGTGTACGCCCACTGCGCGGAACCGCTGTGATCGGTCCCGAAAAGGTCGAGCGAACCGGAGATCCACTTGTTGTAATACTTCTGCTGGACGTTGACCGGGATAACGCCTGCCTGCGCGATCCGGCGCAGACCGGAGATGCCGGTACCCATGTGGTAGGATTCTTCGCGCAGCATCGGACCCATCGAACGGGCCAGCGGCGCGAAGCCGGAATGTGAGAGCATCGTCAATTGGAATTTGCCGTCGCGATCCATGAAGTTGGTGTAGGCGAAAAAGTCCATCCAATGCGTGACGTCGTCATTGAAGGCGTTCAACAAGCGGTTCTTCTTGCCGAATGCGCGGCGTTCGAGCATTTTCTGGGCCTCAATCTTCCCGTCGGCGCCAAAATGGTTCACGAGCAGATGACACATCTGATAGCCGTGGCGCGTCTCCTCGACCATGATGCGCACGAGCGAGGCAAGATCGTATTCGGACGGCGCATTGTTGACCAGGAAGCGCTGCTGTTCGTTGCTGGCGAACTCCGTGTCACCTTGGAACACAATCATGTTCAAAACCGCGTCGCGCATACGCTGATCGGGCAGTTCGAGCACTTTGTCCCAGCGGCGCTCGCCTTTGAAGTCGCCGAACGAGATCTCGCCGGTCGGCAGCTCGCCGTATTTGGCTTCAAACGTGTAGCCTGGCATGTAACGCTCGATGAGCTCGTTGTTGAGGCCGATATCGTTTTGCCACTCTTTGAGCAGGTCGAGCCAATCGTCGAAAGTCGATATACGCGCCATGGAGGCCTCCAGCAATGTGACGGAAATTCTGCTTGTCGTGAGAATAGTGTCATATGACCTCTTTCCTGTCAAGGCCGGTGACACGTCCGAACTCGTTTATCTTCACCCTCTTCGGCGACTTCGTGCACCGCACCGGGCAGGCGGACGGCGAGCTGTGGGTCGGCGGCCTCATCCGCTTGATGGCCGAGTTCGGACTCTCCGATCAGGCGGTGCGGCAAGCAGTTTCGCGTATGTCGCGTCAGGGCTGGCTCCAACCGCGCCGGCGCGGGAACCGTTCCTACTACGTTCTCACGCCGCGGGGACGGGCACGCGTCGAGGCAATCAGTCCCCGCATTTACGGACCCGTCGTGGATTGGGACGGGCATTGGCGCATGCTCACGTATACGATCGCCGAAGCGAACCGCCGCGGACGCGACGGGCTGCGCAAAGATTTACTGGTCCTTGGATGGGCGCCGCTCTCGGCGTCGGCGTGGCTGTCGCCGCACGACCGGCTGGAGGACGCGCGCAGCGCAGCGCGATCGAACGGCGTGTTCGACAGCGTGGACTTGTTTTCGGGTGAATACCTGGGGCCGCGAACGGACCGCGAGCTGCTCGAACGCTGCTGGGATCTGCCGGCCATCGCGCAGCAGTACCGCGCGTTCATCGCACGGTATGAAACGCGCTTGCGGAACGAACGCGCGGCGCGCGACTTGCCGGACGGCGCGGCGTTCGTCGAACGCATGTGGCTGGTCCACGACTACCGCAAGTTTACGTACATCGATCCTGGTTTGCCCAGCACGCTGCTTCCCGCGCACTGGCCCGGAACGGTGGCCGCGGCGCTCTTTCGCGAGTATTACGCACTTATCTCACCAAAGGCGGAGCAGCATTTTACCTCGGCGAGGGGTTAGCGGCGCATTTCGCCCAAGAGGTATGCGATGATCCGAACAACCGCCGAGCGTTATGTTGACTGTCCCTTTTCTGCCGTCATGGAGCTTGCCGAAAATGCGCTTCACGCACGGACGGAACTCTATTTGACGCCGTCTGCCCCGCTTGGCGAGCAGGTTGCCTTTTCCGCAAAGACGACCGACGATGCAACCGATACCGCGCGCCGCCACGATGCGCTGCTCATTGCATGGAAGCCGCGGACGCATCGCCTTTTCCCCGACTTTCGCGGCGTGCTTACGGCTCGCCCCGAAAAGCGCGGCGCGCACCTTTTACTCACGGGATGGCACACGCCGCCATTCGGCGCAGCGGGCGCCATTTTCGATGTCATTGCGGGGCGCCGCATCGCGCGCCGCACGCTCAAACACTTGCTTCGAAGCATATCCGCCGCTATCGAGGCAGGCTATCGCGCGGAAGTGGCGCGCGCTTCTGTTTTAGGCGGCTGAGAAGGCGCTAAAGCTCTTCGCCTTCGTGCAGGTGCAGATGGCAGCCGTCTTCGGCGTCGCGGAGCACTTCGCGCGCTTCGGTGAGCAGGTCTTGCGAGATCTCGCCGGGGCCCTCGACGGTGCCGTCGGCTGCAAGGAAGTCCGACTCGCTCCACTCTTCCCACGTTTCGAGCGGTACGCCGTCAACTTCGCCCGGAAAACGCACGCAGAAGCCTTCTTCCAAATGCAGTCCGACGACAATCACCTTCGTTCCGCTCGGGAAGTATTCGCCGTCCTTCCAGAGCGTGCCGTAGGTCGTTTGGTACGTTGAACCCATTTTTAGCGGTTCGATGCTGCAGACCTCACACGCCGAACGGATCGATCGGCTTCTCGCCGGTGTACGTTATGACGCTTTTCGTTTCCGAATACTGCGCGAGCGTTTCCAGGCCGAGCTCGCGGCCGTATCCCGATGCCTTATACCCGCCGAACGGCACGCCGGGAAACACCGCATACGGCGTATTGATCGCGACGGTCCCGCTGCGCATCGCTTTCGCGACCCGGTTGACCCGGCCGACGTTTTCGGACCAGACGCTCGCCGAAAGGCCGTACTCCGAATCATTGGCGAGCGCTATGGCGTCCGCTTCGTTTTTGAAACGCAAGAAGCTCGCGACGGGGCCGAACACTTCTTCGCGGGCGATGCGGTGTTGGGGTTTTGTTTCGTAAGCGCTGGCCGACCAGAACATGCCGTTCGCAAAACCTTCGCCCAGCTGCGGGCGTTCGCCGCCGAAGAGCTTCGTTGCACCCTCTGCATCGGCGATCTCGCAGTATTTTTCAATTTTATCGAGCTGCTCGCGCATCGTGATGGCGCCGACGTGGGTTTGCGGATCTTCCGGATTGCCGGTGCGCAGTTTCGCTGCCTTCTGTTTGAACTGATCGATGAACGCATCGGCTATCGCTTCGTGCAGCAGCACGCGCGAGCGCGCCTCGCATGTTTGACCCGCGTTGTAGAAGATGCCGTACAGCGCGCCGTTCACGGCTTGCGTAAGATCCGCGTCGTCGAACACGACCGACGGCGATTTTCCGCCGAGCTCGAGCGTAACGCGTTTGAGTGTCTGCGAGGCGGTTGCCGCGACGCGCTTTCCGGTTGCGGTGCTGCCGGTGAACGCGATTTTGTCCACGCCGGGATGTTCGACAAGCGCCTGGCCAAGCTGCGTGCTATCGCCCGTGAGAATGTTGAGCACGCCTTCGGGCAAACCGGCTTCAAGCGCAATTTTACCGAGTTCGACCGCGGTCAGCGGCGTCGACGGCGCCGGCTTGAGGATGATCGTGCAGCCGGCCGCAAGCGCCGGCGCCACTTTCCAGGAGGCGAGCAGCAGCGGGAAATTCCACGGCACGATCGCGCCGACCACTCCGGCGGGTTCCTGCAGTGTGTACGCAAGGTAATTCGGCAGCGGTGCCGCCAGCGTGCTGCCGTAGTTTTTCGTTGCCGCGCCGGCGTAAAACTCGAAGCAATCCACGATCGCGCCGATCTCGCCTTTTGCGGTGTTGATCGTCTTCCCGTTGTCGCGCACTTCGAGCAGCGCCAGTTCGCTCGCGCGTTGGGCGATGAGCTGCGCCATCTTATAGATGATCTTCGCGCGGCGGGAAGCGGCCATGCTCGACCATTTTCCCGTTTCGAACGCGGCGCGCGCCGCTTTCACCGCGCGGTCCACGTCGGCCGCGCCGGCATTCGCAACGTCGGCCAAAACAGCACCCGTTGCGGGATTCGCATTTACATACGTTGCGCCGCCGGCAGCTTCCATAAACTCTTTGCCAATCAGCAGCTGCGTCGTTGTTCTCGAACCGGTAGCGGTCATTTAAAGCCTTTCGAAAATCGTCGTGATGCCTTGGCCGGCGCCGATGCACATCGTTGCGAGCCCGTAGCGTCCGCCTCGCCGGCGCAGCTCGTGCAGCAGCGTGGTTGCAATGCGCGCGCCGCTGGCGCCCAGCGGGTGCCCAAGCGCGATAGCTCCGCCATTCACGTTCGCCGTTTCGGGATCGATCTCCAGGTCGCGAAGCACGGCGATCGCTTGTGCGGCAAACGCCTCATTGATCTCCGTCAGGTCGATGTGCCGCATGTTCAGGCCCGCACGCGCGAGCGCTTTACGCGTCGCGGGGATCGGACCCAGACCCATGACGTCGGGCGCGACGCCGGACGCAGCCGTCGCAACCACGCGCGCGAGCGGTTTGAACCCGAGCGTGCGTGCGAGTTCCGCCTCACAAAGGAGCAGCGCCGATGCGCCGTCGTTGATGCCGGACGAGTTACCCGCGGTCACCGTGCCGCCGGCTTTAAACGCCGGGCGCAACTTTTCCAGGTCGGCCAGCGTGGTTTGCGGGCGCGGATGTTCGTCATGCTCAACGCCGCCCACGGGAAGAAGTTCGTCCGCGAATGCGCCGCGCTGCACCGCCGCGCTCGCCCGCTGCTGCGATTGGAGCGCGAACGCATCTTGCTCGCCGCGCGTAATGCCGTACGACTGCGCGACCTTCTCGGCCGTCTCGCCCAAGCCGATCGTCCATTCCTTCGGCATCGCCGGATTGACCATGCGCCAGCCGATCGTCGTGTCGAACGTTTCGGGCGACCGCGCGAACGGTTTTTCCGCTTTGGGCTGCACGAACGGCGCGCGCGTCATGGATTCCACACCGCCCGAGATCACGATGTCGCTCTCTCCGTAGGCGATCGCGTGCGCGGCGGAGTTGATGGCCTGCAAACTGCTTCCGCACAGGCGGTTCATCGTTGTGCCGGCGACTTCAACCGGCAAACCGGCAAGCAGCGCGGCCATGCGTGCGACGTTGCGGTTGTCCTCGCCGCTTTGATTCGCGGCACCGAAAAACACGTCGTCGATTCGCGCGGGATCGACACCGGTACGCTGCACGATCGCTTTGATGACGGCGGCGGCAAGATCGTCGGGCCGCACGTGCGCGAGCACGCCCCCGTACCGCCCGATGGGCGTGCGCAGTGCGTCGATCACCACGACGTCGCGGCTACGCTTCGGGGTCTGGTTCATCGTCTTCCGGTTCTTGCACGTCAAGAACGTATAACGCGCGGTGAGGCGCAAAAGCTGCACCTTCGGCGGCAGCAAGGCGTTTGAGAATGCGGTTGACCCGGTCGCCGCCGATCTCGCGGCCCCAGGCGATAGGCCCTTGCGGATAATTCGTTCCCAGCCGCATTGCAAGGTCGATATCGTCGGGCGAGGCGATGCCTTCCTCAACCGCC